>JAIXQH010000040.1 GCA_027484055.1 Verrucomicrobiaceae bacterium | reverse complement strand
TTTCACATCTGACTTACCACGCCGCCTACGCTCCCTTTACGCCCAGTGATTCCGAACAACGCTTGGGACCTTCGTATTACCGCGGCTGCTGGCACGAAGTTAGCCGTCCCTTCCTCTTCTGGTACTATCAATCATGTCCGCTATTAACGACCATGCCTTACTCCCAGATGACAGGAGTTTACAATCCGAAGACCGTCATCCTCCACGCGGCGTTGCACCATCAGGGTTGCCCCCATTGTGAATTATTCTCGACTGCTGCCACCCGTAGGTGTCTGGACCGTGTCTCAGTTCCAGTGTGCCTGATCGTCCTCTCAGACCAGGTACCCGTCGTAGCCTTGGTGAGCCATTACCTCACCAACAAGCTGATAGGGTGCGAACCAATCCTATAGCGACAGCCATTACTGGCCACCTTTACTCTTGCGAGACTATGGGGTATTAATCCAAGTTTCCCTGGGCTATTCCCCTCTATAGGGCATGTAATTCACATGTTACTCACCCGTGCGCCACTAGACTGATCTTGTATTACTACTCAACCAATCCCGTGCGACTTGCATGTCTTAAACACGCCGCCAGCGTTCGTTCTGAGCCAGAATCAAACTCTCCGTAAAAATTGATTTACTCGTTTTTTCTCTAATGAATTATTAAATTAAAAACTTTAAATCGGGGTGTTGGCCACCAGCAAGCTGGTTCCAACTTCCACGCATCGCTGTCTCAAGGGGAAATCCCTCTCAACTTACCCGAAGGTATCGACGCGCAGCGCACAATTTAATCTTTTTCCTCTTCTCAGCGAAATCTACCTGCTTAGGGCGCCAACTCCAACTTGCATTGGTTTTGGCACGATTAACGCTGAGCCATACTGTCAAAGAGCTTGTTTCGAGGGGACTAAAAAGCCGATCGGGTTGGTCACTGATCAAATCAGGTGAGAACCACGATCGACATCCTGTCTCTCGGTCGCCCTCCGTCGTGGCGACGGGCGGAACCTATTCTTGTCCGTAGACGCGGGTCAATCGATTTCGTGCGGTTTTTTGAAAAAAAGATTTAGAATCCCTGCGAACCTTGAAGTTATTGGGTTTTGACCATCTCTGCCTAGTGATGGAGGTTATAAGGTCCACCAATGGCAGCCTCCTGAGTGCTGAATAAGCGTCCCAGATGACTCGATTAGCATTCAGTGATCTGGCATGAACGGTAAATGCTTGAATGGGGGTCCCAGAAGACTGAGCACCCTTGGGTGGACCAAATTTTTCCTTATTGGTCATTTGCCTGATGCCTAAGGCGCCATTATATCGTCCTTGAAAAAAATATGAGAGCATTTTCAAAAATCAGCTTGCCAAGTTACACCACCCCTTTTATTCGTCCCGCCCCGCGAGAGCGGAAATGAAGGCGAGGATAGCTCAGTTGGTAGAGCAGTTGGCTTTTAATCAATTGGTCCTGGGTTCGAGTCCCAGTCCTCGTACTTCTTTTGTTTTTTACGCGACAAAGCACTAAGATTAAAGATTTTACGGCACGCATTGAGGGTGTCTTTTTAGACAAGAGCAGCGATCTTCGCAGCAAACCCTACCACAAGGCATCATGTATTCATGCCGAAGCCATTTTAGTAGTATCAATCCTTGCTGGCGTTCCGAGAATAAAAGCTTTGCCGTGAGTTAGGGCCTTGATTCGCTTGCTTGTTGGTCAGGCAATGAACCAAGGAAGGGCGATCTCCAAATTGCCCATGTGGTGACGTTGGTACGGAGCCAAAGTCCGATCCGCGAGCGAGCCAAGGTCACGACGAATCAGCTTCCTCAGCTCCTTCGTGCATCGAGCTTCGAAAGATTCGTTTGGCGAGCGGTTGGTCAGTTTTTCGCGAAAGAAGCTGGCGCCTTCACCATCACCATAAGCTTTCGATAGCCACACGCCTCGGGGCGTTACTTCAAGAAATTCGAATATCCCGGCATCCCTCCTCGCTATTGGCTTAGCCCATCAACTATTCGCACTATTCTCAGCCAAGACTCAGGCCATCCCCCGAAGCGGCTAACCATTTCGGTTACAGAAAACCTCAAGCCATGGTTGCATCCGCCTCTTTCGGGAAATCTGCACTAAGGGAAACCGCTGCCCAGATGCCGCAGCGAATTGGATGACTGCACCGCTGTCACGATCGCTTGCGTCGCGCGAACCAGATCGCCGGGTTGTTTACCGAAGCCTCCTCTGATTTCATCGCGCCAGTCTCCCCCATCGCCTCGTGGTCTTCGATCTGCGGCTTACTTACGTTCGCCAAACACCCCATCCAATCGGTACGGAAGCCGCTTCGCTCGGCAAGCATCACATTGATGCCGAGCTGATCCACTTCCATCCCGAGAGCCTCGAATTAACCTTTGACTGCGAATTTCGTCGCGTTGTAGTGACCCAGTGAAGGTAACCAAGCTCCAGCAAGTATGTGGCCAGCACGCGGCCGAAACCGGTGGAGCGGCCAGTAATGAACCAAACGGGCTTCTCGATGAATTCCAAGCTCGAATTAGGTTTTTCATGAAATAATATCTACCGAATTTTATCTATGACGTTGGTTTAATTGATAGAAATAGGTTCACTTCACTCGGGGGCGTCGAACGATCCGGTTCTGACCAGCTTCTTATTCACAAACTGTTGGATTCCCATATCACCTAACTCGCGCCCGTAGCCAGAACTCTTAATGCCACCAAACGGCAGTTCGGCGTCGGACCAACTGATATTGTTCACAAACATCATGCCTGTATCAATGCGGCTGGCCAAGCGCTTGCCGCGATCAATATCTTTGGTAAAAACAGAACCACCTAACCCATAGTCAGAATCGTTCGCCAAAGCGATGGCTGCCTCCTCATCCTTCACTCGGAAGAACATCGCTACCGGCCCGAAAAATTCATCGCGAAAGGCAGGATTTCCCGACTCAACATCGGTAAGAATGGTCGGCTCCATGAAAGCGCCAGGGCGATCGATTCGCTTGCCGCCCAACAATACCTTCGCGCCGTGGTCGACCGCCTCATCGACCTGCTTGATCAAGGCGATCAGTGCGGATTCCGTGGACAAGGGACCCAAGGTCGTTGTCTCGTCTAATGGATCGCCCGGCTTGAGTTCCATGAATGCTGCTGTGAATTTTTCGAGAAATTCGTCTGCCAGTTCCTCGACGACAATGAAGCGCTTGGCCGCGCAGCAGGTTTGACCCGCATTATACATCCGCCCCCAGACGGCCCATTTCACGGTGTGGGCGAGATCGGCGTCTTCAAGCACGATGAATGCGTCGCTGCCGCCAAGCTCCATAGAAGATATTTTGAGATTTTGTCCTGCCCGGGCGGCGACTCTCTTTCCAGCAGCCGTGCCACCCGTTAATGCCACCCCTCTGATGCGTGAATTATCGACGATACGGTCCGACTGATCATGAGAAATTAGAAGATTGGTGTAGAGACCTGCAGGCGCAGCCGCTTCGGCCCAGATTTGCTCGAAAGCGATGGCACATTGCGGGACGATACCAGCGTGCTTCACCACAAGGACATTTCCTGCCATCAATTGAGGGCCGGCGACTCTGGCTAGCTGATAGTAAGGAAAATTCCATGGCTCCACGCAGAAGATAACGCCGAGTGGGCTGCTCTCCATGTGTGCTTCGCCGAAGATCGGATTCAGTTCAACGGCAGCGAGGAATCGCTCCGCGTTTTCCGCGTAGTAATACATAATTTGCGAACTGAATTCCACCTCTCCACGAGCTTCGCTGATACGCTTTCCCATTTCCAGTGTCGCGAGGTGAGCAAGCTCGTCGGCCCGATCGTGCAGGATCTTGGCTGCTTTAGTCACGATGACCGCACGCTCCGCATAGGATGTGTGACGCCACGTCTCGTAACATAGGGCTGCCCCGGCGATTTTTTCTTCGAGTTGATCGTCGGTGAGGGTTTCAAATGTCTTCACGACTTTACCCGTGTTAGGATCGACGCTTTGGTAAGCAGCCGCAGTCTTAGTTTTGGCGACCGAAGAAGAAAATATGGGGAGCTTTTTCATAATAATCGCAGGTCATTACCTGAATGAATCCAACCTATACCCACCGCACTTACCATGGACATGGGGCAATACCCTTCCTTCAAGCGATCTTCCCACCTTCGTTTTCCCAGCGTGAGATCGCTTGTTTTTTCATTCCCCGGTCCGATGCCACGGGATTCGAAATCGGGTGGGAAATGAAATTCCACAACGAGATGACGGAAACCTCACGGTGATCAGGATCGTAACCGAGAATACTGATGGAAGCCGTACCGAGTGGAAAATGACGGGCATCAGCAAGTGGCAATCCAATCCAGCGGGCACCCAGAACACCGCCGAATTGACCGTGAGAAAAGAGCGCGACATTGCCATCCAGCAGGCGCAGGCGGGCGATGAGTCGATCTGCGCGGGCCAGAACTTGGTCGGGTATTTCCCCCTGGGGGCAGCCATCGCGAAACACATCCCAATTCGGTCGGTCCTTGTGGATGTCAGCGGATTTCACGCCCTCGTAATCACCGTAGTTCCATTCCGCCAAATCGGGTTCGGTTTCGGGAATTCCCTCCAAGCCCGCCAGCCTGCACGTGTGGCGGGCACGCTCACGCGGACTGGTGAGAATGTGAGCAAAGGTAATGTTAGCGAGATGCGGACCCAGCTCTAATGCTTGATCGATACCGTTCTCAGTAAGAGGAATTTCACTAGTGCCGGTGTGCTGGCGAGTCAGCGACCACGCGGTTTCGCCGTGACGGATCAGATAGAGGTGTAATGGCATAAGGAAGAAGTATCCTAGTTCTATGACTTCTCCATCGCGGTGGTGTATTCTCCCCGTCGTGCGGCGAGATTGCAGTTAGCGCGGTGCAGAAGAGCCTCTTGTGCGGCCTTGATGTTACGGTCATCTCCCCGCCAAATCTGCATCGCCGGTTGCTGGATAGCACGGGCAAATGAAAACGAAAGTGGCCAAGGAAGACGCGATCGAAAACGGACATTCATCGCGTTCAAGCGGGCGGAGGCCTGTTCACCGGGCTGACCACCGGATAGAAAAGCGATTCCCGGAACGGCTGCAGGTACGACACGCATCAGACACATGACTGTCGCGTCGGCCACTTCACTTACCGACTCCTGCGTCGAACACCTCAGTCCGGGTAATATCATATTCGGTTTCAATATGATCCCTTCGATCATCACCCGCTGGTCATAAAACTCATTAAAAACCGCTCGGATGATGTTCTCTGTCACTTCGCAGCACCGCTTTAGCGAATGGCTGCCATCCATGAGCACTTCCGGTTCGACGATCGGCACCAACCCGGCCTCCTGGCACAGTGCCGCATACCGCGCCAAGGCATGGGCGTTTGCATGGATACAGGCGCAGCTTGGGAGCCCTTCGCCAATGGTGATGACGGCACGCCACTTCGCGAAACGGGCCCCCAGTCCAGCATACTCGGCAAGCCGCTCACGCAATCGATCCAAGCCAATGGTGATCTTTTCTCCAGGATGACCCGCCATTTCATCGGCTCCGCTGTCAACTTTGATCCCGGGAATGATTCCCGCGTGATTGAGGACTTCAACTAGGAGAATTCCGTCCTTCGTGATCTGACGGATCGTGTCATCGTAAAGGATTGCTCCGCTGATAGACTCACCCAGACGCGGAGTGGTGACGATCAGTTCCCGATAAGCTCTCCGAGTCTCGACAGTTTGTCGAATCCCAAGCTTTTCGAAACGTTTGTTACAGGTGGGATCACTTTCGTCCATCGCCAGCAGCCCCTTGCCGTCGGCCATTAATGACCTTGCTGTCTTCATGAGTAATTTTGCATTCATTTCGGTTGATTTCGTTTCTAACTAATCATTCTTTTCACTTGTTCGGTTAAGCCAGCTTGACCACCATTTTACCGATATTCTTGCCCCGGAAGAGACCGATGAATGCGGCGGGTGCCTGCTCGATTCCTTCGACCACGGTCTCCTTGTCTTTGAGGTGTCCTGCTCGAAAATAACCTCCCACTTCGTTTTCAAATTCAGTTTGACTGGCCAGCCAATCTCCCACGATCAGGCCTTTCATCGTCAGGCGCTTAGTTGTCATATTAAAAAGATTCGCCGGTCCGGGTTGAGGTGTAGTGCCGTTGTAGCCAGAGATCCCGCCGCAAGCGATGATTCGGCCATGGACCCGCAATGCTGATAGCGCTGCTTCTAAAGACTCGCCGCCCACATTGTCGAAATAGACATCAATCCCATCAGGGGCCACGTTATTGAGTTGTTCCAAGACAGGTGCTGTCTTGTAATTAAAGGCTTGGTCAAAGCCGCACTCGTTAATGAGAAAACTTAACTTCTCGGGGGACCCTGCCGAGCCAATGACGTAACATCCGCGGATTTTTGCCAGTTGCCCGGCTACATTACCTACGGCACCAGCGGCTCCGGAGATGTAGATTACGTCTCCGGATTTGACCTCCACGAGATTGAGACCGGCCCAGGCGGTCATGCCAGTCATCCCCATAGCTCCCAAATAGACCGAGTGCGGGTCGACGTCCCGATCGACCAAGTGAAGCTCACCGGGTGGTGATTGGAAAAATTCCCGCCAGCCATACATGGAGGTGACGACATCGCCCGGCTTGTATGTAGCGGCGCGTGATTCAACGACCTCACCGACCGCGCCACCCGTCAAGGCTTCACCCAGTACGAATGCGGGCACATAAGATTTCCCTGCGTTCATACGACCACGCATGTAGGGATCGACCGACATATATAAATTTCGAACCCGAACTTGCCCATCTTGCAGCGGTGGGATTTCGGTAATTGCTACTGAAAAGTCCGCTTCTACCGGGATTCCCGTCGGGCGAGAGACGAGCCGTATTTCACGACTTTTCTGAGAGATCATTGGCGGTTGGGGGTAAGGATTATTCGATGAAATTGATGAATCATCGCTACGGACAGATTTCCCCGATGACAGGATCAATCCTATAGGGTGTATCCCTACTGAAGGCGCTTCGTGCGCCATTTTCATTTCCGAATCTATGGGATGTCATGCTCACCCGCAATGACGTCGGCACTTGCTATCAACTCGCCGCAGTAGCGGATGACGAGGATTAGCTACTTATAGCCAGCCACTCCTTTCCCATTCACGCAAGGACGTCGAAGCTTCCTTTAATGCGGATGTTTCGCCGATGACGAAAGTAGGGGCTCACCCCATAGATATCGTAGCGGGCGCGGGCAACGGTTGTGGGGTTGCCGTTTGTTCAACCTGTGCGCAACTAGAACTAGAAATTTCATAATCAGATGAAACGGTCCAATTTTCAAAAAGCGAACTTTAACTCGCCTAGAACCCTACCCGCAAGCATCGCCTTGGCGGTGGCGATCACCCTCCTGCATCCGAGTGCATCCGCCGCTGTTCTGATTGTCGATCTCAGAGCAGCCGCTGACTTCGCTGTGCTGGCGGGTGCGGGAATCACGATCGCAGGAGCAGCCAATTCGACGACAATCACCGGGAACATCGGGAGCTTCGCCACCACTACAATCACCGGGCTCGAAAATGCCACCCTTTTTGGATTGAACCATGGCGGCGACATCGCGACTCAGCTCGCCAAGCTCGATCTGAGTAACGCCTACGCGGATGCTGCCGGGCGTTCCCCAAACATGACTTTCGGCCCCATTTTCGATCTTGGAGGACTGACTCTTGGTGCCGGCGTCTACAACGGCCCAAGTTCTTTCTCGATCAACGGTACCCTTACCCTGGACGCAGCTGGCAACCCGCATGCCGTCTGGATCTTTCAGGCCGGATCGACCCTGATCACTGGCGCTGGCAGCAAGGTGGTCTTGATGAACGGAGCCCAATCAAGCAACATTTTTTGGCAGGTTGGCAGTTCGGCGACACTTGGCACGAGCTCTCACATGGAAGGCTCCATCTTGGCCTTTGAATCCATCTCGCTCAACACCGGGGCCGTATTGGCCGGAAGGGCCTTGGCCCAGAACGGTGCAGTGACCATGGGCTCCAATTCCATTGCGGTGCCGGAGCTTGGCGGTACTCTGTTCTGTGTGGTCGGACTGGTGACCATGTTCGCGACCCGAAGACAACGTCTATCTTGTTAGCGAAACAAACTGCCGTAAGCTTGCTCCTGCGGGAATCGGCGGCTTAGCTTGCCGCCCCGCTCATATCCGCGCTGGACTGATTCAGGACAGTCCGGGGCGCGACCGGACCTGATGTTTTTAAACCCTTCTTTTTAGATACACGCACATCTATGAACCTTAAAACCGAAATGGATTTAAAAAGATGGTAGTAAAGACAGCTAAGTGAGGAGTTTGCAGTGAGCACTCAGTGAGTCGCCACTCTGATGTTACGTGAGGTTTGAAGCGTGCCATTTCCAGTTTCGAATCTCGGGCATGTCTTGGCCGTTTTTGGCGATGTATCGTTTGTGATCGATAAGTTTGTTTTCTAGCAATCGTTTCAGCGCGCGGCCTTTTTCGCCCGTCTTGGGTAGGCGATCAATGGTGTCCATGACGAGATGGAAGCGGTCAAGGTCGTTGAGCACGGTCATGTCGAACGGAGTGGTGATGGTGCCCTCTTCTTTGTAGCCACGAACGTGGATGTTATCGTGATTGGTGCGACGATAGGTCAGGCGATGGATGAGCCATGGGTAGGCGTGAAAGGCGAAGATGACCGGTTTATCTTTTGTGAAAAGACCGTCGAAATCTAGATCACTCAACCCATGGGGATGTTCGAGCTGAGGTTGTAGTTTCATAAGGTCGACCACGTTGATCACGCGGATCTTCACCTCAGGCAAATGCTCCCGCATGATGGATACGGCTGCCAGAGTCTCCAGCGTGGGAACATCGCCGCAGCAGGCCATGACGACATCCGGCTCACTACCTGCGTCGTTGCTGGCCCATTCCCATTTACCGATGCCCGCAGCGCAATGCTTTGCCGCCGCTTCCATCGTGAGCCACTGCGGTGCCGGGTGCTTGCCTGCGATGACGACATTGACGTAATGGCGACTGCGCAGGCAGTGATCCATGACCGAGAGGAGACAGTTCGCATCCGGCGGTAGATAGACGCGCACGATCTCGGCCTTTTTATTCATCACGTGGTCGATAAAGCCGGGGTCTTGATGTGTGAAGCCGTTGTGATCCTGACGCCAGACGTGCGAGGCCAGCAGGTAGTTTAGCGATGCGATCGGTCGCCGCCACGGCAGGTGTGCGGTGACTTTCAACCATTTGGCGTGCTGGTTGAACATCGAGTCGATGATGTGAATGAACGCCTCATAGCAGTTAAAAAGCCCATGCCGTCCAGTGAGCAGGTAGCCTTCGAGCCAGCCTTCGCATTGATGCTCGCTGAGCATCGAGTCGAGCACGCGACCGCTTGGCGCGAGAAGGACGTCGTTCGCCAAAGTGGCGGCATCCCATTGACGATTGGTGGTTTCGAAAATCGCGCCCAATCCGTTGGAGAGTGTCTCATCCGGGCCGAAGACGCGGAAATTTCTTTGCTCATCATTCAACTTTGCCACATCGCGAAGGAAAGGCCCGAGCACATGCGTGTCACCGATGCCGGGTGCTCCCGGAGCGGCAACGTCGTGCGCGTAGTCGCGAAAATCTGGCATGTGTAAATCGCGGAGTAATAGGCCGCCGTTAGCGTGAGGGTTTGCGCCCATGCGACGTTCGCCTACAGGTGCAAGTCCTGCCAGTTCGGGTACCAAGCGCCCATTATCATCGAAGAGTTCCTTTGGGCGATAACTCCTCATCCAGTTTTCCAACAGAGGGAGATGTGTGGGATCAGCGTTTGGGTGCAGTGGGACTTGATGCGCGCGGAAGGTTCCTTCAATTTGCAGCCCATCGACCCACTCCGGTCCTGTCCACCCCTTGAGGGAATTGAGCACAATCATGGGCCAACGTGGCCGAAGGGGACTGCCTGAGATGCGCGCTTCGTGTTGGATCCGTTTGATTTCTTCAACCGCGTTATCGAGCGTCGTGGCCATCGCCTCGTGCATGAGGTCATCGGGTTCCTCCTCGACGAAATAGGGCTTCCAACCATAACCGCGGAACAACTGATCCAATTCCTCACGCGTGATGCGGGCGAGCACGGTCGGGTTCGAAATCTTATAGCCGTTGAGATGCAGAATTGGTAATACTGCGCCGTCCGTCACGGGATTGAGAAATTTGTTGGAATGCCAGGCCGTGGCTAACGGTCCCGTCTCAGCCTCACCATCGCCAATGACGCAGGAAACGACAAGATCTGGATTATCGAATACCGCGCCGAACGAGTGACTGAGTGAGTAACCCAGCTCGCCACCCTCATGGATCGAACCCGGGGTCTCGGGTGAGGCGTGGCTGGGTATACCTCCCGGAAAGGAGAACTGGAGGAAAAGCTTTTGTAACCCTGCTTCATCCTGACTGATGTTTGGATAGACTTCACTATAGGTTCCTTCGAGATAGGTATTTCCCACGACAGCGGGTCCACCGTGTCCGGGACCGGAAACATAGATCATGTCGAGGTCGTATTTTTTGATGATCCGGTTCAGGTGCGCGTAAATAAAATTCTGGCCCGGCGTGGTGCCCCAGTGTCCGAGGAGCATGTGCTTGATATCGCTGAGCGCGAGCGGCCGCTTTAGCAATGGGTTATCGGAGAGATAGATCTGGCCGACAGAGAGGTAATTGGCCGCGCGCCAGTAGGCATCGATTTGATAGAGTTCAGCCGGTTGGAGAGTGTTGGTTTTCATGAATCTTGCCCTAGAGCATGCACCGCTGAAACGTTATCACCATGGGGTCTTCACCCCTGAAAAGCACAGTCGCGAGAAATCAATCAAACGGGCTTCCCTTATTGACCATCAGACATTCAGCCGCCAAATGGTAAAGTTCAGCACTGCCGCGACCGTCACCCATGCCAAATAAGGGATGAGCAAAACGCCAGCCACTTTGCTAACTCGCCAGAACAAGATCAATGTTGCGGCGATGGCGAGCCAAAGCAGGATGATTTCCGTAAAAGCCAGTCCCAGATGATGCAGGCCGAAAAAAAGCGGCGTCCATGCGGCATTGAGGAACCATTGCAGAAGAAATAGTCCGAGTGTTTTTCCCTGCGCCTTCCATCCGCCCTTGCGCCAGACCATCCACGCCGCGACGGCCATCAGAGTATAAAGCAAACTCCAAACAGGGCCAAAGACCCACGCTGGAGGATTCCACGGCGGTTTGTTCAGTGTGACATACCAACCGTCAATGGAGACGAAAACGGCTGTGCTGGCGGCGGCGAAACAAAGGGCCAACCAGCCAATCAAAGCGATGGCCTGACGGCTTGGCGACGGAGTCGGGTTTTGAGTCGTGGTCATGGATTTTGAGTGGGTGAGGGATTGAAGGATATGGCGTTCGGACGGATTTCAGTGTGACGAATCTGTCCACCCAAGTTTGCCGTCCAAGCCATGAGTGCACTCACCGTGATCGCGCCCATCAGCATTAAAGTCATAAACGGAGGCGAGATATTTTTTCTACCACGAAACAGAAAGAGTCCTAGTATAGCAATGACTCCTAAGGCCACAATGCCGCCAAAAGCGAAGGAGGCTGCAGTCTCATGATTTTCAATGAGCACCTCCAGGACCCCGGGTAATGATTCGATGCTTTCCTCGGCGGGTTCACCCGTGAGATAGGCAGGAATGGCGATGAGCGCGGCGATGACAAAAGCACCGAGAGCCGCCTTTTGTAAATCGGCGCTCTTCCGCCATATTCCGAAGGCGAGCAACCCAAGAGCAAAGACGGGGCCGAGCACCGGAACGTGATTCAGGAGCAGGTGGAGGTGAGTGGCGTTCATGGAATGGTGAGTCTATGAAAATTTGACTACTTTTCTATGGGGTGTATCCCTATCGAAAAGACGATTGAATGGCTACGCCTGATCGGATGATGTCTCAGCAGCGGGATCAATTTTACTCTGAGTGAGTCTATCCAGTTTGCCTGTGAAAAAGGGAAGTGGTTTAATGTGGAAAAGATGGATCAATTGCGAAGAGGCTACTTTAAAATATCTAGCTCGCGATTCTGGCGAGCATGCGCTTGCTTATCGACAGGTAGATCATGAAGTGCCGGGATCACCCCCGCAGACGAAAAGTCTTTATTGAATGACATTATCGCAGTTAAATTTAAAAGTTAGGAAAAAGGCTCCCCGCGCACTTTATTTGCCTTCGCTGGAGTTTCCAACCTTAAGCGCCCAACGACACACTGAGACAACTCAAGACAGAGCGGGCGATCATGAGTTCTTCATCGGTCGGAATGACCCGAACGCGGACGCGCCCTAGGTCGGGAGAAATGAGAGGTTGATTCGTCGCGTTCAGGTCATGATCGATGTGCACGCCAAGGAATCCCAATCCTCGGCAAATGCGCTCGCGGGTGACCGCTGAGTTCTCACCGATGCCGCCGGTGAAAACCAACGTGTCCAATCCACCAAGCGCCGCAGCGAAGGAGCCGATCCATTTTTTCGCCTGATAGCAAAACAGCTCAACCGCTTCCGCCGCACGGATATCATCGGCTTCCTCGGCGAGTAAATCGCGCATGTCGGAGCTGGTTTCGGAAATACCTAGCAACCCGGATTCCTGATTCACCATTCTGTCAAATTGTGTAGGGCTCATCTTTTCGCTGCGTGATAGAAATGACAACAAACCTGGGTCCAGATCACCGGAACGAGTACTCATGACCAGACCGGCGGTCGGAGTGAAACCCATGCTAGTGTCGATGCTATGGCCATCGCGCACGGCGGCCAGACTAGCGCCGTTGCCCAGATGCGCGAGAATGACTCGCCCCTTAGTGGCCGCTGGGTCACCGAGGCGGGCGAGTTCTTCCATCAGATAGGTATAGGATAATCCGTGGAAACCATAGCGTTGTATACCCATCGCTTCGTAACGACGCGGTATGGGAAGGAGCTTGGCCACGCGCGGCATGTCATGGTGAAACGCGGTATCAAAGCAGGCCACCTGCGGGACATTCGGATGACGTTGAAAAATCTGTTTAATCAACTCTAACTCACGCGGCAGATGTTCGCGATCGTAGGGCTTGTTACGTTCCAATTCATCGATCAATCCCTGCGTGATCCGCTCGGGCGTGGTGTGCTGCATGCCATGCACCACTCGATGTCCCACTGCGCGGAGCGATTTGAAATCCTGGCGTTCTTCGAGCCAATCCATCAGTAGATTCGCGACCGTTTGATGATCGGAGGCGACGAATTTCTGGCTAGCTTGCGGTGGTCCATCCGACTCGTGAAATAGCAGCTTCGTGCCACTCAGGCCGATGCGATCCACTTTCCCATGGAGCCTGAGCTTCAGAGGTGGGGCCGTTTCATAAATCGCGAACCTGATGCTCGATGAACCACCATTCAGAGTGAGAACAAAGGGCAACGGTTCCGAGGTCATGTTACACTTCGAAGAAACACCGCAACGCTGCCGAGCTTCAAAGTCAATTGGAAGGGCATGGATCACTTTAGATTAGTCGGAGCGGGTCATCGGATTTCAGATAGCGATTGTTTGAGTCTCATGCGGCACTCAATCAATCCGAAGAGACCGATCATTTTTCACCCGCTCTTCCGGTGTTTCAACCCACATGAACAGGGCTTTGACCGCATCTAAGAATCCACCGGCCTGATGTTTTTCCTCACCCAGCTCCACGGACGCCGCATCAAGTTTGAGCTGATATTTTGCCATTTCCAAATCATCCGCCTGTGAGAGTTTTGGCAGATTCACGAGGAACCCTTGGACCAGAAGACCAACCTCTGCTTTGGTATGCTTGGATAGAAGCTCAAGCTTCACTCTCAATGCCTGTGAGCAGGCGTGAATGGTTTCCAGATCGGCATCAAAAGCCGTTGCTAGGAGATTCCATTCGATTCGGGCAGCGGCATTCAAAGCACTTGCTTGCCCCCGGATTTCACTCATGATTTCGACCAAGTTCACATCGTTGGATTGGATCGATTCCCATGCGCCCATTGCCTCTTTCAGCCGACTGCGGTCAGAACTGTCGATAGCAACATCTATCTCGCTCATCAATCCACTGATCCGCTGCAGGAGGTCTTCGACCATGACCCAGCGTTGATTCCAGATCGCGTCCCATTCCTTTGTGAAATCTTGTTCCAAGCCAAGATCGCGGGCAGAGCGTAGGGTCACGGCGAAATCACGAGCCAGTTGTTGGAGACGTGCTGAATCCGTGCGGAGTCCCGTTTCCAAACGGGATAAAATTCGGGAAGTTCGGTCATTTTTCATGGTAGTTTTTTTGTTTAGATTTCGGAAAAATTTCGTTAATCGCGCACGAAGCTGATGATCTATAATTTTCTGGAATTATAGTTTCACCCGATGTAGCCGCAGGGCGTTACTGATGACGGACACGGAGCTCAGGCTCATCGCCGCACCCGCGATGATCGGGCTGAGCAACACGCCGAAAACTGGATAGAGCACTCCGGCAGCGATTGGGATGCCGAGCGCGTTGTAGAGGAAAGCGAAGACAAGGTTCTGCCGGATGTTGCTCATGGTCGCACGACTGAGGCGGATGGCCTGAGCGATTCCACGGAGGTCACCTTTCACAAGGGTGATGCCTGCGCTTTGCATCGCGACGTCAGTGCCGGTGCCCATGGCGATGCCGACTTCGGCCTCGCTGAGAGCGGGCGCGTCGTTGATGCCATCGCCAGCCATCACGACGTGTTTGCCCTCGGCCCGCAGCTTCTTCACATGGGCGACTTTGCCTGCGGGTTCGATTTCGGCCTCAACCGAATCGAGACCGAGTTGTTTGGCCACCGCCGCGGCGGTGCGGCGGTTGTCGCCGGTGAGTATGACGAGCTTCAGCCCAAGCGCGTGGAGATCCTTGATGGCCTCGGCGGTGGTGACTTTGATCGGGTCGGCGACGGCTAGAATCCCTGCGGCTTGACCATTGATGGCGACAAACATTACAGTCTTGCCGTCTTCCTGGAGTTTCACGGCGGATGCTTCAAGTGGTTCCAAATCGGTGACCTTCTCGTCGCGCAGGAAATCCGGTTTCCCCACCATCACCACCCGCTCGCCAACCGTGCCGACGACTCCGCCAGCGGTCACCGAGCGGAAGTCTTTAACCGGTTGAAGAGCGATGTCTTTATCCTTCGCTCCCTGCACAATCGCAGCGGCGAGCGGGTGTTCGCTGCCCTGTTCGAGAGAGGCGGCTAGCAGCAGAAAATCCTTCGAGTCGAAACCAGCGGCGGGGAGAACGTCGATCAATTTGGGTTTACCTTCCGTGAGTGTCCCGGTCTTATCCACGACTAGGGTGTCCACTTTTTCTAAACGTTGATATGGCTGGGATCTTGTCAAGTTGATATAGTTCTTTTTTCCTATCATTTGGATGGGCTTTGTTTGATCGGTTAACAACAGAGTAGAAACGAGGAGCAGTTAGCGGGTGATG
>JAIXQH010000007.1 GCA_027484055.1 Verrucomicrobiaceae bacterium | reverse complement strand
CAAACGCAAGCCGCCGCTCCACCACGCGAGAAATCACATGATAAAAGACCGGCTTACGCTCTCCAGTCCGTCGGCTTACGAGCCACCGCGCTTGTCTCATGGGTAGAGGCTATCGAGTTGATGCTAAGTGGCAAGGAAAAAACTTATTAAGGGACTGTCCCTTTATATACTTTAGTATCTCTTATTTGTGATACTGATCCCAAAATGCTCAAAAAATACCCCATGACCTTCTCGGTCATGGGGCGCTTGGGATTCAATAGTGAAACTTAGGCTGCGAGCATGGCGCTGGTGCGGCGGAAATCGCGCATCAACTGGCGAGTTTCATTTTGCCACGCATTCATCGCCTCACGGGATACTTGCACGCGGTCTGCAACGGCCTTTTCGAGTTCGTGATAGTTAGCACTGAGTTTCTCAACGATTTCGTGGAGGCTATCGGCGGCACGCTGGCAAGCTGCGGTTTTAGTTTTTTCCTGCACTTGCGCGAGTTCTTTCTGGGCCTTGCGGCGAGCCTCCCCCATTTCGGCGAGGAGAATGCGACCATCTGGCACGCGGCGGAGGCCATCTACGAGACCTAATTTGGAGAGCGTCCAAATCGTCCATTTACTAGGATCCCACTGCCATGGTTTCACACCGTTCCGATAGTCGTGCTGAAATTCATGGTGGTAGTTATGATAGCCTTCGCCAAAAGTTAAGAAGGCCATCACGGCGCTGTCGCGCGCACTGTGGCTGGTGGAATACGGCTGACGACCGACGGTGTGGCAAAGCGAGTTGATAAAGAATGTACAATGTTGAGCGACAACGACCCGGGCGACGCCAGCGATGAGGAAACCACCCAAGGCACCGGTCCAAGGATCTAGCCCAATGTTCGCATTATAGAGGTAGCCAAGCAGCGGCGGGATCATGAGACCTACGACAAGGCCAATCCAGTGGACGTAATGGTGCTGCCACATGACAAGCTTGTCTTTCCGCAAGTCCGCTACGTTGTCCATGGGGGGTTCAGGATTGAGCTTGAAGAGCAACCAACCGATGTGCGCCCAGAAGAAGCCTTTTGAAATATCGTAGGGATCTTCGTCGTGATCGACGTGCTTGTGGTGGCGGCGGTGGTCAGAAGCCCAGTTGAGGCAAGAATTCTCGAAAGCACAGGCTCCGAAAATGAGGGTGAAAAGCTTCACTGGCAGTTTGGCCTTGAAGGATAAATGAGAAAACAGGCGGTGATAGCCGACGGTGATGCTCATCATCGTCGCTGTAACGTAGAAGAAAAACATGGCGAACTGAAACCAGTCCAAACCGAATTTCACTAGATAGATGGGCACGCCGATAAGGGCTATAAGGGCTGTTCCGATGAGAAATGAGCTTGTGACCCAGTTCACCCGGTCGAAGGGTATGCGATACATAATTGGTGGTTTTGGAGCCTCAAGCAGCCGGATGTTTAACCGAACGGTCAACGCAAGAGCGCGTTGATAGCCGAAGGACAGCGCTCAATACCCGAGCAAGACAAGCCGTGCAAGCCTGCGTTTTTTTTCATATTCCAGCCGGGTTCTGTCTTGACAAGGTCTGTAGCATCCCGCATCTACCGCCCCCCGAAGAAATCGCGGAACCAATCCAACCAACCAACCAATCATCGCATGCGTGGAGTGACTATGAAAAAAGGCGAGCCTGTTGACCGGGCTCTGAAACGCCTCAAGACGAAACTTGATACCGAGGGCATCCTCGAAGAAATGCGCCGCCGCCGGGCATTTGAGACCCCCACTGAGCGCAAGCAACGCAAGTTGCGCTCCGCTTCCAAGCGTAACAAAATCCGCTGGCGCTTCTCAAACGGACCAGCCGTCGAGCGCTCCGAATCCGCTGAGTAAATTTTCAAGGTTCTGCAATCTAGGGAATAACGGATGCCAAACGGCATCCGTTTTTTTGTGGGCGGATGGAGCGACTCCCTCTTGCGACGCTCTTGTCTGGACAGGTGCTAGTGGGTGGCTCAAATTGCGGCGAGCTCATGCGTATATCAGACCGATACATAGGAAAACAGGTGCTGCTCGGCACACTGTATGCGGTTCTGGTGCTGGGGGTGGTCTTGGTGTTGGGGAATTTGTTCAAACAGGTACAGCCATTATTGGTGGATAAGGGAGCACCGCCTGAGTTGGTGCTACGCTTCGTGCTGAGTGTATTGCCGGAGTCTCTGAAATATACCATCCCCTGGGGATTTCTCTCGGCGGTGCTGTTGGTCTTCGGCCGACTCTCTGCGGACCACGAAATCACGGCCTTCAGGGTGGCGGGCGTCAGCTTGGTGAGGCTGGCAGCACCGGTTTTCGTCATCGGCCTCGGGTTGTGCCTGGTCAGTTTGTGGCTGAATATCAATGTGGTGCCGAACTCGCGGGCTTCCTCGAAGCGACTGCTCTACATGCAGGCGGTGCGTGATCCTGCCTCGTTGCTGAAGCCCGGGATGATTCAGGGGGATTTCAAAGGCGACGGCGAGGGAGTCCAGAAATTACTCATCGAGGGGAAAAGCTCGCGCACTGTGGACGGCAAGTCGGTGCAGTGGCTGGACGGCTTCCATCTCTATGTGCTACCGAAGTCAAAAACCGAGGATCTAACGTATGTCCACGCGACGGGCGCAGCTTTGAAAACCGATTCGGAAAAGGGCAAGCTCTGGCTCCAGCTGGATGATGCTTATTTCGAAACCCGGAACCCATCTGGTAAGGTGCAGCTGTTCTTCGCCGGAGCCTCGCCGCTGGTCTTCGACTTGAAAAATCCAGGAAAAATGAAGGCGAATGCGATGTCCAATGAGCAGATCCGGACCGAAATCTCGGAAAACCCAAAAATCGCCCCACAGGCCTTGGTGAAAATGCAGGCGGAAATCATGACGCGTTACTCCTTTTCCATGGCCTGTCTCTCCTTCGCCTTCGTCGCGGTGCCGCTGGGAATGCAAACGAGCCGCCGGGATAGCTCGCGTGGCTTGATCCTCAGCTTGATCATCGGCACGGGCTACTTCCTGGTCACGATGTTGGCAGATCAGGTGAAGTCTGCGGATTTGGCGACGGTCGTGCTGTGGGCACCCAATGTGATTTGCATCGTATTAGGAATTATTCTGTTCCGGCGGGTACGTTTCCGCTAAATGCGTGTCAGGATATGAAATTTTCCCGAAAACTCGCAAAAGCCACTCGCCGATTCGGTGAGTTTTTCGCGAAAGAGCGGGTTCACTTCATGCCATTCACGCGGGATTTAAAACACTACAGCGTGTTGAAGTTTCGCCACGATGCTTGGGCGGCGGCGAATGTGACGGTGCTGGCGCTGGCACAGGGCATCGCCTTCGCCGCCATCGCCGGGCTGCCGGTGGTTTATGGAATCGTCTCGACGGCGGTAGCAGCGTTCGTAGCGCCGCTATTCGCGGGGTCACGGCATACGATCTTGGGGCCGACGAATGCGACGGCGTTCATGCTGTTCAGCTTTTTCTCAGTGAATCCTTCATTGACGGGACGCTGGGATCAGTTGATCCCCTTGTTGGTAATGATGGTGGGGATCATCGCCACCGTGGGTGCCTTCCTCAGAGTGGCGGATTTGCTCCAATACATTTCACGCAGCGTGCTGGTGGGTTACATCTCCGGGGCGGCGGTGTTGATCGTCGCCAATCAGCTGAAGCCACTCTTGGGCCTAACGGGGCAAGTGAGTGGTGAGGCTTCGTCCACTTTCATCGGCCTGGTATTCGGGCTGGTGCGGGCCTTACCGCTGACGCACTGGGTGTCGCTGATGATCGGGGTGGTGACCCTCTTGATTTTCGCGGGGCTGCGGCGCTGGAAGAAGACATGGCCAGCCTTTGCGGTGGCGCTGTTACTTGCTTCGATCCTCTTCGGCGGCTTGATCCGGGGCGAAGTGGGGCCATTCAAGGGGGAAGATACCTTTGCCACCTTCGGCATGAGTGACTTGATGTTCAAGTTCCCGCATTTGATGCGCGAGGGCTTACCGGCAGATATTTCCGCGCTCTTGGGCATCGCCCTAGCCATTGCGTTTTTGGCGTCACTGGAAAATACATTGATGGCGAAGACCTTAGCGGCGAAAACGGGCGATCGCCCGGACGTGAACCAGGACATGTTCGCGGTGGGCATGGCGAACTTCGCGAGCGCCATCGCCGGAGGAATGCCCGCGTCTGGCTCACTGACACGCTCAATTCTGAATCACGAATCCGGAGCGAAGACCCGCTTTGCCTCACTCTTTTCCGGCCTCTACACGATGGCCTTCGCCGTGCTCATTGCCGCATCAGTGGGCTGGGGATTCCCCTTGATAGATTTTGTTCCTAAATCTGCCTTGGCCGCGCTGATCATCGCGCTGTCGTTTTCGTTATTCAATCTACGCAATATCCGGATCTGCCTGCTTTCCACAAGCGACGACGCGGTGGTGCTGATCATCACCTTCATTTCCACGCTGCTGGCCCCTTTGCATGTGGCGATTTTCATCGGCGTGGCGATATCGATCACACTTTTTCTACGGAAGGCCAGCCGTCCCTTCCTGATGGAATATGAGTTCAGCGATGCGGGCGAATTGAGACAGATCGCCGAGAAACGGCCGCGGCCGATTCCTGCTATTTCGATCGTCCACGTGGAGGGTGATCTTTTCTTCGGAGCGGCGGAATTGTTTCGCACACAGATCCAACGGACGGTATCTGACCCGACGATTCAGGTGATCATTTTACGTTTAAAAAACGCCCGCCACTTGGATGCGACGAGCGTGATGGCGCTTGAGGATCTGATTCTTCTGATGCGGGAGCGGAATCTTCACCTGATTGTCTCCGGGGCGACGCGAGAGGTTTACCGAGTCTTAAAAAAATCCGGGGTTCTCGTTACTTTGCAAGAAGGCTGCGACCGCAGCGCTGGGGAAAGTAACATTTTCCTCACCAGTTTCCGAAATCCAAATCTGTCCACCCGCGCCGCGTTAAAGCGCGCCCAGCAACTCATCGGCACCGAGAAGGCAGACATCCGTATTTTCTATGATCCCAGTCACCCGCGCACTCCTGAATGAAGGCGCTTAAACTTTACAGCATCCCCTGCGTGGTCCTCATGATTGCAGGGCTATGGTGGTTTTCACCCACGCAAATTCTGAAACGCAGGACCGTATCACTGCTTGAGACACTCACTCTAGAAGCGACGAGCGGGAAGGCCGCCCGGCAAATCGGCACCTACGCGCTCAATTCACTGCTCGCTCCAGAAGTCGAACTCCACACCCCGACGATTCCAGAGGCGAACGGCACCTTCGATCGCTCAGAAATGGAATCTGCCTTTGGCTGGCTCTGCTCTCAGGCCAAGCAGACTCATTTCAAGTTGAAAGAATTCCGCTCGATCACGCTTCAGGAAAACACCGGCCAAGTCGAATTCACCGTCGACGCCTTGATCGAGTTACCCATTTACCGCCCGGCAGATGGCGATTACTCTGTCACTTTCGCATGGGTGAAAACGGACGCGGGTTGGCAACTGTCCGGTGCAAAGTGGCACCGGAGTCGCTGATCGCCGTGTCACCGAGAAAGATCCATTCATCGACCATTCCGTTCAATGCCAACCGCACTGCGGGCAAGGCATCTGCTAGGGCGTGTAAAGTAGCTTGGGCGGCACCTCCGTGGGCATGGCCACTCAGCGCCGCAGCTCGGAAAGCTTTTTGGGCAAAGGTCTCGTAAAATCCCAGATCCACGTCCCCTTCGCAGGCGTGACGACGCTTTAAAAAGGCCGGATACAAGCCGGTCAGGATCAGAAACTGGTCACCAGCGGCCACTTGTAGAAGGAACGTCAAGCGGGCTTGGGCGTGGGTGATGAGCGAGCAAAAATCCGCCACGCGTGTGTAGCCGTGGGCCGCATCGTGCAGGCAATCCTCTGGGGCAGCGGAGACCCGCTTCGTCAAGACCCCAGCCACATACTCGGCAAGACTCGCGTCCTCAATGCCGCTTCTGCGAAATGCGTGACGCACTAGGACATAGAAATAAAACCTCGGGGAAACTTGAAGCACGGCTGTCGAGTCCAGTAGTCCGAGCAGCACTTCCTTTAAATCAAGTAGCTCCCGCCGGGTATCCGGGTCCCTCCAGAGCTTGGCAAGTGGCAGGCGTTGCTCACCCGATGCAAGGACCGAGGTTAAAAAGTCAAAGTCCCGTCCGGTGAACCGGTTCCGCACTGACAGTGTCCGTTGCTCTAGCACGCATAGAAAGTTAACAAAAACCGTGCCAAGGTTGCGGAGAAATCTTAACCGCTGGTTTTCAATAGTTCCTTGAGTTCACCCCACTGACTCTGACTCACGATGTAACCAATGCAGCCTGGTTTCCCACAGCGGCATGGGTGGTCCTCGTAGCAGCTCACATCAAAGCCATAATCGAAAGTCAGCTCCTCTCCTGCATGGATGTCCCGCAGCGCATGGATGAAAATTTTCCGCCCCACGCACCATGCCTGACAATTCGGCTCACACGAGTGATTGATCAGCCGAGCCGTATTCCAGGGCACATTCCCGTCGATGTCATAGTTCTTAGAGAGCGTAAAAATGTAAACCGCAGCATCTCCAGATTCCTTGGACTTCTCTTGCTGCTCGATCCCCCGCCGCCCGCTTTCATCTTTGTCCACTAGCTCGCCGACGTATTCGATGATCTTCTCCTCCGCCCGGATGAACTGCGTTGCATAAACCCCACGCCCATGAATTTCCGAGCCCCGAATTTCACACATTTCACTCTGCCCCCGCTTCCACAGCGCCAGTAGCTTGCGGTGCAATACGGTCTCTTCTGGGATGCTCTTTTTCTTCGTTGCCATGAGAGTCTCTTTAGTGCGCCTCGCGTTTTTCAATCGGTGGAAATTTTAAATCCGGGGGCAGCGTGACGAATAAACTACGCAAATCATTCACCGTCAGCCCCGAGCCATCAATGAATGTCCAATCGTTTTTTCCTTTCTCGGAAATCGCCACTTGGAAGCCGATGCTCTCGATCTCCACCGCCTTTTGCCCGTCACGCATGATGCGGAAATGAGTCGAGGTCGGGATAAAAATGAGCCATTTATTAAAAATCAGCGTCTCCACCTCTTGCCCGTCCACCTTCTCGACTTTCCGACCAGGACCAACTTCGAACGACTGCGCCTGCCCTTGGGGCTTGAAAGAACGGATCGTGATCCCCTGCTTCACCATCTGCTGCGCCACGGTGGCTAGCTGTTTTTCCAACTCCGCCATGCCGCCCATGCGACTGGACGTGCGTTCCTTCCAGAGCGGATTCATCCGCTCCACCGCCACTTGATAGCGACCCATCACCACCGCGTCTCCCAAGCCCGCCACCGCAGCCACTGCGGAGTCCACCACCTCAGCGGGTGCCGCCGAGGCCTTGACCCCGTCCTCCTTCGGCATCTCCGGCAAAGGTGCCAATGGCGGTGGTGCCGCGAGGGCAACGAGCGGACTGAGCAGCGCGAAGATCGCAGCGAGTGGGGCACGACAAATCATCAAGTTCACCCGGCGAGGGATGCCTTTTCTTCACGACGGCGTCAAGCTTGCCCGAATTCCGCTTGGAATTCCTCTGCTCTTTTCATAAAGCTTCCCCCCCATGGCGAAACAGGCACTCGGAAAAGGACTCGGCGCACTCATCAAAAAGAGTGAAAACCCACCCGTCGTAAACGGACCATCCGCCCAAGATGACCTGAAACGCGTCCGCGACGTCACCCTCGACCTCATCGTCCCCAGCCCGCTTCAGCCGCGGATCCAGTTCATCGAATCCCCGCTGGACGACCTCATGGAGTCCATCCGCCAGCACGGCATCATCCAGCCACTCATCGTCCGGGCCGTGGGCGACAAGCTCGAACTCATCGCCGGAGAACGCCGGTGGCGGGCCTCGAAAAAGCTCGGCCTCGCCACGGTCCCAGTCATCGTTCGCGAGGCGTCCGACCGCGACGTTCTCGAAATGGCCCTCATCGAGAACCTCCAGCGCGAGGATCTCAACCCCATGGAAGAAGCCGCAGGCTACGTCCGCCTCGCTGAGGAATTCTCTCTCAAGCAGGATGAAATCGCCACCCGCGTGGGAAAATCCCGTGCCAGCGTCGCCAATGCCATGCGCCTGCTCGGCCTGCACTTGGACGTGCAAATGCTCGTCGCCCAAGCCCGCCTTAGCGTCGGCCATGCCAAGGCCGTTCTCGCCATCAAAGACCAGGACACCCAGCTCCTCGTGGCCGACCAGATCATCCGCCGCCAGCTCACCGTCCGCGCCACTGAGAAGCTCGCCCAGTCCTTTCTCAACGGCGATTCACCCGAAGTCGGCGAGCCGAAAAAAACTCCCGCCGCACGCGAGGTGGACATCCACGTCCGCGCTCTCACCAACCGGCTCCGCGAGCATTTCGCCACCCACGTCGCGATCCAGCATTCCTCGAAAAAAGGGAAAATCGAAATTGAATACTACGGCGATGACGATCTCCAGCGCCTCATCGAACTACTCGGCCTCCCCCAAGACTGAGCCACAAGCCCACAGCGATCAAGCCAGGGAAATCCTCTATATAAACCACAGATCAACGATTTCCCTAACTAGATCGCCGTGGAGGGTAGGTTGTTTTTGATCTCGCAAAGTTGATCCTTGTAATGGCCGCTAGATCAAGACATAGACCGTGAGTCCTGAAGCAGGATGAGGGTGTAAGAGTCCTCTCAACTAGCGGTCGGCATCGACCGCAATGATGCCGCCAACCCGACCCAAAGGCCGGGGAGGCGGTGGCGCATGTTCAGGCCACTCTCTCGGGATTGGCTAAAGGCCATCGCGGTCGACTAGTTGCGACTCTCTTAACTCCCCGTCCACTAAGGAACGAGACCACACTTTTCCTATGAAAAAGCTCTACCTCCTCCTCATCGCGACCGTTTGCCACCTCGGCTCCCCCGCATTCGCAGCCGAAGCCCCGGCTACCCCAGCCCGCGCCCACCTAGCCAGCCCGCTTGCAGACGGCACACCGCCTCCACCT
>JAIXQH010000056.1 GCA_027484055.1 Verrucomicrobiaceae bacterium | reverse complement strand
CCTGTTCCGCTGCGCCCTTCGGGCTCCGCTCCACAGGCCATTGCTTCCACCGCGCCCATGCGCAACAACTACGGCCCGGCTCTAATCCCCGCTGGATGAAATCAGGGGGTCACGTCACGACCCGTCCTGATGATACAGGCCTGCGCGTCAGACTGCGTGAGTTGGCCGGCGAACGGCGGCGGTTCGGCTATCGGCGCCTGGGATATCTGCTGGCGCGCGAAGGGCTGGTGCCGAACCACAAGAAGCTGCTGCGGATCTACCGGGAGGAAGGGTTGAAGGTGCGCCGCCGCGGCGGTCGCAAGCGGGCGCTTGGCACCAGGGCGCCGATGACGATGCCGCAGGGACCGAACCAGCGGTGGTCGCTCGACTTCGTCAGCGATGCGTTCGCCTGTGGCCGGCGCTTCCGCATCCTGTGCGTCGTCGACGACTTCACGCGGGAATGCCTGGCGCTGGTGGCCGACACGTCGCTGTCCGGAGCCCGGGTGGCGCGGGAGTTGGATAGCGTAGCTGCCGTCTGCGGCAAGCCGCTGACGGTGGTCAGCGATAATGGCACTGAGCTGACATCAACCTCGATCCTGCGCTGGTCACAGGAGCGTCAGGTGGAATGGCATTACATCATGCCGGGCAAGCCGACGCAGAACGCCTTCGTGGAGAGCTTCAATGGCCGGCTGCGCGACGAGTGCCTCAATGAGACGCTGTTCACCTCGCTGGCCCACGCCAAATCGATCCTGGCCGCCTGGAAACACGACTACAACACCGTCAGGCCACACTCGAAACTGGGCGGACGTACCCCCGCCGAGATCGCCGGTCAACGGGGTTGGGGGCATGCCCCCAACCCCGTTGCCATCACATCAACCATCAGCCATCAAAGCAAAGGACTCTACTTCTGAACGGTACCAATCAGGGGTGCACGTCATGATAGGTAACTCATTACTGAGGACTCAACCGTTACGACATCGCAAACGCTACGAGCCATTGGGCTGTCGTTTCAGGCATCCATCGTGAGATGGGTAGTGCGATGAAGACGAGTAGTGAGACCCTCGATTTGCTTACCGTCACACATCAGAACGGATTTGCAGCGCAATGCAATCGGCGCGCCAACCTTAACCTCACTTGTGATAAATACAGAGAGCCTATCAGTCTCTCTATGTCGCATGTCTATTTATCACAGGATGAAATAACCGATGAAAAAACAACTTATTTTGGAGATTTTTGATTTACTTAAAGAAAAGCGGATTACGGAAAACGAGAGCGAGTTTAGTGAGCACTGGCTTGGGCATAGCGAGGGCTATATGCGTAAACTGAGATCAGCCAACTCGGAGCCGAGCATGGGCGCGGTGGCGATCTGCGCAAGTCGTCTTCAAAACGCATCCGACCAGTTCAGTCGAGTCCCGCGATACAGCGATCTGTCGAAGAGGCTGAAGGCGCTGAGTGACAGATGCAGGGAGATTGTTGATGCGGAATCGGTTGAGTTTGAGCTAACTCAGTGAGATTTCCGAAAACCAAAACCACACCCTATCATGCAACCGAATTCAGAAAACAAAAAGGGCCGCTGCAACAGCGGCCCTTTTACTGCATTAGTCATAATTCTTATGCAGGCTCGCAAACCTTCGAGATGACGTCAAGCTGCTCTTGAACCTTCTTTGCCGAAGGCACTTTCTTAAATGCATTCATAACCTCAGCCGCAGTCTTTGCATTCTTTTTGGCAAGGTCGCTAAGATAAGTATCCTTGGCGCGATGGTATTCTGGCGTCGCCATGATCGCATCCCCGCGCATCTCCCACAGAGTACGGCGAATGCCGAGATCCTCGCAAAGCAGCATGGGAGTGAACTCACCCGTCTTGCGATCAACGGTGGCCAGAATCACCACATCCTGCGACGCGTTCACAATCCCAGCCGCCATCTCCTTGCAGATGAAGGACCCAAGACGATCCTTAAGGCCGAACTTGGCAGCGTTATAAGCAACGTGGATGCGGAATTCGCGTTCGATCTGCGCCTTGCTCACGTTTCCGTTGGCCTTCACGACGCCAGAAATGCCACCGTTCTCCTTGAGCCACTGCGCCATCCCGATTCCGCCATTTGCACCAACGCCCTTTGCCAGCGCCGCGTTCAATGCCTTGATATAGTCGTATACCTGCTTGTTGCGGCTACCGAACACCTGCTTGGCGACCAGGACAACAAGCGGAGTCGACCTGTGCCAATTGAAAAGACAGAGACCCTTGAAGGCCACCTGATAGTCATCTTTGCTGACCAAGAAGTTATGAAATTCCAGGCATCCTTCAAGAAGCTCGTAAAGCAGGCCGTCGCCCGCCTTCACGTGGGCCACCCATTCGCTATATTGTTGAGTCAGAAGATCAACTGCCTGCTTAACGTTATGGGTGATGACTTCCTTAGACTGAGCAATATCCATTGTTGTTTCCTTTCCTGTGTGGCTACGGCCTGAAGCCGTAGCGCAGACACCCTCTGCGCAGGCTCGTATTGACATTGTGCAGGCAGCCCTGCTGCTACACGAAACGGCCTAGATCGATGGTGTTAAGGCTCTACGGAGGCGGGCATGTTTGAGAAAATGTTGTATAGTGGCACAGTTCTATATTTTCGATACGCACCACCTTTGACCCATTTAGACGAGGTTTCTGAAGACAAGTTACCAAATATGCCATATAACAGCGCCAAAGCGCACGAGCGAAGTGTATATTATTACTGGTGGCTGTTTCTTAAGGAGAATGTTGAATATATCGCAACTTGCGAGAACGACGGGCAGGGCTCAAAGAGCAGTCTCTACGAAGACTTTGGCGACCTTCGTGGCGATTGTTTTATGGACTGGTGGAAGGGTGGCGGCCGCCTGCTGTTCTGTGAACCCCCAGAGGAAGAGATCACTCGCTATCTCTCATTGCCAACTAAACCGATTGAGCGTGATCGCGTTTTGCTAAGCGTACCAGTCACAGGCGACCTTGACCGCACCATGTCTGAGCTAAGGAAGATGCTGAAGCCTGCATTCGATCACGTCCGCAAGAAGCGATTGCACCGTAGGGACACGACGAACAGTTATAGCCGAGCGAGATATCCTGTCTTTACGAAGCCAGTGCTGACGGCGCTGCATGATCGTTTAATGGTCTTTCGAGCACGGAATGAGAGGCCATCGGCGTCTTTATACGAGCTGGGTGAGATCACTGGCATTGTCAGCCGCACGACAGGCGACAAGCACGACGCCGATCATCGGAACAGAGTGAGGGCTCTGGTTGGCAGAGCTTTGAACGAAGCGAAGGCACTTGTTCACAATGTTGGCGAGGGAAGATTCCCTGACACGACGCCACCACGTAAGAATTGAAGTAGGGCGCTTTCTGAGTTCGGAAACAGCGCGGTAAAGTTCAACGGAATCTTTCGGCCAATGGCACGATTATGGCTGCATTATCAGTAAGATGGCGTCATATGAGATGTTCTCTACGAAGGAGAATGATCATATGTCACTGCTCGCAAAGCTCACCATCAAGACCGTTTCTCGCGCCAACACGCTCAGCCCCATCGAAATGCGCCGCAACAAGCTGTGTGCCGCGATTGACGAGCAGATCCGTGTTGCCGACGCTGCCGCACAAGGCCAGGAGCACACTGTCACTCTGTCGCGCTGGGCCAAGAATGAAGCTGGCGAGCGTGTCCGCGTTCAGCGTCAGAAGGTCGTCAAATCGTGGTTTTTCACGCGCGACGATGGTGTCTATGTCCAGTTGAAGTATGGTTCGCGCGTCATCGCTCTCAGCAAGGATGGCAACGCCATCGCTGTGAAGGCCATCGCTGATGTGAAGAATGTGCTGACCACGCTTCGTGAAGCTGTTCAAAATGGCGAACTGGATGGACAGATCGATACGACGATCAAGGCACGGAGGCCGCAAGCCAAAGCCCGCTGAGCCTTATATGTTATACAACAAATGGCCTAGCAGCGTGAATGGCATTCGCTGCTAGGCCATTGTTTTATCTTGAAAAATGGTGCCGCTTACGTGACTCGAACACGTGACCCCCGCATTACGAATGCGGTGCTCTACCAGCTGAGCTAAAGCGGCGACGTTGGCCGTTTAGCGGCTACGGGCTTAACTTTCTAGCCCCCAGCACATCCAATTCATCACTTTTTGCGCCCAGCCTTGCCCTCTGCGTCAGATTTGGCGCCCTTCTCGCGTCCAGACCTGATCGATTGAAGCTCGCTGATGTTCATCTCAGCGGTGAGGTGTTTGGCATAAAACCTGTCTATCATCTCTGCGGAGGTTCGCGCGTTGCGAGCAAGCGTCAGCAGGCTCACATTGTCCCCCTTGATCAGACGATTCATGATCGCGGTGTGGCGCAAGCTATATAGCGTTCGCGCTTCTCCGTTCGAAGCCTCTTTCAGTGCAGCGAGCTTGAGCAACTGATCGAACTGCCGCGAGAGCGCCCGCAGGGCGTAATCACGGTTCTGTTGATCGGGCATGAAAAGATAATCTTCGTCTCTTCCGAAACCGTTGGCCTTCTGTCGCGTCAACAGCCGATCATACACCTCCACGGCCATTTCCATTGTCACGACGGGGCCGCCATGACCTTTTGTCGGTGGATGCGTGAGTCGCAGGTACGTAGCTTTGCCCCTGATGACAGCCACGTGCTTGTGTTTCAGCACCTTGATATCCGTCGGCCTGACGAAGCTGTTGGTCATGAAGATGACCAGGTCATAGAGCTCATCCGTGATCGTCACATTGCGGAGGAAGCGACCATCCTTCGCTTGAACTTTCACGATGTGGCCAATCTTCGCCCGACAGGTCGCGTGGAGCTTGCCATACTCGGCTGCGTTGAACCAAGGCCGCGCTGTATCAACCGTCTTCAGTTTGGGGAACGCAGGCAGCGACGTGATCACACCGACGCGCTGAGCATGCTTCAAGATGGTCTTGATATGCGAAAGGTGAATCTTGAGTGAGTTCACCGAAAGTGGTCGGTCTTTGGTGCTCAACCCATTGATATAACTGCTTATGACAGCGTAGTTGATATCGGCAACCTCATACTTGCCGAAGTAAGGCATGAGGTCCGACTCAAGCCTAGCGGCATCGAATTTCACCTTCGTCTCTGACAAATCACCACGTTCTACGCGGGCCTCGTTTTCCTTCTGCAAGCCACGCGCGCACACTTCGAAGCCGCTGGATTTGTTCAGTGGAAGACTGTTCATCTTGCGGTGCTTGAGCTCAACAAACACCTGCTTGGCTGCTTTGATCGCTGCACTTTTCTCCGCAACCTTCAGGCTGCGCCGAACGATCTTGCCATCCTCGTAGAAGCGCACGTACCAATAGGGCGACGCCGCCATCTTGTAGATTGTGAGTGTGCCGTAGCCGCTTACTTTGTGCAGCGTGCCTGGAATTGGCAGCGTGCGATCAGGCTTTGTCGCACTTTCACGGGATTTCGGTGGCGTTTCAGATCGTTGCGTCACGGGATTGTTGTATAGCAAAATCTATACAACTTCAACCTTGACTAAAGAGCTCACGAGATTGAATTATTTTCGGAAAATCGCCGCTTGCCAACACATTACGAATGCGGTGCTCTACCGGCTGAGCTAAAGCGGCGCCTCGGTGAGTGCGGGGCGATTAACAGGGGGCGGGGCGGCTGGCAAGGGGATTGCTGAGCGGCGCGCCAGGGATGGTT
>JAIXQH010000032.1 GCA_027484055.1 Verrucomicrobiaceae bacterium | reverse complement strand
TTCCATTCGGATTCCGTCATGCTGCTTGGATAACTGGCCATGCCGAGTTTCTCCAATACATGACTAAACTAGTACAGATTAAAATTCGGAAAGTTAGTATTTTTAAGACAGCCTCTTAGTATTTTACACCGCAGCCGTATGGCTTGTTTTTCCCGTTTGCGACTTCCTTACCAGCGAGCACGGCGTCCAGTGCGTTGGCGAAGGTCTTGTCAGCAGTGGCGATGTCTGCCTTGTCGGTGCTAGGCTTGGAGTCGATCGCGCCATCATAGACCAAGACGCCTTCCTTGTTGATAATGAACATGTGAGGCGTGGTCTTGGCACCGTAGGCGTGGCCCATCGCCCCGGAGGAGTCGATGAGCACGTGAGTGGACTTCATGCCTTGCTCTGCGATGCAGCCGGTCATTTTCTCCGGTGAGCAGTAACTGGGGCTGCTGGTGTTGGACGAATTCACGGAAAGCCAGACGACGTCCTTGGCGGTGTAATCGGCTTGCAGCGTCTGCATGTTTTTACTGCCGTAGTGTTTTACGACAAATGGGCAGCCGAGGTTGAACCATTCTAGGACGACCGTTTTGCCTTTGAAGTCGGCGAGTGAGACGGCCTCACCTTTAGAGTTTTTAACGCTGAAGTCTGGGGCGGCCTTACCGATTTCTTGGGCGGTGACGGTGGCTAGCGCGAAGGCTCCAGCAAGTGTGGCGATGATAATGGATTTCATGGTGTTTGGATTAGAATACAGTGGCGACATTGGCGCAGGATGGCGATTTGTCGAATCGCTTTTACGTGGGAAAGTCACTTCATTTTCCACCGCACAAGCAGCGGCGGCTGGCCGGACTTGCTGGCGAGGACGAGATCGAGTTCGGGGACGCGGGCAGGCGCGTATTCGCTTTTCGGCAGGTCCGCAGTCCAGTCTGTGCCGTTTTTGACAAACCGAAAATGGGCGGCGGAGTCGATGACTTGTGGTGTGAGGGGGAAAAAATCGTAGTTTGCCACCTCGAACTCAGCCGGCGCATGGAGCGTGAGTTTGAGAGTCTTCGTGGACTCAGTCACGCTGAGTTGGAGGCCCGGGTGGACTTGCGGGATTTTTTTCAGGGCTTCGAGAATCGTCGTCTCATCCGCCGTAGGGCTTGGCGGGCCAGCGGTGAACGTGAGGTCAAGCGAGGCATTCCCCGGGAGGCATTGTTGTTCATTGCAGGTGAGCCAAGAAAACTTCGCCTTCGCCACCGCAGAGCCGGTGAAGCCGGGCGGCGGGGTCAACTTCACGGGAAAAATCACCGTCCCCTCATAGCCGAAGCCGGGTAGCTCGCCGGTCATGAATCGTTTCGGAAACGGATGCTCAAGCTCACCCGCCGTCCAGCCTTTGGGTAAGTCCCATTTCACGGAAATTTTCATGCCTCCTTCACCCGGATTACTCCAGTAGGTGTGCCAATGCTCGTCCACCACCAAGCGCAGCGCGGTCTGGATTTCCTGACCTGCCGTGTAGGTCTGCGACGTGCTCAGCCACTCCGCCTGCGTCTTGCCGGACTTCACAGGGACGGCGGCGGCGACTCCTAACGAGGCCATGAGGAAAAAAGTCGGTAAAAACATCGCTGCTGCCTTACCACACGTTTCTCATCTCGACAAATCTGATTCTGAATGTCGATTTGGAGTGCATGAAATTCGGTCTCTTTGGCTGTTTACTGATTTCGCTCCTGCCAGCCCTCGCAGCAGCTGAGGGCTCTCGCAACAGCGGCAATTCCCTATTCTATTTCCCCACCCGCGACGAGCCGACGACGCCAGCAGCGTGGCACCTCGACTATGAATCCGTCACGTTTCCTTCCACGGGCGACACCACGCTTCACGGCTGGTTCATCCCAGCTAAGGGAAAATCTGCGCAACCCGCCAAGGCCACTATCGTCTTCTCACATGGAAATGCCGGGTCGATGGGTTATCATCTCGGCTTCTGTGCCTGGCTTGCTGCGGCACGCTACAATGTGCTCATTTACGATTACCGAGGCTTTGGGAAATCCACAGGCACGGTTGAGCGGCGGGGGATGATCGACGACGTTAAATCGGCATTTCACTACGCTCAAACCCGTAAAGATGTCGATTCCAGCCGCCTCATTTCCTTCGGTCACAGTCTCGGCGGTGCGCAATCCGTGACGGCTCTGGCAGAATCCCCGGTGAAAGGCCTCCGCGCCATCGTCATCGATGGCGCCTTCGCCTCCTACCAAGCCATGGCGCGGATCGTGGCCGGCCAGCTCGGCGAAAGTATCGTGAGCGATGAATTGGCGCCGAAAGATTTCATCGGCCGCCTCACACCGGTCCCGCTCCTCGTGATCCACGGCACCCTTGATGAGGTGGTCCCCATCTCCCAAGGCCGCCAACTCTTCGAAAATGCGGGAGAACCCAAGACATTCTTCGAAGTGAAACTCGGTCACCACGGCAGTTCCCTCTCAGACAACAAGGGTGCCTATCGGGAAAAAATGCTCACCTGGCTGGATCAAACCCTGAAAAAATAGCCCCGCTATCAATACCGCATCACCCGGGAAAAGAATTTCTGGCACAGCGGGGATTTTGGCGCAGTGAACAAAAGCTCCGGCACCGCCAATTCCTCGATTTTCCCAGCGCTCACGAAGGCGACTTGATTCGCCACCGCCCGTGCGAAGCCCATCTCATGCGTGCTGAGAATGATGTCCTGACCCGCTGCTGCTAGCTTCTCGATCAGCCCCAAGACCTCCGCCGTCATCTCTGGGTCCAGCGCGGAGGTCGGCTCATCCAGAAACAACACATCCGGCTGATGCGCCACCGCCCGCGCGATGCCCACCCGCTGCTGCTGCCCACCTGAGAGCTGCGAAGGAAGCTTCGCCGCATGGTCTAGCAAGCTGAACCTTGCAAGCGCCTGCTCCGCCATCGCGAGTGCTTGCGCCGGTGGGTGGCCATGCACTTTTTCCAAGGGCAGAACGATATTTCGCAGCGCAGTAAGGTGGGGAAACAAGTTGAACTGTTGGAAGAGAAATCCATTTCTCCGCCGATATGCCTGAAGCGCGTCCTCCTGTGGATCTAAGGGAAACCCATTCATCACGATGCGCCCGCTATCTGCGGTTTCCAAGCCACCTAGCAGCCGTAGCAGGGTGCTTTTTCCACCGCCCGACGGGCCGATCAAGACGAGCACGCGGGCCGACTCCAGCGAGAGATTGAGCCCGTCTGCGGCGATCGTCTTGCCATAGCGTTTGGTCAAATCGGTGACTTCAAGTTTCATGGCGAAAGCGTTTTTCCAACCAGTGCGACAGCCACGCCACGGGTAGAGTTAGAATGAGATACCCCAGCGCCAGCGGCACATAGCCCTCCAGACCAGCGTACGAGCGCGAGATGAAATTTTTCGTGTTATAGAAATACTCTGCCACGCCGATGACGTTGAGCAGTGAGGAATCTTTAATCAGCGAGACGAACAAGCCCGCCATGGCCGGCAACACCCGCCGTAACGCCTGCGGAAAGATGACATAGCGGTAGATCTGCACCCGGCTGAAGCCTACCGCCCGGGCGCTTTCCCATTGCGTCTTCGGGATGCTTTCTACACCGCCACGCAGGATCTCTCCCAGATAGGCCCCTTCAAAAACGGAGAGTAACAAGACCCCAATCATCCATTTATCATCCCATCCCCGGTCACCCAGAGGACGTGACATCAACGGCGCAAAAATCACGAAATACCCAAACAAGAGATGCACTAACAACGGCGTATCTCTCACAAATTCTAAAAACGCCCGGCAAGTCCAGCGCACTACGACCAAGGGCGAGCGCTGGCCTAACATGAACAGCAAGCCAAAGAAAACACTCCCCACTAAAGCCGCCAGCGAAATCTCGAGTGTCATCCACCACCCACGCCACAAGGTCTCCCGGTATTCCCAAGCCTTCGACCAATCCGTCTGCGTCCCTAGCAGCGCAAACACCGTCGTGCAGAGCCAGCCGAACAGCAGCACCAACGCGAGGGCAACCGCGACATTTCCGAGAGTGTGACGCCGACTCATTTAGCGAAGAATAAAAGGAATCCCCACCGCTTCGAGAAACTTTTTCTCATCCTTCAAATACCGATCACCGAGCTTTGAAAAGCCATCCGCTTTACGAAATTCTTCCAAGAACGCATTCACTTGCTCGCGCAAGGCCGGGTTTCCCTTCGCGATTCCGAAGGCCCATGACTCCTCGACGAATGGCTTCAACAAGCCGCGAGTGGTCGTCTTGTTTTGCTCTGCGTATTTGAAAATACTAAGTTGGTCGTAGATGAAGGCATCCGCCCGCCCTTGAGCCACTTCTAACACGCAGGCTGTCTGATCCTCGAACACCACCCGTTTCGCCTCGGGTAGATTCTTGATCGCCCATGTCTCACCGGTCGTCGCCGCTTTAGCCGTCACCGTATGAACACCTTGTTTGAGGTCATCGATCGACTGGATGTTCGAGTCACTCCGGACCAAGAGCGCCAAGCCGGTGAAGGCGTATGGATTTGAAAAATCAATCGACTTGGCACGTTCTTCGGTGGCCGTCATGGAGGAAAGAATCAGATCGATGTTGCCAGTCTTTAACGCCGGGATCAGCCCGGAGAACTCCATCGGCATGATTTTCAACGGTCGTCCGAGCCGCTCAGCCAGTGCCTCCGCGAGTCTCACGCTCACCCCATCTGGCTGCCCCGCCTTGTCTTGCATTTCAAACGGCGGGTAACTCAGGTCCATGCCCACTCGCAGTGCAGCACCTTTCCCGGGGACGGGTGATTTTTTGTCACACCCCACGAAGGCGAGCACGCAGGCCACAAGCATCAGAAATCGGCGGCGGTTTGTCATATCGGGATGGTAGCTAGAAACGCTCCGAGCGAAAGGGCGATGATGTCATTCTTCACACGCTAGTCGCGATTCAGAAACTCTAGCAGCGTGGTCGCGAGTTTGGCGGAGATTCCAGAGAGTGCGGCGAGTTCCTCGGGCTGGGCTTTCTTGATCCGGGCGACGCTGCCAAATTTTTCAAGCAGTTGCTTTTTCTTTGCCGGAGAAATCCCCGGGCAGTCGTCCAGCATAGACTCCTTCATGCGGCGGCGGTAGAGCAGGGCATTGTAGCCGTTAGCGAAGCGGTGCGCCTCGTCGCGAATGCGCTGCATCAGCTTGAGCGCCCCGCGGTCATGAGGGATGCGGATGGAGTTGCTCTCCCCTGGCACGAAAATTTCCTCATGCTGCTTGGCCAGACCCACGACGGGTAAATCGTGCAGGCCGAGGGCTTGCAGCTCGCGGACGGCCATGGAAAGTTGGCCTTTTCCGCCGTCCACGATGACGAGGTCTGGCAGGATGATTTTCGCCTTCCCCTCGCGCGCTAGGCGACGCTGCGCCTCCACGAGATTTTCCTGAGAGAGCTCCGCGTCGGGATTGGCCGCTCCATTTTCCATCAGGATGCGCGAGTAACGGCGGCGAATCACCTCGGCCATGGAGGCGAAATCGTCCTGCCCGGCGACGGTGCGGATGCGGTAGCGGCGGTAGTTCTGGTTGTCTGGCTTGCCGTCGGTGAAGCGGACCATGGAGGCGACGATGTGATTGGACGAGACGTTGGAAATGTCGAAGCATTCCATGACGCGGGGTGGCCCGGCGAGGTGCAGGTATTCGCCGAGTTCCGCGAGATCGGCTGTCGGTTTGACAGTCGTCTGCACCCCGCGACCCCGGGCGAATTGGCGGGTGGGGCTGAGGGTTTTTTCAAGATTCTGAAGAATGTCGCGCAGGGAGGCGGCTTTTTCGAAGTCGAGGGCTTCCGCAGCGGTCGTCATCTCGTGACGAAGGGTGTCGAAGACTTCGCGTTTCCCCTTCCCTTCAAGCACGCGGCAAGCTTCTTCAATTTTCTCAAGGTAAGCCACGCGTTCGATGCGGGCGATGCACGGTGCGGAGCAGTTGCGAATGATGTCGGCGTTGCAGTGCTTGTAGTCGGATTCCGAGGGATTGTCGGTGCGGCAGACACGCAGACCGAACGAGCGGTTGAGCCATTCCAAGGTCGAATGAAGCGCGCTGGAGTGAGGAAATGGCCCGAAGTAACGCGAGCCATCGTCCTTTTTCATGCGCGTGGCCCGGAAACGCGGCCAAGGATCGGCGAGGCGGATTTTGACAAGGAAGAAGCGCTTGTCGTCGCGGAAGGCGATGTTGTAGCGGGGGCGGTAGTCTTTGATGAGCTTGCCCTCCAACAGGAGCGACTCTTCCTCGTTGCGCACGGTGTGGAACTCGAAGTCGTGGATCGAGTCGATGAGCGCACGGGTCTTCACGTTGGCCCGCATTTTTTGTGAGGCCATGAAATAGGAGGAAACACGGCGCTTGAGATCCAAGGCCTTGCCCACGTAAATGATCGTCCCTAGCCGATCCTTCATGAGATAGACCCCCGGCTTGTGCGGGACCTCACGGAGTTTAGCTTTGAAATCCGGCTCGGACATGGTCGCAGGGTAGATCAGCGAGTGAGTGGCCGAAATGGAAAATTTAGAAAATCCGTAAGGAGGCGCGAGGAGCCTTCATTGTTCGGCTTTCAGGCGTTCGGCGAGCCAGACCTTCACGATAGACTGTCTGGTCACACCGACTCGCTTCGCTTCGCCATCCAAGGATTCGATCATCCATTGGGGCAAATCAACGTTCACCCGGCGCTGTTCGAGCCCAGGTCTGCGGGCTGCACTCCAGTCAAGGAAATGACTGATGTCCTCACCTTCCTCGAACTTACGGTCGAATTCTTCAGCACTGATTGTATCCTTGCTCTTCTTCATGGTGTGATCTCCTGACTGAAATGATGCGAATACGTTCTTCGCGTTTCGTGAAAATGGCGGTCCACAACCGATTCTTGCAGAGAGCGATCATAGCAAATCGTGATTCAGATTCGCATCTCGCGGTCACTTCGAGTCGTTTGGGATCTAGCCAGAGAAATTGCGCTCCAGAGAAATCCATACCGTGCTTCTCAAGGTTGCTCGACGGGACTTCATCTCGTCGAACTCAAATTCCGCTTTGGTATAATAATGACCCCTTTTCGGGGGTCAAGCGGTGATTCTCGCCCTGGCCAACATGGTTCTGCTTCTTTATATGGCCGATATGAGCGACACCATGCCTCTCTTTCTCAACGTGACACTCAATTTGTCTGGGAACTTGAATGAGTGGCCGAGAGGGCTTTTTTGGAATTCATGATAAAGTCCGTCAGCCCCTGCACGGTGCAATGAGACTCCACCGGATGCCGCAGTGGCAGTTCGCCGTGGATCTGATAAACGTTCCGTCGCCCCGCGCGTTCGCGTGCTAGGACGCCGCCTGCTTCCAGTTCAGAAACGATCTTCTGTACAGCTCGCTCCGTGATGCCGACCAGCGCGCCCACATCTCGTAAGCGCATTTCTGGGTCCTCTGCCAAGCAGAGTAGGACGTGGGCGTGATTGGTGAAAAATGACCAACCGATCGGTTCCGTGCGCGTCGTACTGAATTTTCTCATGTAAAGGTTGACCTCGTGCGTGGGTTTAAATATACGAACTTCTGTTCGCGTAATTTGTTTCAGGTTATTTGAAACCGGAAACTCGCGACTCACCCACTTACTGACACCATCGATGGACCTCTTACAATCTTTATCCACTAGCCTGCTCTCACCCATGGTTCTGGCCTTCGCCCTAGGACTATTCGCCACTTTGGTGAAAAGTGATTTGAGATTTCCCGATGAACTCTACTCGGCGCTGACGATCTATCTGCTTTTCGCCATCGGCCTCAAGGGCGGCATGAAGCTAGACGGCATGAGTCTAAGTGTAGTGGGCCTGCCCCTCGCCTGTGCCATCTGCCTGAGCGCGATCATCCCGATCTGGTGCTTCTTCATTTTGAAAAAAATCGTGCGTCTGGATGCGGCGAATTCCGGGGCCATCGCCGCCCATTACGGCTCAGTCTCCGCCGTGACCTTCAGCGCAGTGCTTGCCTTTTTAGAAGTCGCTAAAATCCAAGTGGAAGGCTACGTGCCTGCGCTGCTCGCCGTGATGGAGGCCCCGGCGATCATCGTGGCGATCTACTTGGCCATGAGATCCATGCAGGGTGGTGAAACCAAGCCCGGTGCCTTGAAGAAGCTGTTGCATGAGCTGCTGACGGGAAAAGGCATCCTCTTACTACTTGGAGGCTTGGTGATCGGACTGCTGTGCGGTAAAAAAGGTTTCGAGCAAGTCGCGCCGTTTTTTGACGCGCCGTTTAAAGGAGTTCTCGCGCTGTTTCTACTGGAGGTGGGGCTCGTCACCGGGCGTCGCTTGGGTGATTTAAAAGCTGCGGGCTGGAAGCTCGTCGCCTTCGCCCTGATCATGCCGGTCCTCCATGGACTTCTCGGAGCGTTCATCGGAAAATGGTGCGGACTCGGACTGGGCGGCACGACGGTGCTGGCCACTCTTACGGCCAGTGCCTCCTACATCGCCGCACCTGCGGCGGTGAGAATCGCCCTGCCACAAGCCAGTCCCGCGCTGTATCTGTCCTCATCGCTGGCGATCACCTTCCCTTTCAATATTGTGCTAGGCATCCCGCTCTATCACGAGTTTGCGAAGATTTTGTTTAAAGCCTGAGCCTCCAGACAAATTTAAAAGTGTCAGGACCGGAATCGTGTTCACAAGTCCAAGTTACTCAATTTGCAACAGTCCTGCGTAACGCAGGTTCTGATGCTAAAAAGGAAAATGGAGCGAAGAATTTTTACCAAAATGGAAGTGCAGCTGCACGAGGAGAATGCCACGCTCGCTGCTGAGAAAATAGCCGCAGATCGGGAGCGGATGAGCTTGGAAAAGCCGTATTGGCTCCACCTCACTCATCCGCAACAACCGATCTTAGTGCTGCAAGGTCACAGGACCCAGCAGTCCGGCGGACTGCAACGGGGACTTGGGCTTGATGGTATTGAGCGAGATCGAGGTGAGGCGTTTTTCCTTGGGAAGTTCGCCGTCGCCAACGAGACGGTTGTTCCATGGGTTGACGACTTCGATTTCTAGGGTGTTGCTGCCGAGTTTGGCGGCCTTTGAAATGTCGAGGCTGTAGGGGGCGATCCAGAGGGTGCCGAGTTCTTTGCCGTTGAGCTTGATGGTCGCGACGTCGCGGACTTTTCCAAGATCCAGCAGGAGTCCGGCCGTAAGCGGGGTGTCTTGGCTGATCTCAAACGTTTTCCGGTAGGTGGCGGTGCCGGAGTAGAATTTGATGCCCTCTTCGGGACGGGTGATCCAGTCGCTGAGTTCGGAGAAGCTGACTTTTTCAGGGCCACCCCATTTCGGGTCGAACGAGACTTCCCAAGCACCGCTGAGGGTGGTGAGGGTCTTGAGCTCGGGGAAATTCTTGCCACCGGCGACTGGGCTGCCGGGTTTACGGAAGACGATGAACCACGATTGCTTCGGTGCAAAGACCAGAGGGACGACCGTTTGGCCGGCGGATTCGCTCCATTCTGGAAGGTCGCGGCGCTCGCCGGAAACGGCGTTCCACAGTTCTGGTTGGCGACCACTGATGCGGAAAGCGGCGGCGATGCTCTCACTGCGGTCTTTCTGATTGGCGACGAAGTAAATTTCCGCCTCGGGGGTGCTGCGGTGGGTGAAGAGGAAATTCGCGTCGGCTGGGGCACCACGGTACTCGATGTCTGGCGTTGTGTGGGCAGTGGAGAAGAGTTCCACGAGGGATTTACCCCAGATCAGTTTGCCCTTGCCGAAGTTGCGCTCGCCAGGAGTTTTCAAGTCGGCATCGCCCCATATTTCTTGGGCGAGGGCGCGGACTTTGTCGTCGCTTTTGGGGAAATCTTGGAGGCTGGGCGATTCGGTCGGTGGGGTGCCGAGCACGGTGGCACCGGCCTTGACGAGATCGCGGATTTTCTCAAGCACGGCGGGGCGCATGGTCTTCTCGTTTGGCAGGACGAGCACCTTGTAGCTGACGCCGTGAGGGAGGACGAGCAGGCCATTTTTCACGCTCAGGTCGCGCTCGATGACTTCGGCATTGATGTAGTCGAAGTCACGTCCGGCGGGAAGTGGCGGGACTTTTTCGCCGGTCATTTTCGGAGCATCTTCGCCGATGAAGTAGGCCACGTCCGTAGCGCGGACGCCTTGTTGGAGCATCCAGCAAGCGCGGCGCTCGTAGTCGGCCCAGACTTTGCCTTTTTCAAACCAAGTGTTGTGGCGGTTGAATTCAGTGCCCCATGGCGCATTGATGCCGGGGGTTTTATCGTCCGGTTGCTGGATGTAAACGTGGAGCACGACGTGATTGATGCCTTCGCAGAACGACCAGTCGCCGCGCGCTTTCATGTCGGCAGGGGCGGTCTGGAAAGGAGGGCCACCGGTGAAGGATTCGGCGGAAACGAAGGGCTTGCCGTAGGTGTTACCTGCGGATGAGGCGGCACGGCACTCGATGGAGCCGAGGTCGCCGGTGACCCAGAATTCACCAGCGATGCGGTCGGATTGGCCACCGTATTTCAAGAATTCGCTTGGAAAGCCCCAGTGGCCGTAATTTTCCAACCAGAGGCCAAGGCCATTTTTATTCGAGGATTCCTTGAGGCCGCCGACGTATTCGGTGGCAATGCGGTCCGCGACGAGACGGCGGAGATCCCAGAGGAAGCGCTCGCTCTGGCTGGCGCTGCCGACGATGCGACCACTGAGGACGGGCAGCCAAGGGATGGGGTCGTAGTGGAATTGGGATTTGAAAATTTCTGCGAGGCCGTCGGTCCAGTTTTGTGAGCCCATTTCGTAGCTATCGCCGACGACTTGGGTGAACGCCTTGCGATCGGCGGCAGGCATCCGCTTGAGGAGCTCGCCGACGAAGGCGTCGAAGTGCTGCTGGACGAGCTTGCGGTTCATTTTATCCACTTCGAGGCCTTGGCCCTCGGGAGAAGCGGGGGCGTTTTTCATGCCGGTGGGGGTCATGCCGCTGCGCTGGATGATCCAGTCACCTGGAGGGACGTCCCAGGTCAGGGTGCCGTCGGCCGCGAGCTTGGATGAGAGATTGAGGATGCCTGAGGCGGAGACGGCGAGTTTCGAGGACTCTGGCTCAGCCTGCGTTGCCCAGACGTAAGAAGTGGCGGTGGGCATGGGCGTAGGGTGCATTTTTCCGAGCTGTTTCTCGACAAATGCTTCAAGCCGAGCGGCCCCGGAGAGATTGATTTCGGCCAGCTCGGATTTAGGCAGGCGGCCGGAGAACTTGGAAAAGATGATGCGGAAATTCTTCGAGGTCGCCGCAGGGAATGAGACGGTCACGGGGCCTTGTGTCATCGCGCCGACGTTCGCGTCCGGTTTCGAGCGGTCGCACTTGAACTTGCGGACGCTGACAAATTGCCCAGTTGAGTCCTGAGCCTGCAGGTCGCACTCAGCTGAGAAGGAGGTCGTGCTGGGGAAAATTTGCAAACTACGCGCGGTGAGAGGGGAGGCAAAGTCGATGGAAAGGGTGACTGGTTCTATCTTCGGCGCAGGGCCAGTGCCGAGCACGAAGGCGGTGTCAAGCTTACCGTCGGTGAGCGCTTCAATGCCAGCCTGGGCCGGGGTGATACTGAGCTTGGCCGACTTTGAAGCGAGTGTGTCCGCATCATTTTCCGGCGCGGGGTAGGCGAGGACAGCCACGTCTTGGAATTGGGCATTCGGGGCGCTGAGTTTTTCTGAAAATTTCTTTGGTCCGGTGACGCGGATTTCTGAGGAGGCCATATAGCGCATCGTCTGGTCTGGCTTAACCCATGGGCCACCGGATTGGCTCCAGCCAGGACAGTTGAATAAGCCGATGTTCACGCCGAGACGCCCGCCTTCACGGATGGCGTGCTCCACAAGTGACCACCATTCTTCGCTGAGTACCTTGATTCGTCCAGCGGGTTGGTTATCAAGGAAAATATTCCCAATGAGTGCTTCGCCGATGCCGAAGCGTTTCATGGCCTCCAGATCCTTGGTGATGCCTTCTTTGGAAACGTTATCACTGACCCAATAATAGTAACACCATGGCTGCGTTTGCTGAGGCATGGTGGCAAATCCTGTCTCGAGCGCATCGCCGAAGGCGCAAAGACCGCCAAGAAAACTCAGCATCAGGGTGGAAAGAAGAAGTGATCTCATAATGTGGCTATCCGGAAATGAGTCACTGATACGCAAGCTGAGGCAAGCAAACTATCAACCAGAATCACCTATTGCTTCTGCGGCTTGCTGGGCGATCTGCTCAGAATGGGTAATTTATTCGCTGGATATGAAGGTTCGTTGGCTGCGGATGCGTTAGCGATGCCAGTTCATTGGTATTACGACCGAGAGGCCTTACGCCAAGATTACGGCACCGTGGACCACTTCATGGCTCCACAACCCGTCCACCCCGGCAGCATCCTTTGGCGCTCCACCTATGTGCCTCTTAACGAGCGCGGCGACATCCTTCGCGAGCAGGCGGAATTTTGGGGAAAACGTGAAATCCACTACCACCAATTCCTCAGTGCTGGCGAAAATACTCTAAATTTCAAGCTCGCGGCTGAGCTATACACCATGGTGCGTGAAAATGGCGGCTATGATCCTGATGCATGGCTCGACCGCTACATTTCACGCATGTTGCAGCCGGGTTGGCACCGAGATACCTACTTGGAAGAATACCACCGCGCCTTCTTCACCCGCTACGCCCAAGGAAAAAAGCCCCGGAAATGCGGGATTTCCGACGAACACATCGGCGGACTCGCCACGGTGCCAGCCTTAGTCGCTGCGCTGGAAGGCACTTCGCCAGAAGAAATCCGGCGCTTGGTGAAAGAGCACGTCGGCCTGACACACGCCCATGCCAATGTCCTCCGCGCCGCAGACACTCTCGTCCGACTGCTGCTCGCTGTGGCCGCTGGCGAACCACTCCGCGAGGCGATGCGGCGGGAGGCGGGCGATTGGATTTCAGGAAACAAGGCCGAGTCGTGGCGCGAGCAGCCGGATACAACCGTCATCGGACAACGCTACAGCCCAGCATGCTACATCGCAGAAGCCATGCCCGCTGCGCTTTATCTTTGCTGGAAATATCATGACGATTTTCAAGCTGGCATCACCGCCAACGCCATGGTCGGCGGTGATAACTGTCACCGAGGAGCCGTGGTCGGAAGCCTGCTTGGCGTGGCGGCTACCGAGATTCCGGCCAGCCTACGCGTCGAGCCGACATCCAGATAAGATTCTGCGTTCCGAATGAACAAGAAGCCGCTTTTCAACGCGTCTATTTTTATTCGACCAGACGATGCCAAGGCTTCACCTACGCAATAGGGCGAATTCGTAATCCATGCCGCACGCATCGAGGATCGAGTTCCACTCAAGTCATTCTCATGACTCCATTCAAAGAACCACCAATTTCAAACAAGACCATCCTCCATTGTCATCGACTGAGTGGATGACAATGATCTGGTTATAGAATTGGGGCACCCTCACCCGTCGCTTGCATCCTCGGATTTCAACCATCTCCGCCACTCACCCAACGTCGCGTCGCAGATCTCTCGCCGTCCAGATCAGCGCAGCTGCTTCACTCCCACTTCCTCGCATTTTCCTCGCACCTGTCTTTCGTTTTGCCCCGAACCGATCCCGACATTCGTGGAAAAACGCATCCACAAAAGCGCGACTACCCAAGACCGCGCCATCGGTAAAATACCTCACCCGCCAGCGCACGACTTGTCGCAACGCCACATCTCCTCGGTTCTCTAAATTCGCCATTTCTGCCGCCACCTTCTCCTTCGCTATCCCAGTTTTTACGACTTCGGTCACGCGTTCTCCTTCGGCATTCGTCACCTCCCGCGTCTTTTCCTCGCCTTCTTCTAGCAAGATCATCCGATACCGTTTCGAGACTTGTCCGGTCCAGCGCCGTGCATCCGCTCCCCAACCCTTGTCGGCCATGATGGCTCGAACGAGGCCAGCTTTCGCCTTGGAACCGCCGCCTCTTCCCGCCGCTCCCATCGCTTCGCCATAGCTACTCCAGCGGTATTCCGCCGGGTCCGAAACCATCCCGGCCCGCACCGGATTGAGGTCGATGTAGGCCGCCATCGTCCGCGCCGCCAGTCCATCTTCCACCACCACACTTTTAAAAGTCTCTTCCCACAAGTTTCCACGACGCTTGTTTTCCCGGTTGTGCCAACGCGTAAAGCGCTGCAACAACGTTTTCATGAACTCAGATAGATTCTCCATCCGATAGGTAAACCGCTCATGAATCTGCTGCACATAAGCCTCCCCGTCAGGGGCCAACCCTTGCTTCACCACCTCCCGCGCTGCGGCCAGTTCAACAGCTACCCTCTCGACAAACGCCTCTGAATAAAGCCCACCAAGCCGTTTCAAAAGCTCCTCATCCGTCAGCAGTTCCTTCCGCTTCGGCGGCACCTCTAGCAGTAGGTGGAAATGGTTGCACATCACGCAGTAAGCTAGCACCCGACAGCCCGAGAAATTTTCCATCATCCGCATGTAGATCCGAAACTGCTCCTTATCATCCGCCCCAAACGCGAAGCGTCGGTCCACGACCCGAGCAATCGTATGATAAATCGCCGGCTTCGTCTCCGAATCCGCCCAAGGAACTAGCCACCGCGCTGCCATGGCTAAGAATCTGCCTACCTGAAGGACAGAAAGCAAGACGATTGTTGATCACTTGTGTCTCATTTAATTAATGATTGATATCTTGTGTCTCATTAATTAGTGTCTTATTTAATTATTTGATTTTAGATGACAAAAGAGGTGAACCGAAGCCCACCTCTTGAATTTTTTAAGCAACGAATCCGAGTCTAATTGAATCAATTGCGGCGGCGGCGGAGAAGGCTGAGCGCACCAAGCGAACCGAGAAGAACTGCGGAGGGCTCAGGAATCGCATTCAAATTGAGGATAGTGCCACCACCTGTAGCAGCTCCACCAAATGCAGCGGTTGAATCCCCCTTGGCAATGATTGTCCAACCTGAAGGCACTGTGGCGTTAACTGTAACAGAACCAGTACCGGTAACATCAGCTGGAAAAACTGCTGTTGATGCCGACGGCCTCATCACAACCCAATTGGTTCCAGAAGTCTCAATGGATGATCCAGTTCCTACGAATAAATCAACCACCAACCCGTTCAGACTAGTTGGAGCAAATGCAGTGATACCTCCGGCTCCTCCAACTTTTCCAACATCTGCAATAGGTAGACCAAACTGTGTGAAGGTACTATTTGTTAAATTGTAATTTCCGACTGAAAATGAGAAGTTAGCAATCGCTACGTTATTGAGAGACGGCGTAAACCCCTGAGTGCTGAGACCAGATGAGATTGTCACTGTGGCGGCATTTGAGAAACCTGTGATGCAGGCGAATACTAAAAAATATTTGAGTGATTTCATTATGTTTTTTATGTTTGTTTCTGACGTTGTATGGTATTTGCGAAAATTTATTGTGCTACGACGGAACCAGGAATTCTCAGGATCCCAGCGGGATTACCAATACGCCTGATTATAGCTCCCGTGCCTTCCTTGAAGGGCTCTGTTCCGGCTTCGACAGAATTGCCTAGGTCGAACATGGTTGGGGGCGCGCCAGCGATCGCTGCGAATGGTCTCGATGCTTGGGAAGCGTCAAGAAACGAAAGCTCATCAAAATTGACGGATTCGCCATCATACTGATTAAGTTGGGTATTAAATGCCATTCCATCAAGGGTTCCTCCAACGGCAAGTGGCGTACCGACCCAATTGAAATTTGGATATACGTCAACCTCAGTCTTGGTTGTTTTGACTGTGCCAGATGAAACGAATGTAAGGCTACCGGCAATTCTCTTAATACGCACTGCACTTCCAGGCTCGATTACTACATTGTCTGCCACGACTGAATTCCCAATGTCCCACCAGGCACCATTTGGATACAGCGGATCGTTACCAAGGTCACTCGCAGAAATATACGCATACGGGATGACGCTCTGCGTAACCGGATCCCAGATTTGGACCTCGTCAGAGTTATCGACACCATTGAACGTGACAAAACCCGGCGAGTTATTGCCGAGGAAAGACTTAAGCGTCGTGTGCTTGCGAATACTAACGGAAACAGGCGTTGCGACAGGGAAATTGTCTGTCAAAACTATAGTTGACGAAGTAGATGACGAAACAGTTGACCACCAGCCCTCGGAAGGGCCCGAGGTGATTTCTAAAACATAGGTATTGTTTAGCGACGTAGGAACTGAAGTCCCTGTAAAAGTAACTGTTTTAGCTGTAGCTGATGCCGAAACGCCGGCGAATTCAGTTGCCTGCACCAGCGAAGCGGAAAGGTAAGTCTCTGCGGAAGGGAGCGATCCAGCTGCGGCTACAGTATGTGATATGTAGCCAACCGGAGTCGTGTAGGCCGTTGCTGCACCGTGGGCCAAGCCTGTGGCGGCGGCCGCGAGGATGAGAGAATAGGGAAGGTATTTTTTCATGACAGGATGGGATTGGGGTCTTTTGTTGGTTGGGAACGATGGTTTAGATGAAAGCTGGATTTCGAAAAAATGGCCGAAGCTGTATATTCGCGCTGCAAAGTTCTGAAACTTGATGTCGAGGATGTCGAGGATTTTTGTCTTTTGGCATGTGACATCTGCGTCACCGAGTTGAAAAGCTCGATAACTCATTGATTTCGACTAAAGACAACAGCGGCGGGAGCCGGATCGCAAGGAAATTTTACGAAAGGTCTTAAAATTTTTGAATCGGGGATCAGGGATTGGGGATTGAGATGTCGCAGATCCCTTTGCGAATTCTGGGCCTTTGGAGTTCACTCTTCCTGCTGGACGAAGAATGTTGGACCGCCAAGCCGCCAAGAGCGCCCAGTTTTTGAAGCGACAGGAGTGTCGCTTCTCCTTATTTTGCGAGGGTGGCGGTGATTTGGGATTGCAGATTGGGCATTGGGGAATATGAAGCGTGCGGCCTCGTGCTATTTCTAGGCCATCAACCGCTTGCCCTTTAGTTTTTATGTCAACTCCTAGCTCTGCTCCACCTTCTGCCGTCGTCATTGGCGGGACCATCGCAATCGACCACGTCAAGACTCCAGAGGCGGAGGGGACTGATTTGCTGGGAGGGTCTGCGGCTTATGCGGCTCTGGCGGCTTCGTTTTTCAGTCCTGCGGTGTCGTTGATTGGGATCATCGGCCATGATTTTCCCAAAAAGCATTTGGCGATGTTGGTAGGGCGAGGGATTTCACTAGAAGGGGTGGAGCGCTCGGAAAATGAGTCGTTCACTTGGTCGGGCGAGTATCACGCGAATATGAATGAGCGGACAACGCACCGGGTGGGGCTGAATGTATTGGAAAACTGGCAGGTGAAGGTGCCTGCGAGCGCAGCGGGAGCAACGGTGGTGGTGCTGGCGAATATGTCACCGGACAATCAACTGGAAATGCTGGCGCAGTGCGGGGTAGAGGGTCGGAATGAGGGTAGATTTGTCATCGCGGACACGATGGACTTGTGGATTGAAATCGCGAACGAGCGCCTGCATGAGGTTCTACCGCACCTTGATTTGTTTGTGCTGAACGAGGGCGAAGCACGCGAGCTGGCAGGGACTTCGAATTTGGTGAAGGCTGGGCGCTTGCTCTTGGAGAAAGGGCCAAGGCATGTGGTGATCAAGCTAGGCGAGTTTGGTGCGATTCTGTTTTCCGCGACGAAGGGTGCTGGAGTGGAGCTTTTCCGAGCGACGGCCTGGCCGCTTGAGGCGCTTGCTGACCCGACGGGGGCTGGGGATACGTTTCTGGGGGCGATGGCCGGCTATTTAGCGGCGCAGGGAGCACCTCCGTATGATCGGGCGGCACTGCGGCAGGCGATTGTGCAGGGGTCGATGTTGGCTTCGTTCACTTGTGAGGCATTTTCAACGCGGAGGCTGGAGGAGCTTTCCGGGGAGGACTTGGATGAACGGTTGGAGTTGTTCCGGCAGGCTACGGCTTGGTGAGATTGGAGATTCCAGATTTTTTCACCACCAAGAGGCCAAGGTTTGGGAGATCTCTGCGCTTCTCTCCTTGACCTCCGCGCCTCTTCGTTGCGTTTTACCCCTCCTCATTTCAATGGCTTTTCATCTTAGAATCGGCAGTTGCAAAGCGGGTGGGGAGTGCATGTGGGTCATGTGACGGCTGATGGTGTGGCTTGGGTTTTTGTGGGTTGTAGCCGATGGCGGTATCGTTTTGCCTGCCGTAGCGAGGGGTCACGGTGGAGTCCCAGTCGGCCACGGCATTCGTTGGAACAGTGTGATGGATCATTTGCTCGGCGATCACTCCGCAGTGCTGGAGAAAGTAATCCTACGCCACCACTCCGCCTCACGGGGTGAGCGCCTCGTCGCTACTGTGTATCGCCCGCAGTCATGAATTTGAAATCCGATGCTGCTTCACCCATTGGATGAAAAGGTGAATCGTTGGTTTTCGTGTTCAAACGCTGCTACGATAAGCACTTGCGCCTCCCACCTTCCATCTAAACTGCGGATTAGAGGATTATAAGGATTTGAAATTCCTGCGCACGTTCCTCCGTAACTCAGCCCACGTGCCAAAGTTGCGATCCACCCTTCCTGTTGCCGTCCTGTCGCTTTCCCTTGCCGCTGCCGAGGAAAAGATTTCTTACGCCCGCGAAATCCAGCCCATCCTTTCCGACAAGTGTTTCTACTGCCATGGCCCTGACAAGGCACACCAGAAGGCTGACCTGCGTCTAGACATCCGCGCCGAGGCCATCGCTGCAGGCGCGATCCATCCCGGACAACCCGAAAAATCCGAAATTCTCTTCCGCATCTTTTCCGATGACGTGGAAGAGGTCATGCCCCCGCCCGAGGCCCATCGGGAACTCTCGGCCGTACAGAAAAATCTCATCAAAAACTGGATCAAACAAGGCGCGGAATACGAAACCCACTGGGCATTTGTCGCCCCTCCCGCAAGCATACCTGTCCCGGAAACGACTGACAAAACTTGGCCGAAGAATCTGATCGACCAATTTATCTTATCTCGCCTCGAAAAGGAAAAGCTCCAGCCCACCCCTGCAGCTTCACCCGAGCGTTGGCTCCGCCGGGTGACCTACGACCTCACCGGCCTTCCGCCTACCCAACCAGAAATCGACGCGTTTCTAGCCGACAAATCGCCGTCCGCTGCCGAGACAACCGTGACTCGCCTGCTCGCCTCCCCCCGCTTCGGCGAGCGCATGGCCACGCCATGGCTCGATGTCGCGCGCTATGCCGATTCCTTCGGTTATCAGGCTGACATCGACACCGAAGCGTGGCCCTACCGCGATTGGGTGATCCACGCCTTCAACGGGAATTTACCCATCGACCAATTCATCATTCAGCAACTCGCAGGTGATCTCCTCGAAAATCCCACCCGCGACCAGCGCCTTGCCACTACCTTCAACCGCATTCACCGCAAGACCAACGAAGGCGGCTCCGTGCTCGAGGAATTTCGTCAAGATGGCATTTCAGATCGAGTCCACACCGTCGGCACCGCTTTCATGGCGCTCACCTTCGAGTGCTCACGCTGCCACGATCACAAATACGATCCCATCACCGCCAAGGACTACTACTCGCTCGGTGCTTTTTTCAACAGTATCGAGGAGGCCGGTCTCATCCAAGGTGGAGCGGATCGCGGTCGAGTCCTGCCCCAGCCAGCCCTCCAGCTCCCCAGCGGCGAGCAGGAAACGATTCTCGCCAGCCTCCGTTTTACCATGAAATCCTCCGAGTCAGCACTCGCCGATTTTATCAAAGCTGCCGAACCTGAATTCCAATCCTGGCTTGCCTCGAACAAGCTCTTCCCAACGCCGGATCTCGCCGCGCTTTTCCATTTTGATGAGACCTCAGGCGATGCCCTGAAAAATGAAATCGACGCCGTAAAACCGGCCACAGTTGGAGGCAATCAACTTGCACCCGGGAAAACAGGCAACGGCATCCTCGCCGATGGAGATAGCCTGACAAAACTTCCCGACCTCGGCATCGCCCATGCAGATCAACCGTTCTCGTTCGCTCTATGGCTCAAGCCAGCCCAAGCCCACGAGCGCGCCGTCGTCTTCGCCAACTCGTCCTCGTTCGACATGCCTTTCTCCGGGTATGAACTCTTGCTGGAAAACAACCATCTCACCTGGACGCTCACTCGCGAGCTTCCCGGATGCGCCGCTTCGGTCTCGTCGAAAACGAAGATCGCTGCAAACGAATGGACGCACGTCACTGTCACGAACGACGGCTCGCGCGAGGCAACAGGCCTGAAAATTTTCATCAACGGCCAGCTTGCCGAAACCACCGTCGCCAGCGACAACCTCACCCGCGATTTTCAGATTGGCAGCGCCCTCAATTTCATGGGTCGCGGACGGGATATCGGCCTGAAGGACGGCATGGTGGATGAAGTCGCCATTTACCTCCGCGCCATCTCCGCTGCTGAGGTTGGCACTCTGTTTTCTGGGAAACCCATCTCCGCAGACAGCGAGCCAGCCTTGCTCCGCGAGTATTATTTCTCCGCTGTTAATCCGACTGCTCGTGAGCTTGCCAACAAGCGCAACGCGGCCCGCGCCTCTTACCGGACTGAGGAGGGAAAAGTCCGTGAGATCGTCACCATGCGCGAGTCCGCCGAACCCGTGCCAGCCTACATCCTCGTTCGCGGCGACTACGCGACCCTCGGTGAAAAAGTCAGCCGTGAGACCCCGGCTTGGCTCCCTCCATTTCCTAAAGACCAGCCTCGCAACCGCCTTGGATTCGCCAAATGGCTCACCTCTCCGGATCATCCACTAACGGCCCGCGTCACCATCAACCGGATCTGGCAGGAAATTTTCGGAACCGGCATCGTCGCCACCTCGGACAACTTCGGATTGCAAGGTGCACAGCCCTCGCATCCCGATCTTCTCGATTGGCTTGCGCGGGATTTCATGGCCCATGGTTGGGACCAGAAACGCGCCATCCGCCAGATGGTTCTCAGCGCCACCTACGCACAGGATTCCACCGCCTCGCCCGCCCTCCGCGAGCGCGACCCCGCCAACGTCCTGCTCGCCCGCGGTCCTGCCCGCCGCCTTACCGCCGAAATGCTCCGCGATTCCGCACTGGCCCTCTCCGGACTCCTTTCCGAAAAAATCGGTGGTGAGCCATCCATGCCCTATCAGGCGCCTGGTTCGATGTGGAAAGTCCTCAACAACTTCCTTCCCGAGTACAACCACGACAAAGGCGAAGGCCTCTACCGCCGTTCGCTCTACACCTTCTGGCGTCGCACCACCACGCCGCCTAACATGATGATTTTCGACGCCACCACCCGCGACGTCTGCACCACCCGCCGCCAGGTTACCAACACCCCGCTCCAACCGCTCGTCATGCTCAACGACCCGCAGTTTATCGAAGCCGCCCGCAAGCTCGGCGAGCGCATCGTGAAAATCGGCGGTGATACCGATCAATCCCGCGCAAGTTGGGCCTATCGCGAAGTCCTCGGAAAATCACCCGACACAGCACAACACGCGATCCTATCAGACCTCATCACCGAGCAACGCGAGTTCTTCAATTCCAAATCCTCCAACGCAGACGCCCTCCTGAAAATTGGCGAATCCAAGGCTGACCCCGCACTCGACCCTCTCGAAGTCGCCACTTTCACCATCCTCGCCCAAAGCCTCCTCAACCTCGACGCGAACATCACTCTCCGCTAAGTTTGATTCTCTGCACACTCGGCACTTCACACCATGTTCGAAATCACCCGCCGCCATTTTCTTTCCAAGCTTTCCACCGGCATCGGAGGGGCAGCCCTCGCGTCCCTGATGCCGAAAAATCTTTTAGCAGCGTCTTCACCGCAAGGGGAGGATCTGCTCGCCAATTACGCCCCCAAGGCGAAGCGGGTCATCTATCTCTTCATGTCAGGCGGCCCGGCCCAACAGGACCTTTTCGACTACAAACCGAAGCTCAACGAGCTGAACGGCCAAGCCCTTCCGGAGCACGTGCGCGGCGGCCAGCGCCTCACCGGCATGTCCGGAAAACAAGCCATCCTCCCGCTCGCCGGCTCCCAATTCGAGTTCGCCCAGCATGGGAAATCCGGAGCCTGGGTCAGTTCGTTGCTCCCCCACACTGCGAAGATCGTCGATGACCTTTGCTTCGTGAAATCCCTCTGGACCGAGGCGATCAACCACGACCCCGCGATGACCTTTTTCCAAACCGGCTCGCAAATTGCAGGCCGCCCCTCCCTTGGCTCCTGGGTCACCTACGGCCTCGGTTCATCCAACGAGAATCTCCCGGGCTTCATCGTCCTTGTGACCAAAAAGCCAACCGACCAACCCCTCTACGCCCGTCTCTGGGGCACCGGCTTCCTTGACTCACGCTTCCAAGGAGTCCGCTTTTCCTCCGGCAGCGACGCCGTGTTCTATCTCACCAACCCCGATGGCGTCTGCCAATCCGGCCGCCGAGCCCTACTCGACAAGCTCTCCGCCCTCAACAAGCTCGACTTCCAGAACGAACTCGACCCGGAGATCGAGACCCGCATCGCCCAATACGAAATGGCCTACCGCATGCAGACCTCCGTCCCGGAAATCACGGACCTCTCCGGCGAAGCCCAGTCCACCCACGAACTCTACGGCCCGGATTCAAAAGTCCCCGGCACCTTCGCGGCGAACTGCCTGCTCGCCCGCCGTATGGCCGAGCGTGGCGTGCGTTTCATCCAACTCTACCACCCCGGCTGGGATCAGCACGGAAACCTTCCTGCCGCCATCCGCAGGCAGGCCAAAGAAACCGATCAGGGATGCGCCGCCCTGATCACGGATCTCAAACAACGTGGAATGTTAGAGGATACCCTCGTCATCTGGGGCGGAGAGTTTGGCCGCACCGCTTACTCGCAAGGAAAACTCACCAAGGACAACTACGGTCGTGACCACCATCCGCGCTGCTTCACCGCCTGGATGGCGGGCGGCGGCATCAAGCCCGGCATGACCTACGGAGCCACCGACGATTACGGCTACAACATCCTCGGTCCAGACGGCCAGATCATCAATCCCTCAAAGGAAAAATTCACCCCCGGTGCCGTCCACGTTCACGACTTCCACGCCACCATTCTCCATCAACTTGGCATCGACCACACCCGCCTCACCCACACCTTCCAAGGTCGCCGCTTTCGCCTAACCGATGTGCACGGGCATGTCGTGAATGATCTCCTCGCGTGACCGTGGTTTTTCCCGCGATGATTCTGGCGGGAAATGTTTGATCACTTTCCTATTCCACAATCCCCACATTCCCACTTCCGATCCCCAGCTCTTTCAATAGGCTTCATTTAAAACGCAAATTCCTAGCAGTCGTCGTCTTCAAAACTGGTGATACGTTATAGAGCGATAACATCGAGACCATGGAGCTTATTGAGCTAACATCGCTGGCACCCGAAGTGCAACTGGACGACAGCCAAACTCTGGCTTTCGAATCCACCTGAGATAGGTCGCACAAGCGCCCCGCCTGTGATCCAATCCGGAAAACCGCCGCCCAAAAAAATCTTGGTAAAGCGGTCTGGAAGGCTACGCTCAGGGTAAATGATAACCACTGTGAATTCTCCCGATTCCGATCTCCCCATGAGCGTTCTTCGGGGTCTTGGTCTAAAAAGTAATTTCCTAGCAGGTGCCAAGCCATGAGATGGGTCGCTGCCGCTCTCACGCTTGTGGCGATCGCCGTCACCAGCGCCATCATCCTCGCCTTCGCTTTCGGCGGACTCTCCTCCCGCGCCGCCGCTGTCTCGCTGGTCCTCGGACTCGGCGCTGCCACAGTCGCCTTTCGCACCACGGACGACAAAAACCCACGGCGACCTAATCCGTGGGACATCACTCTCCTCATCCTCTTCGCCCTCGCCTCCCTCCGCGCCTTTCTCTGGCTCCTCTACCCCGTCGGCGACGAATGGCGAGTGCTCTCACCGAATAACCTTGGGGATATGTCCCTCCACCTCCACTTCATCCGCTACCTCGCTGCTGGCCCCACCTTCTGGCCCGAAAGCCCCATTCTCGCCGGCACCCCCATGGCCTACCCCATTGGTATCGACCTCTTCAATAGCCTCCTCCTCCTCGTTCAAATCCCCGTCGAGAAAGGCCTCATCTGGACCGGTCTCATCGGCGCCGCCCTCTCCGCTTGGGCCCTCTGGCGTTGGGGCGGGGCCTTCGCTCTCGCCGCACTTCTCTTCAATGGAGGTCTTGCCGGTTTCGCGATTTTTCAAACCGGCCTCGTAGCCGACTACCAAGCCGAACTCGCCTGGAAAAATTGCTTCCTCTCGATGCTCGTCACCCAACGCGGTCTGCTATTTGCCCTCCCCGCCGGACTCCTAATTCTCCAGTATTGGCGAGACCAGATTTTTCACAAGGGTTCCGGCCTGCCCAAAGCCGTGGCGCTCCTTCTCTACGCCACGATGCCCGTCTTCAGCGTCCACGCTTTCCTCTTCCTCAGCCTCGCTCTGGCAGCCCTGTTCCTCAGTGTGCCCTCCGCTCGGGCCGACCTACTCCGCTTCGTCGGAACCTGCTTCCTGCCCGCCTCACTCGCCGTCTTCCTCGTCACCGGCGGCTTCGCTGCTAGCTCAGGAATCCGCTTCCTTCCGGGCTGGATGCAAGGCGACGGCGGCCTCTGGTTTTGGCTAAAAAACTTCGGCATCATGCTTCCCCTCTTCGCTCTACTCGTTTGGCGTTCCTGGGGCCATCGCGAACTCCTCGCCTTTGTCGGCGCGAGCCTCGTGACCTTCGCGCTCTCGTTCCTGTTTTCCTTCTCAACCTGGGAATGGGACAATACCAAACTCCTGCTTTGGGCCTGGCTCGTCTGCACCCCATTCCTCTGGGACCGCCTCATCGCTCCCCTCCCTGCCTTCGCCCGAGGAACCATTTGTTTTCTCTTGTTTTTCTCTGGTGCCATAAGCCTCGTCGGCGGTCTCGACGGGCGCCACGGCTACCGCCTCGCCAATCGCTCCGAACTCGCCGCCACCGCCGCCGCCCTCGCCCACGTCCCCCCCACCGATACCATCGCTATCGAACCCGAATTCAACCACCCCGTCATCCTACTCGGCCACCCCGTCTACTGCGGCTACGAAGGCCACCTCTTTAGTCACGGACTCCCCTACCGAGACAAATGGCAGGACCTTCAAACCGTGCTCAAGGGCTACCCCAACACCATCGACCTCGCACGAACCCTCGACGCCAATTGGCTCTACCTTCGAAAAGATCCTCCCATTCTCGTTCCACTAAAATCCAGTAAACCTTGAAATGATGGAATCGGAACCCCTCTCGGAATCTACACCATCCAAGTCCACGGCGACGACGTCTTTTGGATGGGCGAAAGTAGCGACACCGGCCAAGCGTGGAGCAACGTTTTGGATGGAAGCCTGAATAACAACTTCATCGTTGGAAAATGGGTCCGGCTCGAAACATAGGGCGCTACTAGACCCCGCTGAATGATCGGGGAAAATTTGATGTCATCTATGGGATAGACAGCGACGCGAGGACAGACGGCGAGAACATGGAAATACCCATGTGTTAGACCTTGGGCTGCGTGCAGCCTGCTACCGCTTTCCTTAGCCATCCCGCTGGCACGGGGCGAGTCAATCCAAGAACCTCCGGTTCCCGTTTAAGGCTAAGCGGCCATATCTCACAAATCGTCATGCGCGGCACTATCAAACGGGCCAGATATCATGTCATTTCCTGAAAAATAAAAAAACCTTGTGCTTACCGTGAGCTTTGCACAGCGTCCGTTTACTGAAATTTGTAGTGTGTTTTTTCAAGCAGCTTTTCCTCGGAAGACTGTCAGTGATTTCACACATGAGCCAACTTTTGAATTAAACCCTTTCACGCCATGAGCCACACGCCTGCCTCACAACTGTTCGCACCGTTAGTCACTCGCCGCCCATTCTCCTTTTCGCGGGTCGTCTTGAGCTTTCTCTTTTTCATCCTAGCTCTAGTCGCTGCCCCCTCAGTCGTTGCACAAGAGTTCACACTTACCTACGGTGCTGGGACGGGAGGCCAAATTCAAACGAGTTATACTCAGGGTGTCTACGAAGGCGGAACGCTCATGACGTTCACGGCGGTTCCCGGTCCAGGATACGTTTTCGTCCGCTGGGATATTGCGGGTTCCACGCTGACGGGCCTCGCCACCTCAGCCCAGACGGGCTTCCGGATCACCGCGGATACCACCCTAGCAGCCGTCTTTGCTTCGACTCCAACTCCAACTCCAACTCCAACTCCGACTCCGACTCGGACTCGGACTCGGACTCGGACTCCGACTCCGACTCCGACTCCGACAGCCGATACCTTCGGCAGCGGGAATAACACATTCACGATTGATTTCGTGACGGTGGGAAACCCGGGGAACCCGGCGGACACGACGGGAGCTCCGAATCCAGTGGGTTCTGTAGGTTCCCTCTACCGGATCGGGACCTACGAGGTGAGCGAGGATATGATCACGAAGGCGAACACGCTGGGGAACCTGGGGATTTTCCAGGACAGCCGCGGGGCGAATAAACCGGCGACAAGTGTTACTTGGAACGAAGCAGCGCGGTTTGTGAACTGGCTAAATGTGAGCCAGAGCTACAGCGTGGCCTACAAGTTCACTTTGCAGCCCGGGGACGTCGGATACAACGCGAATGCAAACCTGATCTTGTGGCAAAGCGGGGACGCTGGCTACAATGCAGCGAACCCTTATCGCAACAGCAACGCGCGGTATTTCCTTCCGAGCGAGGACGAATGGTATAAGGCGGCATACTACGACGGCGGGAGCGGCATTTATTACGACTTCCCGACAGGCAGTAATTCGGCACCGACGGCGGTGGCGGGCGGGACAGGTAGCGGAACGGCGGTTTACAATGGCCAAACTGACCCTGCTAACATTACGAACGCGGGAGGGCTGAGTCCCTACGGGACAATGGGGCAGGGAGGCAATGCGTGGGAGTGGAATGAGAGCGCATTCAGCGGGAGTCCAACTCCCAGTTCGTCCCGGGCCCTCCGCGGGGGCGTTTGGATGAACGGCGACGTCCTCCTGAAGTCGTCAATCCGCACCAACTTCGGTCCCGCGAACGAGAATGACGATGTGGGTTTCCGCGTTGCAAGCGTCGCCAATGCCTCGCCGCCACCAACGCCGACCCCGACACCGACACCGACACCGACACCGACACCGACACCGACACCGACACCGACACCGACTCCGACTCCGACTCCGACTCCGACTCCGACTCCGACTCCGACTCCGACTCCGACTCCGACTCCGACTCCGACTCCGACTCCGACTCC
>JAIXQH010000044.1 GCA_027484055.1 Verrucomicrobiaceae bacterium | reverse complement strand
GTTTGCGGCGGCCTGATCGTTGTTGAGCGTCGTGGTCCCGGTGGTGGCACCAAAGGTGATGGTATCATTGGGAGCCAAGGTCGCACCACCCCAGTTGGCGGTGTTGCTCCAGTTTCCATCGCCACCGTCTCCTGTGGTCCATGTTAGTGACGCGGCGTGGAGTTGGCTAGCGAAGGCGACGGTGAGGAGGGATGGAAATAGGAAACGGTTTTTGGTTTTCATGGTTTTGTTGGGTTAGGAACTCTGAACCGAGCGGTAGAGCAGCAAAGGAGCACTCTGTCTCGAGAGTCGACAAATTAAGCATCTAGTCGCGAACCATACAAGACGCTCACGTGCATTTAACATGCTTGTTTGTGCAAAAATTGCATCCTTATTGCGCCCAAGCTCCAAACTAAAACACCCTACGCAAGAACCCTAGCTCCCCGCAGCGTCCCTGCCTTGTCAAAACCTTGGTGCTCTTGGCGGTTCAAAAATCTTGGTCCAGCAGCAAGAGTTCACTGCGGGCCGCAGAGGTCGCAAAGGGCCGCAGAGAAGATTGAGGTTTTGAAACGAAACGCAGAGGTGGGGAGGTCGCAGAGAGAGGCGCGGTGGTTTATCCCCGATCCTACGTATCTACCACTGTCTCATTGGCAAAGGGTGTAAACCCGAAAACAGAAATTTAACCATGGATTACACGTATGATGAAGAGGTTATGAAAATGATTCGAAACCTTTTTGGTGCATTCTGTAATCCGTAAAATCCGTGGAATTTGAGGAAGGATTAGGAGGCGGTTAGTTCTTCCATGTCCGCTGCGCTTCCATTGTGTTAAAATCCAACTAATTACCCCTGCAACTTCGGAGTTCAAAAATCTTGGTCCTGCAGGAAGAGTTCACCGCAGAGCCGCAGAGGTCGCAGAGAGAGGCGCGGAGCTTTATGCGAGGTTTCAATCCCCGATTCTCACGCATCTACCACTGTCTCATTGGTAAACGGTTTAAAAACAGGTGTTTCACCGGAGGAAAGAGAGATTACGGAGGGTTTTTGTCGGCGACGGCAGGGATGATCAGTGGGCCGTGAAGTGATAGTTTCCCGCCGGGACCGAAAAGACGGCGTATCCTTTTTCGTCCCGCAGATGACGGATTCCGGGAGCTTTCGCGGCGGCTAGACCACCTTCCATGACGCTGGCGGGGTCACTCGTCGGAACATGCACGATGGCGGTCGCGTTGGGTGGCACGATGACCTGCCATGCCAAACCTGACTTGTCGCGCGTCCAGGTAGATGCGACCAGACCGCGCACGGTCTTCAGTTCCGCTGCGGCACTGGTTAAATCCCCGAGTAGATAGGGCTTGAACGTGATTTCTTTAAAACCCGGCGCGAACGGGCGTATTCCGGCCAAGTGGCTATACAGCCATTCCTCGTAGGTCCCCAACCAAAAGTGATCGCGCGAACGCGCTCCGAGCCCCCAGGATTCCCAGTTCGTTCCGGTCTGCGCCATGAGTCCCCAGCTTGGGAACTTGGTCTTGGTAATGATCTGATAGGCCACCTCCCCATGGCCATTGTCTGTCAGAACCGGCAAAATATACTGGGTCCCAATGCATCCGGTCTCCAAGTGGCCGCCTCGAACTTCCATGACGTCCTTGGCAATGTTGGAGCTGACGTCGGCCTTCCGGTCCTCGGGGATGAATCCGAAACCAAAGGGCAGCAGGTTGGTGGTCTGCCGGAAGGGTGCAGGCATGTCAGTCTTGTAGCTCTTGGTTGCCGGATCGTAGCAGAGGGTGTTCAGGGAATTTTTCATCTCTTGCGCGCGGCGTTCGTATTCCGCGGCGTCGTTCTCCTTGCCGAGGAGTTTGGCTGCCTCTGCCAGGGTTTGGATGTAGCCATAGGTGTGGCCGCTGGCCGCCATTTGAGAACCTTCCGGGGGATTCTCGTTGTGCGGGCATTGCCAGTCTGGCCCGAAAGTCTTGGCGGAGGCCAGCTTGTTGGCGTCCAGCTTGTTCCACAGGAAATCCCCGTGTTTTTTGATCCCCTCGTAATGCTCCTCGATCACCTGGCGATCTCCGGAAAAGAGATGCATGTCCCACGGGACCAGCAGGAAAAATGAACTCCATGGCGGGGCATTGGCACCGCCACCTGGATACGGGTGCGGAATGTATTCCCGGATGGTGCCATCCTTGGCCTGAGAATCTCCCACATCGTGAAACCATTTCTCCAAGAAAGCTGAGAGATCGAAGTTATACAGGGCCGACTTGCGGGCGAAGTTGAAGTCTCCGGTCCAGCCGTTCTTTTCATACATCGGGGTATCAGTCGGCTTATTGTAGAAATTATTGAGAAGCGTGCGGACCTGGTTCTCATGGAGTTGATTGATCAACGGATTCGAGCAGGTGAATTTACCGATGACTTCGACATCCTGATGTACGACTCTTACCTCGGCATTGTTGAGGGTGAGCTGGGCTGGATATCCGGTCACTTGTACGTAGCGGTATCCGCCATAGGAAAATTTCGGCTCGAAGCTCTCCACGCCTGTTCCTTTGAAGGTATAGTTATAGTTCTGCAATGAGGAGCCTGAGTATTGGACCGGCTTGACGGTTTTGTCGTTTTCCAGTTTTTCATGATAGACCACGTTGATTTTCGTGCCAGCGGGAGCCGATCCCGAAAACCGGATCCAACCTGCGGTGATGTGGCCGACGTCATAGATAAACACGCCGGGTTTCGGTTCACTGATCGCGGCCGGTTTTTTCGTCTGTATCACCCGGATCGGCGGCATCAGGTGGGCGCATAAAAGCGCTGGCGGCTGGTCTTTGGGACCCGGAGGCCGGACGGCCACGGCAGGCGTCCATGCGGAGTCAGCAAAGCCGGCGGTGTTCCAGCCCGGAACTTCCTTGGTGGCATCGTAGTCCTCACCGAAGTAGATCGAATTCCGCCGGGTGGGCCCATCAAGCCAGACCTTCCATGTTTCGTCGCTCACCACGGACTCTCGGCTGCCATCGGCATAAACGAGGTTCAATTGCACGATGCATTTGGGATGATCCCGCCAACTGGCGTTGTTCCAAGCCCAAGGTGTGGTTTCGGCGATATCGTAGAATCCGTGCCCGAGCTCCACGCCGAGGGCGTTGCCTCCTTTCACGAGTTGGCCGGTCACATCGAAAGTCGTGTAGTAGTTCCGCTTGTTATATTGCGTGTCGGGCGATTCCAACAGGCGATCACCGATTTTTTTCCCGTTCAGGCTGGCTTCATACATCCCAAGCCCGCAGATGTAGAGCCGCGCCGAGGCGAGCGGTTTGGTGAGCGTGAATGACTTTCGCAGCATCGGCGACGCGTCCGCTTTGACATTGGCACCGATCCACTTGGCGGTCCAGGCGCCGGTTTCCAGCAGGCCGGTCTCGAACCATGAGGGCTTGCCCGGAGCGGACTCTTTTTGATTCACGTCCCAAACCTTGACCTGCCAATGATAGCGGGTCCCCGATTGCAGGGGTTTGCCATCATAGCGCACCTCCAAGGTCGCATCGGAATCCACCTTGCCGCTGTCCCAAACGTCTCCTCGCCCGGACTCCAAAATCGCCTTCGTCGAAGCGACGATCACGCGATAGGCCGACTGCTTCTGCCCCCGCTTTTCGGACTGAAGTTTCCACGACAGCCGGGGTTTTTGCGCATCGACACCCAGCGCCTCCGTCAGGTGCTCACATCGGAGATCGGACACGCGCAGCTGCGATTGACCGTGGACCAACGGGCTTACGGTTAGAATCGCTGCGGTCACGACTGCTAGGCGCAGCAGCGGACGCAAAGACATGTGGGCGTGTTGTGAAAAAAAAGTGGAGAATCGTTTCATAAAGTTTTGGGACAATCTGTGTTGTGATGCGCAGATCAGTTGCGGGATGACGCTATCCGGTAAACCTCACTGCCCGCTAGCAGGAAGGCTCCGACGCCGTAGATTTCGGTGGAATCGTCTTTGAAGCTGAGAGGGGACTCACCGATGGGTTGCACGTGCATGAGCTTGCCGTCGGCAGCGACGCAATCGATCAGCGTCGTCCAAGCTTTGCGCACGGCGGGTTCAAACCGCGCGCGGTCGAGCAGGCCGTGGTTCAAGCCCCAAGCGAGCGCGTAGGTGTAGAAACCGGAGCCACTGGTTTCCTTGAGCGGAAATTTTTCCGGGTCGAGCAGGCTCGCGCGCCAGAGTCCGTCCGGCTGTTGGCAGGTCAGGATTTTGGCCGCCATGTCTTTATACAATTGCTCGAAGCGCGGGCGGTCGGAATGATCTTTCGGCAGATATTGCAGCACGCGGACCAAGCCACCCATCACCCAGCCGTTGCCACGGCCCCAGAAGACCTTCTTGCCGTTGGATTCGCGCTTCTTGAAGTAATTGCTGTCTCGGAAGTAAAGGTGCTCTTCCTTATCGTAAAGGTAATCGGTCGTGCGCCACCACTCTTGGACGGCGTAATCGAGATACTTCTTCTCGCCGGTTGCGGCGGAAAGCTGCACCCACGCGGGCGGGGCCATGAACAGCGCATCGGCCCAAGACCAGCGCTGTTGGGAGTCTTTGCTGCGGAATTCCAGATTCGTGCTCGCGGGTGGATTTGCCAAAATGAAATCAAAGCGCTCGCGCAGCGGGGCGATCAGCGAGGGATCCTTTTTGATCTGATAAAGCTCCACATAGGCCTGACCCACGCAATGGTCGTCGGCGTGGTATTTTAGCGGTCCTGCTTTCCACTGGTTTTTCTGGCCCATCGCCAACATGGCATCGCGGTATTTCGGGTCCTTGGAAATGCCCGCCAGCGCCATGAATCCGGCATAACCAGCACCCTGCGTCCAGTCGGTCGGCTTGTGCTTGGACGGGTTGGCCAATTGCCAGTCAGCCACGCGTTCCATGACATTGAGGACCGCCTTCGGCGCAATCGGCGCGGTGGCCTTAGCCAGCGCGACAGCCGGTGTCTCCGCGTGAAGCGGGGCGAGGGTTTGGCTAGAGATGGCCAAGGCGACGGCAATCAAGCCGGTGAAAGAATTGATCGAGCGTTGCATAAGGTTATTAGTATTTGGGGGTAATTGATATGATACGTAGGTGATAAATTGATATTACGGCTGCACGGCATCTGTTATTCAGGGCAAGTGGCCGATGGTATAATCATTTATTACTGCGGAATCAGCGCGAGTTCTTCGATCATCAGGTTGGGGCCGGCGGTGGAGTCGGCTTCGAGGACCACTTTTCCGTCCTGGCAATCTTCCCGGCGTATATGAAAAGCCACCCACTGGCCGTTTTCGTGGGCGCCGAGGGTTTCGGTCTGCTCATTATCACTGCGGACCGTGCCTCGGCGGCCTTTGCGATCCCAGTCCACAAACTTGACTTTCAGCAGGCCCGACACCGCCGCTTTGAGCGTGATCTCAATACGGATCTTGGAGCCCACCCATGCGCTGCCCGCGTCGCCCGCCCACGTGCCGGCCCCCTTCACGGTGTAAACGGACGCATCCGGCGGTGCGAACGAGTCTTCTTTGGCGCTCCAATTTACATTGCCGTTGCCGGTCGGGTGGCGGCCGCCCGCTTTGACATATATAATCGCGTTCTCAAAGCCGGCGGGCATCACCACCGGCGCGTCGGGATCGCGGAAGGTCTTGGCCAGCCATTCCTCGTCCACCGGATGCGTCGGGGCGAAACGGTCGGTCGCCATGTAAGCCAGCAGGCTGCGCTTCAGTTGGCGCGCGACCACCTGGTCGGCCAATAGATTATAACCGCTGATCAATAGTTTGCCGCCCGTGCGGGTGCTTACTTCAAACACGGTGCCGATTTTCTTGGGAAAATGAAAATCAGGAACCGGCTGGACGATGGGGCGGTAGTCGGCCGGAAAACCCTTGAGATCGAAACCGCGGGCATCGTTGCCGCCGGTGGTATCGCGATACGCGTTGGAGGGTTTTTCCACGTATTCCCGCGCGTCGGAGCAGAGCGGTTGCCACTGCCAATCCATCACGTCCTTGGTCGGGAAGAGGGCCAGCGCGGGATGTTGATCCTGGATCACCGTGCCTGAAACCATGGAGCCTCGCGGCCCGACAAAGACGACCGACCAGAACGGCGGCTTGAACGAGGCATAATTGCTGTCGCCTTTGCGACCGAGTTTGTCCGCCACCAGCAGCACCTTGCCCCCCTTGCGGAGCGCCACCAGCGCATCCTCGACCCGGGTCGCAATCAGGACGTCCGCCGGTGCGGTCGGCGCGGGTTCTTTGGGGAATACCCACAGGTCCCAAGTGTTGGTAAAGTCCGCAATTGCCAGCTCCAGCGTGAGTTGTTCACCGCGCGGCGAGGCGGTCGAGAGCTCGGGGGAAAACTCGCCGAAGCGGGTCACCCCGCCCAAGGGCACGTCGAGGGCGGCGAGCGTGCCGGTGGCGACGGTGCCGCCCGTCGCGTTGCGCAGGGTCCAGCGCGGGACGACGTTTTTTAGCGGCGCATTGCCGTAGTGCGCGATTTCCGCCTTGGCGTTCAATTTGTCCCCGCTGGCAAATACAAACCGGGGCAGGCGCACGAGGGGCACCGTCGCCCCGCCGTAGTGCCGGAAGGTCTCCGCGCTGAGAAAGCCTTTTTCATCATAGAACGAATCAAGCCAGCCGACCAGTGCCCCGCTTTGGCCGGGATAATCGTGCATGTCGAGCAGACCGTAACCGGCGCTTTCCGGAGTCCGCAGCAGGCCCTCTATATCAAATTTATAATTGATGCGGTTGAGGTTGCCAGACGCGCGTTGGAAGTGGGCCGATTGTTCCTCGACTCCGGCCTGTCGGGCTGCCTCGCGGAGCGCCTCCAATTGACGCGGTTTGAGCACGCCGGTGTATTTGGCCAGTTCGCGCCAATCCGGATGGGTGGCCGGCTGGCCCATTTCGTGGGTAGTCTCAGGATGGAGCGCACTGGACTCCCAGCGGATGGATTTGGCCGGCTGGCCGAGCTCATCGGTTTTGGGGGGCAAATCGGGCGACGCCGGCCGGGTGAAATAGCGCGAAAAGTCCCAATCGGTGTGCGGCGTCTGCCAATTCATTTTCGCGCCGAATTCGGAAAAGTCCTCCGCTCCCGCGATCCGGTGTCCGGCGGATATGCTGTAAAGGTGGCGCGGATCATAAACGCGGTCGGCTCGCAGCCAATCGGCGAGCTTGGTGAGGTCGCCGGAGAGTTCGTTACCGTAAAGTACCAGACACATCGAGGGATGATTGCCATACTGATCCAGAGCGGCGCGCATCTCGGCTTTGGCAAACGCGATCAGAGCGGCCGAGGAATCCAACTGGCAGTGGAATAGCTCGGATTGCAGGTAGAGGCCGAGTTCATCGGCCGCAGTGAAGGCTGCTTCAGGCGGAGTCCAGGAATGAAAGCGAACACTATTCAGGCCGTGATCTTTGTATATTTTCAGGATGCGCTTCCAGCTGGCGACATCCGTCGGCGGATGACCGGTGAGCGGAAAGAGGCAACCGTCTTGACTGCTGCGATAAAAGAACGGCCGACCGTTTATCGTGAGGTGGCGTTCCGTCGTTCCCAGATCCCGGAAACCGATGTCGGCGCGGTAAGTATCCCCGCCCAGCGCAATTTCAGCAGTGTATAAATTCGGCGTAAATTCATCCCAAGGCAGCGGCTGCTCCTTGAGTTTTACTTCCTGCCGACCCGACACCGGCAGAGTGGCTTGGGCGGCGACTTTGCCGGTGGTCTTGTGGCGGATCGTCACAACCATGTCGTCGGGGGTGGTGGCGGTCACCTCCACGCCCACGGTGCCGTTTTTATAGGAAGGGAAAAACCGGGCGAGCGAGATGACCGGGCGCGGGCGGAGTTCGATTTGCCCGACGATGCCGTTCCAGAGGGTTTGCATGCCCTCGTTATAATGATGGCCTCTCACATTATGGATCTGGCGGTTATCAATGCGCACCGTGAGGGTGTGTCGTCCGGGGGACAGCACGCCCAAGTCGTGATTATGGGGCACGCTAAGGAAATCCACCGGTTGCTCGATGGGTTTGTCATTTACCCAAACCATGCTGCGCCAGAGCACGCGCTCCAGATGCAGGACGACCGGGCGTCCGGCCCACGCGGCGGGGATTTCGATGTCGCGTTGATACCACGCGGGGCCGACATACGGACGCAGCGAGGTCAGCATGCTTTTATCCACCCCGGTGTTTTCAGCGCCGAGCCCGGCGGTGCTGGTGGTGTTGGGCAGGTCGATCTTGCCGTCCAAGGATTTAGTGAACCACTGGTCTTTGATGCCGGCGTTTTGAGGATCGAATTGGAACCGCCAAGCTCCTGCCAGAGAGACGGGCACCGAGGGCGAAGGGCGCTCCGCCGCACCGGCGGGAATGCCGAGCAGGGCACTCACGATTATCACGGTTTTTATAAACACGCGGCGCAGGTCGGCGAATACGGGGAACAATGGGGGGTTCATGGTTTTTAAGGCTAGTTTTGGCTTTTATAATGTATTATCAGGATAGCGCGGCGGGCCTCCGGCTACGGCTGGGGTAGGCATACGACCTACCCTAGCCGGCGCGCGCCCGTCACTCGATTATCCCGATTTCGGCGAAGGCGGCGTTCGGGCTTTCTTTGGTGTGGGTGGATTTGATGATAATCTTCATATAACGTCCCCTCGCAGGCGCAGAGAAGCGGACCGTGCGAGGGGTCGCTTCGTTGTTGAGTTTCGTGCTCGCGGCAGGCGTGCCCCATTGATTGGCGTCAGCGCTCACATACACCTCGCAGTCCGCCACCCGCGAACTGGATTGATCCTGTCGGGAAGTGAGGTTGAGACCGTGGAGCGTGCGGGTTTTGCCAAAATCAATCGTTATATAATGGGGCAACGGCGCGGGCGTAGGCGTCCAGACGGTGTGCCAGAGGGTGTCCGGGTTGCCGTCGATCGCCAGGTCCGCGGGATACTTTGGGTCTTGGGAACTGCGGTCGATGACCTTGGCCCCCGTCTTGGCGAGGTTGTCGATGGTCCTGACATACGGATCGTCACCGAGCGGAACCACACTGAAGTTCATATACTGCGGGGTGTGCCACCGGCCCGATTGCAGGCCGACCATCCCGCTTCTATAGTTGGTATCCACTATCTTATCGACCACCACCACGCCGTTGATCGAGGCGCTGATCGTGCTGTCGAGGAAGCTCACGCTGAGTTTGTGCCATTTGCCTTTGGCGTCGGGCACGACACCGGAGGCCAGCTTTTTATACCAAGGCTCCTTGTTCATATCGATGCTGAGCGACCATTCGCCTTTCTCGTTCATGCCGAAGTGGTAGCCTCGCCGACCGTTCATGCCTTTATTATCTTCAATGCGGCCCATGAGAGATACGTAGCCGGGTTGGTCCAAGAAGACGTCGCAGCTCACTTGATAATTTTTCCACAGCGGATCGCCGATGAAGCTGGCCGGGGAGGCATCGCCGGCCCCCCAGACGACCGGCTTGGCGGTCACCATCTGTTGCAGGCTCTTGCCTTGGCGTCCACCGCCCGCTGCGACGATTTCAAAGTTGCCGTGCTGGTCGCTGAAGTATTTGGGGGTCGCCCCGACCGCGTAGCTTTGAAAATCGTCCGAATAGGGAAGGGCGAGCAGCGTTTCGGTGGGAGGCGTGGTCATGCCCTTGGTCTGCCCGGTGGTGGTGGTCAGCGTGTAGAGGCAGCCGGGTTCAAAGGTGGCGGTGAAGCTGCCGTCTTTCACGGTGAGGCTGGCTTGTTTGATAAACCAATCCTCGGTTTTTTTGGACCGGATATTGGTTTTCCAAACCTGGACTTTGCCGGTGGAGAGCCCGCCGGTCACGGTGAAGGTCGCGGTGCGGGGTTCGCGGGCGTCGAGGGTTTCCACGACCACACTATAATCTTTTTTATTAGGCGAGACGAGGGTCACATAACTGCCGCGCCAGGACTCTCCGTTAAAATAACCGCAGGCCCGATCCAGATACTGCCAGCCTGGCTGGGCAAACTGGGTGGTGTGGGCGGTCGCCCAGATTTGTTTGCCCACTTCGTAATGTCCGGTCCAGGGGGTATTCGCCAGCATCAAGCCACAGCCGGCAAAGGGACTTTCGCTTAACACCGACCAGACGGTGGACCAGTTGATAAAGGCGGTCATTTTACTATCAATATAGCCGCGATTGAATTGTTTGATCAAGCGGGGCGCGCCGTCGTGATAATGGCTGGTGCCGATCTCACTGCCCCACAGCGGCTTTCCGGTTTTCAGGGCTTCGACCAGATTCTCATCCGCGTCTTTGCCAGTCAGGAAATCCGGATAATGCGAGCCGATCACCTGCACCGCAGCCGCATACTCGGGATGGGCTGCCATTACGCTCGCCGCCTTCCATTTAAACCCATCATCGGCGACGACTTGAACATGCTTAAGGTCGGCTGCATCGAGGGCTTTTCGGAAATCGACGAACCAGTCCGGATTGCCCTCATTTTCATTCCAGCCGCCCATGTAATCAATGGTCAGGTTATGGTGGGTTTTGGCCCCTTTCACCCAGTTGATCAGAAAGGTGATATTATCTTTCGTCCAAATGTCTTTGCCGGTGGGGTTGATCCAGTGGGGTGCGCCCCATTGCAGGCCGTGCAGCTTGATCCGGGGGTTGCGCTTTTTCGATTCGACCATCAGCCACCATTCGTAGCCACGGTTATAGTTTTCGTCGTCGCGGGTGCGCATGTGGCTCGGCTCGGAGCCGTCGGTGGAGTTCATATCGCCGCCGATCTCGACCTTGTTGATTTGCAAGGCCGCGCCGAAATTGGGCTTGAATAAAAAGTCGAGGATTTCGCTGCGCTGCGGCTCCGGGTAGTCGATCAGGAGCCGCGAGCTGGCCCCGGCGCTCAAGGAGCCGATGCCGTCGAAAACCCGGCCAGTGTCCTTCCCGTCGAGCGGGATGGTGGGGTCCGCCGCATGGGCGCTTGATAGGGCTAGCAGGCCCAACAATACTAAATGTCTGAAGTGGGAGATTTTCATCGTGAGAGTTCCTTCGTTATTGATGGTTGTTTTTCAACATCACTTCCCACCCGTGCAGGTAAAGCTGCCCTTGAGCCGGAGATCGCGGGAAGACGCCCCTACTCGCACGTTGAACATACCGGGCTCAACCGTCCATTGCTTCGCCACGGGATCAAAGAAGGCCATCGCTTCGGAGCCTAGCGTGATGGTGACGCGTTTCTGCTCACCCGGTTGGAGTTCGATGCGCTCAAAGCCCTTTAGCTCCTGCGGCGGCCGCGGCACACTGGATTTCTCGTCGTTTATATACAGCTGCGCCACCTCCGCACCCGCGCGTCTCCCGGTGTTGCGAACGGCAAAAGATACCTTCACCGCCTGGCCTTCGCTGATCGTTGATGGCGTAATCTTCAGATCCGAATACTCAAAGGTGGTGTAGGAGAGCCCGTGCCCGAAACAGAACTGCGGCTCTATGTTGTTTTGGTCGTAACCCCGGTATCCGACGAAAATCCCCTCCCCATAAACCGCCTTTTTCTCCTTCAGATCCTCCGCGCGCAGATAAAACGGGAAGGACGGATTATCCTCCACGCGTTTCTCAAAAGTGACCGGGAGTTTGCCGGACGGGTTGACCGCGCCGAACAGGATGTCGGCAACGGCACGACCCCCTTCCTGACCGGGATACCATGCGTGCAGAACGGCCGGAACCTTGTCCAGCCAGCCTTGCCAGTCCACGCCACCACCGGCGTTCAGGATTACAATCGTGCGGGGATTGGCGGCAGCTACATTCTTGATAAGTTCCACTTGCGCCTTCGGTAGCGCAAACGAGCGGTCTTGGGCTTCTCCCTCATAGTCTCGCTTGTTAAAACCCACGCAAACCACGGCCACATCGGCTTGTTTCGCGGCTGTGATTGGGTCGATAGGCGCAATACCCCACCCAAACTTGGCGACAGCGTGGGGGTGATTATGGCGGCTCTCGACCTGCAGTTCGTAAGTTTTGCCTGCCTCCAGCTCAACTTTCACATTTGGCGCCAAGTCATAGACTTTCCAATCGTCGAGAATGGTTTTGCCGTCCAGGATAACGCGTATCCCAAAAAAAGTGTGGCAGGCAAACAGATGCGTGCCGGAAACAGTCGGCTTGATCCGGCTGGTCCAGCGGGCTGAATAATTCGAGGCGCTCAGACCATCAGCCACGGGTTTACCCTTTGGTTCCAGCAGGATTTGATCCACGGTGCGGACAGTCACCGGCTCGCCCTTTAGCTCCATATTATCAAACAACTCCAAGCTAATCGGGCCTTCGAAGGTGGAAGATTTCAGAAGCGCGTCCATTTCTACGGGAGCACCGCTTGAGGTCACCGTCAGGCTGGGATTCACCTGCCGGATGCCGTCGAGCACGCTGACGGCATGGTAGGGCTCGGTGAATGAACTCCCGCTGCCACCGAAGATAGCGGGGTGAGAATTTGGCCCGATGACGGCGACAGACTTCACCTTGGCGAGATCGAGCGGCAGGAGATTATTTTTGTTTTGCAGGAGCACAATCCCCTGATGTGCCGCCTCCAGAGCAACTTGCGCACTGGTCGGGTCATCCTTCGGAATGTCTTTCAGTTGCTGGGGCCGGTCCAGAAACCCGGCGGCAATGATCGTCCGCAAAATGTGGCGGACCTTGTCGTCGATCGTCGCCTGAGCAACACGTCCGTCCTGAATAGCTGGCAGCAACTTCTGGCGGTTCATAAATTTGCCTTCCGGCATCTCCAAATCGAGCCCCCCATTGGCCGCCCCGACGGCATCGTGCGTGGCGTTCCAATCCGACATGACTATTCCGGTAAAGCCCCATTCCTTGCGCAGGATTTGTATATTAAGGAACGCGTTCTCGGTGCAATGGACGCCATTTACTTTGTTATAGGCGTTCATCACGCAACCGACCTTGCCCTCTTGGATGGCTGCTTTGAAAGCGGGCAGGTAGATTTCCCGCAAGGTCCGCTCATCAATCTCCGAACTCCCTGCGAGTCGCTGGGTCTCCTGTTCGTTGCCGACCAAATGCTTGATTGTGCCGAGCACGCCTTGGGACTGAAGCCCCTGAATCAGATTTGTTGCGGTTGCTCCGGCCAGGAACGGATCCTCGCCCGCATACTCGAAGTTGCGGCCAGAGCGGGGATTCCGATACATATTCACCCCGGGCGCCAACAGAATATGAACACCCCGGGCGCGGCTGTCGCGCCCCAAGGCGATACCCGTCTGGCGGGCCAATTCCCGGTTCCAACTGGCGGCCACGCAAATGCTGGCCGGATACGCAGTGCTTTGCCCCCCATCAGGATGCACTCCGACTGGACCATCGGACATCCTGATACGCGGAATGCCCAGCCGTTGTATCTGTCTGATGCAAAAAGCTTCAAAGCCGCCGAGGTAATCCAGTTTCTCCTCCAGGGTCATTCGTTGGATCAGATCTTCGGTCCGCGCTTCCGCCGACGCTTTGGGATCACGATAGACTTCCACTGCGGCGCTGACAGTTGATATGGCAAACAGACTGAATACGAAAAGGTGGTTAACGAGTGAGCTTTTCATGATTTAGCATTTCGAAGTTGATGGATTAAAGGGAACAGGAGCTCAGGGCTTCAGATTCTTCAGCTCAGGATACCATTTTAGAACCTTCGCCTGCTCTTCGGCGGGGAGTTCGGTGAAGGGTTTATATTTGTCCTGCGGACGGGATTCCTTCTGGTTGATGATATCCAGAATATCCCAATGGCGCTCGATCACATTACCGCTGGGCTCTTTATAGGGCTGATTGTAGCGCGTGTAATCCATCACCAGCTTCGGTCCGTTTTCCTGCCAATTCTGAATAGTCGCAAAGCGGAAGTCTTTGTTAAAATACCAACGAATCTCCATCTCTGGACGGAAAATCGGGGGGTGCTGGGTGACTTTTTTCCCTTCATATTCCTTGGGCATGTCGTGGCCGCGTTGCACAAATTTAAGATTGATGCGGCTGTTGTCGGGGTTGTGTTTGCGCCATAAGTCGCCAAAATCTCCCATCGTCAGCATCTGCGTGTCTGGATATTTTGTGCGGATGGTGGTGAGCCACCTGACGAGGTATTGCGGGTCGATCCACTCAAAGAGCGAAAGTTCCCAGTTCACGGTCAGAAAACCATAACCATTATCCGAGACAGCCTTTTCGTTGAAGTGGACATCGGTGGTGTAAAGCATTTGCCGCAGTCCCATTTCCTTGCCGTAGTAGGTGTAGGTCTCGATGGGACCGATTCCCACCCGGCTGTTATAATCATTGCCGGTGCCCCGTTTGCGGGCGGCGAAGAAGTCCACTGTCCAGCCGTCAATGTTGACCATATCCACAAAATCATCGCCACCGCGGGGGCCTTGGGCAGGTTTTAGAAAGTGCTCCTTCGACGGATAATAGGGATAAATGATACCGCCATCGCCGTCCTGTCCGTCCACGTCGAACTGACTCCAGATCTGGCCTTGCACCGTGTGGATACCTTCGTATTTGGCCAGGTATTTCATGCTTTCAACCGACATGTGGCCGGCGAGCACCGACTTGGGCCGATAGCCGTCACCCACCATTTTGGTAATGAGTTCAAGCCCTTCGTGGAGATCTTTCTTGGCCTGCTCCACCGTGTTGAATTTATCCGCAAAATAGACTCCCGGCCAAAAGGTCATCTCATCGCCATATTCTTTGTGGAACTGGCTCATCAGCTTGCGCAGCTCCACATAGTTGGGAGACATATCGTTCAACGCGGCCCACGACCAACCCCAAGTGATGCGCGCTCCGGGGAAGCCTTCGGCCAGTGCCTTGCGCATCTTTAGGGCGATGGCGGGCGTGTGTTTGTTCCGTTCCATCCAGGTGCCGTGGGTGCGCGCCCGGGTGTTTTCCCAAGCGTGGACACGGACAGCGGTCAGGAAATTGATATATCGACCCTTGAGCGGCTCCGGCGAAAACTTTGGCGGCTCGGTTTTATAGGTTTTCGACGGGGTAAACTCTTTGTCCAACAATTCAACCTCCGTGTATTTCAAGCGTCCCTCGGGACGGGATTTGGCGATAAACGCCTGGATGTCCTTTTTGAATTGGCCGATCGATACCGGCGTGGTGGAGAGTTCGCCGATGCGCTTGCCGTCGGGATTCGTGATAATGACCGCATGCGATGCCGGTATATTGAAGGATTCAATCGCGTGGCCCTTTTTCGACTTCTCCTCCTTCGAGTCATTGCGGTCCCCGATCAACTGGGTGCAAAGAAGAGCGTCTTTCGTAAACGCGATAAATTCGGGGTCCGCACAGACGGTTTTGAGAAACTCTCTGCACCCGGAACAGGCTTGCGGGTCCCCAACGAAAACCAGCATGGGTTTACCTGTGGCCTTGGCCTCTTTCTCCGCAGCCGAATAGGGCAACTTCCAATCCGGGCCGTTCAGCGCTTGCGCCGCAGGCTCCGCCGCTACTCCACGACCTGCGGTGGCCGCCAAAAGCAGACCCGAACACAACCCAGCGCTTATCAATTCATAAAATCTCATTTTCCCGGTGTTTAGAGTTATTTCTTATTTGTCTCACCAACCGGTGCGGCGGACCATTTGCCGGTAGCTGTGTCGATGGTCCATGATTTCAATAAATGCATTGTGGGGACGTCGCCCTCCCAAGATAGCGGCAGCCAAACATATTTACCCGTGCCGAATCCCTTGCGATTGCTCCACCGATCACCGCAATACATATAAGTCGTTCCCTCGCTGCCCGTAACCGGTATGATAAAGTCGAGTTGGGAGTCATAGGAATCATCACCTTGATAGATCGGGAAACCTTTAAAAGTAACCTTGCCGTCATCTCCCTTGGTCGGCACCAGATAGCCATGATTGTACTTTTTCAATGTTACTGGTTTTGGGGTGATTGGAACCCGTTGAAAGGCCCAGGGACCGGCCAGGGAATCGGCAACCGCGTAGAGTGTGGGTGAACCCTTCCATTCGGCCAGGCAGGACCCGAACCATAGATATTTGCCGTCCTTTTGGATAATGTAAGGTGCCTCGATTCCGCCGTCGTTGAATCCGGTGTAAACGACGCTGTCCACCTTGAGGTAACTGGCCGGATTGAGCTTGAATATGCTGATTTCTTCATTTCCCCGATGGACCAATATCAAATAGGCATCAGCCCCGAACTGGACCGTGGCTTGATCGCACAAATGGGAACCTTTGACCACCGGTGTGGTGCCTTTCAAGGTGTAGTTCTTGCCATAGATGGTATCGCTTACCGCGAAGGCGATTTCCTTGTCCAAGCCCAAAACCAGAACGTATTTCTTGGTGACTGGGTTTCTGATCAGACTGGGCCGTCCCATCCATTTTTTGCCCGGTTCAAAGCCCGGACCCTGGCCAACCGTGAGTATATAACCCCGATTGGTCCAGTTTTTCAGGTCTGTGGACGAATAGCACCGGATGCCGTAACGCTCGGAATCTTTATACATTTCCTGACCGACCCAATAAAAGGTACCATCTTCTTGATAGATACTGCCGCCTTGGCAGAGAATTTCATTACCGTCGGTGTCCTTCCAGACGGTGCCGTTTTCGATAGTGACGGGGGCCGCTTGGAGAGTGGAAACGGCCAGCAGGGCAATAAGGCCCAGCAGCGCGGAAAACAGAAAACAAAACGAGGAGGTGTTTTTCATAGTATTGGAGTAAGGGCTGATTTTTTTCAGTTACGATTTTCGACTATATCATTTCTGCACGAGCTTCACTTTTACCGTGCAGACCGATTTATAGCCCGCCCATTCGGCGGTGTATACCAGCGTGTAGAGTCCGTTACCTTCGTCAACCAAACCGAGCGGAGTACGAATATCGGTCGCCCGGTTGCCATCGAAGTCGGGCTGAACTTTGATACGGCCGCCCTTTGACCAATTTACGCCGTCTTTCGAGGTCGAATAGCCGACGTTGTGCCGGTCAAAATAGTAAAAGCGGGTGGGCGGAGTAAGCACATCGCAGTCATGCACCATCACATAAAGATCGCCGATTTTTGTGACGATCGGGTTCTCCATAAATGCCTGCTCAATAAGCACCGGGTTACCCTGGGGGAGGCGCTTCCACGGTCCGCTCAAGGAGGGCGCGCTGGCCAGGCCGACCAACCAGCCCTCGGGGTGATGGCCCGCCGCGCTGCCGTAGAAGGCGAGCCAGTGCCCGTTGCTCAACTGAAATGGATTGAAGGTGGCGACGCCTTGCCAGCCTTCCCATTGCTGGGACTCCTTGTCCGGCTGCATGATAACACCGAGTTCCTTATAAGGACCGGCGATGCCATCGCGGCCTTCTACCGTGGATTGGAAGCGCAGGATGAAGCCCTTGCCGGTGCCGCTCACTTTATAGGCCACGCAAAACATGTCCCAGCGATTCTCCGCCTCGTTAAACACCGGGGTCGGCTGCCAGATCGAGGCATAGGCGCGACCGGTGACTTCGATGGGTTCGCCCGTGGTCTCCACGATGGTCGATTGACGCTTCCAGTTGAGGGCGTCGGTGCTGGTCCAGTGGGCGATGCGCATCCTAACAATAATCGGCTTGTCGGGATTCTCGGCGGTGAACATGTGATAAACCCCATTGAGCTTGAGAACCATGCCGCCCTCGAAGCCGTATTTTATATCCAGAGCATCGGGATGGTCTTTGCCGATCACGGGTTTCTTTTGGAACTCGACCAGCTCAAAGCCGATGGTGGGCTCGGTCGTCAGCGACGGAAAGGAGGACACCGCCGGAAACGGAGGCGGGGGCTGGGCTGTTTTTTCGGCTCCTTTTAGCAAGCTGGGGAAAACCGCCGCTTGAAACAAGCCAGTCAACATGACTGCGCTGATGAATTTGTTTTTCATATTATATATTTAGGGAAAGGAGGGTGGTTTGGGATGCTTACTCGCTCTTTACTGCTTGGTCGATTTGGCATCTTTCAGCTGCTTGGTAAGAATCGCCTGCAGTTTTTCCGGCGTGAGCGTCGCGCCCGGGCGGAATCCGTCGGACGCGGCGTAGGTCAGCAGGCTGGTCATCAGTTGCCGCGCCTCGGGTTTTTCGCCCTGCGTCGGCAGATTGGCGGTGCATACCAACAGGCTGCCCGGGCCGACGCGCACTTCCCAGGCCAGGGCGAGTTTGCGGGACGTGTGCAGGTCGTCGATCACCTGGATCAACGGCCGGTAATCGTCGGGCAACTCGCCGGGTGACAGCACGAGCGCGCGGGCGCCGCGCAGGAGGTTGAACCATTGCCAGTTGGTGTGCGATTCGGTGGGGAACTGCGCCAGGGCCGGGTGCTTGGGATCGCAGAGCAGGCCCATCGTCGGCGGCTGATCGGGAAACAGGGGCGTGCTCCAGAAGACGGGCGTGAACCGGGTGGGAACGCTGGCGGTTTTGATATCCTTCGCATCCGGCAGGAACACGACGCGCCGTCCCGCCGCCAGCGCGGTTTGCGCGGCATCCAGCGTGCGCACCACCTCCACGGTGGCGGGGGCGGCCGGCGCGGCGGGCTGCTTGGGGTAAACCCAGAGCGGCCAGCGGTTGCGGTAGGACGTGCCTTCCAGGCTCAGCTCCAGCGTGAGCCGGGCGGGCGCTTTCACACTGGCCAGCGACGTCTCGATTTTGCCCAGCGCGCGTACGCCGCCGGGTTCGAGGTCGGCGGACGGCAAACGGCCGCGGGCGACGACGGTGCCCGCCTCGTCGGTGAGCGTCCACTGCGGCCGGGCGGCGGCCAGCTTGGCCGGGCCATACTGGGCCACGATGGCGGCGGCGGAGAACGTTTCGTCGCTGGTCCACACGTATTTGGCAAAACGCGCCAGCGGCACGACCTCGGAGCAAAACTCGCGCCATTGCTCCGGCGTGATCAGCCCCTTGGATTCGCGGAAGCCGTTGAGCACGCCGACCAGCGACGGGCCGCCGCCTTGGAAATCGACCAGATCGAGCAATTGAAAACCGCCAAAGCCGGGCGTCGCCAGGTAGGCTTCGATTTCGGCTTTGTAACAGGCCACCACCAAGGCACCGGAAGCGCGCTGAAAATCAGCGTCCTGGCCGTCCACGTGATTCTGGCGCATGCGCTCCTCGGTCCGGTCGAATTTCCAGGCACGTATGACGCCGGTGTAGCGCTTTCGCTCGTCCAGATTTGGGAAAATCGTGTATTGGCCGATCTCGTGGCTGATCAACGGAACGTTCGGGCTGAGTTTCAGGACCGACGTATAATCCCGCAGGGTCGAGGGCGGGCTGTTGGCGATCCAGCCGGTGCCTTCGCTGAAATACCCGCGAATCTCCACGTAGCGTTTATCGGGGGTGTAGATGGCCATGGTCGTCCAGTAGTCGTCGTTGGGATTCAGCGTCGGCTGGTGATGCGTATTGTTGGAGCCCTCGGCATAGAGCTTGGAGGGATCGACCGCGCGCAGGGCGTTGACCATCTCGGTGGCGAACGGGCGGTTGGTCGGGGTGATGGGCAACTCGTTGCCCAGTGCGAACATCACAAACGAAGGGTGGTTGCCCCAGGAACGCAGCGTGCGTTTGCCCTGCTCCACCGCATAGGCGGTGGCCACCTGGTTTTCGCCGGGTTTGAAGTCCGAGAACATGGGCAACTCCGGTTGCAGATAAAGTCCCAGCCGGTCGGCGGCGGCAAACGCGGCCTGAGGCGGAGTCCAGGTGTGGTAGCGCACATGGTTGACGCCATAGGACTTGAGCACGCGCAGGATCTGCAGCCAGCTGTCCAGATCCATCGGCGGATGGCCGGTGAGCGGGAAACTGGCGCCGTCGTGGGTGCCGCGCAGCAAGGTGGGCGTGCCGTTGACCGTGAAAACCGTGCCCTTGCTGCGCAGCTCGACCAGGCCGAAATCGGTCGTGTAGGCGTCGTCGTAGGGGCGCGCGGTGCCGGTGGTCTTCAGCGAAGCGGTCAGCTTGTAGAGCACGGGGGAGAACTCGTTCCACAGCTGCGCGCCCGACCCGAGTTCGTAATCGAGGGTGATCGGCGCTTCGTCCCCGCCGGTTTGTGCGGTGAACCGGTGCGTGATCGTCGCCGGACGGTGGGGTGTCGCCTGAGCGCCGGCGTTCCAGCTCTCGGCGGCGAGGCTCAACTCGCCGTTGACGGGCCGTCCGGTGGTATTGCCCAGGTAAACCAGCAGTTTGGCCCGTTTGCCGGCGATGTCGGGCCGGATGTTGATGCGCTCGATCCAGACCGGGTCGGTCGCGCGCAACTCCATGCGACCGATGATACCGTTCCAGTTCTCCTGCAAACCGCCCAGGTGCCACCCGCCAATGAGGCGCGGCAGAGGGCCGCGTTTGACCAGGACCGTCAGGCGATGTTTGCCCGGAGTCAGCGCCGCAGTCAGGTCGTGGACCTGCCCGGTGACGATGCCGTCCTGGCCGCCCATATCGCGCTCACCGACCCAGACGCGCGTGATCTTGGTGCGCTCCAGGAGCAGCGTGATGCGCTTTCCGGCCCAATCTGCCGGGATCTCGATGTCGCGCTGATACCAGGCCACGTCCGGGCTGGCGTGGGTGGGCATCCAGCTTTTCGATTCTTGCGTAGAGATCTGCACGACGGCTCCTTTGCGGGCCGTTTGAGTCGTGCCGGGCAGCGCGATCCGGTCGGTGGCGATGTCGGTTTTGAAGAGGTCGGCCGATTCTTTATCGATCGCGAACCGCCATTCCCCGGCGAGGGACTGCACTGCCGGCGCAGCGGCGCCGGAAGCATTCAGGACGAATGCCGATCCGGTGCCAAAGCCGAGAGCACAGGCGATGACGGCTAAAAGAGAAGAAGGGAATTTCATTGGGATGCTAAGGGGTGGAGAGTTCTATTTATTCCAACACGTAAGTGACGACGTAAGTTCCATCCGCAGGGGTGTTTTCAAAGCGGAAGGGCGTGCCGCGCACGAAGGTCCGCCCGGCCGGCAGATCGAAGCGACCGAGGGCCTTCGTTTCGAGGATCTTGCCGTCGCGGGTGAGCAACCGGGCGGACAACGACACGGTGCGCGCGTCGCCCAAATTGAAAATAACCGGCGTGATCGAGTCTCCCGGTCCGTAGACGACGTCCACATTTTCACTGCCGGCAACGGTGTTCTGGAAAACCATGTTGTGGGCATAGAAGGCCAGCTTCGCGACGCCTTCGTAATCCATGAGCGGTTTCTGGTAGGTGGCGGTGTTGGGGCCGCCGCGCAGGTTGCACCAACTGAAGCCGTCGTAGTCCCACATCCGCATTTTCTTGATGGATTCGTAGGCGATCAGCGCCTGCCACGCCTGGCTCGTGTCCCATTCGTCGAAACTGAGCAGGCGGCCGATACTGCCTTCTTCATAACTATGTTCATAACTGGCCACGTGATAATAGGGCTGGCCCTTGATCAGCGTCCAATTGGGCTGCGCGGCGGATTCGTCATGCTCGAAATTGAAATATGCGCGGTCCGGGCTTTCGAGAAAGGGACGTATGACCGGCTTGAACTTTACATACAGGGGCCATTCGTCCTTCTCCGGGTCGGGCCATTTCCGCAACGCCGTCCAGCTGTTTCCGTAGCCGCAGATGTAGTCCATGTTGCCGCGGGTGATGAGCGGCGCGGTCCAGATGGGGTCGGGGCTGACCGGCTTTCCATCGGGGTCGGTTGTGCCGTCGTCACTGGTCGGGTGAAAATAGCGGAAATCCGCGTTGGGGGAAATCAGGCGCGTGGTATCCCAGCGCACAATGGCGTCGTAAATTCGGCGATAGGCCACCATCACGTTGTCCCAACCATACCAATCATAAGGGTGATTGGCCGTCTGCCACATCACGATTGACGGATGATTGCGCACCAGGTGGACGTCCGCGCTCAGCAGATCGACATCGATGCTGAACACGTTGCCTTCGCGAAGCCAGGCGGAGGTCTGCCAGATGAGCATCAGGCCCATTTGGTCGGCGATCTCCGCAATGCGCGGGTCGTTGATGCCGCCTTGCTTGGTGTCATGCACGCTCATGCGCACGCCGTTGCCATTCATGCGTTTGATCATCGTGAGTTCCTGCACGAGATTTTCCAGCGGCGGGCATTTGTCCCACTTGGAAATGTTCTCCAACGGCGTCCGGCTGCCGAACAACAGGGGCGCACGGAGGGTTTCCGGGCGGCCGTTGATCCGAAAGGTTCCGCCGGTTTGGGAAACGGTGCGCAGGCCGGTGGTGACGTTCCAATCATCGACCACCGCCCCGGTATGATCGAGGAGCTCCACCTTGCCTAAATAGAGGTTGGGCGAATCGCTGGTCCACAGGGCGGGCTTGGGCACCGTCAGGCGATGCTTCAACCGATTCGCAATCTTGGGGATGGCGGTGACCGGGACTTCCTGCACCACGACCGGCGCGCCTTCGCGAGGGAACCAAGGCGCGAGGCTGATCCGCATTTTTCCGGTGAACACCTCGTCCCGATTGCTGTGCCAGGTAACATCAAAGTCCTGTTCCGCGCTGTCGTTCGCGAGCTTGGCCGTGGATACAAACACGTCGTCGAGCGCTTCGTTTTTTAGCAGGTCCAAGTGAATCCGGCCCGCAAACCAGCCGGTGTTCCGGTCCGTGGAGGTGTGTTTCATGACCTGTTCCTCTTTAACCAAGTAGCTGTCAACCTGCAGGGCGATGGTATTGGTGCCACGGCGCAGGGCGCGGCGAATATCAATCTGCTTCGGCTTCACATCATGGATCACCTCGAACGGTTTTCCGTTGATATAAAGCGTGCCGGACGGCACGACGGTTTCCAGATTCAGCAGCGCCTGCGACCAGGCCTCGGGGTTTTCGATGACAAAGGTTTTGCGCAGCAACAGCGCTTCGCCCTGGTAGCGTTCGCCGCCATGCACAATGGGGAGCGCGGACCGCGCCCAAGCGGCATCATTATAGCCAGCATTCACCCAACCGTCGGTGGATACGGCGGGTTTAAAATCGGCGTCGATGAAGCTGTGAATGGTATAAGGATACTCCGCGACGTTTTGTTTAACATAAACCGCTCCGTAGAGTGAGCCGATGGAGAGCCGGGCGGCTCCGCGAATTTCCAGCTGCGCGGCGGCGACTGCCTTGGGGTCGGAAAACGGCACGTAGTCGGCCACGAGTTTATCATTTATCTTCACGTTGAAACGCTGCGTGGTGAAATCCACTTCCAGCGCCAGGGCCACCGCGCCCGCAACTATATTAACATCCGGGAAAACCCGCTTCTGATCGGTAATATAAAAGAACTTTTGCCGGGCGTCGAAGCCGACCACGACGGCCTGGCCCAAGGCGAAGGTGCTCTCCGCCTGCGTCTTGCTCACATCCAACTGGAGTTGGAGACGTCCGCGCCAGTTTAGGCTGGGTTCAATGTTATAGGAGGTTTGGGCAGCCTCGGTAAAGTTCAGGCGGCCGTCGGCGATGCTCAAACCCGGTGCTTTCAGCCAAGGCTGTTGCATGGTTTTAGTCTTCGCCCCGGTCGACAGCGCAAGGCCCGTCCAAGCCCAATCATCCTGCAGCATCCGGACGCGAACCTGCGGCTTGGGCTGCGGTTTGATCTTCTGGGTGAGCACGCGGGCTTCGGACAGAGGAAATACTTCTTTGTCCAGTTTCGGATCGCCCCAAAAAATCCGGCCATAGTCGGCGTAGGCTTTGAGGAAATCGACGCGTTGATCGGTGGTGAGGAATTCGGTTTTTCCTTTGAAATCCGTTTCGCCGATGGCCGCCGGATTTTGCGTGAAGTAGCGAACTTCAAACGCTTGCGCAATCGGTTCTGCGCCGAAGGACTGGGCGAAACCTAACACGCCGAGCAACCCGACGAGCCCCTTGTGAAGAGAGGACGGTATTTGGCACAAAAAGGCAGACACAGAGTCGGTAAACTTCATTGGGTTAGCAGCGGTTGGGTTCAATGGAAGAAGGTAAAACAATGATTTCGGGGCAACTGCCCTAAATCGTGGAGGCGCGGCGCGGACCGGCGGATCTGGATCCCGATCTTACGACCATCGACCTGGACCGTCGTCTCTCAACGACAGCGCACGAGGTTCAGTGCGACCGTTAGCTCGCTCAGGGTTGCCGAAGGTCCATTTTGCACTGATATCACACACCACGACATACTCCCTGACTGTGCATATTTTGAAAACAGGCATTTGTGCATTTTGCATGTATTGGCGTGCATTCCTGCCTTTCATGGTCGGTCGGGACGTAAGATGCACGATTCCGTGTGAGAAATGCACGCAGCTCGATTCTCAAACCCTCCGTCGCCTGATCCACTACCTGTAGCCCATCGACAGCTTTTCCCGAAAAAGTGATCGTCGATGTCACTTTCGAAAAAATGACAAAAAAACGATTTACGATTCTCGCCGCCATGGCGGTGATGCTGACGAGCCCGCAGACCATCTTGGCAACCCCGGCCTATCTATTGGACACCGCCGGGCTCGGGAATGTGGAGGAGCTTTATTTAGTCGGCGCTCTTCAGGGGATCGTGAACCGGGATGCTCCGCGTCTGTTCTTGGCCAAAGGTTCCACCAACAATGTCTACGCGGACTATCTGGCGAAGGAGAAAGGTTTCAAGTTCACCCGGCTCAAGTCCTTGCCGGATGCGATTGCGACGTTCGCCGCGATGAAGCGGGAGGACGGAGTTACGCCCTTGATCAAGGGTCTTATCAAATATCCTGCGACTCATTGGGACGCGAAAGCCAATAAAATGGTGAACCTGTATCACAACTACTGGATTGCCGCCAACTATGCCGCGCAGGAGGATTTGCTTCCCGTCACCGACGGGATGCTTCAATCCAAGTCGTCCATGCTGAGTGGTTCGGAGTTTTGGTATAAGGACACCGGCATGGGCGGTTGGAGCGAGATGTTCGTGAAGATGAGAAACTCGAAAGAGAATGGCTTGAGCGTGACCTCCGGGAGGAAGGGTGGCCATGCCGGCAAGGTGGTTTATTTGGATCTGGATGTGACGCCGAAGGTTGAGATCGTGGTGAGTGAGCTCAGCCCCGGCGGGGCTTGGTCTCTGGGAGTCTCCATGGGTTCGACGATCAAAACCTTCGAGAACCGAGGCGGCGTGATGGCCCCCGGCCTGGCAAATATGGACAAGACCGGAACCTTCGTGGTCGATCTGGCTAACACTGGCCTTTTTCAGCCGCGTGCTGGAAGGGCCGAGCTACACATCACTCCCTCAGCTCCTGAGGTGAGCGTCACGGTGAAATCAATCCGCTTTCTGGATGCGAACGGTCAAGAGCCGTCGGCCCCTCCTTATTCTCCTAGGAAGGATGCGTTTGAGGGGCTGGTCATCAAACGGGATCTGGCAGCCTCGCCCCCCTACGAGCAAAACGAGGATAGCGCCTGCGAATGGTCACTGGCGAATCAGCGCAGCCAATGCTTACCGGATGCCTTCGCTTCTTATGCCGGAGGCTCGTGGATTCTCATGGGCCTCGACTACACCATCGCCAAAAAAGTTTACCATTTCTATCAGGACAAGACTCCCTTTGTGAAAGATGGATACCCGAATCTGGACAAGATTCTCGGTGATTTCAAGTCGCCGGGGCTGGTCTTCGGCTGGTTGGGCGACGAGGACTATGCGTGTATGAAAATGGGCCATTACGGTGCGCGCTATTCCGGGGGATTGCCGGAGAATTTTTCATTCTGGCAATGGGTGCCGCTCAAAAAAACGGGACAACCGGTTCCGCTGCCTCAAGACCGGGAAGTCACCCGGCTGGAGAACAAGGTTTATGTCAACTTCAGCTGGGCATCCGCAGATTACATTCAGTTCAGCTACAATTTGATGGATGGATTCTGGCAGGACCCCAACCGCGGCAAGGTGCCCGCCACTTGGGGCTTCAATCCGTTGCTCGCCCGATACTCGCCGGCCTTCGTGGAGTTTTACGCCCAATCGGCCACGCCCAAGGATTCTTTCTGGGGCTTTACCGCAGGATACACTCATCTCTCAGGTTTTCCGGAGGCTCATTTAAAGAAGTATTCGGAAGAAACTTCACGTGGAATCCGTGCGCTGGGGCTTTCTCCCGCCGTGGATGTCTGGGATTGCAACTCGTCGTATAACCCGGCTTACGAGGCGCTCAGCCAGCAAACTCCGAAGTCCGAGGGCGTCAAGCTCATGAGTGTCCTTCCCAATGGATCGAAAGCTTCGGAGACCTATTGGCTGGATAACGGCTGTCCTGTTGTGCGCTTGGATCAGGGGCTATTTTCCGTCTGGCAGAGTGATGGAAAATCGACGCCCGAAACGATTGTCGCATCTATCAAGGCTGCCGCAGCGAAGCACCCGGAGAAAGGGCCACAGTTTTTAACCTGCAACAGCCGGTTCGCGCCGACTTTCCTGAAAGCGGTTCAAGAGTTGTTACCCGAGAATGTGGTGATGGTCGGGATGCCTGACTTCATTGCTCTGGCACAGGAAGCCGGTGCCGTGACGGCTGTTCCTTTCTCGAAGGCAGTGGGTTCCGGCGACACCCTCAAAGTCAGCTTTGAGCTTCATAACGCCTCGGGAACAACTGGAGATGCGGGCAAGGTGAGCTGGACGCTGCCGCCGGGATGGAAATCATCGCCGGCAGAGTGGGTCCATGGATCGGTTCCGAAAGGGGGGAATCTGAAGAAGACGGTGACCTTGACTCCGCCTGCCGGCATGACCTCGGGAACTGCGGTGATCGGCTACAAGGATTCCCGTTTTGGCTGGGAAAAAGAGCTGTCTTTAACGACCTATCCGCAAGGGAGCAGCCTTTCCGATTGCGAATCCACGGAGGGTTGGACGGCCACGAGCGGAGCGACCGTTAGTGTGGACCGCGGAATGCTCAAGATCACCCCGAAGACTGCTGTGGATCGCCACGATTCCCGGAGTGGCACCAAGATCGAAAACAATGGCCGGGTTTCCTACACCTTGAAACAGCTCGACCTCAGCCGCAAACCCGTTCTGATCATCAACATTCCAGACCAAGACAGCAGTGGAACTCGCATCGGGGTCACCGATGATAAAGGCGAATACAAAGAGTGCAAAATTTCGGGCGGTTCCATTGACCTGAGTTCAACTAAATGGACTGGCACAAAAGATCTAACGCTGAGCATCGATCCCGCGACCAGTCATGGGAAATACGTGAGGCTTCGGAGTATCAAGGTCTGCTACCCCTGAAATGTTATCTTTTCGCAAACTCTCCGGCGCTGAGGAATCAAGTTGGAGGTGGCAAGTTTCACGCTGGTGGGCCTTACATCCCAGAGACGGCAGTGTGCCCATGGCTTTTGTCCTGCTTGCCGATGTTTTTTGTCTGCCCCTTATCTCCAGGTCCGTGATTCACTGGATGCACGTATGACCATACGATTTGCACGCAGCCACCTATGAAAAAGGAAAAATACGCTGGCGAGTTGGAGTAAGGGATGTCCTTGGTCTAGAGAAGGCATTCCATCGCCCCACGAGCATCCAGGCCGTCGTCATAAACTCATGAAAAAAACCAACATCCTCGCTGCCTTGTTCCTAGCGGCACTGAAAACGATTACCCCAGTTCATGCCGCGGACGCACCACCTGCAGGAGGAAAAGTTAGCAAGCCCGTCGCCGAACTGAAATGGATAGAACCCTTCGAGATTGCCAAGCAGGAGGCGAAGCAAAGCGGCAAGTCGATGCGGGCTTTCGTCGGCAACACCAATTCCGTATGCACCTTTAAGTGCTTAAGTAGTGAAATACTTCATTCATGATCTTGCACTTCCACTACAAATCGGGATCGAAACAACGTTTACGCAGTTTGAGAATGCGATATCTCTATCATTTAACGGCATGAAAACCTTTAGAATCCTACTGATCGGTGCCGCGATCTTGCTGCCAATGCGTTTGTTGGCCGAAGACGTGAGAACCGAGATCCAATATCTATCAGGCCAAGGACCCAAAGATGCGATACCATGGGATTTCAAAATCGAGGGCGGCAGGCGTTCCGGTGAGGTCGCCACCATTCCCGTGCCCTCGAACTGGGAGCTTCTTGGTTTCGGAAACTTTACCTATGGAAATGGAAGCTCCCAGCCTCAGGAAACGGGATTTTATAGCCGTAAATTCACCGTTCCGGAAAACTGGGAGGGTCGCCGGATCAACTTGGTGTTCAACGGCGTGATGACCGACGCCACCGTGAAAGTGAACGGTCAGCTCGCTGGAGCCACTCATATCGGTGCGTTTTACCAGTTCAAATACGAGATCACCAACTTCTTGAATAAGGAGAAAGGCGTGGAAAATCTATTAGAAGTCGCGGTGGCGAAAGTCAGTTCCAATGCTGAAGCACACAAGGCCGAACACTGCGGTGACTACTGGGTCTTCGGCGGGATTTTCCGGCCAGTCTGGCTGGAGGCGCTCCCCGGTCGTGCAATCGAGCACGTCGCGATCGACGCGCAAGCCGACGGAAATTTCACCGCCGATCTCACTCTGGGTTTTCGAGGCGGTAGAATGCTGGACGGCCCGGCGTTAATCCCCGAGACCATTGAAGCGCAGATTCTCGATGCCAAGGGCCAACCCGCCGGCGAGCCGTTCACTCAAAAAGTCCGCGGCGGCGGAACCGGACGTTTGCGGATTTCCACGCGATTCAAGAATCCATTGTTATGGACTGCCGAGACGCCCCACCTCTATTCGGTCCGCATTTCGCGGAAATCCAGAGAGCGGGTGCTGCACACTGTCACGAAGCGGTTCGGCTTCCGCACCTTCGAGGTACGCGATGGCGAGGGTCTGTTTCTCAACGGCCAGCGCATCATGCTCAAGGGGGTGAACCGCCACAGCTTCCGTCCTGAAACCGGGCGAGCGCTGGATGCCGAAGACAGCTACGAGGATGTGCGATTGATCAAGTCGATGAATATGAATGCGGTGCGCATGTCGCATTATCCACCGGATGCCGTGTTTCTGGATGCCTGTGACGAACTCGGACTCTACGTGCTTGATGAACTCGCCGGCTGGCAGCACGCGTATGACACTGAGATCGGTCGTAAGCTTGTGAGAGAAATGATTGAGCGCGACGTGAATCACCCCTCCATTCTTTTTTGGGACAACGGCAACGAAGGCGGCTGGAACCGCGATCTCGATGGCGACTTCTCCCTCTACGATCCCCAGCATCGCCGCGTGCTTCACCCGTGGGACCCGTTCAACGGCGTCGATACCAAACACTATCCGACCTACGATAAACTCCTCCGTTGCCTCAACGGCCCCAATCTGGTCATGCCCACCGAGTTCATGCACGGCCTCTATGACGGCGGCGCGGGTGCGGGCTTGGCGGACTATTGGAAAGCCATTTCCGAATCTCCGCTCGGTGCCGGTGGTTTCATCTGGGTGTTCGCCGATGAAGGTGTGCGCCGCGATGACCAAAATGGACGGATCGACGTGTTCGGCGTAAATGCGCCGGATGGCATCGTCGGCCCACACCATGAAAAGGAAGGCAGCTATTACACGGTCCGTGATGTTTTTTCACCCGTGCAAATCGCGAAGCCAGTGATCGATGGAAAATTCACCGGAAGGCTGGCAGTTTCAAATCACTACGATTTCACCTCGCTTGAGCAATGCCGTTTTCATTGGAAATTGGTGCGTTACCCCGATCCGTCGGCGGTAAAAACTCCCCCGCAGACCCTTGCAGAAGGCAAAGCCCCGTCTCCCGCCATTCCGCCGCATGGCCGTGGCGAGCTCTCAATTCCGTTGCCTGCCAACTGGCGCGAGGCGGACGCGCTCACCCTCGTCGCCTTCGGTCCGGACCAGCAGGAGCTATGGAGCTGGTCTTGGCCGCTGCCCGGGATTACGCAGCAAACAGATGACAGCACCAAGACCGGCACGCCAAAGGTGGAAACCGCCGCAGGCGAGATCCGATTGATGACCGAGAGCCTCACCGCGAGTTTTGACGCGACCAGCGGCGTGCTGAAAAGCGTGCGACGTGGGGATCAGGCGTTCGCGTTGTCCAATGGGCCCCGGCTGTCATTTGCCAAACCGAAGTCCACCAGTGCCGTCGAGTGGCTGCCCGCCGCCACCGAGGACGCGGCCACGCATATCTATCGGCTTACCGCTTCCCATCTGGCCAGCACCGCGCAACTGGAGATCGATTTCAAAAAACTCGGTGGCGACCGTCGTTACAAACTCGAAATCTCGCCCGACGGCCAGCGGTGGAAAACCCTCTGCGAGGGCACTTCCAGCATGAACAATCTCAAGAGCTGCCAGTTCGCCCCGCAACAGGTGGCCGCCTTGCGAATCTCGAAGGACGGCGAACCGATCGCGGTGAAAGCCGTGCGCCTCGGTTATGCGGCGGCGGATTTTCCGGCTGAAACAACCGCTCCAGCGACATTGACCACGGGCAGCGGAAAAGACCCAGAGACCGGCAAATCGATCGTCTGGTTGGAAAGTCGAGGCGGGGCCGGGCTGAATCACTTCCGTTGGTCTTTAGCGGGCGATGGCTCGCTGCGCCTAGATTATGACTACACCCTAAACGGCGATTTTCTCTACCATGGCATCACTTTCGATCATCCCGAGGATCAGATGAAATCCCTGCGTTGGCTCGGCGAGGGGCCGCACAGGGTCTGGCAAAACCGTATGCGGGGTACCCGCCTCGATGTTCATGAAACCGCCTATAACGACATCCAGCCCGGCGAAGCGTGGGCTTATCCCGAGTTCCAAGGTTACTTCTCCGGCCTGCGTTGGGCCAATCTCGAAACCCCGGCCGGACGTCTGGCAGTCGCCAGTGCTTCCCCCGAGGTCTATCTTCGGGTCGGCACGCCGCGCATCAGTTACGGGTTCACCAGCACGGCCTTTCCGGCTGGTGACTTTTCGTTTCTGCAGGCGATCCCAGCCGTGGGTGCGAAGTTCGGTGCCGCCGAGTCGTATGGCCCCGAGAGTCAACCTGCCAAAGCCCAGGGTAACTACAGCGGCACGCTGACCTTCACCTTCGCCGAGGCGAAACTCTGATCTGATGAGGTATAACAAACAACGGCATCCATTTTTTTGCCGAATGACTTAGACCTCCAAAACGAAATCGAACCATGACTGCGACAAAAATCGCCCTGTTACTCCTAGCTTTAATCAATGCGATCTACACCCCTGGGGTGGCCTCGGCGGCTGATTCGCTCGAACAGGCGTTCATACAACCGCCCGCCTCCGCCCGGCCGTGGGTCTTGTATTTCGCCGTCAACGGCAACCTCACCAAGGAGGGCATCACCGCCGACCTGGAAGCCATGGCCCGCGTCGGCATTGGCGGGTTCGTGTTTATGGAAGTCGCCGTCGCCACCCCGAAGGGTCCGGCGGCGTTTGCCGGTCCGCTGTGGATGGAGCTGTTCACCCATCTCTGCACCGAGGCGCAGCGGCTCGGCCTGCAGATCAACATGAACAACGACGCCGGCTGGTGCGGCAGCGGCGGCCCGTGGATCACCCCCGAAATGTCCATGCAGAAAGTGGTCTGGTCGGAGACGCGTGTTGACGGCGGCAAACCCTTCGATGGCGTGCTGCCCCAGCCGCCAGCCGTGGCCAAATACTATCGCGATATCGCGGTGCTGGCCTTCCCGACGCCCGCCCTGGATGCCGTGAACATGGCCGACGCCGCGCCGCAGTTCACCAGCAGCGGAACCACTCCGACGCCCGGCCAGTTCACGCTGGCGAAACCCGAGGGGAAGACTTTTCCGCATGTGCAACTGGAGTTTGCACAGCCGTTTGCCGCCACGGTGTTGACCGCCCGGCTGGGCGGGCCGGGCGGCAAAGGGAAAAGCCTGACCGGAGAACTGCAGGTGTCGGCGGACGGCAAACAGTTCAAAACGCTCCAGAAATTCACCGTCGTGCCGCCCGCGCTGACGCTCGAATTCCCGTTCCAGCAATCGCGTTTTTACCGCTTGGTTTTTAACAAAATCGAGGACCCGCAACGGACCCAAATCGAGGTCGGCAACATCGAGTTGAGTCCGCGCTATCGTCTGGAAAATTTCCCCAGCAAGACCGGCTTTCTGGAGTCTCGTTTTCTAAAAAATATTCCCCCGCCCAGCCCCGCCCAGTGGCCCGCCGCGCCCGACGGGGCGGTCGTTGACCGGAATCGCATCGTGGACCTGACCGCCAAGATGGATGCCACCGGCAAACTCACCTATGCGTTTCCGTCCGGCAACTGGACGGTGCTGCGTTTCGGCCACACCTCCACGGGCCAGAAAAACATCCCGCCGCCGGATGCGGGCAGCGGCTTGGAGTGCGACAAGCTGAGCAAAGAAGCGGCCAACGTGGCGTTCAACGGCTTGATGGGCCGCTTGATCGCACAGAACCAGGCGCTCACCGGGGCGGGCAAGACGCTGGTGTCCACCCATATCGACAGTTGGGAGATGGGTTATCAGAACTGGACCCGGTTGATGCCGGACGAGTTCAAACAACGACGCGGTTACGACCTGTTGACCCTGTTGCCCGCGTTCACCGGCCGCGTGGTGGACAGCGCCGAAGTCACCGAACGTTTCCTGTGGGATCTGCGGCAGACGGTGTCGGATCTGATTGTTGAAAACTACGCGGGCGAATTCCGCCGTCTGGCCAACCGGCACGGGCTGCGCATCTCGATGGAGGCCTACGGCGGGCCCTTCGACGAGCTTGCCCATGGCGGCCAGGCGGACGAACCGATGGGTGAATTCTGGGCGTGGGAACGGTTGGGCTCGGCCGAAAGCATGGCCACGATGGCCTCCTCGGCCCACACCTACGGGAAGAAAATTCTGGGCGTGGAGGCGTTCACCTCCGGTCCGGGCGAGAAATGGCTCGGCCATCCGGGGTTTATCAAAGACCTGGGCGACTGGGCGTTTTGCGAGGGGGCGAACCGCTTCGTGATTCACCGTTACGCGGCCCAGCCCTGGGCCAATCCCACGCGGGTGCCGGGCATGTCGATGGGACTGTGGGGGCTGCATTACGAGCGCACCCAGACCTGGTGGGAACAATCGAAGCCGTGGCACGACTACCTGGCGCGCTGCCAGGCCCTGCTCCAGCAAGGGCTGTTCGTGGCGGACGTGGCCTACCTCGCACCCGAGGGCGCGCCGCTCCGGTTCGAGCCACCGAAGGGGGCCGAAATCGCGTCGCATGTGCGGGGCGGCTACAACTTCGACGGCTGCTCGCCGGACGTGGTCTTGAACCGCATGAGCGTGCAGAACGGCCGGATCGTGCTGCCCGACGGCATGAGCTACGCCGTGCTGGTGCTGCCCGACGTGGAGACGATGACGCCCAAGCTGTTGCGCAAAATCAGCCAACTGGCCGACCAAGGCGCGACGATCATCGCCAGCGGCAAACCGCCGCAAAAATCGCCCAGCCTCGCGGACGCGGGGCAAGGTGACGCCGAGCTGAAAAAGCTGGCCGACACACTCTGGACCAGCGGGAAAATCATCACCGGCAAGACCGCCGCCGAAGTCCTCGGCGCGTGCGGAGTGAAGCCCGATTTCAGCGCGACGCCGACCTTGCGCTACACCCATCGCACGCTGCCCGAGGCGGGGGCCGAAGTGTATTTCGTGGCCAATCCCGACCCCAAGCAGGTGGACGCCGTCGCCGACTTCCGCATGACGGGCAAACAACCCGAATTCTGGTGGCCGGACACGGGCCGCACCGAGCGGGTGAACGAGTTTGAAATCAAAGACGGCATCACCCGCATTCCGCTGCGCCTTGATCCGAAAGGCTCGGTGTTTGTCATCTTCCGCGAGGCCACGAAAGTCACTCAAGGCACCGGCAAAAACTGGGTGGATACCGTCCCGGTTCAGGAAATCGCCGGCCCGTGGGCCGTCGCGTTCGACCCGAAGTGGGGCGGCCCGGCGCAGGTGACCTTTGATAAACTGGACGACTGGTCCAAGCGCCCCGAGGACGGCATCAAATACTATTCGGGCACGGCCGGGTATCAGACGACCTTTCAGTATAAACCCGCATCCGCCTCCACCAAAACCTGGCTCGACCTGGGCAAAGTGGCGGTGATGGCGCAGGTGACGCTCAACGGCAAAGACCTCGGCATCCTCTGGAAGCCGCCCTATCGCGTGGACGTGACCGACGCCATTCGCGCGGGCGAAAACCGGCTCGAAGTCAAAGTCGTCAATCTCCTCATCAACCGCCAGATCGGCGACGAGCAGTTGCCGGACGACCGCGACCCGAGCGGAGCCACGCTCAGGTCGTGGCCGCAGTGGCTGCAAGAGGGCAAACCAAGCCCGACCGGCCGGTTCACCTTCAGCACGTATCGGCTGTGGAAGAAAACCGACGCCCTCGTCGAATCCGGCCTGCTCGGGCCGGTGACGATTCAATCCACCACTCTCGTTCAGTAACCCGTCAGGAACATCATCATGAAAAACAACATCAAAATCAGGCTGTTATGCGGCCTGACCCTCTTGACGATTTGCCTAGTGGCCTCGGCTGAGCAGTCACTCGAACAAACCTTTACCCATCCGCCCGACAAGGCACGCCCCTGGGTTTATTGGTATTTTCAAGACGGCAACCTCACCCGCGAGGGCATGAAAGCCGACTTGGAGAGCATGAAGAAGGCGGGCCTCGGCGGCGCGCTTTATCTCGAAACAACGGCCTGGGGCATCCCCAAGGGACCGGTCAAATTCATGAGCGAACCCTGGCAGGATTTGATGATAGCGGCGATTCGCGACTGTTCGCGGCTGGGGCTGGAGTTCTCGCTGGGAACGGGCCCCGGGTGGTGTGGCGCTGGCGGATCCTGGGTTAAACCCGACGATGCCATGCAGCAAATCGTCGGCAAAGGGACAGAAGTGGTCGGACCCCAGCGCATCAATCTTGTGGTGCCACAACCGGCCCCGCGCGAACCGTTTTTCGGACTGGGCTCCCTTACCCAGAGTTTGAACAAGGAATGGAAGGATTATTATCGGGATGTGGCGGTGATCGCCTATCCCACCCCCATCACGATTCATCGATTGGCGGATGCCGATGAAAAAGCGCTGTTTTATCGCTCCCCCTTCACGACCGGTACCGTAAAGTCGTATCTGCGGCCGGACCCCACCGTTCTGCCAGCGGGCGAGTCCATAGACAGCAAAAAGATCGTCGATCTCACGGATAAACTCGCGCCCGATGGCACGCTCTCGTGGGACGTTCCGCCGGGCAAATGGACGATCCTACGCATGGGCCGAACTCTCACCGGGCAGACGACCCGCCCCGCGCCGGATACGGGCCTGGGCTGGGAAACCGGAAAATTTGAAAAGGCCTCGCTGGACGCTCATTTCAAAGATTATCTGGCACCCCTTTTTGCAAAATTGGGCAAAGAAGACCCGGCACGCAAAGCATGGACGAATCTCCACTTTGATAGCTGGGAAATGAGTGCCCAGAACTGGTCGCTGACCTTTCGCGATGAGTTCAAAAAGCGCCGGGGCTACGATGCACTCCGCTACCTTCCCGCGATGCAAGGCGAGATTGTAGACAGTGTCGAAACCACCGAACGGTTCCTGTGGGATATTCGGCTCACCGCCCGAGAGCTGGTCATCGAAAATCACGCCCGGCACATCAAAGAGTTTGCGGCCAAGCAGGGTCTCACGCTGACCATCGAGCCATACGATATGAATCCCGTCGGCGATATGCCCTTGGGAGATGTGGCCGATACACCCTCGGCTGAATTCTGGTCGAAGGCAGGCGGGGTTAACACCGATTACAGCGTCCTTGCCGCGGTTTCCAGCGCCCACACGCGCGGAAAAAAGGTCGTCCAGGCGGAAGCGTTTACCTCGTACATGGATGCTTGGCGGCAGCATCCCGGCTCCATGAAGGAGCAGGGCGATTGGGCCTTTTGCACGGGCGTGAATCGTTTCGCGTTTCACCGCTATTCCGCCCAACTCGAGTTGGACAAAAAACCTGGACTCCCCTGGGGCCCTCACGGTGTGCATTGGGAGCGGACGCAGACCTGGTGGGAGATGGTGCCAGCCTATCACGACTATCTGACGCGTTGCCAGGCCCTGTTGCAGCGAGGGTTACCTGTTAACGACGTGCTTTATCTCGATTTGGAAGGCGCGCCGGTTGTTTTCCGTCCGCCCGCTTCAGCCCTGCTGCAGGGTTATCCGGACCGCAAGGGCTACAATTTCGACGGCTGCTCGCCGGGCACCCTTATCGAGCGGGCCTCCGTGAAAAACGGCCGCATCGTTTTCCCGGATGGCATGAGCTACCGCCTGCTGGTCCTGCCCCGCAGCGAAACCATGACGCCCCAACTGTTGCGCAAGGTGAAATCGCTGGTGGATGACGGTGCTCTTGTGATGGGCTACTTGCCCCAACGCTCGCCCAGTTTGGAAAATCAACCGCAGAGCGATCAGGAAGTCGCCCGCTTGTCCCAAGAGCTGGCGAAAACCAACCGCGTGCTCCCGGACGAAGCCTTACCGCCTGCGAAACCGGCGTCGGTTTTGGTCGCGTCGAAGTGGATCTGGACCGACGAAGTGAAGAAAAAGCCCACCGAAGCCGAGGTGGGTACCCGTTATTTCAAACGCGAGATCGAGCTCCCCGGTGCCGTCGCCTCCGGCACCTTTACCCTGAGCGCCGACGACAGTTTTGAACTCGCGATCAACGGCCAAGCCGTGGGCACGGGCGACAAAGTGACCAAAGAGTGGACCTTTGATGTCACGCCGCTGCTCAAACCCGGGAAAAACACCGTCAGTGTCGTTGTTAAAAACGGCGTCAAAGGACCGGCGGGCCTGATCGGCGCGCTGGTGCTTAAACTCGGTGATGGAGCCATGCAGCGGGTGGATACCGACAAGACCTGGCTGGCCGGATTGGACGCCGGCAGCCCGCTGAGCGCCGCCTTTGAAGTGGCCAAGTCCAATCAAGGGCCGTGGCCGTGGGGCGAGCTGGTGCGCCGCGAACTCCCGCCCGCGCCCTATCCCAAGTATGACGTGACCGCGAAAATTCTCGCAGATCGCGGAGTGCCACCGGACTTCGCCTCTAACGGAGACCTGCGTTATATTCACCGCGTGGAGGGCGATACCGACTACTACTTTGTCGGAAATCGCAAAGCAGTGCCTCAGAAAGCGGAGGTCAGTTTCCGCGTGACCGGACGCACGCCTTTCCTCTGGGAACCGCTAACAGGAACACAACGCCCGCTGCCCGAGTATTCGGAAAAGGACGGCGTCACGACGATCCCGATGGGGTTTGCGCCCACCCAAAGTTTCTTCGTCGTCTTCAAGCCAAAGGCCGTCGCTGCTATTGCTGCGGGAGAAAAGAATTTTCCCGAATTCCAACCTCTACTCGCGCTGCATAAAGACTGGACCGTGACGTTTGACCCCAAGTGGGGCGGACCCACCGAGCCTGTCGCATTCAGCATCTTGGACGATTGGAGCAAGCGCGCGGAAGAGGGGATTCGTTACTACTCGGGGACCGCCATTTATGAGAAAACATTCGATCTCCCGAGCGTACCCGCCAAACAGACTCACCTTGAACTGGGCGACGTTGCCGTGATGGCCGAGGTCACCTTGAACGGCAGGAATCTTGGAGTGACCTGGTGTCCGCCTTGGCAGGTGACGATTCCAACGGGCGTGCTCCGGAAAACAGGCAACAAGCTGGAGATCAAAGTGGCCAATCTCTGGCCGAACCGACTCATCGGCGACGCCCAGCTGCCCCAAGAAAAACGCGTCGCGCAGCTCACCGAATCGAAGAACCAGTTCTACAAACCGGACGCTCCGTTGCTACCCTCCGGACTACTCGGACCCGTGCGGATCTTGGAAACGAAATAATAGCGAGATCGACGGAAAATTTAAGATATGTATTACCAACTTCATAATGGAAAACTTCTGGCTCGTGCGGGCTCAATGCTGCTGGGGCTGATCCTTGCCGGGATCACCTTTGCTTCACCCGCACCCTCAAGTGCGCAGTCGCTTCCCAAAAAAGATCCACATTTAGTGTATGTCGTCGATGCAGCCGGAATCGACGATGCCAACGAGATTTTCACTCTGACCGCCCTGCAAGGCATCGTGAACCGGGACGCTCCGCGGCTTTTTGTGCGCGCTTATTTCCACAAGTTCGGCCCGGAAGATCAGGTCTTCATGGACTATCTGGCGCGGGAAAAAGGTTATCGATTCAAATGGACGTCATTCGGAGAAGCCATCGAGATTTTTAAATCAGAGGGTTTGCTTAAAGGAATCACACGGTATGACGGGACCCGATACGAACAGGGTTGTATCGCTGCGACCCTTGCCGGCCTCGAGAACCTTCTGCCGCTCAGTGATTCAGTGGCGGCGCGGCGCAGCACTCTCCTATCCGGCAAGGACTGGCGGGTTGAAGACCGGTTTGAGCGCCGGAACCCCTTTTGGGAATCGTTTCGTTCTGACGCCACCTATGATCCGAGCGGCACCATCATCCGGAGACGCAGTGGATTGTCTGGTCACAATCTTGAAATCCATGCCGAATCCGCCGGGCTTCAGACCTGGCTCAGCATTGATATCAGCAAGACTCCTTTTTTGGAGGTAGAGACAAAGAATCTTGGCGATGTCTGGTCGCTCATTTTTGACCAAGGAGCCGTTCATACAGGACAGAATTCCTGGGTCTGGATCGAGAAAAACACGAAACGGGACGGAGTGCTGCGCTACGACCTGAGGAAAATTCCGAACCTGGTGGAGGGGCGGAGGCGCACCTTGGTTAGATTTATCGTCCCGAACGAAGCTTCCGGTCTTCAGATCAAAAGCTTCCGGCTCCTTGATGCGAATAAGGCCCTCGTGAAGGAGGAATCGGCCCAGCGCGATTGGTTCGCCGGATTGCAGACCAAGATGGATCTGAGCAAACGATTCACCGATCCTGAGGCAGCCTGGCAATGGGCCGTCAGCGAGCTGCTGCCTAAAACGAGTGACCAATACGCGTTCGCCGCCCAACCCGGCTGGTTCAACACCAGGGGCATTGATTTCGCAGTTTCCAACAAAGCATTCGTCTTCCAGAAAATGGATGCCAAAGGAAAGGTGCAGCAGAACCCTTATGCCATGGCTCCATTGCTCGACCCGGTGATGCATCATCTCAAACGGCCCGGCACCATGCTCGGGTGGGTCGGAGAGGAATGGAAATCCGTGACCATTCTAACTGCCAATGGGCACGGCATGTTCCACAGCGGCGCGGCCAATCTCAGTTTCTGGTCGAAGGTTCCCACCAGCGGGTCTGTCCGGTTTCCCCGGAATGAAACCCCGGGTAAATCGTTGGAAAACAAATATTACGTGTGTTTCGGGGTGAATCCCGGTGACACCCCTAACGGATTCATGAGCTTGTGGTGGAATGACGGCAACTGGCTGGATCCTGACCGGGGAAAGGTGCCGATGACATGGACCTTTTCTCCCACCGCTTATAAATGCATTCCCGCTGCCGTTGAGTATTTTACCAAAACGGCCAGTCCGAAAGATACCTTCCTCATCGCGCCAACGGGCGCTCTCTATACCTATCCTTCATCCGTGCTGGGGGATGAAAAAGTGATTTTCCCTCTCATTGATGAAACTCGACGGCTCGCCGCACAAGCGGGCATGGAAGGGATGATGATCTGGGATCCATGCATGCAGTATCCCTTCCCGAGGTGGTACGAGCCGGGAGCCAATCCTCCCATCCGGCTCTTTCAGAAGCAGATTTCGGGTAGATATCAAAACCTTTACCTGAAGGATGGGACGCCGCTTGTGCTGGAAGGCGCAAGTGACCTCTACAAGCCCTCGGTTCCTTGGCCGCCGTTCAATTATAACAACACCGATCGGATCGCGGAGGTAGTGCCTTACATGATCGAACTCCTGCGCAATATCAGCGCTCAACACTCTCCCCCGTTTTTTATCTGCCTTGAAAGGCGGCTGCCTCCTTCCATCAAAAAACGGATCATCGAAGGACTGAATCCCGCGCAGTTTGATTTTGTCGGTGCATCGGACCTTGTTGACCTTACTCGCGAATCCTCACAATTCGTGGTCACCAGCCGTGATGATGCGATCACGCCCGGTTCCACGGTCGCTGTGGACATTGATCTCTACAATCCCGACGGGAAGCTGGGCGCGGACGGAGTGGTCACGTGGAAACTGCCTTCCGGTTTCACCGCAGAGCAGACCCAGTGGAAGCACCCCGGCGTCGAAAGAGGCAGTAAAGTCAGTCACTCCATCATGATCACCGCGCCACGCGAGTTGTCGGGAAAGCAGGTGAAAATCGAGTTTTCCAATTCCCGAATCCCGCTTTGGAACAGAACCGTCACCCTCGATTGCTTTCAAGGGAGCACGGTAGTGATCGACGATTTCAAAGATGCTTCCAAATGGAAGATTCAAGGCGACGGGCAGATTCTTATCGCTGATGGAATGGCGGAGTTCAGGCCCAGCCGTCGTAATCTTCACGAGTATTGTCTGGCCAAGTTCATGGCGAGTCCCATGAGCGATCCCAGCATGTCAACGGAGGTGGATGTGGATTTTGACCGCGATCCCCGGCTTGAACTCAATGTTCACGAGGTCCGCGGCAAATTCACCCTGCGGATGCGCGATGAAAAAAACAAAACCTCTACACTCATCAACTACAGCACCGCCATCGGCAAGACGCTCGTAGATCTAAAGGCGGCCAGTAAATGGACGGGTAGTAAACGTGTTACACTCGTGCTGATCCCGAGGGTCAATTCAGGCGGAAGCATGTATGTGAACTCGATCAAACTGCATTACAATAAATGATAACCGACTCTAAATTAAAGGGGACTTCGACCACAGTTTCGCAGATCAAACCCAAAGCGCCGAAACCACAAGTTCTGGCAAAATCTAGTAATCTAGTTAGATGTATCCTAGACTGGCTGATTCCAATCAAGTTCATTCACTTCAATCCTCTCATCCATGGCAGCTTTAGCACCAGTATTACCTCGCATTTAAAAAGATAAATTTATGAAAACGAAAATGATTAAGAACTTGTTCCATTTCGCACTGTGCTTATGCGTCTTCGGCTCGGCAGTCGCTGCCGATACCGGCATTCAAACGGTCAACCTGAAAGATTTTGGCCTGAAAACCGCGGCCAAATATGGTACCCCCCGAGTTGTAAAGGGTCGGGATCCGAGTCTGGGCGGGCAGCCCCAGTCCAATGCTTATACGGCATTGGCAAACACTCTGTTCACCTACGATCTCAAGGGACAGTCACAATCGCTCACGGGCAAGGTGGGGATCGATGATGCGGTCGCCAACCGGTTCACCGAATGCGCCGAGGTATTGATTTACGGGGATAACAAGAGATTATGGTCCAGCGGCCCCCTGAAGTCGGGGCAGCCCCCCGTTGCCATGAACGTGGATCTCAAAGGGGTGAAGCAACTGGAGGTTTTAACCGATTTTGCAGGCGACCTGTATGACGACGCGCAAGTGACCTTTGCGGACATGGCCATTAGCTATTCGGGGTTTTGCCCCACGCCCGTCTATTCCAAACCCAAGCCCGATCCGGCAGCTGTTTTCGTCACTCCCAAGGGACCGGAAACGCCCAGAATCACCGGGGGTCGCGTTTTTGGTGTACGCCCCGGGTCGCCCTTCCTTTTCACCGTGACCGCAAGCGGCAAGAAGCCGATGACTTTCTCGGCCCAGAATCTCCCCGATGGTCTTGAGTTGGATTCCCAGACCGGACGCATCACCGGCCGTTTGAAAGACAAAGCCGAGCATCGCGTGATGTTGTCGGCGCGCAATGAACTCGGTGTCGCCGAACGTGAACTGAAGATTGTTGTTGGAGATCAACTCTCATTGAGCCCTCCCATGGGCTGGAGCAGTTGGAACGTCTTGCTGAAGAAGGTGGATCAGCGCGGAGTGGAGAAGGCCGCCGAGTTGATAGTCAGCCTGGGCCTGAAGGATCACGGCTATCTTTACGTGAATATTGATGATGGCTGGCAAGGACAACGCGGAGGCAAAGATAACGCATTGCAAGCCAACGAAAAGTTCCCGGACATGAAGGGCCTTTGTGATAAGATTCATAACCTGGGCCTGAAAGCGGGCATTTATCATACCCCGTGGATGACCTCGTATGGCAGATTTCCAGGCGGCACTGCGGCCACCCCGGATGGGAAATGGAGTAGCGAGAGAGATAAACAAGTATTCCAAGTCGGCCCGTATTCATTCCTGAACCAGGATGCAAAGCAATTTGGGGAATGGGGCTTCGACTATTGCAAGTGGGACTGGCATTACCAGAAACCCAATGAAATTATTCAGGTCGCGGAAGCCCTCAAGCAATCAGGGCGGGATATGCACTGCGGCCTTTCCAACCGCGGGGTTTTTGAGAACGGCGGTACCTATGTGAAACACGCCAACTCCTGGCGCACGACCAACGACCTGCTAGGTCATTGGGAGCACTTGCAAACCATCGCCTTTGCCAACGATCGCTGGGCGCAGTTCGGCGGGCCGGGCCACTGGCTTGATCTGGACTCGCTGATCTCGGGATTTGCCTGGGACAAACCCTGCGGCATTACTCACGACGAGCGATACCTCCAGATGAGCATGTGGTCTTTGATGTCTGCCTCGCTCTGGATGAGCTGCGATTTGGAAAAAGCCGATGAATTCATGCTCCGGTTGCTCACCAATGACGATGTGCTGGATATCAACCAGGATCCATTGGGAAAACCTGCCCGCAAGAAACTGGTGGACGGCCCCTTCGAAGTCTGGGTGAAGGATTTGGAAGACGGTTCCAAGGCTGTCGGCTTCTTCAACCGCGGCCGCGAGCCCATTGAGAAAACTGTGGATATGAAAGCACTGGGCATGGGCGGTAAATACCTTGTCCGCGACCTGTGGAAGCGCGCCGATATCGGCGTGGTCGATCAAACAGTAACCGTGAGTCCGAACCCGCACGGCGTGGTCTTCTACAAGTTCTCATCGACGGAATAGCAGGTCAAATCTTGGCCGTTCTAAGCCCCGCTTAATGATTTCAGTTATCTACAAAACCAACACCGAATCGCCCGACTGGGTGGATCAAAATTAGAAAAAGTCGTTATGAAATCCATCTATTCCACATTCAGTTTGGCCGCCTGCTTCATGGCGGTCACCCTTGCTTCGCTCGCAGGTTCTCCGCTCCTCGCCCAAACCTCGGCGCCCGCCCCGGCCGTGCCCTCCAAGCCAGCAACCAAGCCCCGCACGCCGGAGGACGCGGTGACGCCGATCCTTAAAAACGCGCCGCGGCATGCGGAGTTTATGTATCGCAAGACGCAGGGAGAAATCGGCCTGCTGTTTATCGGTGACTCGATCACCGATTATTTTTCACGCAAAGGAGAGTGGAGCTGGCTGAAGTTTGCTCCCTACAAGCCGGCGAACTTCGGAGTGGGCGGCGAGCGCACTGAACACGTATTGGGGCGCCTCACCAATGGCGAGCTTGACGGAATCAACCCCAAGGTCGTCGTGCTGATGGTAGGCACCAACAATGTCGGCCAGTGCCCCGACGAAGATCCAAACTGGGCCGCCGCCGGAGTGACCAAGATCGTACAAACCATTCACGCCAAGCTCCCGAATACGAAATTGCTCCTTTTGGGCGTGTTCCCTCGCAGTAAAAAAGATTCCGAAGTTCGGGAAAAAACCAAGGCGATCAATGCCATCATCTGCAAACTCGATGACGGCAAGATGACCCGCTATCTCGACATCGGGAAAGTGTTTCTGGACGAGTCCGGTGAAATTCCCGGCGATATCATGCCAGACATGCTGCACCCGAATGCGAAAGGTTATGATTTATGGTATGACGCAATGAAACCGCTTCTCACCGAGATGATGAAATAGCACGTCATACGCAAGTCAACTGATCAAGATCTTATAATCGCCCTGTATATCAAATACCATAATGAAGAATAAATACATTAAAACACAAGTGTCCGGTTATAACCCATACAAATTTAATTGGTTACGTTCACGGTCATCACTAGTTCTGTGGTCCGATTCTGTAAGTAGCTCATTTAGAGTCACTTTCTCGAAAGGATGAACGCTCAAAAGCTGCAAAGTTCTGTGGAGGGTGCCAGGCAGTTTCATCTGCTTATGAATGATCGCGACCATCAGATAGGTGGTCACCTCGATCCATATCTGCGTCTTCACCGCGTTTGGACTTGTGCCGTAAAAGTGCTTGATCCGCAAATGCTGCTTGATCCATCGGAAGAACAGCTCGATTCGCCAACGCATCTTGTAGAGCATGGCAACTGTCAGGGCAGGGATCTCAAGGTTGTTGGTGAGAAAGATCAGTTCCCTTTCGGTTTCCGAGTCGTAGTAGCGGACTTTTCTCAGAAGTGCAGGAAAGGCGTTTCGCGATTTGGCGAGACTAGGTTTGCCGACATGGTCGCTTCGCAAACCGGTGAAGCGATCCACCGGCAGCGAGTAGTGCCGGGTGAATTGCAGTATGCTTTTAGCTCGCGTGACGAAGAAGGCGCCCGCGTTTGCAATGAGGAAGAGGCGGGCGAAATCCATGTAGCCGCGATCCATCAGATAGAATGCGCCAGGTTCAAACAGCAGGCTGTCAAGCCAGCCCACGTCATGCTGACGTGCTCCGGTGATGTGGATGCAGGTTGGAATAGGACCCCTCAGGTCGATCTGGGTGTGCATCTTGATGCCCGCCATGGTCTGCCGGAAGGCGGCCCATGGGAAGAGGGTCAGCGAGAGGTCGATGGTCGTCGAGTCGAGGGCATAGATGGTGTTGTCGAGGTCCAGTCCGAATTCCTCGCCGACATACAGGGCGCGGGCCTTGCGCATGAGGCCCTTGGCAAGGTCTTCCCAGAGCCGCCAATCGCGTTGTTCGTTGGCATCCGCGAGAGTGGATTTGGCAATAGGTTGACTGAACCCGAGATGATGCAAATTCGAAGGTCTAGCATTGAGGCAGGCGGCGATGTCACGGAGTCCTTCCCGCCAAGTCAGCTGGGCGAAGACCATGCAAATGAGTTGCTGGCGGCAGCCAAAATGGCGGACACGCGACTCGGCCTCGTAACGTTTGACCACGCGGGAAAGCGTCTTGCGATCTACGAGGTCGGGGATTTGAGAGAGGATGTGGCGTCCAGAGTTTATCGGGCGACACGTTGCCTGAAATCCAAGAAAAGTTCAAAAGCGTGGCATCAAATCTCATTCACAAGTCTCTCACTTTTAAAAACTCATGAATCATCGCTCCTTAGTTAACCGGATACCCGTGATCGCACGTATTTAATATGAAATGATTGTCTTCAGCCCCATGGAAATTGTTCATTTTATTACCGTCCTCTGCCTGGCCGTGAGCGCTTGGACGCCCTGCGCGGCCGCTGCTCCGGCGACGTTTAATATCCGTAACTACGGCGCGCTGGGGAATGGCACCGCCATGGACACCGAGGCGATTCAGAAAACCATCGACGCTGCGGCCAAGGCCGGTGGTGGTTTAGTATTGCTGCCGCCAGGCAAATACCTGAGCGGTTCACTGAACCTCAAAAGCCATGTGACCCGAATGGCACGAAATACGGCTTAATCCCGTGCCATTCCAGTCAGTCCCCAGTAACTACATACATCTCCAAAACCAAACAGTCTCATGAAAATCCCTTCCGCTAGAGCCATCGTTATGGCGATGGTCAACGTCGTCGCATCGTTTCACACAAATGCAGCAGCGCCGATTAATCAGGCACTCTCGCATGGTCCGCTCGTCGCGGTGTTCGCTTCCCCGCCCGCATCGGCGCGGTCGTGGGTTTATTGGTTCACCCCGAACGGCAACATGGCCAAGAAAACCGGCAAGCCGATGCTAGTCTTCGTCGGCAGGAAGTGGCCCCGGCACAATCCCGACAACAGCCGAATCAACCTGAAGCTTGTTCAGCGGGACAATGACATGCCCTCCTTGGAGGAAGGGAAAAAAACTCACGCCCAAGTATCAATTCCACACCGAAATTTTCGGGGCGGATATGGAAATGCGTTGGTATATCAACAAGGAATTCCGGTGTGAGATCATCAAGAACTGGAAAGAAAACGGACGGAAACTGGTGATGGATTACACGCGTTATAATAAACCTTACAAGGAACCCCGTAGCAATGTAATTGAGCGGCACTGGGATCTGTTGGACATCCTAAACCAAAAAGAATCTCGCCCGCAGGACAAACTCATGCCGTTCACGGAGCTGCCTACCGAGGAGCAGCAGAAAATATTGAAACGTTATCCCGAACTAAAACATAAAAGAGTGATTTCCCCGATATGAAAAAAAACAATAACCTAAGTTTATTTATTGCAGGTATACTGCTGGCTTGGTTCTCGCTGTCTGCTCAAGCGTTGACCACAGTGGGGATGAGTTGTGATGCGCATGGCAATCCCATGGGAATCGACAATCCTGCCCCCCTTCTCTCCTGGAAGCTTGAGTCCTCGGCGCGGAATCAATCCCAGGCGGCCTATCAGATTCTGGTTGCGTCCGAAACCGCCCAACTCGAAAAAAGCAAAGCGGATATTTGGGACTCTGGCAAAATTACCTCATCCGAGTCTCTAGGCATTCCTTATGCCGGCACGCCGCTCGCCTCTTCGAAAGCCTATTATTGGAAGGTGCGGGTCTGGGATCAAAACGGTCAGCCCGGTGATTGGAGCGCCATTTCCTCATGGACGACTGGGTTGTTGCGTCCGGAAGATTGGGGCGGGGCACAGTGGATCGGCGCTACCAATCCCACGCCGGAGCCCCCGGCGGTGGCATTGAACGGATTTCATGGCAAGCCCACGGCATTGCCTTCAACCAATGAGTGGGTGCAAATCACCCTCGACCAGGATCAACCGGTGGAGAAAATTCGAATTTTCCCGGTTTCGCACCAGGGAATCGACGGCTTTGGTTTTCCCAAGCGGTTCAAAATCGAGGTCTCGGCCAATCCAGATTTTCAATCCCCAAAGACCGTCGTGGACCAGAGTGAAAGCGATTTCCCGAATCCCGGAATGAACCTTGTCGAGTTCCCGCTCGACGGTTCGAAAATCCGGGCAGTTCGGATCACGGAAATTGTTCCCTGCGAATATCCAAAACGGAAACCGGGGGAGCAATTTTTATGGGCTCTGAACGAAGTCCATTTGATGGCTGCCGGACGCAATGTGGCGCTGAAACAAAAAGTGGCCGCCGCCTCCAGCGTGGAGGGGTATGGATGGGGTATAGCTGCATTAGTCAGTGGAAAAAACGGGGAAGATGTTCTTTCCAAAGCGACTAAGGAGAAAGTCTTTACCATCCGCCTGCGGCGCGACTTTGGCGTTCGTCCAGCCTTGCAGCGTGCCCTTTTCCATGTTTGTGGGCTTGGTCACTATGCATTGGAGGTTAACGGAAAGGAACCCGTCGAAGGACGACCTCTTACGCCGGGATGGACCGACTACAAGAAAACGGTTTTATACGATACGCTAGATCTGACCCCGTTGCTGAAGGCGGGAACAAACACACTCGGGGTAACGCTGGATGGAGGGATGTATTTTAATGAAAAAAGTGGCCGCGTTTCGGCCGGATATACTCACTACGGCCCGCTCACTTTACGCGGGAAACTAGAACTTCAATACCAAGATGGAAGCAGCGAGACAGTGGTCACCGACGGATCCTGGTCCGCAGGGCCAAGCCCCATCCTGTTTTCCGGGCCTTATGGTGGCGAAGACTATGATGCCCGGCGCGCACAACCAGGCTGGAGCACGCCGACCTTTCATCCGACCCCGGACTGGAAACCCGCGGTCGCGCTGTCTGGCCCCGCCGGGGTGCTCCGGGGTAAATCGTCTCAAGCGTGGCTGGTCCGGCAGATTGAACCGCTGGAAATGAAGTCCTCCAAGGAGCTCAGTCCCAGCGTCACGGTTTATGATTTCGGTCAGAACGCCTCAACCTTTCCAGAAATAGCGGTGAGCGGTCCGGAAGGATCCTCGGTGCGCTTGACCCCCTCGGAGCTCATCGGTGCCGATGGCGCGATCACCGACGCGATGGGCCGTGAGAAAATGTTTTATTCCTATACTCTCTCCGGCAGCGGGACCGAGCAGTGGCGGCCACGGTTCTTTTATCGCGGCGCACGTTACCTAAAGGTGGAAAAGTTCCCTGCCAGCCCCGGGGGCGAACTGCCGAAAGTTGAATCAATCCGCCAACAGGTCATCCACGCGCAGAGTCCTGTGGCGGGCGCGTTCTCGTGTTCCAACGAGCTGTTTAATCGCATCTACGATCTGGTTCGCTGGGCCCAGCGCAGCAATATGGTGAGCATTTTGACCGATTGCCCTCATCGCGAAAAGCGGGGATGGCTTGAAGAAGTCCATCTCAACGGTCCCGCCCTTCGCTACAACTTTACCCTAGGGCCGTTGTTCGGCAAAATAGTACAGGATATGATGGATGCCCAAACGCCGGAAGGTTTGGTCCCCGATATCGCGCCTGAATACATTGTGTTTAAGGGGGGATTCCGGGATTCCCCCGAGTGGGGAAGCTCAGCCCTGTTTGTGCCCTGGCAGAGCTATCTGTTCGATGGAAACAAGAAGGATCTGGAGCGGGCTTACGAGATGATGAAACGCTATGAAGCCTATCTCTTTTCACAATCCAAGGACCTGATCGTCGATCATGGCTTAGGGGATTGGTATGACATTGGGCCCAAGGGCCCCGGCCCGGCCCAACTGACGCCCAAAGCCGTCACCGCAACGGCCTATTTTTATAAAAACGCTTGGATTCTGGCGCAAACTGCCCGGCTCTTAGGGGAGGCCGACGACGAAAAGACCTACAGTGATTTAGCCGATCAGATTCGCACGAAATTCATCGCCAAGTTTTTTAACCCAGATACCGCACAAGTCGCCACAGGCTCCCAATGTGCCAATGCCATCGCCCTAGTCATGGGGTTGGTTCCGGACTCGGCCCGCGCCGCCGTTCTGGAAAACCTCGTCAAAGATGTTCAGCAAAAAAATATCACAGCCGGTGACGTGGGTTATGTTTACCTGCTTCGTGCTTTGGCCGATGCCGGACGTTCCGATGTGATATACGCTATAAACAACCAGTCCGATAAACCCGGATATGGTTATCAACTCAAACGCGGCGCCACCAGCCTGACGGAGTCGTGGAGTGGCGGGAATTCCCAGAACCATTTCATGTTGGGGCAAATCAATGAATGGTTTTTTCATGATGTGGCGGGAATCCAGCCCGACTTCACCGGCCCCGGATTCTCCCGGTTTCACATTAAACCGACGCTTCCGGCTGACTTGCAGTGGGTAAAAGGTTCCTATGAATCGCTCCATGGGACGATTGCAGTCGATTGTCGCAGGGAAGGCGAAAACTGGAAATTAAGCGTCACGATTCCCGCCAACACCCGGGCCATCGTGCACCTACCGGCCGCAAAAATGGAAAGTATCCAAGAAAGCGGCATGCCGTTGAAACAGGTTTCTGAAATCAAAATCATTTCCGCCTCAGCCAGCGAAGAGACTCTATTGGAAGTCGGTTCCGGTAGTTATGAATTCGAGCTTAACCGCTGACGAGCAAGCGGAGCGTATGACTATAACCGAAACGCCATATACAATGAATTACAGGTACGATAAAAAACTCCTGCTCGCGTTGCTGGCGCTCACCACCAGCGGTTTTGCCGATGAATTGGCGAACGACTTCGTCTCGCCGCCCGCCTCGGCGCGGCCGTGGTTTTTTTGGTTTCCTGCAAACGACAACCTGACCAAGGAAGGCATCACCGTCGCTGTAATGGCGAATCTCGAGCCCCAACAGGTGGATGCTGTCGCAGAATTCCGCGTCACTGGCAAGCAAGCGGAGCTCTGGTGGCCGGACACCGGCCCTACCGAGCAGGCCAAGTGCTTTGAGATCAAAGACGGCATCACCCGCGTGTCTTTCCGCCTCGAACCGAACGGTTCGGTGTTCGTAATCTTCTGCCAACCGACAAAGTCTACCCAAGGCAACGGGAAAAACTGGGTGGAAACCAGCCCGGTCCAGGAAATCACAGGGCCTTGGCGGGTGACCCTTGACCCGAAGTGGGGCGGCCCAGCTCAGTCAGGTATGTTTCATAAGCTCCTAGACTGGAGTAAGAATCAGGATGCAGGGATCAAAGACTATTCCGACCACGCGACCTATCGTACAAAATTCCATGCGAAGCGGGGCCATTTCCTGCTAGACTTAGAGAAAGTGGCGGTCATGGCTGAGCTGACGCTCAACGGTAAACCGCTCGGCCTCCTCTGGAAACCGCCGTTCCGCATGAACGTGAGCGATGCACTGAAGGACGGTGAAAATCCATTGGAGATCAATGTTGTAAACCTGTGGATCAATCGGATGATCGGCGATGAGCACTTGCAGGAGGGCTCTGATAGCAATCCGAACGGCATGGTTAAAGTGTGGCCGCAATGGTTGCAGGAGGGCAAATCTAAGCCTTGGGGGACGATTGACCTTCATGACCACACGACTTTAGAAGAAAGACGATCCGCTCGCCGAATCCGGACTGCTTGGTCTGGTGACAATTCTATCCAAGGCGGTTGTAATATAGACCCAATGAGAAACGAAATCCCTTTACTAACACGATTATGAAAATTATTTGTCTCTGTGTTTTCCTAGCGAATTTCTCGGCCTCGTGCTTGGCAGGCGAATCAACTGCGGTCGTGAGTCGAAATGGGGAGAGTGACGCTTTGGTAGCGCCCGCTCGGGACAAAGTGGCACTGCTTGTGCAGTCCAAGACCTACCGTGCTTTGGTGCCGGAAATCGAACAGTATAAAAAGAACGTCGAAGCCCGCTTTCCGGTCAACCTAGGGATCATCCAAGGAGACTGGACCAGCCCCGAGCAGGTTCGCGCCACCATCAAAGACTCGTTCAACACCCATGGTATCAGCGGAGTTGTCCTGGTTGGGGATGTTCCCATGCATCTGTATTACATGCATGAGGGCCTCAATCCCAATCCCCTTTATTATGAAGACTTCGACCTAGATTTCTCGGATGCGGACAACGAACGGGCGCGCTATACCAACGGGCCGCCGAATGTGAAGATCTGGGTGGCCAATATCCGTGCGGTCGAGGATCCAAACGATTCAGGAATCACCAAGCTTCGGGAGTTTTTCAAAAAGACCCATGCATACTATCAGGGTAAAACCCGGATCGAACCCCGCGCCCTGGCCGTGACCGGCAGACATTGGAGCGAAGCAAACCGACATTACGCCGATCAGCTTGGCTACGAGCGTTTTGGCACCCGAGGCGTCGAAATGTTAGGCGGAAAAATTGATCCGACGGCAGACGACTATCTGAAGGCCCTCAGCAGTCGTAATTACACCATGCAGTGGATTTTAATTCACTCGACCCACAACTCCATGGGCTTCTGGCCCACGTCGGCTAAGGCCAGCGATGTCGTCCCGATCAAGAGCGGGGCGTTGTTCACGATTCACAATGGCTGTTATGATTCAAGCTGGTATCGCAATTATAAGGAGGGCAACTCACCCAATACCGGCATGGCCTATGTTTTCGGCGAGGGCATCGGGCAGGCACTGATCGGGCAAGTGAGAAGTGGCGGTGTTTGGCGTCAGGAGAAAATCTTCGAAAGTATCCAGGCAGGCGATTATGTGGGGAAAGCCTATCTGGCGGCGAAAAAACAGTCCGAGGTGGATTTCTTCGCCGAATATCCCAACGGGAATGTCATTTCCGGATTTCTCTTCATCGGAAATCCTTTTCTCTACATACCAAAGTCCGCCACTTCGCTGCCGGGAGAACTCGTGACGCCCGTCGCGGTCACCGCGCAAAGTCAACATGCCGATGCAGGCGGAGTCCGCTCTCCGATCCATGCGATCGACGGCACAGGCATGAATCATCCACCCTTCAAATGGATCACGCCTGACTCCACCTGCGCCACCAATGCCGGTGGGACGATGTGGCAAAGCAACGGGACGAGGCGGACCTGGATCACCTTTGATCTCGGCCACCCCCAGATCCTCGGTGGCTTTCATCTATGGAATTACAATGAAGCGGGCTTGGTCGGTCGAGGTGTCAAAGTCGCCGGAATTTATGTAGGCTCGACGCTGCCTGCTGATGGAAGCGACTACACCTCACAAGGTCCAGCATGGGGCAAGCTGGTGAAAAATTTCACTTTTCGCCCGGCGAGTGGCCTCGCGGATTACGCGGGAGATGATTATTCATTTCCTGCTCCAGTCACCGCTCGGTACATTCAAATTCACGTCACCGAAAACTTCAGCGGTGACGATGCGAATACCGGGATTTCCGAAGTCCGGTTTTTCACGCCTCCTCCAAGCGAAGCGGATATCAAGTCCTTCGGCATGCCGGGTATGCCGTCGGTCATTGACGAGTCGAAAAAGAGCATCGTAGTGACCGTCCCTCAGGGAACCGATTTAAGGAAACTCATCATCCCTTACAGGATGTCCTTGAGCGCCACGTGCGATCAAAAAGCGGAAATCGCCCGTGATTTCACCCGACCGGTAAAATACACGGTCACTTCTGCGGATTCTACGCGAATTAAGACTTACACCGTTAGAGCTGTCGAGAGTGGTTGGAAATTCGGCGCGTGGACGAGCGATGAAACTTCGGGGATCTCAAGCCGCACGCCCTACACTATGGCGGTGAATCTCGCCGGCCCAGCGGTTAGGGTCAACGGGGTTGACTTCCAAGCCTCGGCTCTCGCGGGTGATGGCTTCCAAATCGGCGGTCAGGCTGTGAACGGGAGCGACACCGATCACTCCATTACCGGTGCCGGCGCTGCCCTTGCCGCCGGCTTCATTGGCGAAGGCTACCCTCGCACCTTGAGGCTAACGAATCTATCTCCGGGCGCGACCTATGAGACCACTTTCTTCAGTGTCGGGTCTGAAGCGCCGGGTGGTCGTCCGTTGAATTTCGAGTCGGAGGGAGACCGTTTCCTGCTCGATCAGGATCTTTACGGCCAAAACAACGGCATTTGGATTTCACACACCTTCGTGGCCGGTGCCAGCGGCTCCAGAGATTTCACAATTGATCGATTGGCGGAACCTTTTCATTGCCATGCCGTGGCGAACCGGGTGCTTCCAGTGACGCCCCGGTGATATTCCTTCCGATTTGTCCGTTAGAATTTACATTAATCAAATAACTATCTAGTTAATAAACCGAACTCATCCACTTCATGAAAGATATTTTTCGAACTACAATAGCCGCGCTCTCATGCGTTCTTTGCTGCGGCACCTTGACGGCGGCTTCCGGTGCGACTCAAGCCTATCTGTTGGACACCGGCGGACTTCGGGATGTCGAAGAGCTTTACCTCGTCGGCACACTCCAGGGAATCGTCAACCGGGATGCTCCCCGTCTTTTTCTGAGCGCCTTGGATCATGGGATGTGCGCGGGTTCCAATAATGTGTATATCAAATACTTGGAAAAGGAAAAGGGCTTCACCTTCACCCGCTTGAAGTCGTTAGGTGAAGCAGTCTCCACGTTCGCCGCGATGAAGAGGGCGGACGGAGTCACTCCGCTGATCAAAGGATTGGTGAAATATCCCACGTTCTATGTGGACCCGGTGAAAAAGACTAAGGTGAACACGTATTACAACACGTGGATCGCCGCCAATTTTGCGGCTCAGGAAGACCTGCTACCGGTCACCGAAAATATCCTGAAATGCCAGACCGCGATGCTGTCGGGCTCCGATTTCTGGTGGAAGGATGAGAAGATGGGGGGTGAGTGGACCCAGATGGTGGCCGTGCTGAATCGCCCCACCACCGGCGGACTCTCGGTGCAAACCCGTCCCGGGGGCAATGCAAACAGGACGGGATCTGCCAATCGGACGGTCTATCTGGATGTGGATGTCACCCCGAAGATTGAAGTGGTGGTCAGCGATCTATCCCCGGGTGGTGCTTGGTCCTTGCAGATCAAGTCGCCGACGACGGTGGATACCCCCGAGAACTGCCGGTCCACCAGCATCCCCGGACTGACCAACATCCGTATCACCGGAACCTTTACCGCCGACCTTGCCGCCACTGGCCTCTTCAATCCCCGTGCCACTAGAGTCCAACTGATCATTGCGCCGTGCGACCCGGCCACCTCCGTAACCGTGAAATCGATCCGCCTGCTGAATGCAAAAGGCGAGGATCCGCAAGGCGTGCCCTTTGTTCCCGCAAAGGACGTCTTCAAAGGTCTGGTCGTCAAACGCGATCTCGTGACAGCCGCTCCATATGAACAGGATGAGGAAAAAGCGTGCGAATGGTCGCTGGCTAACCAGCGGAAGCAATCCGCGCAGGGCGCGTTCGGCTCCTTTTCCGGCGGATCCTGGATTCTCAAGGGGCTGGACTATGCCATCTCGAAAAAGGCCTATCTCTTCTATCAGGCAAAGGAGCCCTATACCGAAGGTGGCTATCCGAATCTGGAAAAAATTCTGGCTGATCTTAAACCTCCCGCCTTGGTCTTCGGCTGGCTCGGAGGCGAGTCGTATTCCTGCATGAAAATGGGTTCTTACGGTGCCCGCTATGCCGGTGGACCTCCCGAGAATTTTTCTTTCTGGCAATGGGTTCCTCTGAAAACCCCCGGCCGTCCGATTCCGCTTCCGCAGGTGCGCGAGGTCAAAGAGTTGGAAAATAAAATCTATCTGAATTTCAGTTGGGCGTCCGCAGACGCCATCGAGTTCACTTACAATCTGATGGAAGGTTACTGGGAGGATCCGAACCGTGGTAAAGTGCCCGTGACATGGGGCTTCAATCCCCTGATTGCTAAATTTGCCCCGGCTTTGGTGGAGTTCTACGCGAAATCGGCCACGCCGAAAGACTCCTTCTGGGGATTCACGGCGGGCTACACCCACGCTTCCAGTTTTTCCCCTCGGAATTTGAAGCTTTATGCGGAAGACACACGCCGCGGGCTTTCCGAGCTGGGGATTTCCCCCGCCGTGGATATCTGGGATAACGATTCCAATTCCTCGCCAACGTATGAAGAGTTCAGCAGGCCGTCCGAGTTTCCCGGTGTCAAACTGATGAGCACCTTGCCCTCGCCTCGCGGGCCCGAAACCTACTGGCTCGACAATGGCGCGGTAGTGGTGCGCAACGACAAACGCTTCCATGGAAAGAGCCAGAAAAACGGAAAAACCACACAACAAGGCATCCTCAGCGACATCAAGGAAATCGAGGCGGAATACCCGGGATTAGATCCCAAATTCCTGACGATCAACACCCGGGTTTCCCCCACCTTCGTCAAGGAACTCATGGGCATGTTGCCTAAGAATGTGGAGGTCGTGGGAATGCCGGATTTCATCGGTCTAGCCGAGGAATCGGGTGCCTTGGTGGCCAAGCCCTACTCCGATGGCGTCGGTGCTGGCGATAGCGTGAAAGTCAGATTCCAACTCCACAATCCCTCGGGGCAGAGCGGAAAACCGGGTAAAGTGACCTGGACGCTGCCATCCGGCTGGACATCATCCCCTGCGGAGTGGGACCACGGTCCGGTGCCGCAAGGATCTAACTTGAAGCAGGTCGTCACCTTCACCCCACCGGCAGGGACCAGTCCCGGCAACGCGAGAATCGTCTATCAGGATTCCCGTTTCCGTTGGAAGAAGGATTTCTCTCTGACCACTTATCCGAAGGCCGTCAACGTCACCGATTGTGATTCCACCACGGGATGGACAGCTTTGAACGGCGCTTCGTTAACAGTGGATCGCGACATGATCAAGGTCACCCCGCCGGCCGGCAGGACTCGCAGCGATTACTTTGAAAGCGGTAGATCCGTGGCGAAGTCGGGGCGGGTCACCTTGCCCTTGAAGCAGATTGATTTCAGCTGCAAGCCGATCCTCAAAATCACGGTGCCGGACCTCAACGGAAGTGGAACGATCATCGGTCTTCTGGATGAAAAGGGCGTATGGAAAAAATGCGGGGATGCAGGCGTGGGAACGACTTCGATCGATCTTGCCGCCATCACCAAATGGAAAGGCACGCAGGAGATCACCCTAACACTCGATCCAGTGACCCTCTATGGCAGCTTCGCCCGAGTCCGCAACATCAAGGTGTGCTACCCATAATCTGTTTTTTATAACCTACCCATGCTGCGAGTGAGCAGCCGGGATTCCAGTCATCTTTCTTCAGCCATCAATCGATATGATAAAATCCGTATATATTCTAACTATAAGTCTCGGCTTTGCAGTCCTGACTGCCGGTGCCGCCGAAAGTCCCGCCCAATCCCCCACGAGCTGGTGGGTCGTCGGGGCCTTCCCGCGCTACACGCAGGGCGATTTCCAAGCCAACGAAAACATTGAAAATGCCACCAATAATGACCCGAAGCGCAATCAATGGAATGCACACGTAGGCCTAGGTGGGCGGGACATGCGCGGTCTATCGATTCCGGCGCAAGATGGGGCGCTGGATTTGGCCGCCGCATGCGGTGCCTCGTATCCCAATGCCTGTGCGTATGCAGGCTTTCGGGTGGGGAGCGAGGTGGCTGCGCAAGCCGTGCTGACCCTCCGTGCGTCTGGGTCATTGCGCTGTTTTGTGAATAACACGCTGGTGGGTGAAGGCGAGGAGACGGTCAAAGTGGACGTTGTGCTGAAGCGCGGACAGAATGCAGTTCTAGTCAAATCTTGGAATCACAAAGGAAGCGCGAAGTGGACGGTTAGCAGCTCGTTTGAATCCAAGGCCCAGCTGACTTTCGAAACGGCCGAGCCTGTTGCCGTGAGCGAGAAACCGGCATCCGGGAAGCGGAACGTGGCGCTGTGGTCCGAGGGGGCCAAAATCGAAACCAGCAGTGTCCGTTGGCAGGGTGTGATGACGGATCAAACCGGGCGTCACTTCATCAACGACGGCCGGACAACGGGAGCGGGCTGGGGTTCGCAGGCTCAGCAGAACCTGCCGCAGTGGGTCTGGGTGAAGTTCGCCGGGCCCCGCACGGTTGATCGTGTGGTGCTTTATGCTGGGAAAAACACGCGGGATTTCACGGGTGAATATTCGCCGGACGGCGGCGCCACGTTTTTGCCGTTGTTCGCGCGGAAAGATGCAAAGCCCGGACCGCAATCGGAGTATGCAATCGATTTCAAACCTGTGGTGACCGACAACGTCCGGGTCCGGATCACGGCGGTGGAAAAATCAGAGACCTCGGGCTTTGATGTCGCGCAGGTCTCGGAGTTGGAGGTGTATGGAGAAGGTGCGGCGGTTGCCGTGACCGCGGGTCCAGCACCTAAGCCTCAGGCCTCGGACTTGAAACCGGATGCCGGGTTTGTTCCCGACATCAAGGAAGATGCGACCCAGTTGGTCATTTCCACTCCCTGGTATCGCCTCAACCTGGACAAGGCCCGGCCCCGTTTGAGCTACCTTTCGCTGGATGCCACTGGCAAAGGACAGTTTCTCTGCAATATCCTGAAAAATGCCGGTGCCTTTCCCATCGCCGAGCCGATGTTCAGCCCGGTTCAAGCGGCGGGGGACGGACCGTTTGTGCGGGAGGGGAATGTGGTCAGTTATCCCTTCGTCGCGGTTGCGCCCGGCGTCTTCGCGCAGCTCGCGTTCCGGTTCAAAGAGAAGTCGATCGAACTCGAACTGTCCACCGCCGCCAAGCGGGCACTGCCGCTGAAGGCCGGCTTGTTCCGGTTTGCTTTGGATTACGGACAGACGCCGACGGCTTTCTTCCCGCGCGCCGAAGATCCGGTGGGTTTTGTGAAGCTCCCCACTTACATGCATGCGCCGGATTGCGGGACCTTCCGCATCACCCAAACGGGCGACGAGGCGGTGCTGCGTCAGGTGATCCCGTCGGGCGGACACGATATGGGCGGGCATTGTATGATGGACTTGGTGCCGGAGACGACGGGTCTGAAGGAACGCTACGGACTCATCCCGGCAGGCAATTGGCGCGGGACGTTCACCTTTGCGGTGGAGCCTCAGATCCCCTGGCCGGACATCGTCGCGCAAGATCTGCGGCTGAGCGGGTTGCCGAAATACTCATTGAACATCGCGCAGTGGCGCGTGGACCAGAGTGTGTTGGCCAATAATGTTATCAGTCAGGATTGCCCGCTATCAGTCCAATTTTACGCCGAAATGGCGGTCTATGCGCCAGTGATGAAGGACGGCATTTCGCCCATGGCACTGGTGGTGCCCACGGTGGACCGGTATCTGGATGGCATGGGCGGTCACTTGCTTTGGCACGGCATGAAGGTCGAGGTGACCCCGCCTGGGAAATGGTATGCCTCATTCGAGAGCGGTGGGTTTCTAATCAACAGCGCCTGGTATGCCGTGAATACAGTGGGCGGGAAGCCCTTGCTCGACCGGTGGCTACCGCGTCTGGAAGCTTTGGCCGGGCACTTGGAGGCGCACGATACCGATGGCGATGGCATCGTCGATTCCGGCGATCGCGGGCACTGGTTTGATAATTATAAACTGCCCGAAGGGGTGAAAGAGGCGCACTCCACAGCCGTCAATTACGAGGCCTTTGTGCATATGGCCGATTTGGAAACCCTAGCAGGGCGCAAAGAAAAGGCGGCCCATTACCAGAAGCGTGCCCAGTTGATCAAAGACAACTACCTGAAGATGTTTTATAACCCCGAAACCGGTGTCATCGGTGGCTGGCGCGATTTGGAGGGCAAGTTACGTGACCGGATGTTTCCCTGGATCAACGGTTACGCGATCTGTGCTGGCTTGGTGCCCGATGAGCTGGCCCACCAGATCATGGACCGGCTCTTTGCGAAGATGAAAGAGATCGGCTTCACCCAATTCCAATATGGATTGCCGACCAATCTTATATCCATGGGACGCGACGAGATGAGTCACGGCTACCGCGAATGGGAGGGTTATATGAACGGAAGCATCACCCCGCCGTATTCCAACTACGTCATCATGGCGCTCTATAAACTGGGCCGCCGCCAGCAGGCCGAGGAAGTGCTTTGGCCGCAAGTCGCCTCCTTTGACAAGGGCACCTTCAACTCCGGAATCGGCATCCTCGGGCCGCGGAGAAATCCGGTGGGCAGTGCGTTTTATTATTGGGATGGCAACAAGTCCAACGGCATCGGCTACCTGCCAGAGAACTGGCATGCCTATGCCGGAATCTTTGCCGGACACTATGGTATCCGCTTTGATAAAAACGGCTACAGCCTGGAGCCGTGGTCGCCACTGAAAGGAAAGACGCTCCCCTGTAATATGCCGGTGATGGGCAAGACACAGGAAACCATGAAGTGACACCTCACCCGTAGAGTGATACAAAAATATGCCTTTTCCTAAATCCCCGGCCTACGCTCGTCCTTGGATCTTTCACTTCGCTTTGAATGGCAATCTGAGCAAGGAGGGCATCATCGCTGACTTGGAGGCCAAGGCCGGGCTTGGCATTGGTGGTTTACTTACGCGGCGACATACCTCCTTCGCACGGCTTTACTTCAAAATCTCATGAATAAACTTACACTCTTAATCATATACGCCGTTGTCCTCTTCACGTGCGCATCGTCCGTCGTCAGCGCGGCGGCCGAGGTCACGCAGTTACGTTGTGAATATCGGCACGATCCGCTCGGCCTCGACGTGGTCCGCCCGCGCCTGAGTTGGCTCAACACCTCCGCCGAGCGCGGGGCGCGCCAGACTGCCTATCACGTTCTGATCGCATCCACCCCGGAGTTGTTGGCCAAGGACCAGGGTGATCGTTGGGACAGCGGGAAAATCGCCTCCGATCAGCAGAATCAAATTGTCTACAACGGACAACCGCTTACCTCCGGTGCCATCTGTTATTGGAAGGTCCGCACCTGGGACCAAACCGGAAAGCCCGGCGCGTGGAGCGAGTCTGCCCGCTGGACGATGGGACTGCTCTCGCCCACCGATTGGCAGGCGAAATGGATCGGCAATGATGACGCGTATCAAACAACTGCGGAGGTCGAGGCCGATAATAAATCATTTTCTTTAAAAGGTCTTAGCTGGCTGCAGATGCCGAAAAAGGAAGGCAAGAACAGCGGCGATACCTATCTGCGCCGCGAAATCGAACTGCCCGCCGATCGCATACTCAAGCGCGCCATTTGGGTTCTCTATGCGTTTAATGAATGCCAGGCGACGGTGAACGGGGTGATCGTGGGCAGCGGGGCCCATTGGGAGGCGACCTCGCGCTTGGATATTACGAAAACCTTAAAACAGGGCCGCAACAGTCTCGGCGTGGTGGTCAGCATTGCGGACCCGTATTTGCCGGCGGCCGTTGGTCAGCTGGTATTGCAATTTGAAACCGGCGAACCCGTTTTGGTGCCCTTGGACGCAAGCTGGAAGGTTACCCAGCAGGCGGCGGCTGGATGGATGACTGTGGGTTTTAATGACGTCACTTGGCTGAGTGCCGAGTTGTTAAAAGGCAATCCGTGGGGTGCGCCGCCCACCAAGTCGGACTTGCCCCGGATGCCCGCCCCCTATCTGCGCAAGGAGTTCGTGGCCAGCGGGCCTGTCAAACGCGCCACCGTCTGCGTCAGCGCCCTCGGCATCTATGAATTGCGCCTCAACGGCCAGCCGGTGAGACAGGATGTTCTCGCCCCCGGGTGGACGAATTTTAATAAACGGGTGCATTATCAAACCTACGATGTCACCCGTCTTATCACCCAAGGCAACAATGCGCTGGGGGCGATTTTGGGCGACGGTTGGTATGCCAGTTCCTTGGCGCACTATAATAAACGCAACCTATATAAAGGCCGCCCTCGCTTCATTATACAGTTGGAAATGGAACTCGCCGACGGCACGATTCAGCGGGCATGCAGTGACGACACTTGGAAAACTGCCTTTGGTCCAGTGCGTCATGCCGACTTGCTGATTGGCTGTGAATACGACGCCCGCCTGGCCATGCCCGGCTGGGACCGGCCCGGCTTTGATCAACAAAACTGGACTCCGGTGGTGGTCGGCGAGGAGTTACCCAAGGGTAAAAAATCCACCGTGGTGTTGCAGGCGTCCACGGCCGAGCCCTCGCGTATTATTGGAGAGCTTCCGGCTCGCTCGGTCCGCGAAACCAAGCCGGGTTGCTGGACCTTTGACTTGGGGCAAAACATGGTCGGCTGGGTGCGTCTCAAAGTCCGCGGACCTGCCGGGCGTCGCCTCACGCTGCGCCATGCCGAGATGCTCAATGCAGACGGCACGTTATATACCGCCGCGTTGCGCAGTTGCCCGGCCACTGATTACTATATCCTATCGGGCCGGGGAGAGGAAACCTTTCAACCATTCGGCACCTTTCACGGCTTCCGGTATGTAGAAATTCGCGGGCTGGGCACCAAGCCAGAGTTGAGCGCGGTGACCGGTCTGGTGGTGCATACGCCGATGGACCGCACCGGCAGCTTCGAATCGTCCCATGCACTGCTCAATCAGCTTTATAGTAATCAGGTATGGGGCCAGAAGGGCAATTATCTGGAGGTGCCGACCGACTGCCCGCAACGCGACGAGCGCATGGGCTGGACCGGCGACACCCAGTTTTTCGCGCCGACCGCAGCTTATAATTTCAATGTTGCCAATTTTTTCACCCGCTGGCTGCAAAACAGCCGCGACGATCAAAACGCCGACGGCTCATTTCCGCATGTGATTCCTGGCATCTTGGGAGGCGGGGGCAGCACCGCTTGGAGCGACGCTCCGATCCTTTGCACGTATAATATCTATCGCAACTACGCCGACACCCGGCTCATCGCCGAGCAATATGAATCAATGGAGCGTTATATGAAATGGTTGGAAACGAAAACCAAGGACGGCATCACCACGGTGGGCGGTTTTGGCGACTGGTTGAATGCCGGCGGCGGCGCGAAAAAGGAAGTGATGGACACCGCCTATCATGCTTACCTGGCGCAAATCATGGCGGAAATGGCCCAAGCCATTGGTAAGACCGAGGACGCGGCCCGCTACATCCAACGCAGCAGTGATATTAAAAAGGCGTTTGCCCGGGAGTTTATTCAAGCCGACGGCGCGATCAAAGACTCCAGCCAGACCGCTTACGCCCTAGCCTTTACGATGGATTTGCTGCTACCCGAGATACGCGAGAAAGCCGCCGATCAATTCGTGCAGGAGATCAAGCGTTTCAACGATCACTTGGCCACCGGGTTTATCGGCACTCCCCGTTTATTACCAGGACTGAGCCAGGCCGGAAAAGACGACTTGGCCTATAAACTTCTGCTGACCGACACCTACCCATCGTGGCTGTTTCCGGTGAAAAACGGGGCCACCACCATGTGGGAACGTTGGGATGGCTGGACTCCTAACAAGGGGTTCGGAGCCATCGGGATGAACTCGTTCAACCACTACGCCTTCGGTGCAGTGGGTGAATATTTATACGGTTACGTCGGCGGCATCCAGCCCGCCAGCCCCGGTTATAAAACAATCATCATCCGCCCGGTGCTGGGCGCCGGATTGAGCTGGGCCAAAACCAGTCTGGAATCGCCTTATGGCCGCATCGCCACGGCTTGGAAAGTGGAGTCGTCTGCCTTGCAACTGGACGTGACGATACCCTTCAACACCAACGCCACCGTTTATATACCAACGACGGATGCTGCCAGCGTGACCGAAGCGGGCAAACCTATAAATAAGATCAAAGGCGTGACCGTCCTCCGCCAAGAAGCTGGAGCGGCCGTTTATACCATAGGCGCGGGCACCTACCGCTTCCGCTCCTCGCTGCCTGCGACCGGAATACAAAAATAATAATCACCCCCCGTCGGCCTGCCCTGTTCGGAATCATACCCCATGAAAATCAAAACCTGTTCCCGCCTCCGCCTCCTGCGTTGTTTCGCTTTTGCCTGCCTTCCCGCCCTGGGTGGATTGGCCAGCACCCACGCGGCGGAACTCCCCGCCAAAGCCGCCGATGAACTGGCCCGGCAGTTTCTCGCTCCTCCGACGGACGCCAAGGCGGGCGTGTGGTGGCGGTGGATCGACGGCAACGTTAGCAAAGAAGGCATCACCCGCGATCTCAGCGAGATGGCGCGGCAAGGCATCACGGTGCTCGATTTGTTCGATGTGGGCGGTGCGCCCAAGGTGGGCACGGCGACGATGATGGGACCGGAATGGCGCGCGCTTTTCCAACATGCCTTGGCCGAAGCGGCCAAGCTGGGCATTTCGATCAACGTGGTGCCGGCGGCGGGATGGGGCATCGGCGGACCGTGGATCGATGCTACCCACGCCACCAAGACCCTGACGTACCGCGAAATCCAGGTGGACGGGCCTCAACGCCTGACCTGCGACCTGCCGGCCGCAAGCGGTCCCGGCGGTTATTACCGTGATGCCATGGTGGTGGCGTTCCCGGCCCCAGCGACCTCGCCGCTGCGACCCTTGAAGGTGCGCGCCAGTTCGGTGCAGCAAGGCTATTGCCGCGAAGAGAATTTTCCCGCCGTGGAAGGGGTCGATGGCGATCCTGAAACCGTGTGGCACGCCGCCCCTAAAGCAACATTTCCCGTGACCTTGGATCTCAGCTACCCGCAACCCTTGCCCGCCGTCCGCGCGTTTATCGCCAGCCCGTCCGGGGCCGGTCCGGCCACCGGCGAGATTCAGGCGTCGGACGATGGCAAAACATTCCGCACCGTCACCACCCTTGCCCTGCAACCGGGCGAGAGCCGGGTGGTGCCGTTCCCGCCGGTCACGGCCGGTCATTTCCGCCTGCTGGTCGCCACCGCGCACGATCCGCAAATCCGCCTGGCGGAGTTCCAGGTTCTGCGGACGGGCGACCAGCCGCAATCGCGACCGGGCACCAAGTGGTGGAAGTTCAAATCCGCCAACCGCAGCGTGTGGAATTGGCCGAAAATGCGGATCAACCTCTTGCTGGCCGATGAATACTCCGCCCCCGATGTCACCGACTGCCGCAGCACCGACACGGTGGATCTGACGGCGAAGATGTCGCCCGACGGCAAACTGACCTGGGACGTGCCCGCCGGCCGTTGGACCATCGCCCGTTTCGGCGTGGTGTTGGTCGGCGAGCCGCCCCGCGCCAAGAGCCGGGCCGTTCCCGGAGGCGGTTACGAAGTGGACCCCTACAGTCCGGCGGCGGCCGACGCCCTCTACGACGCCACCGCCAAGATCCTGGTCGCCGACACGCCGCCCGCGTCGCGCAAAGCCTTCACCGGCCTCTTCACCGACAGCTACGAAATCGGCGCGTCGGCCGACGGTCAGCAGGGCACGTGGACCGAGGGCTTCCGCGAAACCTTCCGCAAAAAACACGGCTACGATCTGCTGCCGTGGTTGCCCGCCCTGACCCGGCGCGTGGTGGACGACCGCCAGTCCACCAACCGCTTCCTGTGGGATTACCGTCAGGTGCTGGCCGATCTCTACAACGATTTCTACGCCCGCTGGACCCAACGCGCCCATGCCGACGGCCTGCTCATGCGCGCCGAGAACGTTTACGGCACCTACCCCCAGCCGCACATCGACGGACTCGCGGCGGGCGGGCGCGTGGACGTGCCGATGGGCGAGTTCTGGTTCGATGGTCTGATGACCGCGTTTTATCCCACCGTGGACTCGGTGCGCACCGCCGCGTCGGCCGCGCATCTCTACGACAAACCGCTGGTCGGCGCCGAGTCCCTCACCATCGCCAAAGCGTTCGAACAATCGCCGAAGGACTGGAAGCGCATGCTCGACGGCGAGTTTTGCAAGGGGCTCAACCAGGTCATGATCCACCTGTGGTCGCAGCAATACGACGTGACCGCCCGGCCCGGCCTGCACACCTACGACGCGATCAACGCCAACATCACCTGGTGGCCGCATGCCGACGGCTTCCTCGACTACATCGCCCGTTGCCAGCAGGTGCTGCGCTTCGGCCAACCGTTCGCCGATCTGTGCTATTTCATTCTGGAGGACAGTTGCGCCTATGTCCCCGGTCGGCAGCAGATGACGCCCGCCATCCCCGACGGCTACGAATACGACGGCCTGAACGCCGAGGTGCTGCTCTCGCGCGTCACCGCCAAGGATGGCCGCGTCACGCTGCCCCACGGCATTTCCTACCGCTACCTGGTGCTGCCCGACCACGCGGGCTGGCGGGTAACGGCGCCGGTGATCGAACGCCTCGCCGCGCTCGTGCGCGACGGCATCACCGTCATCGGGCCCAAGCCGAGTTCGTCGCCCGGCCTGGGCGATGCCGAGGCGCAGGATCGTCGCATCCGCCGTTGCGCGGACGAGCTCTGGGGCGCTGAAGCGGCCGCCTCCGGCAACCGCAAGATCGGCCAAGGCCGCGTGATCTGGGGCCGCGAGTTGAAGGAGATTCTGACGGACGACGGCGTGCCGCCCGATTTCGGCGTGGGCGCGGAGAGCCCGGTGCAAAACGTCGCCTTCGCGCATCGGGCCGACGCCGACACGGATTTCTACTTCGTCTCGAATCAGGGCGCCAAGGCCGGGAGTTTCGACGCGACCTTCCGCGTCACCGGCCGACAGCCGGAATTCTGGGATCCGCTCACCGGCACGCGCCGCGAGGTGCCCCGCTTCACGACGAACGCCACCGGCACCACCGTGCCGCTCACGTTGGAAGCCGGCGGGTCGCTCATCGTCGTCTTCACGCCGGTCAGCCGGAAAGCGGACGCCCAGCAGTCGAAGCCCGAGGTGAAGGTTTCCGAAAACAAACCGGTGTTGGAACTCACCGGTCCTTGGACGGTGCAGTTCGATCCGGCCTGGCTGTATCCGCTCGATGGACTGACCGGCGACGCGGCCAAGGGCCTGCTGACCCTGCCGACGCTGACGCCCTGGTCCGAGCGGCCTGAACCGGCTTTCCGCCACTACAGCGGCATCGCGGTTTACCGCACCGAGTTCACCTGGACGCCGACGACCACCGGCCCGTTGTGGCTGGAGCTGGGCACGGTCCACGAGACCGCGCGGGTTCGCCTCAACGGAAAGGATCTGGGCGTGGTCTGGTGCGCCCCGTGGCGTATCGAGGTGACGGATACGCTGAAGGCCGGCGTCAACCAGGTGGAGATCGAAGTCGCCAACCTGTGGGTCAACCGTCTGCGCGGCGACTCGCTCCTGCCCGCCGAGCAGCGCCGCACGCGGACGAATCGCGATAACTATTACAAGCCCGGCGACAAGCCACCGGTCCCGCGCTCTTCCGGCCTGCTCGGGCCGGTGACTTTACAGACGGCAGGCATGATAACGATTGAATCCACCGACGTCACAAAATAAGCCAAACGACCAACTTTTTGAATTAAAGATAATGAAATATAACACGATGAAACTCCTCTCTTGTTTAACCTGCCTCTGGCTTCCTACCTTGGCCCTTACCCCCTTCGTTTATGGGGCTGAAGCGGCCAAGCCGGTCGAGCTGCGGTGCGAATCCAAAATCAACCCGGAAGGGATTGATGCGACGGCTCCCCGCCTGAGTTGGCGCATGGAATCCGCCGCGAAGGGCGCGGCGCAAACCGCCTATCAGATCCAAATATCCTCCGACAAGGAACGTCTGGCGCAAGGTGAGGCGGATGTTTGGGACAGCGGGAAAATCAGTTCCGATGCCATGGGGGTTGAGCTTCCCGAGAAAGTCGCCTTGGTTTCCGAACAGCGTTATTGGTGGCGGGTGCGCCTCTGGGATGAGAAAGGTCAGGAACTGCCCGCGTCGGATGCGGCCACCTTTTTGGCCGGAAAAGTGAAACCGGACGATTGGAAGGGAGAATGGATTGCTCCGGATCTTTTTATGGACCCGCAGCCGGGAATCGGCAAGGCCGAGGGATATTTATTCAAAACAAAAAACCAGAATGATCCCGGCTCGGTAATGATCGATCTGGGCGAGTCTCGGGCCATCAATACGATTGTCGTGCATCCGAAACGGTTCAAGACATGGAGCCTGACGGAGTGGATGGATGGGTGGATGTTTCCGTTGCGCTACAAGCTGGAGATTTCCGAAAACGAGCGTTTTGAGCCTGCGGAAACGGTTTATACAACGGGTGACAAGGATGCTCCGAACCCGGGCTGGCAGCAGTGTGTCTTTCCCGTGCAAAACAAGACCGCCCGGTTTGTGCGGTTCGGTTTTGATAAACTCCCGGCCCGCTGGGCCGGAGCGCCGCTGTATGGTGCCTTGGGCGAAATCGAGGTGTTCTCCGGGCAAAAAAACGTGGCTTTGGAAGCTCCGGTTAAAGCGTCCGCAGGTCTTCCCCTTCTAAGCAACAGCACGATCGAGGGCAAAGGCTGGGCGCCGGGTCTGCTTACCGATGGCAAGGCGCTGGCTCCGAAGGCGGAGGAGAAAGCCGCGGTCGTTGCCCGTCGTCATGAACATGGAGCCATTTACCTCCGCAAAGAATTCGCCGTCGATAAGCCGGTGTCACGCGCGGTGCTTTCTTTTAGCGGGCTTGGCTACAGTGAGTGTTTAATCAACCAAGTGAAAGTAGGCGATTATATGATAGGCCCGGGTTGGACCCAATATAACAAGCGGACTCCCTACCTGACGTTTGATGTAACGGATCGGTTCAAGTCCGCGGGCAAACATTCCCTGGATGTGGTTCTCGCCGATGGCTGGTATTCGCTGGATGGGGATCCGTTTGGCGGCTTTGAGTATGTGACCCAGATTTATATGGATATTCCCAAGCTGCGTTTGAACCTGCGGCTGATTCATCCCGATAAAACCGAGACTTTGATCGTTTCGGACAAGAGCTGGAATTGGTCTCGCGGAGAGATCGTGCGAAGCACGATTGTTTCGGAAGATATCGACCTGCGAAAGGCAAACCAACGCGAATGGAAACCGGTGGTGGCGGTCACCGCTCCGGCCGGACGGCTCGAACACCAAAAGGAAGACTTCAACCGGGTGATCGGCCGCGTGAAACCGGTTTTAGTCAACTACGACCAAAAAACCCAGAGTGCCGTATATAGTTTTGAAGGAGAGCTCAACGGTCTGCTTGAATTTAAGACCACCGGGAAGGCGGGACAACAGATCAGCATTACTTCACGGCCAAAAGATAAAGGCATGCAAAGACTCAGCAAGTTCTGGCTCGCGGGAACGGGTCAACCGGAAGTATATTCGCCGAGCTTTTTTTATACAGCGGCAACCGATGTCATCGTCAAAGGAGTGACCGTCAAACCCGAGCTGGATGACTTGGTCATGCGCAACCTGACTTCCCAGGCAACGTCGGCGGGTGATTTTAAGTGTTCCGATGAATATCTGACGTGGTTGCACGATGCCGTTAGACGAACGATGGTCAATTACACCACTTTCCTGCCGAACGATCCCACCCGGGAATATAAAGCCTGGGTCCAGGACTCCGAGGGCACGTTCTGGTCCTATATGTATCATTTTCAGGAATCCAAACCGATGTTTGCCCGCTGGGTGGGTGATATGGCGGACAGCCAGAGGGAGGATGGTAATGTAGGCGCGGTTGCTCCCGGCCCGAAGTTTAATGACTACAACAGCCCTTGGTGGGGAGGGATGTCGATCTGGGTGCCTTGGCAGTATCGTCTCTATACAGGTGATGACCGGTTGATTCGGACCCATTACCCGATGATGAAGCGGTATCTGGAATTCTTGCAAAAGATGGCGGAGCAGAGTGGCGGCGTGCAGGACTGGGGACTCCTGGATTGGTTTCCCGTGGAAGAAACTCCCCGCGAATTAATCAATACACCGGCGCACTATGAATATGCGAATATCATGGCTTTCTCCGCGGAGTTGTTAGGCAAAAATGAGGATGCACAGCGTTTTCGCGCGATGGCCCGGCAGGTGCGCAAAACCTTCAATGATCGTTTCCTCGACCCCGCGACGGGAATTTACGGCAAGCCCGGCTGGAAGATAAAATCCGGCAATTGGAATCTGCCGATGCCTCTGAATACTTTGCACACCGAATGGTGGACCGAGGACCGCCCGTGCACGCAGGCCGGGCAGGTCATGGCCCTTGCGCTGGGATTGGTGCCCGATGAACCGACGGTGAAAGCCAAGGTCGTTGATGCGTTACTCCGGGAAATCGCGGCCCACAAGGATCACCTGAGCACGGGCTTTGTGAGCACTCCGTATCTCTTGCAGCAACTGACCGACCTCGATCCCGAACTGTGCTTCAAGCTGGTGACGCAGAGGGAGTTTCCCTCTTGGTATTCGATGACCAAGGGGGCGGGAAATGATCTGCTCATGGAAACGTGGTCGGGGGGCAAGGCCATGATGCCCTCCTGCGGAGGCTCCGTGGGACACTGGTTTTACGCCGGTTTGGCGGGCATCCGGCCCGATCCGAGTGCGCCTGGGTTTAAAAAAATCCTGATCAAACCCGCCGTGGTGAGCGGACTCGACTGGGTCGAATGCTCCTATCAATCGCCCTTCGGCAAAATCACCAGCAACTGGCGCAAACAAGCCGGGGAACTAACTATGGATGTCACCATCCCGCCCAATACCACGGCCACCGTGTATATACCGACCAAGGACAGTGGCTCCATCACGGAGTCAGGCAAGCCCCTCGATAAAGCGACCGCCGTTAAATTTATACGGATGGAGGGCAAGGCGGCAGTATATGAAATCAGCGCCGGCCATTATGAGTTCAAAACGGTAAACCCATAATTAACAGAATACCCCCATGAAATTGAATATAACCAAAATGATCGGCTGCCTTACGCTCGGAGCCGCGCTCATAGTATCACTGCGTTTGCCGGCGGGTGCGCAGACTACATCTGTGCTCCCGGCGGCTGCCGATCCCGTGATCTGCACGTGGAAAAATGACGCCAAAGCCGCAATAAGTTTCACCTTCGACGATGGCACCGTTGACCATTTCACGCAGGCCGCGCCGATGTTGGAGAAAAATGGACTGCGCGGCACCTTTTTCATCGTTATCAATTGGATCGGGAAAGGGAATAAGCTGACCTGGGACCAGGTGAAGTCCCTGTCCGAACGCGGCCACGAGATCGGCAACCATTCCCTGAGACACTGGAACTTGGTAGCCACCGCCGAAAAGGGGGACCAGGTAAACTTGGAAAAGGAGATCGTTGAGCCCATTGGCATAATCCAGGAAAAGATCGGGGTGGCCCCGGTCACCTTTGCTTATCCGCTCAATGCCCACAAGCCGCCGGTCCAGGCCATGGTCGAGCAACACCACATTTCCAGCCGAATCATATCCAAGGGGTATAACGGCACCACGTTTAACCTGGAAACCGCCAATCGCGATGTTGATTCCCTCATCGCAAAAGGCGGAAACTGGGTGGTAATGATTCATGGAATCGATCCGGCGCTGAAAGGCTACCTGCCCTTCGCCGATGCCACTCTGCTCGATCAACACTTCGCCTATGTCAAAAGCCGCGAAAAGGATTTGTGGGTGGATACCTTTGCCAACGTGACCCGGTATCAACTCACGGCGGCCGCCTGCGAATTAAAATCCCTCAAAAACACTCCGACGCTCGTGGAATTCGAGTTGATCGGCAAAGAGCCCGGTAAACCGGAAAAGAACGCGCCGATCACGCTCCGCATCGACCGCCCCAAAGCCATCGAAGCCATGCAAGGAAACCGCAAACTGGAGCTGCGCACGGAAGGCAACGCCACGCTTTGCGGTGATGTGCTCCCTAACGGAGGCCTGATAAAAGTTCGCTTTGGTTCCTGAGGGATTTTGGCTGGCGAAATTCCCAAATATAAAACCCCCAAGCCGCCTGAAGTTATCTGCCTCGTTTATATACTTATGAAACCCCGCTCTCCGCTTCGTTATTTTGCGTTCAGCTTTCTCATGATATTGGGCGCGGCTTTGACCGCGACTGCCGCCACACCCGACGAGAAAATCAATCCTCAGCTCCCCACGCTGTGGGCGATTGGCGACTCCACCGTCAAGGTCGGCTCTGCCCAGCGCGGTTGGGGCGACGAGTTGCTGCCCTTTTTGGATGCCGCAAAGCTCAATGTGATCAACCGCGCTGTCCCGGGTCGCAGTTCGCGCACTTTTCTCACGCAGGGCAACTGGGACGACGTTCTTAAGTCCCTAAAGGCCGGCGACATCGTCATCATGCAATTCGGCCATAACGATTCCAGTCCGGTCAACGAAGCTCCCCCCGTGACCCCGTCCACCCGCGCCCGGGGCACGATGCCGGGCAACGGCGACGAAACCCAAGAGGTGGACAATATTCTCACCGGCAAGTACGAGATCGTGCATACTTACGGTTGGTATCTCCGACAATTTATTACCACCGCCAAGGCCAAGGGTGCCGTCGTCATTGTCTGCTCTCCGATTCCGAAAAATAGTTGGTCCACGGACGGAAAAATCAAGCGAGCCACCACCTACGCACTTTGGGCCAGGCAGGCCGCCGAACAGGAACATGCCTTGTTTATAGACCTCAATGAGATCATCGCCCGCGACTACGAAAAGCTCGGAAAGGCTGCGGTCGATCCCTTTTTTGCCGACAAGTTGATCCACACCACGCCCGAAGGCGCCAAGTTCAATGCCCGCGCCGTTATCTCCGGCCTGAACGGACTCGATCAAAACCCGCTCGCCTTTGCGCTTACCACGGAGGGCAAGTCCGTTCCCGCCTTTCGCCCTTAAATTGGGAAATAGTATTATATTATGAAAAATTTACCATCCCGTATTCGTCACTTTTCCCTATATACAGGGGTAATCCTCTGCTTATGCCTAGGTATTACTTCGATATCTGCGCAGGAGCAGCCCGTCGCATCGGCGGCTCCACAGTTGAAGCTGCCCGCGGTGTTCTGTAATCAACTCGTGTTGCAGCGGGAGAAACCCGTTCGCATCTGGGGCTGGGCTCAGGCCAACGCCACGGTGACCGTTGATTTCTCCGGTCAAACCAAGGAAGCGAAAGCGGATGCCCAGGGGAAATGGCAGGTCGAATTGGCTCCGTTGCCCGCCTCCGCCGAGGGGAAGCCATTGGTGGTTCGATCCGGAGGAGTTGAGAAAAAATTCACCGATGTCGTCGTGGGCGAGGTCTGGTTTTGCTCGGGACAATCCAATATGGGACTGCTCCTGGGAAGAACGGGGAACTTGGCGGAAGAGCAAAAAGAGCCGGAAAATCCCCAGCTCAGGTTTTTTTCCTATAGTAACCAGGCGGAGGTAACGCCGCAGCAGGATGTGAAAAACGGCCGCTGGTTCGTCGCCGGCCCCAAAACCCTGGGCAGCACTTACGCGACGGCTTATTATTTCGGGAAAAAGCTGCAAAAGGAATTGGGTATTCCCGTCGGGTTAATCCAAGGGGCGATCGGAGGAACGCCGATCGAGGCTTGGATGGCGCGTGAAACCCTGGCGTCGGAACCGGAGATGAATCAAATCGCCGAGACCGGGCTGAAATTGAACAGTGACGGCGAAATCAAGAATAAGGAATACCTCGCGCATGGAGGCGACCCCAAGAAATTGCCCTGGCCGTTGTGGCGGGCATATCAAACCCCTTCGCTGCTCTATAACGGAATGATACATCCGTTTACCCCGCTGACACTGCGCGGTTTTATATGGTATCAGGGTGAACATAATCTCGGTAATCCGCAGGTTTACGGAAAACTATTTCCGGCGCATATCAAAGCGTGGCGTTCCGCTTGGGGACAGGGAGATATCCCTTTCTATTATTGTCAATTACCCGGGTTGGTCGTCAAAGGCGGGCCGACGCCGGAAGGGAACGTAGCGGCGATGCGTATGATCCAGGCTCAGGCGCTTTCATTGCCCAAGACCGGGATGGCCGTGATCTACGACACCGCCGAGGAAGCCGACAATCACCCTGTAAACAAACGGCCCGCCGGTGAGCGGCTTGCCCGGCTGGCGCTGGCCAACGATTACGGGAAAGCCATCGCTTTTTCCGGCCCGGTTTATGCCTCTTCCCAGCGGGAGGGCAGTCGTATCCGCGTCCGCTTTTCCCACCTCGGATCGGGGTTGGAGGCGAGGGAAATCCCGACGGAATACCGGCCTGTTGCCAGAAATCCCGAAACCAAGCCGGTGACCCGCACCAATCCCGCAAGCCAACTGGAAGGCTTTCAGATTCAGAATGAACAAGGAGCGTGGATCTGGGCCGATGCGCGCATCGACGGGGACACTGTAATAATTGATTTAAAGGATGCCACCCAGGTGAAGGCCATTCGTTATGCCTGTGTCGATTTTGGCTTTTTTAATCTATTTAATAAAGACGGCCTGCCAGCCGCGCCGTTCGAATCGTCGGTGAAGTAGTTCTTCCTGCTCCCATAAACAGCCAATTTTACGTTCACCCCTCGATCGCTGCTGAGCCTTTAACCTACACCTCTGAAATCCATGCCGTTTACTTCCTGCACTTTTACCTCTGCCTTGTTGGCCTCCGTTCTTTTCTTTGTCTCCCAACTGTCGGCTAATCGTAAATAATTTCATGAAACTCCATTTTCTACGCACCGCGTGTCTCATCCTTGCGCTCTCAGGCTCCACCTTCGCAGCACCTCTTCGTATACCTGTCTGGCCAGGTGAGGCGGCACCAAACGGTGATGACACCACGTCCCCTGCGACCACCGCTCTCACCCTCTATCGCCCGGAGCATCCCAACGGATGTGCCATGATCATCTGCCCTGGCGGCGGCTATGGTCGCCTCGTCGCCGGCCCCGAAGGCAGCGGCATCGCCCGCTGGCTCAATCAGCATGGCATAACCGGGCTTGTCCTCGAATACCGCCTCCCTCAAGGCAAATCCGAAGTGCCCCTTCTGGATGCCCAGCGCGCTATCCGCCTCGCCCGCGCCAACGCTAGCGAGTGGAATATCAACCCAAACCGTCTAGGCATCATCGGCTTCTCCGCTGGAGGTCACCTCGGCTCCACGGCAATCACGCATTTTGATGGTGGAAGCGCGACTGCCGGAGACCCCGTTGAGCGTTTCAGCTCGCGCCCGGATTTCGCTGTTCTTGTTTACCCCGTTATCACCATGGGCGAGCTCACCCATGTAGGCTCCCGAGCCAACCTTCTCGGCCCCAATTTCACCACAGAGTCGATCAATCGCTTCTCCAGCGAGAAGCAGGTGACTGCTCAAACACCTCCCACCTTCCTCGCCCATGCCAAGGACGACAAGCTCGTCAGTCCGGAGAACTCCCGACTCTTTGCCGCCGCCTTAAAGTCAAAAAACGTTCCCGTAGAATACCTGGAACTCGACAACGGTGGCCACGGCTTGAATGGCTACAAGGGCCCATCTTGGGATGCCTGGCAGTCCAATTCACTCCAGTGGCTCACCGCTCAAGGATTCCTGGCCGCCAAGGCCCAGCCTGCTCCCAAGATCATTTCCGCCATCGATCCTCAGGTTCTCTCGGGCCTTTCCCCTCTTAACTGGATACACACCACGAATGCGGTTCATTCCTCAGTCTGTGGAGCCTCCTTGAAGCTCGCCTTCGTGGACACGAAACGAGTCGATATCAATGTTGATACCGCCCGATTCCATTACTCGAACCCCGGGCGCTACCCAATCGTCGCATGGACGGTCAACAACGGCCCCATTCAGACGCATCAGCTCGTCGCCGGAGAGACCTCCATCACCCTCTCCGATTCCGTTGCCAACCCCTTCATTGACTTCTACATCAAAGGCCTTTCCCCCATCGAAGACCGCTTCACCGGAGACGTTCCCCCCAACGCCCTTACCATCACAGGCTTCCTCATCGATCCGAACGGCAAGATCCTAGCCGCACCGAAACCTAATCCTCTCTGGCTCAACATTGGCGATTCGATCCTCTCCGGTGACGGTGCCGCGCTTGCCGCAAAGCAAGGCCGCCCCACCAATGACCTCTGGGCCGCTTCAGACGACGCACGCGCCAGCTACGGCTACCTCCTTTCCCAGCACTACGGCTACCGCGAATCGCGCCTCGCCTTCGGAGGTTACGCGTGGGCCGGCGGCATGGCAAAGAATCCCCAGGTCGCCGACCTCATCGATCAACTCACCAGCACCACCTCCCGTCTAACCGGTGATAAACTGGTCCCGTGCCCCGAAGTCGTCCTCATCAACCTCGGCGAAAATCGTGCGTCAAACGCTGAGCATATCATCGCTGCTCTTGGTAAGCTCCGCCTCCGCACCAACGCCGAAACCAAGATCATCGTCATGATTCCGATTTCTGGAAAGGCGCGCGACGAAATCACCCGTGCCGTCGCGACCTATTTGCAGACCAGCAAGGACGCTCATACCCATCTTCTCGACCTCGGTTCCATCACCTTCGATACCTGCGACGGCCAACACCCCACTGTTGCGGGCCATCAGATCATCTTCTCCGCAGCGCTTCCCCATCTCAATCTACTCAACATCTCCGCCCCTCGTTCCCGGTCTGCAAATGGTAAGAACTAAGACGTCTAACCAGAACTGATCGGACCGGTGACGAGTCAATCGAAGTAATCAAATAACCCATCTGCAGAATATGTTCATGAAATATCCCAAATCGCTCTTCCTCCTCCTCGCCCTGTTTTCAGCCGGGGCGTCTTCCGCCGCCGAATCCCTCGAAGCCACCTTCGCTCAGCCGCCGATCGAGGCGCGTCCGCAGACCTGGTGGCACTGGGTGAGCGGCAATGTTACCAAAGAAGGCATCACCGCCGATTTGGAGGCCATGAAGAAGATCGGCCTCGGCGGGGTGCAGCTTTTCAACGTCGATCAGAGCGACGTGAAAGGCTCGGTGGTGTTCATGAGCCCGGAGTGGCGGGAGCTGGTCAAGTACACCTTGAATGAAGCGGACCGCCTGAAACTCCAGTTCGCCATGCAGGCGTGCGAGGGTTGGAGTGAATCGGGCGGACCCTGGATCGAGCCGGCCCAGTCGATGCAGCGGGTGACTTGGAGCGAGACTCACGTTCAGGGCGGCAAAGCCATCCCTCTCACCCTGCCCAAGCCCGATGCGATGAAGGGTTACTATCAGGACATCGCCATCCTGGCTTTAAAAGACGGCCCCACCGATCTCATCCCCGACCCGGTCCGCGTTACCGCCAGCCCGCAATTGGAAAAACCCGTCACGGGCATGCCGTCAGCGCGCGCCCCCCTGCAATTCACCGCCACCAAGGGAGGCCCCCCTTTCTGGATTCAGTATGAATTCGCCCAGCCAATCACTGTCGGCAGCGTCGACAGTAATCTCTTGTATAATGATAGACGCCCCACGTTCAACGGGGTCTTGGAGGCCAGCGATGACGGGGTCACTTTCCGGCGCATTTGCGAGATAGCGAAGTGGCCACGCCCGGACGATGACAGCTTTCCTTTGGTGAAGGCCAAGGTCTTCCGCCTGACCGTTAACCAGAAAAAGCCCAAGGGGGGATACACCCCCGAGGAGCTGGTCAAAAGCGTCGTAACGGTTTCAAAATTCCAGCTCGCTGGTGCGCGGGTCAAAGACGCCAGTGCGCGGGGCGCAGCCATGGTCAACACCCAACTGGCCTTCAGCAACACCACTCTCCCGGCGATTTCCGCCCAAGAAGTCATCGACCTCACCGGCAAAACCATCTGGGACGCCCCCGCTGGCAACTGGACTATTCTGCGATTCGGTCATACCACCACTGGCAAGATGGTGCGGCCCGCCACCAAGCCGGGGCTGGAATCCGATAAGTTGAGCGTCGCCGCCGCCAACTTCCATATCGACCAGTTCTTTAAACAAATTTGGGAAGACTCCCCGGACAAAGTGGGCAACCCGTTCCGTTTTATTATGCTCGATAGTTGGGAGGCCGGCTGCGCCAACTGGACACCGCTCATGCCACAGGAGTTCCAGCAACGCCGCGGCTACGACCTGATTCCCTGGTTGCCGGCACTCAGCGGGCGCATCATCGGAAGCCTGGAGCAGACTGAGCGGTTTCTCTGGGACTATCGCCGCACCGTGGCCGACATGGTGGCGGAAAACCACTACGGCGTCTTCCAGAAGCGTGCCCACGAAAAAGGGATGAAGCTGATGTCAGAGGCCGTGGGCACCGGCATGCCGACCGTGGCCGACCAGCTTCTCAGCAAAAAATACACCGATGTGCCCATGGGCGAATTCTGGGTCAGTGCGGAAACACGCATGGATGACGCCAAGGAAGCGGCCTCGGCCGCGCATATCTACGGGCAGAACATCGCCGCCGCCGAGGCTTACACCTCCTTCCCCCAAGTCGCCGCCTGGACCAACGATCCCTACTCACTCAAGGCGCTGGGCGACCGCGCGTTTGCCAACGGCGTCAATCTCTACGTCTTCCACCGCTACGCCCACCAGCCTTGGCCTGACCGCAAGCCGGGCATGTCGATGGGGCCGTGGGGCATCAACTTCGAGCGCACCAACACCTGGTGGAACCAAGGCTCCGCCTGGATCGACTATCTCTCGCGCTGCCAGGCCCTCTTGCAGTCGGGCCGCTTCCAAGCCGACCTTTGTTACTTCTACGGTGAAGGTTCCCCCGTCACCCACCGCAACGCGGAGCTCAGTCCAGCGGTGCCCAAGGGTTACGATTACGATGTCTGCAGCGCCGACGCCCTGCTCAACCTGCTGGAAGTGAAGGACGGTCGCATCACCACTCCCAGCGGCATGAGCTACCGCGTGCTGGTGCTGCCGCCAAGCGATCGCATGACCCTGCCGGTGCTCAAAAAAATCGCGAAGCTCGTCCGCGACGGCGCGGTTGTTTACGGACCGAAACCCTCCCGCTCGCCCAGCCTCAGCGGTTATCCCGGCGTGGATCAGGAACTCGCCCAACTGGCCAACGAAGTCTGGGGCAAAATCGACGGCAAGACCGTCACGGAGCAGACCTACGGCGCGGGCAAAGTCGTCTGGGGCGCACCGCTGGAAAACGTGCTCGGCGTCCCGCCCGACTTCTCGGCCGCGAAGGGCGACCTGCTCGCCATCCACCGCAAAGATGCGGACGCCGACATCTACTTCGTCTCCAATCAGGAAGCCGCAGCCGTCACTGTTGACTGCTCCTTCCGCGTGACCGGCAAGGTCCCCGAACTGTGGTTTCCCGACACGGGCAAACGCGAGACCGTAGCCCTCTACACAACCAAGGACGGCGTTACGACCCTGCCAATTGCCTTCGACCCGGTCGGTTCGGTATTTGTGGTTTTCCGCACCCCGCAACTTTCGGCCCCGCACGCGGTCGCCGTTTCGCCGGAAGCCTCGCTGCGCACCGACGAGCGCAAGCAAACCGTGCTGAGCACCGCGCAGAACGGCGATTATAAGATCAGTTGGTCGAAGGGCGCGACCACGACGGTCGAGGTAAAGGGCTTGCCCGCGCCAATGACCCTTGAAGGTGCCTGGAGCGTGGAGTTTCCACCATTCACGGCAGGGAAGGGGGAGCCGGTTAAAACCACCTTCGACACCCTCACCTCCTGGAGCGATTCGGCCAACGACTCGATCAAGTATTTCTCCGGCACCGCCACTTATACCAAGACGTTCACCCTTCCGGCGGATTATTTGGCCAAGCAACGCCAGCTGCTCCTCGACCTTGGCACGGTGAAAAACCTCGCCGAGGTGACCCTCAACGGGAAGCCGCTGGGCATCCTCTGGAAAGAACCCTTCCAGGCCGATGTCACCGCAGCCGTGAAAGAAGGCGCTAACACCTTGAGTATCCAAATCACCAACCTCTGGCCTAACCGCCTGATCGGTGACCAGAAACTCGATGCGAAGGATCGCCTGACCTGGGCCAGCGTCTCGCTCTATAAAGCCACCGATCCGCTTCTCCCCTCCGGTCTGCTCGGTCCAGTGACCCTCCGCCCGAAGGCTGTGGTGACGCTCCTGGCTAACTGATTAACCACCTCATTTTCCGAAATCTACCAATACTCCATCCTATGAAAACTATCCACAAGATCTTACCAGCCCTTGCAATCGCCTATGGCATGGCCCTGAACGCGCATGCGGCAGGCAGCCTGCTCATCGGCCCCGATCCGGTTGCCAAAACTCCCCACCACCTCGGTTTCAACGCGGAACTGCTCAACTACTTCAACGAGTCGAACCTCGCGGATTGGATGGCGGATTCCAACGGCTCGATGTGCCGGATATTCGTCGGAAAAGGATATACCAAGGGCGAATTCGACTCCATCAAGACGGAGGAAGATTTCAACCGCTATCGGGCGGCCGTTCGCGCGAATCCGGATCAGAAGATCAACTGGATCGCCAACCAGCCTGCCGCAAAAGACAAGAAGCCCGACCGCACCGAGGACATGTGTCGCCTGATGCTCAAGGCGGGCATCGAGCCGCTCGTTGATGTCGCCGTGGGCGGAAAGAGTAATTACAAGGAATCGATCCTGATCGATTTGAAAAAAACGGCTGAAGATCCGCAAAATATCAACTGGGCGGCGGCGGCTGCGGCTTACGAGACTCATTTTGCCTCTTTTTACCGGCTGGGGAAATTCGGCGTGCGCTATTTCATGATGGCAAACGAGCCGGAGTATGGCTGGAAAGGCTTCTATTATCCTGCCGATGTGGATCCCGAAAAACTCACCTGGGCTGAAAAAGGCGATTACATCGGACGTCAGTTAGGTGGCGCTGCAAAAATGGGCCGCTACGCGCTCGAAGATGTGCAAGCGCTTCTGAAAGCCCCGACCGATACGCGGAAGTTTGTGTTTTCCGGCCCCGGAGCCCACACGAGTTGGGAATACTTCTGGAAATATGTCAGCCCCTATGTGGATACTCTCGATTCGCATTGTTACGAGGCGGATGGAGGGGTTTTCGCGGCGGTTCAGGATCGCATGGCGATGCGCAGCGGGAAAAAGAGCTTGTCCCTGAGCGAGTTCAACCTGGTTTCTGGACCGATGGTTCCTTACAACTCGATGTTCACCACCGCCTCCGCCCTGATGTTAGGAGACGTCTTGCAGTCAGTCTTCAAGTCCTCGGCTTTGAACGAGCCGGATATGGAATTCGCAACACTCTATCTCTTCAATTACCCGGCCACCCACCGCATGTTCAAGAGCCTGGTTTACGGTGAATATGATGCCATCGACGCGGCTGGATTTATCCAACAATCCCCAGTGGCACCCACCCTCGAAACGATGCAGATCCGCACCGCGACGCTTTCCTATTTTGTTTATAAAATGATGGCCCGTTGCGTGCCGGGAACGAATTCCCCGCTCTCCTCGTATGAAGTTCTACCGATGGGCATGTCCACCCTCGGCCTCGCCCAGGCCGTTGATACCCGGAATTCCCGCTCGATCTATCTCAAGCTGGAACATGATAAATATTATGCCAACGGCGGTTCCGGCAACGAATATGAAATGAGCGCGGTCCGCACTCCGGATCGTCTCTATGTCAATATCATCAATCCCGGCCCCGGCACCAACAAGGATGTCGAAATCGATTTGGAACTGCAGCCGAAGAACTATCAATTCGCCGTCGTTCGCGAGACCTCGGAGAACAAGCGGGACGAAGTCGTCGCGGTCCTGCCGATGAAAGACAAAAAAATCAAGCTGGAGATCCCCGGCAATTCAATGACGCAGGTGATTCTCGTGGATCTCGCGTTGGACAAGATCCAGAACCTCACCCTGGAGGAAAAAACGCTGACCCCGGGCACCTTGGTGGAGATGTCCAAATTCCAAACCACCCGCCTCAAAGCCTACGGTGAAATCGAGGGGAAAAAGGTGGATCTGAGCGAACTGAACATCGAATGGAAGAGCAGCGTGCCCGTGCTGGTGCGCGTGTATTCCGGCGGGCTGGTTCAGAAGTATTATGAAACGCCCAAGGAAGTGGCAGTCACTGCCTCCGTTTTCAGCTCGAACGTTTCCGCAGAGGCCAAAGTCGCCCCGTCCAAGCAGGCCTCCAAAGACACCGAGGCCGACCTGAAAAAGGTGGACGTGAGTCAGGATAAAATGATTCAGGACCAAGCCAAAACTCCGAAGACCCCGAATTGAATGCGCGGTTCATTGAGCGAGGCATCTAGCACATAACTGAATCATATTATTGTATTCAAACTCTCTCTCTTTCCGGAAGTCACTGTGAACCCAAGCCATATAATCCCCGCTTTGTTAGTGGCGCTGCTAACTATCACGCCCTGCGTTTATGGGGAGGAATCGTCACCGATTTCGAATGCAGCTCCGGCCCGCGCCGACGAAGCTCCAATCTTCTCGCTGGCCGGGAAGTGGCGCTTCGCCTTGGATCGCGACGGCGTCGGGGCCGAGCAACGCTGGTTTACTAAAGATCTGTCCGACGCGATCCAGCTGCCGGGTAACATTGAGTCGCAAGGATACGGAGACGAGATCACCGGCGAAACCAAGTGGCTGTCGTCTATTGCCCCAACTATTTATTGGAGCAAGCTGACGCGCTACGCCAAGTATCGCGAGCCGGGCAACGTGAAGATTCCGTTCTGGTGGCAGCCCGAGCGGTATTACATGGGCCGGGCTTGGTTTCAACGTGACATCGAAGTTCCGGCTGGCTGGAGCGGCCGCCGCCTGGCGCTGATGCTCGAGCGCGTGCACCTTCATAGCCAGGTGTGGTTGGACGATCGGCCGCTGGGCGGCCACGACGGATTGCATGTGCCGCACCGCTACGAGCTCGGTGCCGAGGTGACTCCGGGGAAACATCGCCTGACGATCTGCGTGGATAATCGCCTCTCTATCAACTTGGACGGCAATGGTAGCCACGGGCTTAGCGATCACACTCAGGGCAATTGGAACGGCATCGTCGGGCGGCTCGAACTGGCCGCAACCAGCCCGGTCTGGATCGACGACGCCCAAGCCTACCCGGACCTGGCGGCGCGGCAAACGGTGATGAAGGTGCGACTCGGCAATGCGACCGGCCAACCCGGCAGCGGCACCGTCCGAGCCGGCGGCGTCAGCGCCCCGATCACTTGGAACGCCTACGGCGGCACCGCCGAATTGGTGATCCCGTTTGGCGAAAAAGTGGAAAGGTGGGACGAGTTTAATCCCGCGTTGCAGCGCGTGAACGTCGCGCTGGAGGCGGGTAACTTTAAGGACGAACGGACGGTAAACTTCGGCCTGCGGAAGATCGAGGCGGGCGAGGATTTGTTTATTATCAACGGTCGCAAGAGTTACCTGCGCGGCACGCTCGAGTGCGCGGTTTTCCCGCTGACCGGCTATCCGCCCACCGACGTGGCGTCGTGGAAACGGATCATCTCCATCGCGCAGAGCTATGGGCTGAACTACATGCGCTTCCATTCCTGGTGCCCGCCCGAGGCTGCGTTCATCGCCGCCGACGAGTTGGGTTTTTACCTGCGGCCCGAGATGATCTGGAGCCTGGATCTCGGCAAAGGCACGCCGGTGGACGAATGGATGTATCGCGAGGCGGACCGCATTTTTCGCGAGTACGGCAACCACCCTTCATTCATCTTGATGTCGCCTAGCAACGAGCCCTTTGGTGCCGAAAAAACACCGGCGTTCATGCGCAAATGGCTCTCCTACGCCAAGGCCCAGGATCCGCGCCGACTTTACTCTGGAAACTGCTGCTTTCCGCGATCGCCCGAGGATGAGTTCGCCGTGGAGGGCAATGCGCGTGGGGCCAGTGGTTGGCACGGCGGGGACTATCGGCGTGGGCTTGAGGCTGTTGCCGCCGCAAAGGAGAACAAAGGTGAGGGCACCTTGCTCGGGAAGCCGATTCTCCTGCACGAGATGACCCAGTATCAGGCATATCCGAATTTGGATGAAATTCCCAAATACACAGGCAATCGCAAGGCACGCTATTTGGAAATCTATCGGGATGACCTGCAAGCCAACGGGATGCTCGATCAGGCCCGTGATTTTCTGAGCGCTTCCGGAAAGCTCCAGGTTCTGTGCATCAAAGAGGACATCGAGGCAGCGATGCGGACGCGCGGCTATTCGGGATTCGAACTGCTGAGCATGACCGATTTTCCGGGACAGGGCGTGTCCTTCTGCGGGGTGCTTGACATGTTCTGGGAGTCCAAGGGTTACGTGACGCCCGAGGAATATCGCCGCTTTTGCGACACCACCGTGCCTCTGGTGCGGTTGGCGCGCGAGACGTTCACCACGGATGAGACGCTGGAGGCCAAGGCGGAGATCGCCCACTTCGGCAAGGAGGCTATTCAGGCGGCCGTTCCCGAATGGAAGGTGTTGGACGCCTCAGGCAAACAGGTCGCCGGTGAGGCGTGGCCGGCACGCACCATTGACCTCGGGCTTGGCACTGAGTTGGGGGCCATTCGATTGCCGCTGAAGGACTTGTCTGCGCCGGGGCAGTATCGCTTGGTCGTCGGGATTCAGGGCTCATCGTTTCAAAACGACTGGAATTTCTGGGTTTACCCTGCCGTTTCCTCGCCTGCCACAGGTCCAAGCACCGCCAGCAAGCCGCCCGTCAACGATCCCTTGGCCTCGTCGTCGGTCTCGGCCAGCGAAGGCGCCAACGCGGTGTTCGGCCAAACGGGCGTGGTCGAACTGCCCTCGGGGCCCGTCGCGGCGCCGTCGGTCGGCGTGAGTGCTCCAACCCCGCAGGCCTTGTCCGTCGAGGCGATCGAGCATTCGGTGCTGGTTAGTTCAGCCCTGAGCCCGCGCGCGGTAGCGGCGCTGAATCAGGGCGGTCGCGTCCTGTTGTTGCCGTCCAAGCAGCGCGAGATTCCTCCCCAGTTTCCATCTGGCGTGTTCCAGCCGGTCTTCTGGAACCGCAGCGTTGTCACGATGGGCGCTGGCGAAACGCTCGGCCTCTTGTGCGATCCGAAACACCCGGCGCTGAGCCAGTTCCCGACGACTTTCCACGCCGACTGGCAGTGGGCCGAATTGATTCAAAGCTCTCGCTGGCTGGTGCTCGATGGCCTGCCCAATGAATTGCGGCCGATCGTGCAGGGGATCGATTACCAATACACCAGCCATCGGTTGGCTATGGTGTTTGAGTGCCGCGTGGGCCCGGCTGGCGGCAAGCTGCTAGTTTGCTCTGCCGATTTGCTGCGTGACTTGGAAAAGCGCCCGGCGGCGCGCCAGCTGCGCCGCAGTCTGATCGACTACATGGCCAGTGATCGGTTCCAACCCAAAGTCGCGCTCACCGTCGAGCAGTTGCGCCCGATCTGTGGCCGCGATCCGCTGACGATGCCTCCTAGCAAAGCGGTTGCCGATAGCGATGGTGGTAATCAGTATGACGCGGTCAAAGCGGTCGATGGCGACCTCTCGACGTTCTGGAGTTCTGCATGGAACAAGGAGAGTGTCTTCCCTCATCACCTGACCCTTGAGTTCCAGCAACCGCAGACGTTCGCGGGAATCTCCTGCGTGCCGAGAACTGGCAATGCCACCGGACGGATTCGTAACTATGCGGTGAAGACCAGCACTGACGGCCAGACTTGGAACGAAATTACCAAGGGCGAGTTTTCCCAAGATGCGACTGAGAAGTTCGTCACTTTTGCTGCTCCCGTGACCGCCCGCTTCCTGAAGTTTCAGATTCTCTCAGGCTGGGATGGCCATTCGCCGCAGGCCTCGATCGCGGAATTCACGGTGGTGCCGGCCATGCCGTAGGCGGGACTGTCTATCGAAAAGATGTTCAAAAGTCTGAATCGGGCATTTAGCAATCAAACATCCCAAACACCCCACTTGAAATATATAATGAAAACCATCCGCCTCGCATCATTAACTTTTCTCACCACTCTTTGCGCTTTCGGTGAAGAGATTCCCGAGCACCCTTGGAAATTTTACGACGAACAGACCCAAGCCCTGACTTACACCAATGCGGCGGGCGAGTCGTTGCCTTACCGCTTGTTCCTGCCCAAGGACTATGATGCCGCGAAGAAATATCCGCTGGTGCTGGTGCTCCATGGAGCGGGGCAACGCGGTGATGAGAATCGTAAGCAACTCGCCTCTTATGCCGCAGGCTGGATCGACGATGCGGTTCAGAGCAAGCACCCGTGTATTTTGCTCCTTCCCCAATGTCCGACAGGTAAAAAATGGGCCGATGCCGACTGGGGAAAGGGTTCTTATTCATTCTCAGCGGTGCCCATCACCGAGCCGATGAAGCTGGCCAAAGAAATTCTCGACCAAGTGCTGCGCGAGAAATCCGTGGATTTAAATCGAGTCTATGTCATGGGAGTCTCGATGGGCGGGTATGGTGCCTGGAGCTTTGTCACACGTTACCCGGAGGTGGTCGCCGCCGCAGTGCCGGTGTGTGGGGCCGGTGATCCGACGATGGCGGCAACCCTTAAAGATCTGCCTATCTGGGCATTCCATGGGGACAAGGACAATATAGTGCCGCCCAGTGGCTCCCAAGATATGGTGGATGCGATTACGAAAGCTGGCGGCACCAAGATCAAACTGACGATGTATCCCGGAATGGACCATGGCTCCTTTTTAATAGCATGGCGCGATCCGGCTTTGGTCGAGTGGCTTTTCAGCCAGTCAAAGGCGAAGTAAGGCCGACCCGAAAGTTCACCGAAACCGTCCAAACCACGCCTTCAATCCGCCCTGCCATGGATACAAAATCGTTTTGCAGTCTGGTTGTGTTCGGTTTTCTAATGAAGCCGGGCGACGAACTCACCGACATCGGACCCTTAGCGATTTTTATATCAAACCCACTCGGTGCGAAATGGTTTATAGAGACGGAGGCGCAGGCATGACCCCACTACGCGTCCACCTCGCGCTGTCTTCGCCGATCCTCGAGGATAACTGGACGGGCGACTCCCTTTGCGGTCCGCCGATGATGATCAAAGCTTGCACCCAGGGGTTGTCCACGCCTGGGGTGCTCCCGAGCCAAATCGCCCATGACGAGTTCTAAGAAAATACCTACCATGAAATACTATATAAATGACGGCTCCGCCGATGCGCCCAAACTGCGTATCTATATCAATCTCGACAACCTCACCGACCTGCGGGCCGGCTCGGTGTTTCCGGCCGGGCTCGACGAACACGCCCGCGACCAGCGCCTCGCCGCCGATGGTTTTGAAGGCATGCAACTCACCAACGACGCCCCGCCTAGTGCCGGTTCATTCCTGCCCTTCTGCGGACTTGATCGCATCAGCACGCCGGAGGAAGCCGACGCCATCGCGGCCAAACACGCCAGCCGGGGCGACCAATGCCTTACCGTTCACGCCGGGTGGGGCATCGAGGACGACGACGCGGTTTTCCGTCTGGTGGAAGCGATCCTGAAGGCATCGGCGAGGCACCGCTTGCCTATTTTTATAGAAACCCACCGGGCCACGATCACGCAGGATATGTGGCGCACCGTCCAGATCACCAAGCGGTTTCCTGAAGCGCGCTTCAACGGGGATTTTAGCCACTATTATTGCGGTCAGGAAATGGTGTATGGCGGACTGGACATGAAGCTCGCGTTTATGGAGCCGATCTTCGCCCGCACCGGCTTTTTACACGGCCGCATCGCCAGCCCCGGTAATATTCAAGTGCCGATCGGGCCAGACTTGCAGGCGCGTCCCATGCAGGCGCACGGCGGGGTGGATTACCTCGCGGACTTCCGCCTCATGTGGACTCGCGCGATGAGCGGATTTCTCCGCTCGGCCGGGCCGGGTGACGTCTTGATTTTTGCCCCGGAGCTGCTCGCGGGAACGCATTATTACGCGAGACTTTTCCCCACCCCCTCCGGCGAACTGGTGGAGGAAACCGACCGCTACGCCCAAGCCCTCCTCTACCGTGATCTGGCCCGCAGTTGCTTCGAGTCGGCCAAGGCGGATCTATAACTTTTGCATATACGGCAACCTCCTCAATCAAATCGACTATAAGTAACATATTTTCATGAAAATCCTGCTTACTATGATCCTGTTCTCACTCAGCTTGGCCCGTGGACCGGCCTTTGCCGCCGAAGGCTCGGTGCAGTCACCCTCGACGTGGTGGGTGGCCGGACCTTTCCCGAGTTACGATCAAGCGATGTTCGCGACCAACGAGCCGATCGAAAATGCCAATAACAGCCAAGCTGCTGACCCCGAGGGGGCCAACGAATGGAACAACGTCATCGCCATCGCCGGACGCGAGTTGAGGACCTTTCGGGTCGCGGCGACGCCGGTCGGCGCGGTGGACTTGGCGCGGGCTTGCGGCGGGAGCGGAACGTACACCACCGCCTACGCCGGTGTACGCGTGCTGGCCGCCCAGGCCGAGTCTGCTCCGGCGACCTTGACGGGCTCGGGGCCGGTGCGGTGGTTTTTAAACAACAAGCTGGTCGGCGAAACTACGGAAAAGGGAGCCCTCAAGGTGACCTTGCCGCTGAAGAAGGGCTTGAACGCCTTGCTCGCAAAGAGCTGGAACCCGACCGCCAGCACCGAGTGGTCCGTGGGCTGCGAGATTGCGTCCGCTGCGCCGCTGACTTGGGAAAGTCCCGTCAAGCCCTTGGCCTCGGCGCAGCCCGCGACCGGGCGGCGCAACGTTGCCTTGTGGTCGGAAGGAAGTCGGATAGAGGTTAGCAGCGTCATCTGGCGCGGTTTTCCGATCAACTCACGGGGGCTGAGTATGCTCAATGATGGATTGAAACCCGGCTCGCCCGATGGGGCTGGCGGGGTGTGGAATTCCCATGACGTGGACGGCATGCCCCAATGGGCTTGGGTGCGGTTTTCAGGGTTACGTAGCATCGACCGCGTGAGCCTGTCGCTGGCGGGGAAAGGTCGGCGTCCGCTCGATCTGGTGGGCGAATACTCGGAAAACGGAGGGGCGACCTTCAAGACGCTGTTCACCCTCAAGGATGCGAAGCCAGAGGGCGACTCCCTTAGCGCAGAGTTCCCGGCAGTCGTGACCGACAACGTGCGGGTGCGCATCACGCGGGCGGAAAAACCGGAGTCGTCGGCGTTTGAAATCGCGCAGATGTTCGAGGTCGAAGTCTTTGGCGACAATGCGCCCGGCAGCGGCTCTCTGGCAGCGGCGGACGCTGGAGTGCAGAAGCCCGTTTCGGAATTGAAGCCCACGGGCTCTTTTAAGCCGACGATTAAAGCCGCTCCTGCCCAGTTGGAATTTTCCACACCTTGGTATCAAGTGAAGTTGGACCGATCTCGACCGAGGATCGTCGGGCTGTCGCTGGATTCCCTCGGCAAGGGTGAATTCAAAATCGCCCTGCTGCGTCACGCTGGTGCGATGGCGCTGGTCAGCCCGATGTTCGATGCTGCTCCGTTTCCTGCCGATGGCGGCGTGGTGATCGAGGGCAACGTCGCCCGCTACCTGGCGGTGACGGTGGCCCCCGGCGTGCAAATGGCAGTGGCCTTGCGCTTCCACGAAAAGAGCTTCGAGCTTGAACTCTCCACCGCCTCAGGCCGATCGGTTACGCTCGCTGGAGGTGTCTTCCGCCTGGACCTCGATTTCTGGCAGACGCCGACGAGCTTCTTCGGTCGCGCCACCGACCCGACGAATTTTGTAACCCTGCCGTGCACCATCCACGCCCCGGATGCTGGCACGTTTCATGTGACGCAACGCGGGGACGGCGCGATTTTCCGCCAAGCGCCCTCGGCGGATAACTTTGAACTCTCGGCCCGGCAGTTGTTGGACATCGCACCGTATGCGGCCGGTTCCGGCGAGCATTATGGTCGCATTCCCGCCAAGTCCTGGCGCACGACGCTCCAGTTCAACGTCGAATCGCCAACGCCCTTTCCCGGTCTGGTGGCCAACGAACCGCGCCTGAACGGCCTGCCGCGTTATGCCCTGAACATCGCCCAGTGGATGCCGGGGAAAAAGCTGCTTTCGAACAACGTCGTGAGCACCAATTGCGCCCTCTCGCTCCAATTTTATGCGGAGATGGGCGTCTATGCGCCTCGTCTCAAGGACGGAATTGATGTGATGGATTTGGTAACTGCCACGGTGGACCGCTACCTTGACGGGGTAGGTGCGCATCTCATGTGGAACGGCGTCCGGGTCGAAGTGCAGCCGCCGGGCAAGTGGGTCGCCTCATTGGAAAGCGGCGGATTTATTCTTAATTCCGCTTGGTATGCTGTGCAAACAGTCGGAGGAAAATCGCTGGTTGACCGCTGGCTGCCGCGCTTGGAAGCGCTGGCCGCGCACTTGGAAGCGCACGATACCGACGGCGACGGCATCGTCGATTCCGGGGATACCGGCCACTGGTTTGATAACTACAAACTGCCAGCCGGGGTGAAAGAGGCGCATTCCACGGCGGTCAATTACGAGGCCTTCCTGCACCTGGCCGACTTGGAAGAAATGGCGGGCCGCAAGGAGCAGTCGGCGCATTACCAACACCGGGCGAAATTGATCAAAGACAACTATCTGAAGGTGTTTTATAATCCCGAGACCGGCGTCATCGGAGGCTGGCGCGACCTAGAGGGCAAGTTGCGCGACCGGATGTTTCCCTGGATCAACGGCTATGCCATCTGCGCCGGCCTGGTGCCCGATGAGTTGTCCAACCAGATCATGGACCGCCTCTTTGCAAAGATGAATGAAAGAGATCGGATTCACCCAATTCCAATACGGTCTGCCGACCAATCTGCTGGCGATGGGAAAAGACGAGATGAGTCACGGCTACCGTGAGTGGGAAGGCTATATGAACGGGAGCATCACCCCGCCGTATTCCAACTATGTCATCATGGCGCTCTACAAGTTGGGCCGTCGCGAACAGGCCGAGGCGCTGCTTTGGCCGCAAATCGCCTCTTTTGACAAAGGCACCTTCAACTCCGGCGTGGGCATTCCCCATGGGAAGACGCGAAACCCTGTGGGCAGTGCCTTTTATTATAGGAACGGATCGCGGGCGAATGGCGAAGGCTACCTGCCGGAAAACTGGCATGCGTATGCCGGCATCTTCGCCGGTCACTATGGCATTCGCTTTGATAAAAACGGCTACAGCCTGGAGCCGTGGTCGCCGCTGAAGGGCAAAAAACTTCCCTGCAATATGCCGGTGATGGGAAAGGTCCAGGAAACGATGAAGTGATCCGTGGATCATAAAACTCGTTTGATGAGGTTCCTCTTCTCCGGTTTATCCTCTGAAACCGCGAAGAATCTGAATGATTTTGTCCAAAATCCGCATTTCGCCGCCAATCATCGAGCAAACAGTCATGGAGAAACTCGATCAAGACCCGGAGGATGCCGATTTCGTGCGGTTATTTATGACCCATGAGTCGGCGCTGCTGCGTTTTGTGATCGGGTTTGTGCCTTGTCTGGCCGATGCGCGTGACGTGGTCCAAGAGACGGCGGTCACTCTTTGGAAAAAACGCGGCGAATTTGATGTCTCCAAGCCGTTCCTGCCTTGGGCTTATGGCATTGCCCGTTGGAAAGTCCGGGAGCACTGGCGCAAGCAAAAGCACTTGGCGAATTTTGCCGATGAGGCGCTGCTTGATCTGATCGAGGCGCGGCGTGAACAAATGGGCGCGGAACTCTCGGCACGCTCGGAAGGGTTGCAGGCGTGTCTGGCCAAACTGCCGGATGCACAACGCAGCGTGATCTTTGGTTACTACATCGAGGAACGATCCGTGGAAGAACTCGCCGGTCTTCAGGCCAAGAGCACCGAGGCCATTTATAAACTGCTCCAGCGGGTGCGCCGCGCCTTGCAGGATTGCATCAACGCCGGACTGGAAGGAAGGGGTGTTGTGCCATGATCAACGCCGAAGAATTTGATCAACTGATGGCCCGGGTCTGCGACGGTCGGGCCAGCGCGGCAGATTTCCAGAAGTTGGAAGGCCTTTTGCGCAATGATCCCGCCGCCCTGGACGCCTACATTCGCTACACGGACTTGCATGCCAGCCTCGAGGTCGGCGACTGGCAGACTCCGGCCAACGTCGTAGCCTTCCAGAAAGATGTCCCGGCCGAAAAGGTGTCTCGCTGGAAATCTTGGTGGAGCGGTTGGGCGGCCACTGCCGCCGCCGTGCTCCTGCTGGGCACTGTGGCAGCGCTGTGGCTCCGGCCGAGCGCCGCTCCGGCATCGTCCGGTTATGCCTATGCCTCCTTGAGTTCCAGCGTGGGCGCGCACTGGAAAAATCCGAACCTGGAAGAAGCCCTGAGACGCGGCGAGTTGCCGTCCGGCACGCTGCGCTTGGACTCGGGGGTCGCCGAGTTTACCTTTGCCAGCGGCGCAACCCTGATGGTGGAGGGGCCGGCAGAATTTGAACCTCTGGGACCGAAGCGGGTTTTTGTGCATTCAGGCAAGGTTTTCTGCCGCTGTCCCGATGAACCCTCCCGCATGACCATCGTGACTTCGGAGACCGAAGTGACTGATCTGGGCACGGAGTTTACCGTCGAGGCTAACCCGAATAAAATGACCCGCGTGGGAGTCATCAGCGGTGAAGTGCAGTTGGTTAAAGCGGACAAGATGTTGCACTTGAAAGCCGGCCAGAGCGTCGAGATCAGCCTGGACCGCGTAGCGCGCATCAGTCCGTTCAGGGCTGACCTACTTCCGCCTGCTTTCCGTTTGGATGCCGCAGCCTTGGAGGCGGCGGAAAATCGGAATCTACTGAAAAACCCGGGGTTCGAAGCCGATTTTTCCAAGACGGGTCGTGAAAATGAGATCAAAGCGGGTCAATGGTTTAGCACGTTTCGAGAGGCGGGCTGGAGTCGGGATCGTGGCCGGGAGGGGAGTGCGGCACTCCGGATGCGGTCACAGGGTAATAATCTCGACCATTTCTACCCCTGGGTGGGTCAATACGTGGATGTCGGCAATATCGCCGGCCAAGTCGTGGTCGCTTCCGTCTGGGCCATGCAGCCCGGCCGCGATCCGCTGCGCAAGCGGCAGTGCGCCATTCTCAAGCTGGTGTTTTTGGATAAAGAGAACCGGCAGTTTGCTTGTGCCGAACGCCACTTTCTGCACGACGACGACCCCAAGGAACGTTATGTGCAGGCCCGGCTGGCGGCCTTGGCACCTGCCGGCACGGTGCGGGTGCTGTTTCAGGTTATGTTTCAGCCCATGAAGTTTTCAACCGGTTCGGCCTTTTTCGATGACGCGTTCTTGAATGTGTTGCCGCAGAACCAGCTGGGCATCGACGAGTAAGCGGCGATTCCGATCGTTGAAATTATTTTCCGTTCGGATGTCCAATAATTCAATTTGGCCGCCAATACGTAGGTAACCTTGCGACTGACCCCAGCCAGAATCCAAAAATGCCCGGCGCGACTCGCTAAAAGATCGAAATCAAATATAACCTTATGAATACCCTAACAAAATGCCTTGCTGCTGCCATTTTTATCATGCTCGGGCTGCACTCATTTGCCGCCGAACTAAAGTGGATCGAGCCCTTCGATGTGGCCAAACAGGAGGCGAAGAAGACTTGCAAACCGATGCTGGTGTTTACCGGAAACACGGACAAATGCCCTGATTGCCAAGAGTTCATCAAGACCGTCTGCAGCCAGCAGGAATTCATCGATTATGCCGCAGCCAACCTGGTCTGCACCCGGGTGACCTACGACAAGAACGATACAAGGGAAGAACAGTTGAAGAAGTCGAAGGTTCGCGGGGCGTTCAACATCCCCATGTCCCATGCCGTGATCATCGCGAATGCCGAGGGTTTACGTATCGGAGAGCTTTCGACCACGCCGCAATCGATCGTGGCGTTCATCCAAGACATCAAAACCATCGTCGCCAAGGCCCCTCCAGAGGGCCGCCTGAAGTATACCGAGGTGGCGATGCTGGATCAGAAATTCGTTCCGACAAAATCCTACAAGTCCGAGGTTCCCGAATTTTCACCCGAGCCGTTGAAGGGACGATATATCAGCCTCATGGTCGGAGTGCGGCTTCATTCGTGGGAGAATACCCGGACGCGCGGACATGGCCAAACTCCGGAGAGAGGCCGCCACACCACCGCGATTGCCTTGAAAATGAGAAAGGCCGTGGCGGAGGCATTTCCGGGCGCTCGCATGACCTGGGCGTGGACCTGGTTTGCCCTGAATGACAAGGCGCAGAACTATGTGGAGTTGCGCCAGCTCATGCGCGAGTTCGTCAAAGACTACGGCGACGAAATGACACTCTGGCCGGGGATTTATTCCGAGGGTAAGTTTAACACACTCGAACAGTCGAAGAAGGATTTGCACGAGGGTCTGGAACTGGTGTCCCAGATGATCGGCGGCGGGTATCGGTCCAAGTCGGTCGTCTCGGGTCACATGTCCACCGACCTCATGCAATACTTGGCTGAACATGAAAATATCCACGTCGTGCAGGGACAAGAGTGGAGCCAGTTCAACGTGGGTGGCCAGGATGGCGACGGCGGGATCATCTATCCGTATTATGCGAGCAAGGACCACTTCCTCAAAGCGGCGCAGGGCGCTCGGGGCGAAGGCGATTTTGTTGATATGGTGAATGTCGATGGCTGGACCATCGATTTCATGGCCGGACGGTTGGCCGGGATGGGCAAAGCCCACAATAGTCGCGTAGGAACCTCGCCGATCGAATCCTCACTTTATTACGGTCCCGAACTTGGGCTGAAGGAACAAATGCACGTGAGCGACGTGCATTTCAACCAGGCCACCGTGGAGCATAACGGCTATGGATTTTTGCCGTCGATTTATGAACTGTCGCTTTTTGCATGGATGAATCCGAACTATCTTCCCAATTGGCTCAGGGCGGTAAAGGCGAAGTATCCCGACACCCAGATGCTCAGCCTCGGCGAGTTCGGGGAAAAGTGGCGGAAGCACAATTCTGACAATAGCCGCATCAACCTGAAGTTTGTGGAACGAGGCAACGACATGCCTTCCGAGGAAGAGGGTCGGAAGATTTATCCGAAATATAAGTTCCATCCGGAGGTTTTCCGCACGGACTTGGAAATCCGCTGGTATTTCAACAAGGACTTCCGCTTTGCGACCATTCAGAATTGGAAGGAGAAAGGCCCCAGGCTGGTGATGGATTATACCCGCTATAATCAGCCTTACAAAGAGCCCAGCGGCAATGTGGTCGAACGGCACTGGGACATTCTGGATATTATAAACCAGAAACAATCGCGCCCGCAGGACAAACCCAAGCCGTTTGCGGAATTACCCGCCGAGGAGCAAGCGAAGATCCTGAAATGGTATCCCGAAGCTAATCAATAATTGAGTCCGGGCTGATCGGACCGATGCGAATTTCGGAACCAGATAATACGCCCAAAAATCTCCCATGAAATTGTATATCTCCAAAACCATCGGCCTCCCGCTGCTCGGCGCCGCGTTTATACTGCCACTGCGTTTGCAGGCCGATGACCCCAAAACCGAGATCCAATATCTTTCCGGTCGCGGACCCAAAGATGCGGTGCCTTGGAATTTCAAGATCGAGGGCGGTCGGCGATCCGGGGAAGCCACCACCATCCCCGTGCCCTCGAATTGGGAGTTGCATGGTTTCGGCAACTATACCTTCGGCCTAGTCAGCGTGCAGACGCCTGAAACCGGATTTTACAGCCGGAAATTCACCATTCCCGAAAGTTGGACGGGACGCCGGATCAATATCGTGTTCAACGGCGTGATGACCGATGCCATCGTGAAAGTGAAAGGCAAACTCGCCGGACCCACGCACATTGGTGCCTTTTATCAGTTTAAATACGATATCACCCGACTTCTGAAAAAGGACAAGGGAGCGGAGCACCTGTTGGAGGTCGAGGTGGCGAAATCAGCTCGGACCCCGAGACTCACAAGGCCGAACATTGCGGGGACTACTGGGCTTTTGGAGGCATTTTCCGCCCAGGTCTGGCAAAGCCGCCTGCGAGGCACGTGGCTCGGCATTCATGAAACCGCCTACAATGACATTCAACCCGGCGAGTCGTGGGGTTATCCCGAGTTCCAGGGTATGTTTTCCGGCCTGCGCTGGGCTGATCTGGAAACGTCCGCCGGTCGCCTAACCGTCGCCAGTGCGTCTCCCGAAGTCTATCTGCGGGTGGGAAGTCCGCAGATCAGTCACGAAGGCACGACCGTGGCCTTTCCCGCCGGGGACCTCTCGTTGATGGACGCGATCCCCGGAATTGGTTCCAAGATCGACAACTCCAGTTCGTCCTCCGGGTCGGCGAAAGCGATCAGCGATTACTATGGCACGTTTACCTTCCGGTTCGCCGAAGCCAAACCTTGATCACCATATTGAAAAGCTCTTATCCTGTTTCCTCACGAATCAAACTACCCTAACATCTACAATTACCCAATATTCTCCATGAAATCATGCGTTCACCTACTGGCATCTTTCGCCGTCCTCAGTTTTTCCCAATCGACCCTCTGTGCCCAGGACAAGGCACCGTGGAGCGGCCCCGCTGCGGCGGCGGAATCCGCTTCAAAACCTAGCACGCCCGCAGGCACTGAGCCTGTTGCGGGAGAGACGAGAAATCCGAAATTCCCGGACCGAACGGAATTGGCCACCTTGCTTCCGACCGCCACCGTGGGTAGCGCGGAAAAATCACGGATCATCGGAGTGATGAAGAGCGCCTTAGAGGGGAAAGAGTTGATGGTTATGGGAATCGGCACCTCGATCATGGCCGGAGCCAACGCCAACGATTTCAAAAAAACGTCCTTATCTCCGCTGGTCTATAATTGGTGGGTGAGCAAGTTTCCGAAGACCAAGATCAACTTTTTCAATGCCGGAATTGGTGCCTCGTCGGCGGTCTATGCAGTGCATCGCGCCGAACGGGATATCCTGAAGTTCAATCCGGATTTCACCGTGATCGATTATGCCGGGGGTGAGAAAAACTTCGAGGCCGAGGGCTTCGAGGGACTGATCCGTAAGATGCTGATCCAGCGTCCGCAGTCCGCCATGCTGTCCATCATCGAGTGCGGTAAGAATCCGGGCATGCCGTCGGAGTTGCATCTGGCTGTCTGTGAAAATTATGGAATCCCCGTTCTGAGCGTTCCACAGGTTCTCCAGCCCATGTTGAAATCCGGTCGCCTGGTCTGGGCGGACTGGTCAGCGGACACGATCCACCCAAGTAACGACGGTCACGCGATGATCGCCGATTTGATCATCAGCTTCCTTGAAGTCTGCTATAAAGAAGCCACCGCTTCCACCACGCCGGTGGAGATCGGCGAGCTCAAGCCGCCCGTGACCAAGAACGGTTTCGCGAAGTCATCCGTGAAGGACTCGTCCAACTTTACGCCCGAGAGTTCCGGGAACTGGACGCCCTACCATGATAGTTCGAGTTGGAATAATTCGTGGGCGGCGAATGCCGAGGGCCAGCCGATGGTGCTCAAACTGAAAGCCAAATCACTGATTTTCGGCTATCGGAAAACGATCAAGCCGACCAACGGAAAGCTGATTGTCAAAATGGACGGCCAGCAGATCAAAGAGATCGATCCGAATTTCAAAAACGGCTGGGGCGACTGGGTGCCCAATGAGACCGTCTTCAAGGCGGACACTGCCGAGGAGCACACCATCGAATTTGTTTACAGCGGAAGCCCAGGCGAGCCTGTCTTGATCAAATACCTATTGATTGCGGAGTAAGCGGCTAGGCCATGTTTGTTCAGGTCGATTCCACCTCAAAGGCACTCGTAAACGGTTTCCAAGCAGTCGGGGCGGGGGCGCATCAATTCTCCGATTCCTTTCTCCGGAAATTTACAGCAAGTCCGAGTGCACGATTTCGTGCTCAAAACGCACGCGAGATAGTGGACCCGAGCCTTGTTCGGGTCATTCTGAAGGGGGGGGCATTTTATGGCCTGCCAGCTCGCGGCTTTTCCTAGCGACGAAGTGCTTACGCACCAGATCTAAGAAACCATCCCATGAAATCCTCCCATACCCTTACCGCCCTATTGTGGGCTTTTTCGGCGATCACATCCTCCGTTTATAGCGTGGAAACCCCGTCTGTGGGGCCATCGCCAGCTGCCTCACCCTTGGAGCAGGGCTTTTCCAATCCACCGTCCTCCGCCCGCCCGTGGTGTTATTGGTATTGGATGAAGGGCAATATTAGCCGTGAGGGAATCGTGGCTGATCTTGACGGTTTCGCGAAAGTGGGAATCGGCGGTCTGTTCCTGTTGAACATCGGGGGCGACGGTCCGCTCGGAACGGTCAATTATGGCACTCCACAATGGTGGGAATTGTTCTCCTTTGCCGTGGCTGAGGCTGCCAAGCGGGACATCAAAGTCAGCTTTCATTGCCCGGGCTGGTCGGCCAGTGGCGGCCCTTGGATTACGCCGGACCGCGCCATGCAGGAAGTGGTCTGGAGCGAGACGGTGGTGGAGGGAGGTAAGCCCTATCAGGCGGTATTGCCCCAGCCTCCGTCGCGTCTGGATTATTATCGTGAGATTGCCGTGATCGCCTTCCCGCAATTGCCGGATGACGAACCGCTCCCGAGCCCGAAGTATGTCGCGCCGGACGGGAAAGAGTTGCGGCTGGGGTCGGGAAATTCCGGTTTCCCTCCTGAGTTCGACATCGTTTATCCCCGGCCCGTCACGGTCCGGTCGTTGTTCATCAGGACGGGCCAGTGGAGTAACTTTGATGCCACTCTGTCGTATTGGAATGAGGCGGAGGGCGCTTTCAAAACCGTGACCCGGTGCCGACACACGCCGACGGGTCCGTTTTCCGAAAAAATCGGGGCGGCGGCATTCGATGCGGTGAAGGCAGACAAATTCCGCATCACGTTTAACAAAACCCAAAACCCCGCCTTGGTCGCCCTGGAGTTGAGCGGCGGCAGCCGTATCAGCAAATGGCCGCGCAAAGCGGGTTATGCCAACTGTTCGGGCGGTATTGACGTGGCGATCGACAAGTTGGAAGCCGGTGAAACCCGTGAAGCGCAGGGTTCGGTCATCGCAAGGGATTCGATCATCGATCTTTCCGGCAAAACGGACCCGGCGGGCCGGCTTGACTGGACCCCACCGCCCGGTCGGTGGTCGGTCCTGCGTTTCGGTTATACCCCGACCGGTATTTCCGTTTTTCCCCCGCCGCCCGGTGGCAGCGGCCTGGAATGTGACAAGCTCAGCGTAGAGACGGCGAACTATCATTATGACCAGTGTGTCACTCCCGTGCTCAAACAGTTGGGGCCGGATTTGGTCAAGAGCTCCTTGATGTATTATCACGTCGATAGCTACGAGGCGAGTTGGCAAACATGGACGCGGGATTTCCGGCGGAATTTCACCGATCTGCGGGGTTATGACCTGTTGTCGTTTCTGCCCTGTCTCACCGGACGCGCGGTCGGGGATACAGCACAGAGCGAACGCTTTTTGTGGGATTTCCGCGCCACTATCAGCGATCTGTTCGCCACGGCTCACTATCAACAACTGGCGCGGCGCTGTGCGGATGACGGGATCCGTTTTTCGACCGAACCTTACGTGGGACCGTTCCGCGCGTTGCAGATCGGCGATACGGCGGATCATCCGATGGTCGAGTTCTGGGCCGACACCAATCCTCGCCAGCCAGGTCTGATGACTCCTTATAAAGCCGGGATTTTTTCCGGGCACGTCAACGAACGGACGATCATCGGCGCCGAAGCCTTTACCTCTGAAGACGGCTGGGACCAGCATCCATACAGCATCAAGGCGCTGGGAGATTGGAATTATTGCGCGGGTGTGAATCGCTTCGTATTACACGTCAGTGCTCATCAGTCGTTGATCGGCGAGCACCTGAAGCCAGGGCTGACTTGTGGGGGCAATGGAACGCATTTTGATCGTAACAACACGTGGTGGGAACAAGGCGCGCCGGAATTTATCAAGGGCTACCTGAGCCGGTGTCAGTTCCTTCTGCAGCAGGGTGAGCCGCTGGCGGATGTTTTATATTTCCAAGGTGATGAAAGTCCGAGTCATTACGGGCCTTTTGAGCCAAAGCTGCCTGTAGGTTACCACTTCGATGCCTGCACCATCGAGGTGCTGGCCCGCATGAAAGTCGTGGATGGCAACCTGGTTTTGCCCAAGGGAAAATCCTATCGTTATCTCGTGCTGCCCGCGAACCGGCGCATGACGTTGGCATCGCTGCAAGTCATCAGCGAACTGGCCAAACAGGGGGCACGGATCGTCGGCGCGGAACCCGAGGGCTCGCCGAGCGAAGGCGATGCGGCCAAGGCCGGTGACTTCGCGGCGCTCGCTCAGGATCTCGGCGGCCGGGTGCTGGCCAGGTCCTCGTTCGAGCCCGTGCTCGCCCGGGACGGTCTGGCGCCGGATTTTGCTTATAACGGAAATTCAGGGATGATCCTGCATGCGACGCACCGGCGTGTCGGTGACTTGGACCTGTATTTTGTCGCCAATGCGTCGGCCATCGCCGGGGTGGCGGATTGCCGTTTCCGCGTGGCGGGCAAGTCGGTGGAATTATGGCACCCTGACACGGGCCGCATCGAACCATGCGCTCTTTATGAAGACGAGGGCGGCATCACGCGCGTTCCCTTGTCGTTCGATCCATCGGGTTCGCTGTTTGTCGTCTTTCGTCCGGGTGCTTCCAAGGTCCACGCGACCCAGGTGTCCAAGGTGGAAAACACCTTCCCGGAGATTCTAACGCGAAGTGATGCGAAATTGTTCCTCCAGTCCAGCCAAGGAGGCGACTACACCGTGGCCCTCTCCGATAACAGCAAGGCCACCGTAAGTCTTCCGCCGGTCCCCGCGCCTGTGGAAATCAGTGGTCCGTGGACGGTGACGTTTCCACAAGGTTGGGGAGCACCCGAAAAGGCCACCTTCGATAAACTACTTTCCTGGCCTGATCATCGTGACGAGGGGATCAAATACTTTTCGGGAACCGCCGCCTATTCCTGTGAGTTTTCGGTCAAGGAAGTTGCCCCGATCGTGCATCTGGATCTCGGCAGGGTAGAGGTGATCGCCCGGGTGACGCTCAACGGCCATCCGCTCGGCGTTTTGTGGAAACCGCCCTTTGTCTTCGATGTGAGCGGCAAATTACGGAACGGCGTGAACGAGCTAAAGGTGGAAATCACGAATCTCTGGCCGAATCGCCTGATCGGGGACGAGAACTATCCGGACGATTGCACGCCGGACGGATCCTGGGTGAAAATGCACCTGCCCGCATGGCCGGAGTGGTTGAAAAAAGGGGAATCGCGACCCGAGAAACGCCGACTGACTTTGACCACCTATAAACACTGGAAACAGGGTGATCCATTGCTGCCTTCTGGCCTCCTCGGTCCTGTGCGCCTAGTGACCTATGGCGGCGCGGTGATCGGAACCAAGCAGCCCTTCGAAAAATCCATCAAGTGACAGTTCTCTATTTTATGAATAAAACCTCCCTTAAAAATCCTATGATGAACCCAATAGTCCGAACCCGCATCATCCCCGTCGTCGGGTCGCTCATGGCGCAGCTATTCATCGCCACGGCCGGCATGGCCAGTGCGCAGTCGCAGCCGGGTGCTTCTCCCGCCATCGCAGCCGCCCCTATCACCATCACCGACCTGCGGACCGAAGGCGTATCCCAGCCGATGGGCGTCGAGGAAGCGGCACCCCGATTCTCTTGGCGCTACACGGCATCTTCCCCGTCCACCCGCGGCTTCCAACAGGCGGCCTGCAGGATCCAGGTCGCGTCATCCTTGGAGAAACTCACCCAAGGCCAGGCCGATCTGTGGGATTCCGGAAGGCTTGAGGGAGCGGACACGATCGCGCGCATCTACGCGGGGAAACCGCTGCAATCCACGGGCCGTTATTTCTGGCAGGTGACAGGATATGATGCCGCCGGCAAAACCTACACGGCTCCACCCCAGTTTTTCGAAATGGGCCTGATGAAAGCCGAGGACTGGGGCGGTGCGAAGTGGATCGCGGCGAAAACCGAGCGCTCCAAAACGATCCCGGCCAGGTTGCAAGGTCTGACGGATTATCATTTCGAAACCAAGTTCCGTATTTCGGAAGGTAGCGCCATGGTGTATTTCCGTGCGGCCTACACCTCGGACAAGGGATATGGAATCGAGATCCAGCCGGGAAGTCCGGGCAAGTTCATCGTCACTCGCCGGGGTGGGAAAACTCCCGAGCCCCTCAAGGAATACCCCATCCCGGATCTCAAGGCGGACGAATGGCATACGCTCAAAGTCACACTCAAGGGCGCAGATTTTTCTTTCTTGATCGACGATGTGCCCGTCAGCAAAGAGCCGCTGCAAGACAAGGGTGCCAAAGCGGGAACGGTAGCGCTGGGCGCTGGGCATCCCGGTGGCAAAAACAAGAAGGGCCTGGTCCAATTCGATAATTTCCGACTGATCGCGAACGGCGAAACCCTGGTGAAGGAAACGTTCGAAGATCCCGTGATGTTCGCTTTTCAGGAGTATTTCAACGACCCGACCACCTATGCGGTGGTGAAAGACGGAGTGCTGGAGGTCCGGGGACTGAAAACCAATCTGGACCCCAAGGAGGGTTTGGAGGCGCCGCTGTTCCGCAAGACGTTTTCAACCGATGGAAAAAAAGTCGTCCGCGCCCGGGCCTATGTCTCGGGTCTGGGTTATTATACGTTCTGGCTCAACGGAAAGCGCCTCGACGATTTCCTGCTGCATCCGGGTTTCGCGCGTTATAACAAAACGGCCTATTATACCGTTTATGATCTGACAAACCATCTCACCGCTAGCAACGCCTTGGCGTTCGAGCTGGGCCGCGGGTGGTATTCGATGACGACGCCCACCCTATGGTATGAGACTTTCAACAACGATTGGATGGCGGAACCGGCGCTCCGCGTCCTCGTCACCGTTGATTATGCCGACGGTTCCCGTCAGTCAGTGGTTTCCGATCCCTCGTTCAAGACCATGCCCGGTCCGATCCTGGTCGATTCGGTGAAGGCGGGCGAAATCTATGATGCGCGCAAGGAACTGCCGGGTTGGAATTTGCCCGGGTTCGATGACAAGAAATGGACTCCCTCGCTGGTTGCGGTCGGTAAAATGCCCTCGGCCGCGCCGGGATTGACCTCGCAATTGTTCGAACCCATCCGCGTGGTCGAGTCGATTTCCCCGGTCAGCATCAGCAAGATCGAGGACGAGACGGACGCCTGGTTGGTCGATTTTGGCAAGAACATGGCCGGCAGCGTGGAACTGAAAATCCGGGGTCAAGCCGGACAACGCATTCGGATGAGCCACCACGAAATTACCGTGGCCAAAAACGGCCGGGAGCGGTGGAACAACTTCAGCGCCCAAGCCACCGGCAACTTCCAGACCGACATATTCATTCCCAGAGGCGGCGGTGAAGAAATCTATCAGGCGCGCTACAGTTACAAAGGCTTTCGTTACCTGCGGATTGAGGGTCTCAAGAACAAGCCCACGCCCGACCAACTGACCGCCAAAATGTTTCATAGCGACATGACCACGGTGGGGGATTTCAAAACTTCCAGCGAGCTCTGGAACAAGATCTGGGACGCTGGCCGCGCCTGCATCCAGAGCAACATGCACTCGATCCCCACCGATTGTCCGACTTGGGAAAAGCTTGGCTGGACCTGCGACGACGCCTCGCCGTATTACGCCATGGCCTTCAACTTCGATCTCCGGAAGCTCTACGAAAAACGCCTCCAAGACTATGCGGACGACATCTCGGCTGACGGCAAGATCGGCAATGTCATCCCGACCTCTTGGGCCAAAGGCGGCGACCCGGCCTGGGTGGGCAGCTATGTGAATCTGGTGTGGAAACATTACCAAACCTATGGCGACCGCCGGATGATGGAACGCCACTTCGCCAATCTGAAACTGTATATGAGCACGCTCATCAAGCAGGGACAGGCCAGCGAAAAGTCGCCCCTTCTGACCACACCGGCCAGAGGTCTTGGCGACTGGGTCTCTCCGGAGGGCAATACCCCTCCCGAAGGCGCCCTCATCTATCATGATCTCTATTTTTACGAATATCTCTGCATGATGTCGGATATGGCAAAGGTGATGGGCCGCAGCGAGGACGTGACTTATTACGGAACGCTCGCCACGGATCTGAAAAAGCAGTTCAACGAGTTCTTCTGGGACGAAAAGGAAGGCAGCTACTACTCGACCAACAAGGAAGTCGGCTACCGCCAGTCGCCCAACGCGATTTCCCTGGCTTTCGGGATCGTGCCTGAGGATCGCAAGGCCCGCGTGACCGAGCGCCTCGCCAAGGATATGCGGGACCGGAAAAACCGCATCTGGACCGGCATTCTCGGCATGGAGTCCATCGCAGACGCTCTGTGTGACAACGGTGAGACCGATCTCGCCTTCGCCGCCCATCTTCAGGATACAGGTCCGAGCCTTGGAAATATGATTCGCGAGGGAGCCACCACCCTGTGGGAAGGCTTCAGCTTCCAGAGCACTCGTTCGTATAATCACAAGATGTTCGCCACGCCCTTAGGCTGGATGGCCCGCTACGTCACGGGCCTGCGTGTGGACGGGATCATGGGGAATGGACCGGGCTTCCGCAGCGTGGTCATCGAGCCCTATCTATCACCAAGCCAGATGAAGTCAGCCCGTCTGGATTACGACTCGCCCGTGGGCCGCTACGAAAGCCGCTGGACCGTGCGGGACGACGAGACCGTCTATGACATCGTGATCCCTCCCAATGCCACTGCCAGCGTCCGTCTTCCCCTGCTGGGGAAAACCGCCGCCACCGTCACCGAGTCCGGTAAAAGCTTGTGGGAAAACGGTAAGCCGCAAGCACGGATCGACGGATGCGGACCCGTGACTATGGAAAACGGCCGAGTCGTCATCCCGGTGGCATCGGGCACCTACTCGTTCTCCGTCAAGACCACCGGTTCAGGAAAACCATAAAATAACAACTCCCTCCCTGCTCCTCGCTAACCAACACCTCACCGTAACATCAGATGAAAACCATCAGTCTTGCGTCCCTTACTTTTTTCTCCGCCGCCCTCGGCGCATTTGGCCACGAGATTCCCTAGCATCCCTTGGCTTTCATGCTGCGCGCCAATGATCGGGACATCATCGTCTGCTATGCTTCGATTGCACAATTCACGAGTGAAAATGCACGCTCCCGTGATGATCGGCGCCGAGGGACCAAGTAGAACAATCCCTCCTCTCCTGCTTCAAGCCAGGCGAGTTGAATTTTAGACAATCTCGAAAAGGAATGCATCGCATCACCATGAAACCAGCCCGTATCCTCACCGTCCTGTCACTGGCGCTTGTGACCATCACACCCTCAGTTGACGGCGCGGAACCGTCGCCCATCACGAAATCCTCCGCATCGATCGCAGCCGATGCTCCCTTCTCTATCAGGGATCCGCGCACCGAAGGCGTGATCCAGCCGATGGGCGTGGAGGCGGCGGCTCCCCGGTTCTCGTGGCGATACGAGGCTTCTGCGCAAGCGCCCCGTGGCTTCACCCAGAGCGCAGCCCGAATCCTGGTGGCCTCGTCGCTCGAGAAGCTGGCACAGGGACAAGGGGATCTCTGGGATTCTGGAAAACTTGAAGGGTCTAACACCTTGGCGGCAATCTATGCCGGTAAACCGCTGCAATCCGCCACCCGCTATTATTGGAAAGTCGCGGGACTAGATGCTAACGGAAAAACCTATCAGACGGAGCCGCAGTTTTTTGAAATGGGCTTGTTGAAGGCGGAAGACTGGAACGCTGCCCAGTGGATTGGGGTTCGTGTGGAACGCCCCAAAAACATTCCGGCGAATCTGCAAGGCCTGACGGATTACTCGTTTGAAACCAAGTTCAAGATCGTGGAGAAGCGGGCGACTCTGCTGTTTCGTGCCGCCTATGCTTGGCAGAAAAGCTATGGGCTGGAAATCCTGCCGGGCGCTCCAGGGAAATTAATCGTGACCTGTAACAATGGGGAAAAGAAAGCTGAGGTCCTCAAGGAGTATCTCATAATGGATTGCGCCCCAAACGAATGGCACAAGCTTGAAGTCACACTCAAGGGGCCGGATTTTTGGTTTAGGGTGAACGACAAGGCGGTCAACGACGAGCCCCTACACAATGATATAATCAAGGGCGGCAGCGTGGCGTTGGGATCGTATTCTGCGGATCGGAAGCCAAGCGTCGCTCAGTTCGATGATTTTAAACTGACCACCAACGGCCAAGTGCTGGTGCAGGAAAACTTCGAAGATCCTACGATGTTCGCCTTCCAAGACCGTGTTTTCAGCGACACGTTTTATTCGAGGGTGAAGGATGGTGTGATGGAGGTCAGCCTGACCCATAGTTTTCTGGAACCCAAAGACGGGCTGGCTGCTCCCCTGTTGCGGAAGTCGTTTTCGACCGAGCCGAAAAAAATCGTTCGTGCCCGCGCATATGTGGCCGGGCTGGGTTATTATACATTTTGGCTCAATGGAAAACGTCTGGACGACTACCTGTTAAATCCGGGTTTTGCCCGCTATAACAAGACCGCTTATTACTCGGTTTACGACCTCACGGATCATCTCGACCGCGACAACGTCCTCGCCTTCGAACTGGGGCGCGGCTGGTATGGGATGACCACGCCCACCCTCTGGGGCGAAACGTTTAACAATGACTGGATGGCCGAGCCTGCGCTACGCACCTTGGTCACCGTCGATTATGCAGATGGCACCCGCCAAGTGGTGGTTTCGGATCCTTCCTTCAAGACGGCCACCGGACCGATCTTGTTCGATTCCATCAAGGCTGGCGAAATCCATGATGCCCGCAAAGAGTTGCCGGGCTGGAACTTGGTGAAATTCGCCGATCAAAAGTGGAGTCCGGCGGTGGTCGCCAAGGGGACCATGCCCTCGGCGGCTCCAGGCTTGACTGCCCAGATGTTCGAGCCGATCCGGGTGATTGAGTCACTGACTCCGGTGAGCATCGAGAAAATCGAGGAAGAAACCGACGCCTGGCTGATTGATTTCGGCAAGAACATCGCCGGCACGGTCGAGTTCAAATTGCGCGGCGAGCCGGGTCACAGAACCCGCATCAGCTACCTTGAGAAGATCACTCCGGAATGGAGAGGTCGCTGGAACAACTTCGGAGCCGAGACAACCGGGAGTTATCAAACCGACGTCTTTGTAGCCAAGGGTGGTGCCGAGGAAACCTTTCAGGCGCGATATAGCTACAAAGGCTTCCGCTACATCCGGGTCGAAGGGTTCAAAGACAAACCTTCCCCTAGCCAATTTACCGCCAAGGTTTTCAACAGCGATATGGCGGATGTCGGGGAATTCCGCAGCTCCAGCGAGCTTTGGAACAAAATCTGGGAGGCTGGCAAGGCTTCGATCCGTGGCAACATGCACTCGATCCCCACCGATTGCCCGCAGTGGGAAAAGCTCGGCTGGACCTGTGACGACAACGGACCTTATTACGCCATGGCTTTCGGATTTGATCTGAGGAAGCTCTACGAAAAAAGGCTCCAGGATTACGCAGACGATATTTCACCCGACGGCAAGATACGCAACACGATCCCATCCAGTTGGGCGAAAGGTGATGATCCGGCGTGGGTGGGCAGTTATGTGGATCTCACTTGGAAGCACTATCAGACCTATGGCGACCGCCGCATGGTCGAGCGTCACTACGACAACCTCAAACTCTACATGACCACGCTCATCAAAGAGGGTGAGGCCAGTGAAAAGCCGCCGCTGTTAACCACACCACGCAAAGCGCTGGGAGACTGGGTTTCTCCGGACGGCAACATTCCGCCTGAAGGAGCTTTGATTTATTATGATGCCTATTTTTATAAATACCTCCGGGTCATGCGCGATCTCGCCGAATTGCTCGGACGCGGTGAGGACGTCGCATATTATGGAAAGCTGGCCACGGACCTGAAGCGGGAGTTCAACGTGTTCTTCTATGTCGAAGCCGAGGGCGGCTATTATGGCACCAACCGCGCGGTGGGTTATCGGCAATCGCCCAATGCGGTCGCCTTGGCGCTTGGACTCGTGCCCGCAGATCGTGTCGAGCGTGTCGTCAACCGACTGGTCGAAGACATCAAGGTTCGGAACGGCCACATCTGGACCGGCATTCTCGGCATGGAATTCATCGCAGATGCCCTTTGCGAAAATGGCCGAAGCGATGTGGCATATTCCGCCCATCTCAAGGACGTTTACCCCAGTATTGGCAACATGATCCGCGAAGGAGCCACCACCTTGTGGGAGGACCTCGCCTTGAAGAAGGCCCGCTCGCTGAACCATAAGATGTATGCCACCCCACTCGGCTGGATGGCGCGCTATGTCGCCGGGCTGCATGTGGAAGGAGTGCCCGTGGACGGAGTCGGTTTCCGGAAAGCGGTGATCGCACCTTACCCGGTGCCGGACCAGATCAAGTTCGCCAAACTCGATTATGATTCGCCCATGGGTCGCTATCAGAGCCATTGGAAAGTGCAGGATGACGCGATCATCTACGACCTGGTGATTCCACCCAATGCGACTGCCACCGCTCGGCTTCCACTATTCGGCAAGACGGAGGTAACCCTCACCGAATCGGGGAAATCTTTGTGGGAAAATGGCAAACCCACAGGCAGCGCCGATGGATGCGGCAAGGTGACCGTCGAAAACGGTCGACTGATCATCCCCCTTGGATCAGGGACTTACTCGTTTGTTGTCAAGCCGACGGATTCCCAGGGGAAATCCAATTAATCCATCCAACAAGATCATGATAGCACCCAAACTGATGCCCGACTCCATCCTCCCTTGCTTGCCTAAAATTTGTCTGAGTCTGCTCGTTTCCGGATTATTGCCGGGGACGGCGCTTGCTGAAGAAGCCAAGGTCCGGGGAAGTTACCTGCTGGATTCCAGGGCCGTCGGTCAGACGCCGAAATACCTTGGAGTTTGCTTGGAGGTGGCCGATCACGCGGACCGCAGCAATCTCTGGGATTGGCTGGCGGATTCCGGTTCCAAGATGGTCCGGGTGATTCATCCCGACAAAAACATGCGCATCCAGCCCGCGTCCGAGTCGACTTATAAAGAGATTACCAGCAAGGGCGATTTCGATACCTTCCGGGCACGGCTACTGGCGGATCCGGACAAAAACATTCCCTGGAGCAACTATCGTTTTGACAAAGAAGTTCCGTGGTTAGGGATCACCGACGTGGAGGTCAAGAAAGTGGTCGAGGCAGGGGTGGCTCCGATTATCTCGATCGCCTACGGCCCGCATTATTACCCGGGCTCGTTGATCAAAACCTTCACTGACGACATCAAGGCCAAGGATGAGAACGTGAACTGGGCCGCCGCCGCCTCCGCCTACGAATACTATCTCGCAAACATCCACCGCTACGCCAGCCGCAATGGAGTGATCCATTTCATGATGATCAACGAGCCGAGCGGCGGTGTGAAATACATCCAACAGATCGGGGTGATCGCGCGGATGGGCAGACTGGCTTTGGAAGATGTGCGCGTCCGTTTGAGCGACAAACGCACGGCTGCTGGATTGCGTCTATCAGGGCCTGCCTGCCACTCGAACTGGGAGGAATTCTGGCCGTATATGGAACCGTATGTCGATTTCCTCGACAGCCATTTCTACAACCCGGATCCGGACATGTTCACTCGCCAGTACAACCGGACGGCGATGCGCGCGGGCCAAACCGGAAAGAAAGTGGTTTTCACCGAATACAACCGAATCGGGGGGTCGCTCCAGCCGGATGAAGCGCTGTGGTCCATGAGACCTGCCTTGCAGTTGGGTGGGCTGACCATGTCGGCCTTGAGTTCGGGCCGGGCAGGGGATCCCGGCTGCGAAATGGCCTTGTTGTACGAGTTCCAGGCTCCGGCCACACATCGCAATTTCAAGAGCCTCGTTTATGGAGATATGAACATGATCGACTGGACCGGGCGTGATCACGGATTGAATGAATGGGGTTCTGAATGGTATCCCAATTTTGAGGAACTCCAGATCCGGTTCGCCACCCCGGCTTATCACATTTTCAAAATGCTCGCACGCTGTGCTCCCGGTGCCAACGCCAGCGTGGATTCGTATGAGGTTCTGGGAGTGGGAGAAAGCTCCAAGGGATTTGGCGAGGTCTGGGACAAGGAGATCAGCAATAATATCTATCGGATGTTAGACGAGCGGAAGTATTACGCCCTCGGTGGTGCTGGTCCGGAAATCCGCGTGCTGGCGGTGCGCACTCCGGAACGCCTCATCATCACGGTGCTCAACTCCGCCCCGACCGCAGTCAAGCAGGTGGGCTTCGATCTGGATTACATGAAAGAACCCTATGCGACCGCTGTCGTCCGGGAAACCTCTCTGACTCGGCGCGACCAAGTGATCGCCCAAATCCCCGTGACCGGCAAGCGGGTGGTGGTCGATCTTCCTGCGGATTCGATGACACAGATCATCCTGATCAAGGAGGATCTGACCAAAGTCACCGAACTGAAATTTGAGGAAAAAACCGTCACGCCGGGCACGATGCAGGACCTCGGACTCTATCAAACCACACGGCTTCGCGCACTTGGCAAAATCGGCGACCGTTGGATCGATCTCAGCGAGCTGAACATCGCGTGGACCAGTTCCGAGGAGCGCCTGGTGAATGTCTATCAGGGCGGTTTGGTCCAGCGCGTCCGCCAGACGGGCAAGCCGGTGGTGATCAGCGCCAAGACTCAGGAAGGCGGTTTGCAGATTTCACAGACTGTCATGCCTGACCAAGAAGGTCAGAAGCTGGCTCGCCGTGAACCACTCCTGCCCAACGGCGGATTTGAGGAAGCCGCAGGAAATACCAAGGACCCAATGTCAGGTTGGGTCACCGGTTGGGAGCTGGGACTCTCGCCCGCGAAAGGCTGGGTCGCCAAAGGAGCGGTTCCGCTGTGGGAACGCTCGGAAGAGCGCAATCACACGACCGGCGGCACTGCCTGCCTGAAATTGACTTTCGACCCGGTTGAAAAGCTCCCGATCCCTAATCTCGCCGCCGCCACGGAATCCCGGCGCGGATTCGAGATCGACTCACGGGAATACAAAGTCTCGGCATGGGTCTGGCGCCCGGCCCAGGGCGGCCTCTCTGACGGAGCCTTGAGTTTGCAGGTGAAATTCAGTGCCGACAAGAATGTCCCACCCGTCACGGTCTTGCTCAAAAACATGGCCGATCTACCGGTGGATCAATGGGTCAAGATCGAACAAACCCTCGCCGTTCCCGTGGATGCCTCACGGATGCAGGTCCACCTCGCTTTCACCGGCGAGCCCAAGCAGGCGGGAACGCTCTACGTCGATGATGTGAACCTAGAAGCAAAATAGCAAAAACCTCATTTTAGAACCTTGATGAAACAACTCATGAAAAACAGACTACGAAAAACACTAACCGTGCTCTCATGCATCCTTTGCAGCGGTTCTCTGACGGCGGCTCCGCCTGTCACCCAGGCGTATCTGCTCGATACCGGCGGGTTGCGAGATGTCGAGGAGCTGTACCTGGTCGGCGCATTGCAGGGCATCGTCAACCGGGACGCCCCGCGGCTTTTCCTAAGCGCCCTAGATCACGGCATGTGTGCAGGGTCTAACAATGTATATGTCAAATACTTAGAGAAAGAAAAGGGCTTCACCTTCACCCGCTTCAAAACCCTAGGTGAGGCGATCTCCAAGTTCTCCACGATGAAGCGGGCGGATGGAGTCACACCGCTCATCAAAGGCTTGGTCAAATATCCCACCTTCCACATGGACCCGGTGAAGAAGACCAAGGTGAACACGTATTACAATTCCTGGATCGCCGCCAATTTCGCGGCCCAGGAAGACCTCCTGCCGGTCACCGAAAATATCCTGAAATGCCAGACCTCGATGCTTTCAGGCTCGGAGTTCTGGTGGAAGGATGAGAAGATGGGGGGCGAGTGGACCCAGATGGTGGCTGTGCTGAAGCGTCCCGCCACCGGTGGACTCGCGGTGCAGACACGTCCCGGCGGCAATGCAAAGCGGACAGGATCCGCCAGCCGGGCAGTCTATCTGGATCTGGATGTCACCCCGAAGATCGAGGTGGTAGTCAGCGATCTGACGCCGGGAGGTTCCTGGTCCGTGCAGATCAAGTCCCCAACGACAGTGGATACTCCCGAGAACTCTCGGTCCATCAGCATCCCCGGACTGACCAACATTCGCAGTAGCGGAACCTTTACCGTCGACCTTGCCTCCACCGGCCTCTTCAATCCCCGTGCCGCCAGAGCCCAGCTGATCATTACTCCGGGCGAACCAGCCACCACGGTGACGGTGAAGTCGATCCGCCTGCTAAATGCAAAGGGCGAGGACCCCACTGTAGCGCCTTATATGACCAAAAAGGACGTTTTCCAGGGACTTGCCATCAAACGCGATCTCGTGGCAGCACCACTGTATGAACAGAACGAGGAAAAGGCCTGCGAATGGTCGCTGGCCAACCAGCGGAAGCAAGCCGCCCCGAACGCAGTCGGCTCCTTTTCCGGCGGCTCGTGGATTCTCAAGGGGCTGGACTATGCCATCTCGAAGAAGGTCTATCTCTTCTATCAAAACAGGGAGCCTTTTACCAAGGAGGGCTATCCGAACCTGGACAAGATTCTGACGGGCCTCAAACCTCCGGGCCTCGTCTTCGGTTGGCTCGGAAGCGAGTCCTATTCCTGCATGAAAATGGGTTCGTATGGTGCCCGCTATGCCGGGGGGCCTCCCGAAAATTTCTCATTCTGGCAATGGGTTCCCCTGAAAACCCCCGACCGTCCCATCCCACTTCCGCAGGTGCGCGAGGTCAATGAGCTGGAAAACAAGATCTATCTGAATTTCAGTTGGGCCTCAGCGGACGCCATCGAATTCACCTACAATCTAATGGAAGGCTACTGGGAGGATCCGAACCGGGGCAAAGCACCGGTCACCTGGGGCTTCAATACCCTTCTCGCCAAGTTCGTGCCGGCCTTGGTGGAGTTCTACGCGCATTCGGCCACTCCGAAGGATTCCTTCTGGGGATTCACGGCCGGATACACCCACTCCCACTGTTTTTCCCCCGCCAATCTGAAGCTGTATGCAGAAGATACCCGCCGCGGGCTCTTCGAGCTGGGGATCTCGCCAGCTGTGGATATCTGGGACTCCGATGGAAATTTCTCACCTGCTTATGAAGAGTTCAGCAGGACCACCCAATTTCCTGGCGTCAAACTCATGAGCACCATGCCCTCGCCGCGCGGCCCCGAGACCTACTGGCTCGACAACGGCGCGGTGGTGATGCGCAACGACAAGCGCTTCCACGGCAAGAGTCAGAAAAACGGGAAAACAACGCATCAAGGCATCCTCAGCGACATCAAGGAAATCGAGGCGGAATACCCGGGACTGGACCCTAAATTCCTCACCATCAACACCCGCGTTTCTCCCACCTTCGTCAAGGAACTCATGGGCATGCTGCCCAAGCATGTCGAGGTCGTGGGAATGCCGGATTTCATCGGACTTGCCGAGGAATCAGGGGCGGTGGTGGCGTCGCCCTATTCTGATGGGGTCGGTGCTGGCGACAGTGTTAAAGTGAAATTCCAACTCCACAATGCATCAGGACAGACTGGAAAGCCGGGGAAAGTCACCTGGACGCTGCCTCCCGGTTGGACAGCATCCCCTGCGGAGTGGGACCACGGCCCGGTGCCGCAAGGATCTAACTTGAAGCAGGTCGTCACCTTCACCGCGCCGGCAGGGGGCAGTCCCGGCAACGCGAGAATCGTCTATCAGGATTCCCGTTTCCGTTGGAAAAAGGATTTCGCCCTGACCGTCTATCCGAAGGCCGTCAACCTCACCGACTGTGATTCCACCACGGGATGGACCGCCTTGAAAGGTGTCTTGCTCACCATGGACCGCGACATGATCAAGGTCGCCTCACCAACCGCTAGGTCTCGTGCTGATTATTTCGGAGCTGGCAGAGCGGTCGCGAACTCAGGGCGTGTCACTTTGCCTCTTGGGCAGATCGATTTCAGCCGCAATCCGATTCTCAAAGTCACCGTGCCGGATCTCAACGGAAGCGGAACGATCATCGGCCTGTTGGATCAAAAGGGCGTATGGAAAAAATGCGGCGATACTGGCGTGGGCACGACCTCGCTCGATCTGACCACCGTCACCAAGTGGAAAGGCACCCAAGATATCACCCTAACAATCGATCCGGTGACCCTCTATGGCAGCTTCGCTCGGATCCGCAACATCAAGGTGTGCTACCCATAGACCATCCAGTTCATGAAAAACCTCCTCCGACTCATCATTACCCTTATGTATAAAATCGTATTAAACACATGCCTATCCCTGCTTCTCGTTTCCGCTGGCTTCGGCCAAGAGAACCTTTTTAACGGCAAAGACCTAGACGGTTGGGTCCAGCGCGGCGGCAAGGCCGTTTACACGGTGGAAAACGGCGAAATCGTTGGCACCGCCGTTCCTGGCACACCCAACAGTTTTCTTTGCACCAAGGAAAACTACGGGGACTTCATTCTGGAATTGGAGTTCAAGGTGGATTCTCGCCTGAATTCCGGCGTTCAGTTCCGCAGCGAGTGTTTCGACCAAGCCACGGTGCTCAAGGGGCCCGACGGACACCCCTTGAAAGACTCCAAAGGCGGAGAAAGGCAGGTGAAAGCCAATGTGGTCCATGGGTATCAATCCGAAATCGACTTCGCGACCCCCAAAAACCGCTATTGGACGGCGGGGATTTTCGAGGAGGGCGTCCGCAGCTGGCTCTATCCGGGAGCCTTGGGCGGCGAGGGCAAAGCATTCAGCGAACAAGGGGGCAAACTGACCAAGCTGAACGAATGGAACACTTTGAAGATCCAGGCCCAGGGAACCGCCATCAAGACTTGGCTCAATGGCGAACTACGGTCCTCCCTCGACGACGCGCGGACCGCGAGCGGTTTCATCGGCCTCCAAGTCCACTCCATCACCAAGGATCACGCTGGCACCCAGGTCCGTTTCCGCAAGATCCAGCTTCAAAAGCTCGCGCCAGCGCCTGCTACGGCACCTGCGGCGGCGAACACACTCACTAGCGAGGAAATCAGCCAGGGCTGGCGCTTGTTGTGGGATGGCTCCACCACTCACGGCTGGCGCAGCGCCAAGGCGGACGGGTTTCCCTCCACGGGCTGGTCGATCAAGGACGGCGTCCTCTCCGTGCTCGCTGGCAATGGCGGGGAATCGGCGGCGGGCGGCGACATCATCACCCAAGAGCGCTTTTCTGAATTTGAGCTGAAGGTGGACTTTAAGATCACCCCCGGCGCCAACAGCGGCATCAAGTATTTTGTCCAGCCGGCCCTCGCGCCCATCAACACCAGCGGCGCTCAGGCCGCAGTGGGTTCGGCCATTGGGCTGGAGTTTCAAATCCTAGATGACGAACGCCATCCCGATGCCAAGCGCGGCACCGACGGCAACCGCACCATCGGCTCCCTCTACGATCTGATCACCGCCTCGGCGGACAAAAATCCCAACCCGATCGGCGAATGGAACACCGCGCGGATTCTGGTGAGCGGCCAGCGCGTCGAACACTGGTTAAACGGCCAAAAAGTGGTGGAATACGACCGCAGTTCGCCTGAATTCGCCAAATACATCGCCGGCAGCAAATACAAAGGGATCGCCGGTTTTGGCGCATGGCCCGATGGGCACATCTTACTACAGGATCACGGCAACGCAGTTTCATTCCGCAACATCAAGATCCGCACCCTCTCCAAGTAAAATCTCTACCTCACATCGCCATGAACCTGAATGAACTGAATCGTCGTAGCTTTCTCCAAAACACCCTCACCATCGGCGCAGGATTTTTGATCCTGCCGGGACGGAGTTCTCTGTTCGCTGCTTCCCCGGCGAACGGCCGGATCCAATTTGCCCAAATCGGTTGTGGCCGCATGGGCACTGGCGACATGGAAGGGGTGATGAAAGATCCCCGCGCGCGCCTGGTGGCGGTTTGCGATCTCGACACCAAGCGGGCGGAGAAGGCCAAGGGTCGAGCCGAGGCGTTTTACGCTGGAAATGGCGAATCAAAGGTGGACGTGAAGACCTATCAGGATTTCCGCGAGGTGCTGGCTCGGCCCGACATCGACGCGGTCGTGGTCAGCACGCCCGACCATTGGCATGCCTTGGTGACCATCGAGGCAGCGCTCGCCGGCAAGCATATCTACCTCCAGAAGCCGCTCACCTACAGCATCGCCGAGGCCACCGCCCTACGCACCGTGGTCCGCGCCAAAAAGGTCATCCTGCAAACCGGCTCCCAGCAACGTTCGGGCAGCAGCGGCTTCCGCACCGCCAGCGAAGCCGCCCGCAACGGACGCTTGGGCAAACTGCAACGCGTGTTGATCGGGGTCGGCCTCGACAAGTCCAGCGGCAAGGCTCCCGCGCCCGCGACACCACCCGCCAACCTAGATTATGAACGCTGGCTGGGCCCCGCGCCCGAGCAGCCTTACATGGAAATGCGCGTCCATTCCCAGAAGGGCTTGGGACGCCCCGGCTGGATTACCACCGAGGATTTCGGCCTGGGCATGATCACCAACTGGGGTGCGCATCACATCGACATTGCCCAGTGGGGCTTGGGCCAGGAGCTCGGCGGCCCGCTGTCCATCGATGCCAAGGCGACCTTCATGAAAGACGAGGTCTGGACCGTCCACCAAAAGTATCACGTAGAGATGCTCTACCCGAACAACGTCCAAGTCATCCTTGATGATACCTTTGACAACGGGATTCGTTTCGAGGGAACCGATGGCTGGGCCTGGTGCTCGCGCGGCGGTATGACGGTGACCGCCAGCGATGGCAACAAGGACGGCAAAGAAAGACCGGGCCTAGAAGTCAGCAGCCCCGAGATCCTCACGGCGGGCAGCGAAGACATCCGCTGGCCAGTCAGCAAGAATCACTACACCAACTGGATCGACAGCATTTTGGCCAACCAAGACCCCATCGCTCCGGTGGATCAGGGCGCATGCAGTTTGCAGACCTGCGCCGCCACGTGGATTGGCATGAAATTGGGCCGCAAACTCCAATGGAACGCCGCCGCCGCCAACTTCGGCCAAGACACGGAAGCCAACGCCCTCTGCGACCGCGCCGCCCGCAAACCGGAATACGATTTCCACGTCATCATGAAAAACGCGGGGCTGCATTAACTCCGCCAGCGCCGCGCCGGTGCGGGTAGACTAAGAACCGCCGGTGAAACTCACACCCGTAGCACCATGCGTGCTACGGGTGTATTTCGGCCGCGTATCCTTCGGAAACCTGCAAATCACTCCGTCGCCAACCCCCGTGGATCACAAGGGCGTCTGGAAAAAATGAGGCGATGCCAGCGTGGGAACCACTTCGATCAATCTAGCCACCGTGACCCAATGGAAAGGCAACTAGGAGATCAGCCCAATACTGGAACCTGTGACACAGTCTGGCCGATTCGCCCGGGTCCGTAACTTCAAGGTGTGCTAGCCGTTGCCCATATTTTCTTCCACGCCTCGATGTTGGCTTTGAGATTCGCATCCACATCGCCGGGAACCGAGAAGCATTGCAGGCCTATCGGACCTTTATAACCGTTATCCTTGAGGGCTTTCACCACGCCGGCCACGTCGAGGTCGCCTTGATCCAGACGCAAAATGCTTTGGGTGGCGAGGTCCGCTCCGTTGATGGAAACGAGCATGAGTTTCGGGGCGGTCTTCTTGATGATTTCTTCAAGACGTTGCCCATTTCCGTGTGAAACCTCATGTGCAACATTGAAGCTGGCTCCGAGGTTGTCGCAGCCAGCCTTTTCGACCACCCGCAAGGAGTCCTCCGCCGTCTCGATGTAAAAACCACGGTGTCCGTAAACCGCGACTTTCACGTGGTATTTCTTCGCCAGTGCGCAAACGTCGCGGATGAGTTTGACCGCTTCCTCGTCCCGCGCATCCCGGGGGGCGGCCTTTTCCTGCTCGGTCTCCTTTGGCCGTAAAATGGCTATCCACAGCACGGTGTCGCGGCCTTCAAGAAGACGCAAGGAGCTCTCCAGGTTGGCTGCGTATGCCGGATTCTTTCCGAGATAGGTATAGACGTAGACGGAATAGATCTTCATTTCGCGCGCATCCATGGCTTTTTGCCATGAGGCAAGCGCTTCGGGAGTGGTTAAATTGTAACCAATGCCATTGTAACCGAGAGACTTGAGTGTTTCGGCCTGGCGGTCGGGAGTCCAGTCAGGTTTGCCGCGTCCGACCCCGTTATCGAACGGGAAAAATTCAAACGGGGCGGCCACGGCGATGGTGCTGGCGAGTAACGCGGCGGCCAGAGTGGAGATGATGGATTTCATGTTAGGAATATGGTTTTTTCTGAATATCTAGCCCGCGCAGACTTGTCCGGGCGGGTGATGCTGACCTGGATAGTTACTTCCAGTGCCCCTCTGAGCTCACGGGAAAACAAGGAGCATCTGCATGGTGATAGGCGATTCTGCTACTTTATCTTGCGGAAACTACTCGCCACCCATCCATTTCCGCCAAGCCGCTTCCGCCGTCGCCGCGTCGATCTCGCGGTCGGCCGCCACTATGCGGTATTTGCGGTCCGAGACCGCCGGATGGCTGCCGTCCAGAGGCAGCGATTGATTCATGACCGGATTGAAATTCACAAAGGGTGTGCCGTCGTGGATTTTGGAGTTCCACACCCGCAAGCGCTCTGGCGCGCCTGCTCGTTTGGACGCCGCGCTCATCATGAGGACCGAAGCGCAACCGGTTGGCGTAGGCCCGCTCACCACCACCCAGCGCGCCGGTTCATCATTGGCCGTGTCGCGTTCCAATCCCTCGCTGGTCGTCATCCGGCTATTGTCTTTGTTCCAACTCAAAGGCCCGCGCCAAGAGAAGCCGCTATACACATATTTCAACACCGTGACGGCGGCTCCGGCGGCCTGATGCTTTATCTCAACATCGATGATCTGGGCGTCCTTTTCGTTTTTCAGCGCCACCCGTGCCGTCTCCAGAATGGCCGTCTGCGGTTCGGCACCCGGGGCGAGCACCTCGAATGAATTCGAGAATTCCCAGGCGAAGGTTCCCGGCGGAGCGCTCAACTCTTTTACCGACTGCGCCACCCGCCGCCCCTGGCCCTCCTGGGGCTCCCAGCAGTTATACTTCTGGCCGTTTACCTCGATGTATTTCCAGGGCCACCAGAGACCGACATGGTGCAAGTGATCCGCCGGTTGAATCGTCGTCCACTCGAAACCGGCCGGGGTCCGCAGTGAGTGGAGGAAGGCGCCGGTGGCGTATTTCGGCCCACCCGTCGGCGGCGTCACGGGATCGATCTGCCACGTGAAATTGACCGTCTTCCCAGTTTTGACCTCTAATTTTCCCTCCCGCAAAGAAGCCGATTCGGCCGCGTGCGCGATCTGCGCGGGGTGCGCGAGCAGTAGGGCACAAGTGGCGAGGCGGAAGAGTAAAGTGGCGCGTGGCTGAAGCGGGTTATAGGGTTTCATGACAAGTAGGGTCGATCCAGTGTTTACCCCGCGTACGATTGTCCGAGCGCGGAGGCAGGCCGTTGAATTGATCCCGATGCCATGGCGTATTCAATGGAGAACCACGAGCATTTATATGGCGATTGGCGATTCTGCGACTTTTCCTGCCGAGTAACAGGCGTGCCCTCCAAGATCACCGCATACACCCAGCCTTCATGTTGGGCCAAGGGAATGGGGTGATTGCCCATCCTCGGACACCCCAGGAAAGGTCCATTAGATCCAGATCATGCTTATCCAGCTGCTGCCATCGCGGGCGCCCCGGCGGCGGCAAAAACGTGTGGTGAGGAACCGATGACTGAACCATTGAAATTGGAAACTCCCTCGAAATTGGGGCAGTAGGCATTTGGTCGGCCGGGCATGACAAACAGAGCTACCCGTGGCCGGATTTTCAGTTTGTAGGCGTAGCAACATGAATTACTCGCAACGTGACGGCCTCCTTACGTAAACTGGCGGTATCTACCGTGGCTCGCTGACCTTTACGTTTGCGGGAGTGGCTGAGAAGGATCCAAATCGAGCCGAGTGAATCGAGGGCAGAGCCACGTATTGATCCCGAACGCTACGAAATAGGCGATCCCGCACCAGGCGAAGAGCGCGACATAGCCCGCTCCGCCGAGTACATCCAGAACGCGTCCGCAGATGATGGGAAAAACCATCCCGGCGAGCGATCCAGCGAATCCACCGAGCCCGACGACCGAGCCGACCGCGTTTTTCGGGAACACGTCGGCGACGGTGGTGTAGAGCGTGGCGGCCCATGCTTGGTGCGCTCCACCTGCGATCCCTATCACCAGGACCGCGGGCCACAGTGGCAACTGGGTGGCGAATGCGACCGGCAACACCAGCACGGAAAAGACCAACATGCTGGCGCGACGTGACTTGGTGACGCTCCAGCCGTGTCCGGCCATACGCTTCACCACCCAGCCTCCGCCGATACTCACCACGGTGACGATCGCGTAGATGACCACCAGCGGCGTGCCCATGGTTTTGAGATCCATGCCGCGGGTCTGTTTGAAATAATCCGGCAGCCAGATCAGGAAGAACCACCATACCGGCGAGATCAAAACCATCGCCCCGATAAACGCCCAAGTCTGTCGGTATTTCAACAATTGCCGCCAAGGAATAGGCGGCGCTTCCACGGTCGGATTTTCGGACACGCAGGTGGAGGGCTTGAATAACGCCCACCAGAACCCGACCCATACCAAGCCGGCGATCCCGGCTAGCAGAAACGGGGCATGCCAACTGTAGGCAAGCGCCAGGGGCGGGATCAGCGCGGGAGCCAGCAATGCTCCGATGTTCGCTCCCGAGTTGAACAACGTCGTGGCTAAGGCCCGCTCTCTGGCGGGAAACCACAGCGTCACACTCTTAATCGCTGCGGGAAAATTTCCGCCTTCTCCCAGTCCAAGCGCGATCCGTACGATGCCGAATCCACTGATGGTGTTGACCAGCGCATGCGCGGCGGCGGCGAGACTCCACGATACGATCGAAACCGCATAGCCGATCTTGGTGCCGTATTTGTCGATGAACCATCCGAAGCCCAGATAGCTGAACGCGTAGGCCCCTTGGAACAGGGAATTCACCCAGCCGAATTGCTCGTTGGTCCAGCCCAGCTTTTCGTCGAGGATCGGCTTGATCAACGAAAGGATCTGCCGGTCAATGTAGTTGATGGAGGTGGCGAAAAACAGCAGGGCGCAGATGATCCAGCGGTAATTTGATGAGGAAGGTTCGGAAGCGGCGTGATTCATGATGGGGACAATGTGATTTTATGGACGTCCGGGACTTTCAAGATCAGTCGGGGCGCAAGTCGTTTACAATTTTGAACGCATTGTGATTCGGCTGAGGCCCCATCATGAACTCAAGTAGCCCGCCTTTTATTAGATCACTCTGCCGGATGCGCGGCTGGGTGAGTCGCTTTCCATTGAGCGACACACTTTGTACATATACATTTTCCGGGGACTGGTTCTCGGCTGAAATGGTTAGCGTCGCGGAGGGGTAAGGGTTGCCGAACTTGAGCACCGCTTTCTCCACCAGCGGAGAACCGATTTCATACCATTCGGTTGCCGGATTCAGGGGATAAAACCCCAGAGCGGAAAGAATATACCAAGCCGACATTTGTCCGCAATCTTCGTTGCCATCGAAACCTTTTTTATTCGCGCTATAGCTGCGCCGGGCGATCTCGCGAACTTGCGCGGCGGTTTTCCATGGTTTGCCAATCGCGCTATATAAATAGCTGGTATGGTGGGAGGGTTCGTTGCCATGGATGGAACGGTTGCCCCGCTCGGGCTTGAAAAACTCGGTGTGGAAATAGTCATCCAATCTCGCTTCGTATACCTCGACTCCACCGAGGAGTTCGGCCACCCCATAGGGATCATGCGGCACGCACCACAAGGCCGTTTGCGCCGTGCATTCGGTATAATGATGGCCGCTCGTCATGTTCACAAACGTGCCGTCGGCAGTGCGGGGCAGGAAGAGTTGGCGCGTGGCATCCCATTGATTTTTATAAGACTTCGACCGTGCAGTGAACATGGCCGCATCTTCGTTGTGCCCGGTGGCTTGCGCTAGGATGGCGGCCGCCGTGTCGTTGAGCGCAAAGTCCAGGGTGCGCGAAACCGACTGCTTCACTTTATCTGAAGCCACGTAACCCAGCTTTTGATACCAAGATAACCCGCCCCGGGTCTCGGGATTACGCCCGAAATTTCCCCGTTCATGCCAATCACACGAAGCGTCGTTGGGTTGAGGAACGGTGGCGTTTTTCTTCACCGCCTCATAAGCTAGATTGATATCAAATCCGCGGAAGCCCTTGGACCATGACTCGGCCAGGATCATCTCCGCCGGTCCGCCACACATGATACTGGTATACCCAGGATTGGGCCACATCGGCAGCCAGCCACCTTCTTTATACATCTGGAGCAGTGCCGTCATCATATCATCGACGCGATCATAGGCGACGAGGGTCAGCAGGGCATGCTGGGCCCGGTAGGTGTCCCACATCGAGTAGGCGGTGTAACTGACGCCGTCGTGGATTTTATCATCGAAGGCACTATAATAACGGCCATATTCGGAGAAGTCGCGTGGATAAAGCAGGGAATGATATAGGCCGGTATAAAAGATCGTTTTGATGGCTTCATCCGAGGACTGGATCACCAGACGGTCGAACTGTTTTTCCCATGCCTGTCGGGTGTCGGCCACCACGGCGTCGAAATCCCAATTGGCAATTTCACACTTAAGGTTCTCCCGGGCTTGCTCGAGGCTGATCATTGAGGTGCCGATCCGAATAAGCAGCGGTTGCTCAGAGGGGCCGAAGGCGAGGTAGCCGCCCACCCGATTGGCTTGGGCCGTGCGTGCGTCGGGCTGTTTGACGACCGGCTGATAGTCGCCTTTTTGTGCCGGTTTACCTTCGCCGGTATACGTGCCGCAGGAAGTGAAGGGGCGGCTGAATTCGATGACGAAATAACCTTTGAAATTCGGCGCACTATACGACAGCGAGCCATCAAGCCGGTCCTTGTTCCAACCCTCCACCGTATGTCCATCTTCGTTGATCCGAATCCAGCCGTCGGCCGGGCGAAGATCCGAATACGAGTTAATATAATCACGCGAAGCGTCGATCACCACGTGCGACGGCTGATCGTTGGGAAAAGTGATGCGGAACATTCCCGCCCGTTCGGTGCCGGTCATTTCCGTGGTGATGCGGCTCTCGGCGGTTCCTTCGGTGCTGACTTTGTATAACCAAGGCTTGGCCACCTCGTCAGTGTGATTGAAGCGATAGCCACGGGTCTTATAATCCACATCGACCTCACCGATGCGCGGGGCTAGGGAAACCTGCCCGTAATCGCCCATCCAAATCGCCGGCTGGCGCGTGCCGACGAACCCGAGCAACGTGTTGTCGGAGTAATTATAGCTGGTGCGGCTAACCTCCGTCAGGCGGGTCATGGCGACCCATTGCAACGAACCAAAAGGCTTCACCACCCCGGGCATCATGCCGCCGTATTGCGTGCCAGCGCCCTCGGTGCCGATCAAGGGATCAATGTAATCAATAGGAGCCCTATCCGCTGCCAGAATTGGAGTAGCGGCGGCGATGAGGGTGACGAGCCCGACAGTGATAACGAATACGCGTTTTATACTTTTCATTGGTTAATCGGTCTAAGGCACTTGGAAACCCGCCGGAAGTGAGACGAGGGGCACATCGCTGAGCGTTACGATTCCGCCGCCCGGGATGATGACGGGCTCGGTGGGCTTGGGCGCTCCGGCGAGGATCTGATTCTGGTGATATGGGTCCGTCAGCTCCGCAGTGGTTGGTTTTGCATCCGGCCAGGTCCATTTCACTTCCGCCGGAGACGAGCCGCGGTTGAGCAGGACCAGGGTGGTGCGGCCGGTTTTGTCCTTGAAGGCGGACGCCATCACGTCGGCATCACTGGAAACCGCCTCGCTCCGTATCATGCCGCGTTGAATGCGGCGGCTGTAGGCGCCGTAAACACGCAGTTGCGCGCTGGAGGGCATGGGCACGAAGCCGTTGGTGCGGTTGATCGCGAAAAGGGAGCGCGTCGTGGCGTAGCTGGGCTGTGTCACGTTCAGGATCGTCCAGCAGTAGCTGATGAGGGAGGCGTCCGCGAGAGTCAGCAATTTGTGGTAACTCTGTCCGCTGCAGAGCGCTGTGAGATAACCGTCGTTCTGGAATTCCCGCCCGTTGATGCACCATTCGATAGCGAGGAACGGCTTGCCGACGGCGCGCCCGCGCCATTGTTTGAGAAGTCCGTCGATGCCGTCCAGCTTTGAGAAATGGTGTTGGAAATCGTAAACATTGGAGGCGGTGAAATCGATTTTCTCCCAAACTGCCGGATTGTCGCGGTAAACGGTCATCCGTCCGCGCGCGCCGGTGATGCGGGGGGCGTTGGCCATGTGGATTTTCACGTCCTTGAAGCCTTTTTCATCGAGCCCCTTGCGCAGGGCGGTGACGAAGGGTTCCACCAGCTCGGGCTTCATTTCGACTTCGTTCTGGACTCCCACGGCATAAGGGGCCGAGCCGGTCTTGGCCTTGGCGGTCTCGCAGTAGTTCACCATCGCTTTTGCATAGGTATCCGCGCTTTTCCCGATCCAGCGGGGGAAATCCCAGAACTCGAAAATGACGAATCCGCCCAGATCCTGCATAGCCTTGTTATAGGCGAAGTCGGAGGTTTCTCCGTTCGGGAAATTGCGGCCATAGCCGTGCGCTTTCGCGTCGCTGAGCCGATCCCAGTTATCCATTTCCGGATTCAGTTCCCCTCCGGCGGGATACTCACGTTGGAAGAGCAGGTTGTAGTCTGCCACCCAGCGCCACCACTGCTGGCGGCCTTCCGCGCTGAGTTCATGATAGGCGGTCGGCGTGCCGATGCCGCCCCAGCCGAGTATCGTTTGCGCCGTTTTCGACGAATCGACCGTCACGCTCACTTTGCGGGCCTGGGGCGTGAGCAAGCGGAAGGCGACCGGACCCTTTCCTTGGCTGAGTTGTAGCTGGTGCTGGGTAAAAGTGTAGAACCAGGGAACGGTCAAAATCGGCACCCCGTCCGCCGAAACGACCAACGTCTGGTTCTGATCGATCCGCACGGTTAGCGCGCGCTTCTGGTCCGTTTCGGGCAGCGAAAAGGATGCCTTTTTCACCGGCATGTTCGGGTGTTTTTCCTTTACCGATCCTTCGAGTTGGTCAAACGCGGGGGAGTCGTAGAACGTGATGTCCAGGCCCAGTGTTTTGGCGGGACCGTCATGGCTGATGGTGAGTGAGGCACGCTGTCCCGTGAAAATCCAACGGAAGCCGCGTGTCATGTTAGGCGCGTCCAGCACGAGCGTGCGCTCGAAAAGTGCTGGAAGCCATTCCTCGAAATATCGGCGTTCGTTGGCAGCATAATCTCCAAAACCGCCCTTGCGGCCCCGGCCCTCACCCAGTGAGAAAGAGTCCACCGAATAGCCGTCGGCAGGCTCGGACCAGGTTCCTTTCGGCAGCGGTTCGTCCGCGCAGAGACCCGTTTCCGGCATGGAAACGCAAAGGAACAGGGCGAGCAGGCCACAACAGGCCGAGGTGTGCGGCATGGATAACCGTGATCTCAGCAGAAGGAAAAAGTCCGCGACAAAGAGGCTGTTTTTCATGATGCCGATTCATACGATCCCTCTTGCCGCTGGCACACGTCGATCCGTAAGAAAGTCACGAATATCGTTTCGTGGGGTCCACCGTTACTGTGAGCTGGCGTGGTGGAAGAGAATCATCGGGCGCCAGGACAGCTGCCGAAGACGCTTGTCAGCGTGATCTGTGGGCAGCAGGGGTAGCTCCACCGAGCAGTTGAATCCGGATCTTGCGGAAGGGACCTAGCTATCGGCGAGTTCCTTGCGGACCGCGTGGACCTGGAGCCCGGTGAAGCCGCTTGCGGTGCGGGCATCCTCGATGGAGGCGTGCAGCTCGCCATCGAACCACGTCTTGGTGGAGGTTCCTCCCTGTGGATCTTGAAGATATTCCACTCGTCCAGCTAAGAGAGCTTGGCGACTTATTCGCTGAAAGCTTTTTCATCGCCGCCCAAGGTCCCGGGATAAAGCCAGCTGCGGAACTGGACGCCGGAGTGCAGCTGGGAATTCACCTTGAACTCCAGCTCAAGAATGAAGTTACCGGAGTAGTCTTTGGGACTGAGAAAACTGTTTTCCGTGCTTGGCACGCCGGTGACGAAGATTTCGCCGATTTTGGCCTCGTAAAGGGCCTTTCCGCCCCGCTGGACTCAGTCATCCAGATCCTTGCCGTTGAATCGCTGAATCCAGTTCTCCTCACCGAAGCCGACGGAACAGATGAGAAGGGAGGTCGAGACGGTCATTAGGAATTCATGCAAAAAAGAAACGGTTGTGGTTGTGATGGGATGGACTGCGACGATGGGCTGAAACTTGGACTGCCTCCTAAAAAGTCGCGCGGAGTCAAATCACAGATGTTTTCGTTCGTTGCGCTGAGGAGAGGACCTTTTCACGGAGTTTGGAAATCCGCCGGAAGCGCCACTAGGGGCACATCGCTCAGCGTGATAATACCGCCGCCGGGGATGATGATCGGCACGGTGGGCTGTGGTACACCGGCGAGGACCTGGTTTTGGTGATAGGGGTCCGTTAGTTCCACAGTGGTTGGTTTTGCTTCAGGCCACGTCCACGTTACTTCGGCCGACGAGGTGCCGCGGTTGAGCAAGACCAAGGTGGTGCGGCCGTTTTTATCTTTAAACGCGGTCGCCAGCACATCGCGATCGCTCGAAACCGCTTCGCTCCGCACCATATCCCGCTGCACGCGCCGACTATACGCACCATACACGCGCAGTTGCGCGCTGGAGGGTTTGGGCACGGAGCCGTTGGCGCGGTCGATCGCGAATAATGACCGGGTCATCGCATAACTGGGCTGCTCGACGTTGAGAATCGTCCAACAATAGCTGATCAGTGCCGCGTCGGTGATCGTGAGTAATTTATGATAACTCTGGCCGCTGGACAGCGCCAAAAGGTAACCATCGTTTTGGTATTTCCTTTCATTGATGCACCACTCGGTGGCCATGAACGGTTTGTCCGAGGTGCGCTCATGCCATTGGCGCAGGCGCTCGTCCAGCTTGTCGATATCAGAGAAACTCTCTTGGAAATCATAGTTGTTGCAGGCGGCAAAATCGATTTTTGACCACACGGCGGGATTGTCGCGGTAGGGCGGCAAGCGCTTGAGCCCCATCACAAACATGGGGGCGTTGGCCATGTGGATCTTGACGTCTTTAAACCCTTTTTCATCCAGCCCTTTACGCAAGGTGGTGACGAAGGGCTCCACCAACTCGGGCTTCATTTCCAGTTCGTTCTGAATGCCCACGGCGAACGGTGCCGAGCCGGTTTTGGCTTTGGCGACCTCGCAGTAGTTGACCATCGCTTTGGTATAAGCCTCGGGGTTGGTGCCGACCCAGCGGGGGAAATCCCAAAACTCGAATATCACAAAGCCACCCAAAGCCTGAATGGCTTTGTTATAAGGGAAGTCGCTGACTTCACCGTTGGGGAAATTCTCGCCGTAATAATGCGCCTTCGCGTCGCCCAGCCGATCCCAGTTATCCAAGGCCGGATTCAACTGCGACCCGACGGGATATTCGCGTTGAAACAGCAGGTTATAATCAGCGACCCAGCGCCACCACCGACGGCGACCTTCTTCGCTGAGTTCACGATAGGCGGTCGGCGTGCCGATGCCGCCCCAGCCCAGCATGGTTTGGTGCGTTTTGGCGGAATCGACCGTCACCGCCACCTTGCGGGGCTGCGGAGTCAGTATGCGAAATGCCAACGGGCCCGATCCTTTGCTCAACTGCAATTGGTGACGACTAAAGGCATGCATCCACGTGGATTGCAAAATGGGCGCGCCGTCAGCCAGCACAACCAGCGACAGCTTTTGGTCGAGTCGGACCGTCAAAGCGCGGGGTGATACCGTATCAGGGAGTGTAAAGGACGCTTGTCGCACCTCGCCCTGCGGGTTGCGGGCGGGTTTGTAGTTGCTCATCAAATCGAAGGCGGGCGAGTCGTGAAACGTCATCTGCACCTGAAGCGCTTTCCCCGGGCCGTCGTGATTGATCGTGAGCATGGCGCGCTCGCCGGTGAAAATCCACCGGAAGCCCCGTTTGTTGGCCGGTGCGTTGACCACGAGCGTGCGCTCAAACAGCGCCGGTAGGAACTCGTCAAAATAGCGGCGCTCGTTGGGCGAATAAGCGCCCCAACCGCCGCTATGAGTTTCGCCCGCGCCGAGGGTAAATGCATCCACCGCAAAGCCCTCCGCTGGCTCGGTCCAGGTTCCGTTGGGCAGGGGCGCGGGCGGCGATGCTTCGGCGCTGTAGCCTGTGGTCGGCACGCAAACAACAAGCATGAGCGCACCAAGTCCACAGACAAGGGATCTCAAAGCCGTGCGCTTCCGTCCGGAGGCTTTTGAAAAACGGCTTGTGGGTGATTTAGCCAAAGCGGCGGACAGCTGAGTCTCCCTAAAAATAGAGATCAAGACGGAGTTAGAAATGGGATTCATCGTGTATCTGCTTAGAGGGAATTCTATGGAGGGGCTGGGGGGGGGGTGTTCAGGGTGAAAGATTTCACCCTGAGCTTCCTGGATTTAGAATCCCATGGAAGCACCACCATCGACCGGGAGCACCGCTCCGGTGATGAATTTTGCAGCGGGGGAGGTGAGGAAGACGGCGGTCCAACCGATGTCCTCGGGATCGCCGAAACGGCCCATGGGAGTGCGGCCGAGGATTTTGTTGGAGCGGTTAGAATCGCCGTCGAGCGCCTTGCGCAGCATGGGCGATTCGATCCAGCCGGGGGCGATGGTGTTAACCCGGATTCCGTTAGGTGAAGCTTCGGCCGCCAATGCGCGGGTCATGCCGATGTAGGCACTCTTGGCGGCGCTGTAGGCGATCACCAGCGGCATGCCGATGATGGCGGTCATCGATGCGGTGAAAAGAATATTTCCATGGCCGCGGTTGATCATTCCCGGCAGCACGGCGCTGCTGAGGGCGTGAGCGGCACAGACGTGGGTGGTGAGCACGGATTGGAACTCCTCGGGAGTGGTGTCCACCGCGGATTTCTTGAGATGGATTCCGGCGTTGTTGACCAAGATGGAAATGGGAGAACCGGCTGCGGCCCCGGCTTTTGTTACCAACTCGGCAGCAGTGTTGAGGCGGGTAATATCATGGGCGACGTAGCTTGCCCGCTCGCCGATTTGCGCGGCGGCGGCTTGCAGCTCCGGTTCGCGTCTGCCGACTAATACCACTTTCGCACCTGCGGCGGCCATGCAGCTTGCGATGCCAAAACCAAGTCCGGTTCCACCGCCGGTGATGAGTGCGGTTTCACCTGCGAGGGAGAATACTTCGGGATAATTTTTTGGGTTCATAAGGATCACATGATTCCGAATTTTTCGAACGCTTCGACCGCGCTGAGGCCTTCGAAGATGGCTTTTCTCACCAGTTTCTCGCCGCGCGCTTTTTCGATGGCCCGGCAGAAGACTTCTTCTTCCGCTTCTTTGGGAATCACGCAGACGCCGTCGATGTCGCCGAAGAGGATGTCGCCGGGACGGATACGGGCGTGGCCGATTTCGATCGGCACCCCGTAATCCACGACCTTGTAGCGGGGTGCGGAATCTTGGGCGTAACTGCCGAAGGCGAAGGTGGGGAAATTTAGGTCGAAGATGCCGTTGGTGTCGCGGGCGTAGCCGTTGACCACGGCTCCTGCGGCCTGGAGTTTGCTGGCGCGAACGCTCATCAGCTCGCCCCAGAGCGCGTTGCGCGGGGAGGAGCCAGTGTTGATATAAACCTCGCCGGGCTGCAGCGCGTCGAGGGCCTCCAGCATCAGGCCGAAGGGTTTTTCCATGAGCGGGTTGGCCGTTCCGACCATTTTTTCCGCGAAGACATCCACGGAGAGCACGGGCATGGCGCGTCCGATTAGCACCATGTCTTTGCGCAGCGCCTTGATTTCCGGCGGCAGGAATTGGTGCTGCAAGTCCATCTTGTCCATGGCGTCGCCGACCACGGCGGTAAAGAGTTCGCGCCGGGCGATGGCGTAGAGCTCGGCATCGGTGTTCCAAAGTTTTGTCATAGGGGTGTTCGTTAGGCTCGGCAGCCTTGGCTGAGGTTCGGAGTTTCCTGGTGTTTGTACATGATGAAATATTCCCGGTGGCCGAGCGCCTCCGGTTTGGAAGGTTCTCCGCCCGCGACGGCGATCACTTGTTGTAGGAGTCGCTGGCCGGATTGCTCCATCGTTTCGCCGCCGGTTAGGACGGGACTCGCGTCGAAGTCCATGTCCTCGCTCATCCGCTGATAGGTCTGGGAGTTGCCGGTGATTTTGATCAGAGGGGCCACCGGACTTCCGATCACGCTGCCGCGGCCGGTAACGAATAAGACGATCTGCGCACCTGATGAAATGAGGTCCATCAGCCCCTCGGAATCGTTCGGATTGGTGTAGCCGAACTGCATGAAATGTGGATCCGGCACGCTGTCCATCAGCCAGAGTCCGGGATGGTCAGGCCGCTGCGCCACCTTGATGACGCCCTGGATCGGCTGGGTTCCGCTTTTGGCGAACGCGCCCATGCTTTTCTCTTCGATGGTCGTCAGGCCACCCGCGAAATTTCCGGGCGAGGCCGACCATTGACGCACCTCGCGGCAGTAATGTTCCGCCTTGTCGTAGGTGTCGGCCAGTTGTTGGCGGGCGGTTTCGTCCGCTGCGCGCGACAGGAGAACATCGCGCAGGCCGATCATTTCCACGATTTCCTCAAACACCGCCGTGCCGCCCTGCCGGACGAGATGGTCGAAAAACGCGCCCACCACCGGATTGCCCGCCAATCCCGAAGTGCCATCCGAGCCGCCGCATTCGCAGCCTACGGTTAGGTCCGCGAGGGTCATCGGCACGCGCGCCGTCTCGCGCTCGGACTGTTCGCGCAGGCGTGCGAGAATTTCTTTCCCGTGTTGGATGCTTTTCGAGGTGCCTCCGGCGTCCTGGATGAAAAACGAATCGGCGGGCCGACCGGAAGCGCGGGTCACCTCGGCGATCCTACCCGGCTGGGTGTATTCGCAGCCAAGGCCGACTGATAGGACGGCTCCGACATTGGGATGCCGCGCCAGTGCCAGCATTAGGCGGATGGCGTATTCATTGTCATAACATCCCGAAAACCCGATGACATGGGTGTCAGGCTCGTCTCTGGCGATGGCGTGGGCGACGAAGCTAGCGCATTCGACGGTGTAGATCACCAGCACGAGATTGCGGATGCCCTTGCGTCCGTCGGGCCGCAGCCAGCCTTGCCAGGTGGGGTTCGGAGTGTTGATCATTTTTCGTAAAAGCCGAAGTAGCGGCGGGCGTTGTGGTAACTGATGTCCGCCACCATCTGGCCCACCAGCGGGATGTCGGAGGGCAAAAGCCCCTGCTCGATGTCATTGCCAAGGATGTTGCAAAGCAGACGGCGGAAATATTCGTGGCGGGTGTAGGAAAGGAACGAGCGGCTGTCCGTCAGCATGCCGACGAACTGGCTGAGCAGGCCGAGCTGCGAGAGGCTCTCGATCTGGCGCGTCATGCCGTCGAGCTGATCGAGGAACCACCATCCGCTGCCGAACTGGATCTTGCCGGGAGTGATGCCGTCCTGGAAATTGCCGAGCATCGTGGCGACGAGTTCGTTGTCGCGGGGATTGAGGTTGTAGATGATCGTCTTCGGCAGGCAGCCGGTGAGATCGAGGCGATCCAGATGTTTTGCCAGAGCCGCGGCCACGGGAAGGTCGCCGATGGAGTCGAATCCGCAATCCGCGCCGATCAGATTTTTCATCCGGGTATTTGCGCCACGCAGGGCTCCGTAGTGGATCTGCATCGTCCAGCCCTTGGCGGCGTCCATCATGGCGAGTTCGTGGAGCAGGTAGGATTTGTAGCGCACCGCTTCTTCGGCAGTCACCGCGCCACCCGACCGCGCCTTGGCGAAAATCGAGGCAGCTTCGCTTTCCGTACAGTCCTCCGCCCAGACGGTATCCACGCCCCGGTCGGAAAGCCGACAACCGTGCGCGGCGAAGAAATCATGACGATTTTGCAAAGCCTGCATCAGATCGGAAAGCGTGCTGATGCTGACTCCTGACGCCTGCTCCAGCAGGTCAAGCCAGGCGGAGAAAGCGGCAGGCTGATCGATGATGAGAGCCTTGTCCGGCCGCCACGTCGGACGCACTTGGATATCAAACGAAGCATCCGAGGCGATCGCGGCATGGTGGGCCAGCGAGTCCACCGGATCATCCGTGGTGCAGACGACTTCCATCTTGGATTTCCTCATCAGCCCGCGACAGGAAAAGCCGGGGTCGGCCAGCTGGTTGTTGCATTCATCGTAAATGCCGCGCGCCGTTTCGGGATTCACCAAGCGGTCACTGATCCCGAAATAGCGTGCCAGTTCTAGATGCGACCAGTGATAGAGCGGGTTCCTCAGCAGCTTGGGCATCACGGCGGCGTATTGCTCGAATTTCTCCCAATCCGTCGCATCGCCGGTGCAGAAGCGCTCGTTGACTCCCGCCGTGCGCATGGCCCGCCACTTGTAATGGTCGCCGCCCAGCCAGAGCGCGGTCATGTTTTCCCAGCGATGGTCTTTGGCTATTTCCTGCGGAGGGAGATGGCAGTGATAATCAATAATCGGAAGATCGCTCGCGTAGCCGTGATAGAGTTCGCGGGCGGCGGAAGTCTGGAGGAGGAAATCCTCGTGGATGAAAGGGCGGCTATTCATAAGGAGTGTCCGTAGGGGCTCCGGTGGTGACTTCCAGAGCGTTGGAGCGTTCGTCGTAATCGCTGGCGCAATTGTGAAGGTGGACCCAGTCGCCCGGAGAAATCGGCGCGGTGGCATGGCCGATGCGGACGCCGTATTTCATCACGGGATCTCCGGGGGCGATGGCTACCAGTGCAATTTTATGCCCCAAGCGCACGGGTTCGCGCGCTGAGACGATTGACCCTTCGCCCGCGCCTAGCACTTTTACGACGCCGGGTTCGGTATCGTCCAAGACGACGGCAACATTGTCCGAAGAACTGATTTGAAAAGCGTTTGCTGACATATCCTGCCTATTTTGTGCGAACTTAGCGCTTGGCAGGCCAGCAAGGAGTCACGAATATCGTTTCGTGAAATCGTCGGTCACCATGAGGCAGATCGCCAAGGAGGCGGGCGTCGCCGTGTCCACGGTGTCCAAGGCCTTGCGCAATGATCGCTCCATTCCCGAGGTGCGCTGCGTGGAAATCCAGGCGATTGCCGAGCGGCTTGGTTACCGGCCAAATCCGATGGTCGCGGCATTGATGGCGCAGTTGCACCACCATCGCCGCCGCAGCGATCCACACAACATTGCTTGGATCGACCTGTGGCCGTCAAAGTCCGGCGAACCGACGGCTATCGATCCAGCCCCGATTTTTAGCGGGGCAAGGGAACGAGCGCAGGAATTGGGATATGGCGTGGAAATCTATTCCGGCGCGGAATACGGGATGGATCCAGAACGGTTGCGCCGGACCCTGTTAGCCCGCGGCCATTGGGGAGTGATCATTCCGCCCGTGCCCGATGCGGCGAAGCACCTGGCTTTGGATCTGCGTGGATTGGCGGCGGTCACCATCGGCACCAGCCTGCACGAACCTGTCATGCACCGCGTTTCGCCCAACCATTTTCAAGGTTGTGCCTTGGCATTCGGGCGTTTGCGGGAAATGAAATACCGGCGCATCGGTCTGGTGCTGAGCGCCGTCATGGACGAGCGGGTGGAGGGCAAATGGCTGGGGGCATTGCTGGCTTCCCAGCAGCGACTGCAGAAAAGCGAGCGGGTGACTCCACTGATTTTGACCAACGAGGAAAAGTTTTCGCGCTGGCTTTGCGCTGAGAAACCCGACGTCCTCCTGCGGGCCGAGCGCTTTGAATGGGAGTCGAAACCCAGCCGCAGACCGATTTCCCAACCGCCGACCTGTTGGCTGATGCAGCAGGCTGGAGAACCGGGAGTGGGCTGCCTCGATTATCACCCGAAGCAGTTGGGGCGGGTCGCGATGGATACAGTGATGGCTCAGATCCATCGTAACGACAGCGGCAGCCCCGCCATTCCCCAGACCATCTTGATCGACGCTTCCTGGGGAGATTTACATCCGATCTGATACAAAATTCGCGGAAACGAATAAAACGGCACCGAAAAGGCGGACTCCGCCTCGCCCGGCGGAGTCGGGGGAAATTGCCATCATGTCGGGAAATCCTGAAGCCCGCGGTCTGATCGCGCGGATGATCAGCCGCGATCACTTCGGCGTGTGTTACGGCATATGGGCGGCGGGTGGCTGCTTCAGGCCCGGCCATACGGATGAATTTACGACGGCATCACCAAGGGCCCGGTGGGGCTTCACGATTTCTAGGCGACGCTTCTCCATCAGTTATGGCCTTGATCACGAACAACTCACCTTCCGCTATCAAGGGCGAAAATGGCATCGCAGTCACTCCGGGAAGCCACGAAGCGAGGGTTTTGATACGTCCTGAAAAGGTCAGCACACAAGTTGATACGAAATGCACAAAATAGAACCCGCAGAAGGGATTTTTTGTAAGATGGTTCCTCTTCCGGTTTGTATAACCACCCCACGCTCGAACGACTCTACCCAAATTCATTCATTACAACATGACCAAGCGCATCTCTATCGCCCTTTTATTGCTCGGCACCTCTTTCTCGCAGGCGGCCGACGCTCCTCTCCGCGCTCTGCTCGTCTGTGGTGGCTGTTGTCACGATTACGGGCGGCAGTCCGTGATCCTGCGGGACGGCATCCAGGCGCGGGCGAATGTCCAGGTGGACGTGGTCCTCAGTCAGGATCGCTCGACCAAGACCTATTTCCCGATGTATGAGAACAAGGATTGGGCGAAGGGATATAACGTGGTCATTCACGACGAATGCTCCGCTGATATCAAGGATGAGGCTTACGTGCAGAAGATCGTGGATGCCCACAAGAACGGCGTGCCTGCCGTGGCCATCCATTGCGCGATGCACAGCTTCCGCACCGGTAACAATGTCTGGCCCGCCTTCCTCGGTATACGATCCTACGGGCATGGCTGGAGAAAACCGATCAATCTCGACTTTTCCGCCGCTGAGCACCCGATCACCAAGGGCTTCACGAACTGGACCACCATAGACGAGGAACTCTATGACAGCCGCAAAATTTTCGATACGGCGAAGCCGCTCATGCTGGGTAGCCAAGTCTCGATGAAAGGACAAACCGAAACCAGCGTCGTCGCCTGGACGAACGACTACCACGGCACGCGTGTTTTCGGCACGACGCTCGGCCACGATAATAAAACCGTGAGCGACGACCGTTATCTGAATTTAGTCGTGCGCGGTTTGCTGTGGAGCTGCGATAAGCTAAATCCCGAATTTCTGAAGCCTTATACCGGACCAAATGGAAAATTCGAAACCTTGCCAGCCCCAGCCGTAGCTCCGGCCCCATCCCCAGCCGCTGGAGCGGCGGCGAATGCTGAAAAAAAGCCCTTAACTGATCTCGGAAAATCGGGAAATACCGTTCCCGTAATCGAGAAACTCACTCCCCAGCAGGAAGCAGCGATTCTCCAAGATGTGAAGGTGGCTGACGGTTTCGATGTCAGCCTTTTCTCCACCTCCTCCGCTGCGAACTATCCGGTGTATGTGGCGGCCTCGCCAGCGGGCGACCTTTATGTTTCCTCGGATGGAAACGGTTCGCTCGGGCGTGAAGCCAGCCGTGGAAGAATCCTCCGGCTGCGGGATACCGACAAGGATGGCCGCGCCGACCAAGTGACGGAATTCGTCAGCGACGTAACCTCGCCGCGCGGTCTGGTCTGGGACCACGACAGGCTCTATCTGCTTCACCCGCCGGATATCAGCGTTTACACCGACAAGGACGGCGACGGGATTTCCGATGAGAAAAAAACCCTGATCCAAGGCATCGCATTCGGTTTTAAAGACCGCCCCGCTGACCACTCGACGAACGGCCTGAGCCTCGGGATCGACGGCTGGCTCTACATCGCCGGCGGAGACTTCGGGTTCATGAACGCCACGGGCACCGATGGAAAACAGCTCCAGCACCGCGGTGGCGGCGTGATCCGTTTCCGTCCGGACGGCACGGGTCTGGAGATTTTCAGTACTGGCACACGCAATATCCTCGGCACGCCGATCAGCCCGCTTCTGGATCTTTTCGCTCGGGACAATACCAACGATGGCGGCGGCTGGGACGTGCGTTTCCACCATTTCACCGGTCTTGAGGATCACGGCTACCCACGGCTGTACATGAATTTCCGCGATGAGATCATCCAGCCCCTTGCCGACTACGGCGGCGGTTCCGGCTGCGGCTCGGTCTATCTTTCGGAACCCGGTTTCCCGGCGAAATGGAACGATGCCCCGCTCACCTGCGACTGGGGTTCCGGCGCACTCTGGCGCCACACCGTCCATCCGAACGGCGCGACCTTCGTGGAAACGGCCAAGCCGGAGCCTTTGATCAAAATGACCCGCCCCACCGATGCCGATGTGGACGCGATGAGCGCGATTTATCAGGCGAGCTGGAAAGGTGCGACCTTCAAATGGGAGGGGCCGAATGTCGGCTACATCGTGCGCGTGACGCCCAAAGGTTATACTCCAGAAGCGCTCCCGAATTTCGAGAAAGCCAGCGATGCCGAGCTGATTCGTCTGCTCGAATCGCCCAGCCAAGTCCGGACGCTTGAGGCTCAGCGCGCCTTGCTCCGTCGTCCCGGGAACGCAGCGACGAAGGATGGCTTGTTAGCCCTTGCCTCCGCCAAGGACAAGCCACTGCCCGCCCGCGTCGCCGCGCTGTATGCGCTCACCCAACGCGCGGTGAAAAGCGATTCCGCCGCTGCGATTGTCGGCGTCGTGCGCCCGCTCGCGTCGGATGAAAAGCTCGGCCGCTTCGTGCTCCGCGCCTTGGGCGACGCGGGGCTTGATGGTTTCGCTAACGGAAAAACCACCGCTCCTGAAGATCTCTACAGCGCCGGCTTGAAAAGCAGCGATCCACGCACCCGGCTCGAGGCGCTGGTCGGAGCCGCTCGGCAGAACATGAAAAACATCTCGCCACAAATGGCGACCCAGCTTGGAGACGCGGATCCAGTCATCGCCCACACCGCGTTCCGGGCGATCTCGATGTTAGGGACACCCGCGCCGTGTTTCGTCATCCTCGACAATCCTAAATCGACCGCACCGCAGCGACTCGGAGCCGCCCGTGCGCTCATGCGCATGCACCAGCCGGAAGTGGTGGCCGGTTTGATCAGTCGCCTCGAAAAGGCCACGGAATCCGCCCACCGTGAGGAAATTCTAGCCGCCTTGTGCCGTCTGCATTTCCATGAAGGTATATGGAAAGGGGACTCTTGGGGCACACGTCCCGACACCCGCGGCCCTTACTACCAGCCGGAGCCCTGGGCCGCGACACCGCAGATCGCCACTGCCTTGAAGGCCGCTCTCGCCAAGGCATCGCCGTCCGAGGCTGCGTTCCTAGCGCGGGAACTCCAGCGCAACCGCATCGAGTTCAGCGAAGCGCGCGACCGTATCATGGACTTGGCCAAGGAAAAACCCGAGCTGCTGCCGCAAGTGGTGGATCAGCTTGCCATGGCAGAAGAAATTCCCGAGCGCGGGATTCCCTTTCTCCTCCGGGCCGTCAAGAGCGAAGGTCCGCCGGAGATGATCGCCAAGGCGATTTCCACCCTGTCAAAGACCGGTTCTGCCGAAGGCTGTGTGGCCTCGCTCGCCGCTCTTGAAAAACTCAAGACAGTCAGTCAACCGGTGAGGCTGGGTGACATTTCCCGCAATGCGTTTCTCGCGGCACCCAAGCTGGAGAACCACCATCAGGTGCTTGAGGAAATCGCCGCGAAGATGGAGGGCACGGACTCGCTTTGGGCGGATGCTGCCTTGCTTGCGCTCAGTGGCCGCAAAACCGGCAGTCCGGAATCACGCGAACTCTCGCAGCGTGCCCTCGATCACGGCTGGCCAGATGCGAAACGTCGCCTGCAAATCCTCAAGGCCATCAGGTTGACCAGCTTCCAGGGCATGAACGACCGCGTGATGGCCGCCTTGGACGATGCGGACCCGCAGATCGTCGCCGCCGCCACGGAAGCGGCGAGAATTCTAAAACTGGAGAAAAAAGGCGAAGACAAATCACCCGTTGTTAGCACCCTGAAACCCGAGCAAGTCATCGCCGACGTGATGAAGACGAAGGGAGACGTCGAACTCGGCAAACAGCTATTCACCCGCCAGAGCTGCGTGAACTGTCATGCGGTCACCCTCGAAGAACCGCAAAAAGGCCCTTATCTCGGCTCGATCGCCCAGACCTACACCCGTGGCGTGCTAGCAGAAAACATCATGGACCCGGGCAAGACCATCGCCCAAGGATTCGCCTCCGAGCTATTCGTCCTGAAGGACGGTACCTCGCAGATGGGTTTTGTGACGTTTGAAGGTCCGAATGAAGTGAAAATCCGCAACATCGCCGCCCAGGAATTTGTCCTGAAATCCGGCGACATCGTGAAGCGTGATAAGCTGCCGAATTCCTTGATGCCGCCGGGTCTCGTCAGCAGCCTGACCACCCGCGAGTTTGCCAGTCTGTTGGACTATCTAGAATCTCTCTCCAAGAAATAACTGCTGCTAGTCCGACTGAGGAAGCCAGCGCTTTGGGGAATTTGCACCCAATCTGATACAAAATGCACGAAATCGTAGTGAACGGTCGGGGGCGGCGACCGTATCACTGACGTTCATGTTTTATCCTACATCCGCCCTCCGTATGCTGCTCAGCGTAGCATTTCTGTAGTCTCATCTTCGTCGGCAAAGTATTTCCCTAAGAATCAACCCATGATTTATCGCACTCTTCTTCTTGCCTCGCTTGTCATCGGCTCCCTTCAGGCTCAGGAAAGAAAACTCGACATCCAGAATGGCGACCGCGTGTTGCTCATCGGCGACGTGCTCATCGAGCGCGAGAATAACTACGGCTACCTTGAGGCCCGGATGCGGCAGGAATTCGCTGGGAAAAACTTCGCAGTGCGAAATCTCGGCTACAGCGGAGATAGCCCGCTCGGTGCATCGCGCGCGAGCTTTGATTCTGCGGCGAAGGGGGTGGATTATCTGAAGGTGCAGCTCGCGGTGGTGAAACCTACCGTGGCCATCATCGGTTATGGCATGGCGGCGAGTCTCGATGATCTCACCTATCGTAAAAACGATCCCGTGCTGAATCCCGACCCAGTCCGCTACGGATTCGATCATAGCCCGGCGAAGTTCCGCAGCGACCTACTCACGCTGATGGACCTCATCACGAAGGCGAGTCCGAGCGGCCAGGTGCGCTTTGCTTTTGTCGGCCCGGTTCGTCATGAGGATCTGCGTGCGACACGGCCCGGCCTGCCGGATCCGGCGGAGCACAATGCGCTTCTCGCGGAGTATGAGAAAGTCATCGAACAGCTCGCCGCCGAGAAACAATCGCCCTTTGTGCGTGGCGAATGGAAAAGCGCCGGCGTGAATCTGGCGCAGGGCACGGACAACGGAATCCACCTCACCGCGCGGGGGTATCGTGCGCTGGCACAAAGCTTCGGCGCACAGCTCGGCTGGAAGACGGACGCGGCGAACTGGGACGCGGAAACACCCCAACAGCTCTCCTTGCGCGAGGCGATCCTGCGCAAGAACGCACTTTTCTTTCACCGCAGCCGGCCTGCAAACTACACTTACATTTTCGGCTTCCGCAAAGGCGAGCAGGGGCGCAATGCTGTTGAAATTCCGAAGTTCGATCCCCTCGTGGATAAGGCCGAGGCGAATGTGATCGGCATTTCCGCTGGCAAGCCGAGCACGCTCGCGCCGGATCCGGAAAGCGACACGACACTTCCCGCACTGCCGCCGCTGCCGCACCCGGAGTTCACCCTCGATGCGGGCTTGCAGATGACGCTCTTTGCGGAAAATCCGCTGATGCAAAAACCCGTCGGCATGAACTTCGACACGGCTGGCCGCTTGTGGGTTGCATCGTCTAACACGTATCCGCAGGTGAACCCCGACGACCTCGCCGCGCAGATGGAAGGCAACTCCTCGAAATTCGGCCCGTCCACGGGAAATGACCGGATCATCCTGCTCGAAGACACCAATCAAGATGGCGTTGCAGAGACATCGCGCGTGGTCGCGGACAAATTGCTCATCCCCTGTGGAGTCGCACCGGATGACCGCGGCGGCTGTTTCGTGGGAGCGAGCACGGAGTTGCTATTGCTCACGAAGCCGGATGCCAAAGGCATGCTAACCGACCGGCGGATCGTGCTCAGTGGCTTTGGCACGGAGGACACTCACCACATGGTTCACGGACTGCACTGGGGTATCGATGGTCGACTCTATTTCCAACAGACCCTTTACATCCACTCGCACATCGAAACGCCCTGGGGTCTTATTCGTGCGAACTCCGGCGTCGCTTTCGCCTACGATCCGAATACGGAGCGGCTGGAAGTCCACTCCAAGGGCTTGGTGAACTGCTGGGGCCAGCAGGAGGATCTAGCAGGCCAAACTTTTCTCACCTCAGGTGCCGATGGCAATGGGGTTTCCTGGAGTTTTCCCGGCGCGGTCCTGAATCATTCGGAAGGTGCGCGCCGCTCGATCTCCAGCATTAGCCCCGGCTCGTATCCGAAATTCTGTGGACTCGAAATCGTGAACAGCCCGCTTTTCGGTCCCGAGTGGCAGGGGGACGCCATCACGAATGATTTCCGCGCGCACCGCATGGTACGCTTCAGTTTCAACGATCTCTCGAAAACCGAGAACAAGTCCGGCTACATCACGAAGGTGGAACCGGATGTCGCGAGGACTAGCGATGCAACATTCCGCCCCGTCGCGCTGAAAATGGGACCTGACGGTGGACTCTACGTCGCCGACTGGACGAACCCGATCATCAATCACGGTGAGGTGGATTTCCGCGATCCCCGCCGTGACAAGGAGCATGGCCGGATCTGGCGCATCGCGCCGAAGGGCAGCAAGCCGTTGGCATGGGAAGCGATGGGCGGCAAACCGGTCGCCGAACTGCTCAACTCGCTGCTATCCCCGAACCGCTGGGAATTCCAGTCCGCCCGCCGCGAACTCGCGAAGGTGCTGGTCGCCGATTTGCAGAAAGCTCTCAAGACATGGGTGAAGGATGAAACGACGCGCCGTCACGCGGCGTGGCTTTTGAGCGGTCGCTCGAGCGATACGGAACACCTCGTTTCGATACTCAAGTCGCCGCAAAGTGAGAGCGATACGTTGCAAGTCGCCTTGCGCGAATTTGGAAAATCCATGGGTAAATTCGGTAGCACTGACATCAGCGCCATCGTGCCATTCATCGCTGTTAGTCAGCATCCGCGGGTGCGACTTGAAGCCTTCCGTGCCCTCGCTCGGGTGCGCACTTTCGAGAGCGCGGACTTGGTTTTGAACAATCTCCCGGCCAATACGGGTGACAACTTCCTCGACTTCGCCGCGTGGACGGCAGTGAACGAACTCGCACGTCCTTGGTTTGAAGAAATCGCCACGCATCCCGATAAGATCGTCGGCCGCGAGAAACAACTCACGTCACTCTCAGCCATCGTCGATCCGACCATCGCCGCGCCTTACGTGCAGCGACTTTTCGCGGCGCGTGAACTGGATCCCGCAGGCACCGGACCGTGGATCGAGCTCATCGGTAAATCCGGTGGCCAAACAGAAGTCAATACCCTCGGGCAGGCATTCCTAGTCGAAGGGAAACTCCAGCCTGCCGCCCGTTTGCGTGCCGCAAGTGCCCTTACGGAAGCCTCCAAAACCCGTCGTTTCCAGCCGCAGGGAGATCTCGCGGCCTTGCTCCCACTGCTGAAATCCAGTGATCCTAAACTGCGGAATGTCAGCATCCGCTTGGCAGGTGAATGGAAGCAAGACGGTGCGATCGAGATGCTTGCGGAATCTGCGGGCAACTCAACCGATGACGCACTCCGCCGCGAGGCGCTCGCTGCGCTGCGCTTGATCGGCGGCCCACGCACCGTGGAGGCTTTGAAGAGACTCGTCGCAGAAGATCGCCCTACCTCAGTGCGTCGCGATTCGCTGGTGCCTCTCGCCGTGCACGCTGGCGATGCCGCACTGGCGGTCCTGCCTTCCATCATCGCGCAGACGACGGACAAGAATCAGTCGCTCGATCTGTGGCGTCAGCTTTTCCAGCAAGCGCCGTTTGCGAAGCTCCTCGCGAGTCAGGTTCCCAAAGAGCTGCCGCCATCCGCCATCGCCGATGCCTTGCAAGTCGCCAGCACCCTGGGTCGGACTGGCGCTGAATTGGTGAAAGCCTTGCAACCTGCCTCAGGCGCGAAGCCTGCCGCGCGGGATATCAACCAAGAAATCGCAGCATTGGTGAAGTCCGTCCCAGAAGGTGGCAATAGCGGAGAAGGAGAGCGTGTCTATCGGCGCTCGGGCTGCATCGCCTGTCATGCCATCGCGGGGATCGGCGGCAATTACGGCCCAGATTTCTCCAGCATCGGAGCGAGCGCTCCGCTGGACTACATCATTGAGAGCACGCTGAATCCTGCGGCCAAGGTGAAGGAAGGATATCACGGCTTTGCCTACACGCTCAAGGATGGCAGCGTGATGTCCGGCATCCCTGAGAGCGAGACCGCGACGGAAATCATCATCAGAGTTGGACCCGGTGTCGAGCTGCCGGTGACAAAGGCCAACGTGCTCAAGAAGGAAAATATCGGTAGCCTCATGCCACCGGGCCTCGTGGATGCTCTCAGCCTTGGCGACCAGCGCAATCTCTTCGCCTTCCTCAGCCAGATCGGTCGCCCAGGTCCTTTTGATGCTAGCAAGGCTAATGTCGCGCGCATTTGGAGCTTCAGTAGCAACCCGCCGAGTGCCCAAGGTAAGGCCCCTGAGCAGCCCACCTACGCCACCACACTTGTCAGCGGTCAATTGCCCAAAGCCGACCTACCCGCCCAACCCTACGCCAGCGCCCGCTTCAGCGCGGCCACGGCCACAAAGACACCGTTGATCCTCACTGGTGCCAAAGCGGCCTGGTTGAACAACCAGCCGATTCAGCTCAGCAATGGACGCTACGAAACCCCAATCCCTCCTGGCACCCACACGATTTCTATCAGCATTGACAGCACGGCCCCGCACATTGCCGCGCGGTGCGATGACGTATCCTTCCTCGATGTAAAATGAGTCAGCAATCAACCAACATACCATGAAACCAATCATTCATTCCTCGTCACGCCGCACGTTCCTCCGCAATAGCTTGTTAACTATCGGCGGTGCGTCGTTATTATCCCGCGCCTCAGCCGAAGAGCCTGCGAAAAAACTCTTCTCCGCCATGGGTATCGCGGCCCCGCTCGATAAGGCGGTGGCTCTCAAGGCGCAAGGTGCTGATTTCCTAACACTATCTACAGGCGCTTTCCTCGCACCCGACAAGTCGGACGAGGTGTTCGCAAAAAACCTCGCCCAACTCGCCGCCGCACCGCTGCCCGTCCTCGCTTGCAATCTCTTTATCACCCCAAAGCACCTGCGGTGTGTCGGCCCGGAGGCTAATCACGATCAGATTCTGGCGTGGGCAGAAATCGCGTTCCGCCGTTTAAAGCAAGCGGGCGGAAAAATCATGGTTTTCGGCAGCGGAGGATCGCGCTACCTGAGCGACGGCTGGACCAAGGAACAGGCCGATCCGCAATTCGTCGCACTGCTCAAGCGCATGGGCCCGCTCGCGGAAACACACGGCATCACCGTCGCCATGGAACAACTCCAGGCAAAGGATTGCAACTACATCACCCGCATTGGCGAAGGCGCCACACTCATCCGCGCCGCCAACCATCCGAACATCCGTCTGCTTGCCGATCTCTTCCACATGGTGCACATGGGCGACACTCCGGCGGACTTGAAGGCCGCGATGGATGTCGTCTCGCATATCGAAATCGCCGAGAAGTCCGGCCGCAGTTACCCGGGAGTCAAAGGTGACGACTTCAGGCCCTTCTTTCGCGTCTTGCGCGAGGCCGGTTATCAGGGGGCCATCAACATCGAAGGAACAGGAACCGAAGCACAGGCCGGGCCTGCCTTTAAGGAAATCGCAAAACAAGCTGCTGAGGCTGTCTAACCATTATGTTCAAGCCATAAATCGAAATGTCACAGCGATTTGACCGAACCTGTCTCACTCCCATGCATCCTCCCACTCTGCTAACCATTCGTCGGCTGCTCACCGCGTCCTTCGTCCTGATTTCCGGAAATATCGCAGTCCATGCAGCATCGGTTCCGGAGAAGATCCAGTTCAATCGCGACGTCCGCCCCATCCTCTCGGACAAGTGCTTCGCTTGCCACGGCTTCGACCCGAAGACCCGCGAGGCCGACCGTCGGCTCGATACACCGGAAGGCGCCCTCGCCGAGATCAAGGGCGTGCGGGCGATCGTCCCCGGTTCGCTGGAGGAAAGCGACGCGTGGCAGCGCATTATTTCCAAAGACAAGTCCGAGGTGATGCCCACGCCGAAGTCGCACAAAACGCTAAGCGCTGAGGAAAAGGAAACGCTCAAGCGATGGATCGAACAAGGCGCGCCCTATCAGAAACACTGGGCCTTCGAAGCGCCGCAGCGTGCCCCTCTGCCCGAGGTGAAGGACAAGGCTTGGGTGCGTAATCCCATCGACAGCTTCGTGCTCGCGAAGCTTGATGCCGCAGGGTTGAAGCCGGCACCAGAGGCCGATCGGCGCACGCTCGCGCGACGGCTTTCGCTCGATCTTATCGGGCTTCCACCAACGCCCGAGCAGGTCGAGGCGTTCGTGAAAGACATGGCTCCCGATGCCTATGAAAAATACGTCGCCAAGCTCATGGCGCAGCCACAATGGGGCGAACACCGCGGCCGCTACTGGCTGGATGCGGCGCGTTATGCGGACACGCACGGGCTGCATTTCGACAAATACCGCGAGATCTGGCCATACCGCGACTGGGTGATTTCCGCCTTCAATCGAAACCAGCCCTTCGATCAATTCACCGTCGAGCAAATCGCTGGCGACCTTTTACCCAACCCGACACGTGAGCAGCTCATCGCCACCGGATTTCACCGTTGCAACGCCACAACGAACGAGGGTGGCACCATCGATGAGGAAACTCTAGCAAACTACGCCGCCGACCGCGTGACCGCGACCTCGTGGGTGTGGCTCGGACTCACGACGAACTGCGCGGCGTGCCACGACCACAAATTCGACCCGATCACGCAGAAGGACTTTTACTCGATGTCGGCGTTTTTCCGAAATACGACTCAGGCAGCGCTCGATGGCAACGTGAAGGACACGAAGCCGGTGATCTATCTGCCGCAGCCGGATGACGAAAAACGGTTCGCTGCATTGCCCGGCGAGATCGCGGCAGTGAAGCAGCAGCTAACAGAGCGTCGCGCGCAGGCAACCAAAGACCTCGTGCCGTGGCTCGCGAAGGCGACGGCGGAGCAGATCGAAGTGAGCCCCCGCGAGCTTGCACTGCATCTGCCGCTGGAGGAAGGCGCGGGCGTTGAGGTGAAGGCAGAAAGTTTCGGGAAGCCGATGACTTTCAAGGCGGACGGGCCCATCGAGTGGCACGAGGGCGGGAAATTCGGCAAGGCTCCGCAGTTCACTAACGGTGTGCATTTCGAACTCGGCGACCTCGCTGCGATCAATCACGACCAGCCGTTCTCCGTCGGCGTGTGGGTGAATGTGCCCGCAGATTTCAAAGAAGGCACGGTCGTCGCGCGAATGGATGACCGCTCGGGATTGCAAGGCTGGGAACTCTATCTGCAATCGAATCGATACGGCGTGCGTTTTGCGACCGCGAAGCCAAAAGCGCTGATCGGTGCACAGACGAAAAACGCCTCGGCGAGCGTTGGCGTCTGGCAGCATGTGCTCGCAACTTATGACGGCTCCGGCAAAGCGGAGGGTTTCCGCATCTTCGTCAACGGCAAGGTTCAGGCGGTGGTCGCTAGCGGCGCACCGCTCACGGTATCGTCCGTTGCGGCGGTGCCGTTGCGCGTGGGGCAGCGCGAGACCAAATCTCCCTTCGAGGGCGGGCGCGTGCAGGATGTGCGCATCTATCTCCGTGCGCTCGGCACGGGTGAAGCGCGGTCGCTGCCAGACGAGCGCAATCTCCGCGAATCCTTCGCGGTGGTGCCGGAGAAACGCTCGGCAGCGCAGAAGCAGGCATTGGAGAATTTCTATCTCGATAACTTCGCCGAGCCCGTCATCGAGGCGGCCAACCGTCTCGAGGTCTTGGAAAATGAAGACAAGCTGATCCGCGAGCGGACGGTGGTCTCGCACATCCAGGAAGAGAAGCCCGGCCCGGCGATGGCGCACATCCTGATGCGCGGTGCCTATGATAATCCAGGCGAACAAGTCGAGCCGGCGGGCATTCAAGCGCTGCACCCGATGCCGTCCGGCGCGCCGAAAAACCGCCTCGGGCTCGTCCAGTGGCTCATGGCAGCAGAAAATCCACTGACTTCACGCGTGACGGTGAATCGCTTCTGGCAGGAGCTGTTCGGCACCGGGATCGTACGAACGGCGGAGGATTTCGGCTCGCAAGGCGAAGTGCCCACGCATCCGGAACTGCTCGATTGGCTCTCAGTGGAGTTCCGCGAATCCGGCTGGGACGTGAAAAAATTCTACACCCTGCTAGTCACCTCCGCCACTTATCGGCAGGCCGCCATCGCCACGCCGGAGAAGATCGAGAAAGACACGCAGAACCGGCTTTTCTCTCGCGGACCGCGCTTCCGGATGGATGCGGAAATGATGCGTGACTATGCACTCGCAACGACCGGCACCCTTTCCCTGAAAATGGGCGGACCGGGAACCATGCCCTATCAGCCAGCCAAGGTGTGGGAGGTCGTGGGCATGGGCGGGCAGGCCTATACTCAGGACAAGGGCGAGAATCTCTATCGGCGTACGGTTTACAATTTCTGGAAACGCATGGCACCGCCTGCGAGCATGGAGATCTTCAACGCGCCGGCGCGTGAAAGCTGTGTCGTCCGCCGCGAGCGCACGAATACGCCGATCCAGGCACTAGTGACGCTGAATGATCCGCAGTTCGTTGAAGCCGGACGCCGTCTGGCGGAGAGCGCGATGAAAGAGAACCCCGATGCGTCGGCGGCGATCACCAAAATTGCCGAACGCGTGCTACTGCGCCCGCTCAAGCCAGCGGAAACCGACGTCCTGAATAAGTCCGCAACGGACCTCGAAGCCGGTTTCAACGCCGACCAAGCGGCCGCGAAAGCCTACATCGCCATCGGTGAAACAAAGCCCGATCCTTCGCTGGCCCCGCCGCGGCTTGCCGCGCTGGCGATGGTCGCGAGCCAGATCCTCAATCTCGACGAAACCCTCAACAAATAATTTCCCCATGAACTGCAACTCGCACCTTTTTCAAAACCTAACCGAGGCCTCGAAACTCGCACTAACACGCCGCCAGTTTTTTGGCCACGGCCGCAACGTGCTCGGTGCTGCCGCTCTCGGCTCGCTGCTCGGCGGTGGGCTTTCGCGTGCGTTCGCCAGCAATACGCCCGGCGGCCTAGCGCTCCCGCATTTTCCGGCGAAGGCGAAGCGCGTGATCTATCTGCACATGGTCGGTGGGCCCTCGCAGATGGATCTCTACGACTACAAGCCGGAGATGGTGAAGATGTATGACAAGGACCTGCCCGACAGCATCCGGCAGGGTCAGCGGCTCACCGGCATGACGAGCAAGCAGGCGCGGTTTCCCATCGCCCCGTCGAAATACAAATTCTCGCAGGCCGGAGAGTGCGGATTGTGGATGAATACTGAGCTTCTGCCGTGGACCTCGAAGTGCGTAGACGACATGACCTTCATCCGCTCGATGCACACCGATGCGATCAACCACGAGCCTGCTATCACTGAAATGCAGACCGGCTCACAAATCGGTGGTCGCCCGTGCATCGGCTCGTGGCTGAGTTACGGCCTCGGCTCGATGAATCAGGACCTGCCGACCTTCGTCGTGCTCGTGGCCCGCCCGACGAACAGCGAGCAGAACCAAGCCATCTCCGGCAGGCTGTGGTCGAGCGGATTCCTGCCCGGCGAACACACGGGTGTGAGTTTCCGCAGCTCGGGCGAGCCCATCCTTTTCATCAACAACCCCTCGGGCGTCTCGCGGGAAAGACGCCGCCTGCAGCTCGACGGTATCCAAGCGATGAACGAAATGACCTTCAAAGATTTCGGTGACCCCGAAACCCATGTGCGCATGCAGCAATACGAGATGGCCTTCCGCATGCAGGCGAGCGTGCCCGAACTCACGGACCTCGCCAAGGAACCCGCGCATACCTACGAACTTTACGGCGAGGAAGCCCGCAAGCCTGGAACCTTCGCCAACAGCGTGCTCATGGCTCGCCGACTCTCGGAGCGCGGCGTGCGTTTCGTCCAGATCTATCATAACAACTGGGACCACCACGCCAACGTGAACGGCCGCATGCCCGCCCAGTGCCGTGACATCGATCAAGCGACCCACGCGCTCATCACCGACCTCAAACAACGTGGCATGTTCGAGGACACGCTCATCATCTGGGGCGGTGAATTTGGCCGTACGATTTATTCGCAGGGCGGTCTAACGGCGACGAATTACGGCCGCGATCACCACCCGCGTTGCTTCACCATGTGGATGGCGGGCGGCGGCGTGAAAGGCGGCATGGTCCACGGCGAGACCGACGATTTCAGTTACAACGTGGTAAAGGATCCCGTCCACGTGCGCGACTTCCACGCCACGGTGCTGCATCTGCTCGGCATCGATCACGAACGTTTCACCCACCGCGCGCAAGGCCTTGATTTCAAGCTGACCGGAGTGGAGCATGCGAAGGTCGTGAAGGAGATTCTTGCGTGAACAACCTATGATTTTTCCAACCCTTTCCCTATTTAACAAAATGATGAAATTATACCGCTTCCTGCCATGCCTGGCGCTTGTGACCCCGCTCTTCGCCGATGAACCGCCGGCCGGTTTCAAAGCTCTTTTTAATGGCAAAAACCTGACCGGCTGGAATGGTGAACCCGGGCGCTGGTCGGTCGAGGACGGAGCGATCACGGGCACGGTGATGCCGGACCATCCGCTCAAGACAAACTCCTTTCTGGTCTGGGAAGGCGGGCAGGTGGAAAACTTCGAGCTGCACATGAAAGTCCGCTGGCCGCAGTGGGACCAGAGCAAAGGAATGCGTAACTCCGGTATTCAAATTCGCAGCGTGGTATTGCCCTCGGTGACTCCGTGGAGTGTTGGCGGATATCAGTATGACCTGAGTCCTGGCGGTGAACTCGACGGCTTGTTTTACGAAGAACGCAGCCAGCGCGGACTCGGTGTGGCGAAGGGTGACCGCGTGGTCATCCAGCCGGATGGAGAACGCTGGCGCGTGGCGTCGCTCCTTGGGAAGACGGAGCTGGACGCGCTGCGCAAACCGGAGACGGAATGGAGCGATTGCGGGATCGTGGCGGTCGGCAACCGCATCACTTTCACCATGAACGGCACGAAGGTGATGGAACTCACCGACCACGACGCGCGTTACCGCCGGATGAAAGGCATCATCGCCCTGCAAATCCACATCGGCGGCGCGATGAAGGTGCAGTTCAAAGACCTCTGGTTCAAACCACTGCCAGCCGGCGGGGTCGAAGCGCCAATGGCCAAAGTGCCTGTGGATGCGGTGAACGCGGGTGCGGAATCGCTACGCAGTTCAGCGTCGAATCTGCTCAAGACTCACGATGCGAAAAAGCTCGCCTGGGCCCAGGAATACCGGCCGGGCGTGACACGCGTGTGGCCGACGGAGGCCGAGTTCCAAAATTTTGCCAAAGGAGATTCGGCGACTGTTTTGATCTCCGAACCAACGGCTGCGGATCTGGAGCGTTGGAAGAAACTCGCGGCGGATTACAAGGCTGAGTGGCTGGAAAAACCGCGTGCAACTCTGGTGACAAAGCTTCCCGATGGCAGCGAGGCACGCCTGCCCATCGCGAGCTTGGATGGCCGCTACTCCTTCGCCTCGCTAGGCACTGGAACCGCCCAGCCTGAAAAGCCAGCGACAGGCTCGATCCCTCTGAATGGCAAGGCTCCCGATGTCATCCCGCTCGCGCAAGCCGGTCCGGCGGAAGCAAAGCGCGGTAATCTCGCGTTCAATGCCAAAGCCAGCGCATCCAGTGAGGAAAGCGGCAAAGGCAACACCGCCGCCAAGGCGGTGGACGGTAAATCGACACGCTGGAGTCCTTCCAAAGGGCAGAATGGCGAATGGCTCGCCGTAGATCTCGGCAAAACGAAGACGATCACCGGCTACCGCGTCACCTGGGAGAGAGACGAAGCCGTGTATCGTCACAAGGTGGAAATTTCCGATGACAATCAAACGTGGAAGCTCGCTGTGGATGCTGCTCAAATTGAAGAAGCCGGCCCTCGTGCTGCGGATTTCACCGCAGCGGGTCGTTACGTGCGCATCACATTTCTGGGTCAAAAAGGCCGCGAGCAGAGCTACGGCAGCATCAAAGAGTTTGAGGTGCTCGGCACGCCGCAAGCCATCGTCGACGGAGCACTCCGCGCGCCGCTCATCCCCGAAAATCATCCAGATGCCGAGTGGCTGAAGGACATCACCTTTGCCGAAGGATTCTCGGCCAGCATCTTCTCGCGCCCGCCTGCCGTAAACTATCCCATCTTCGTCAGTGCCACGCCGGATGGCACGCTCTATGTCGGTTCCGATGGCAACGGCAGCTCGGGTCGCGACGCTAACCGCGGCCGCATCCTTCGTCTTCGCGATCTTGATGACGACGGGCGCGCCGATGAATCCAAGGTTTTCGCAAAAGTTGACTCTCCGCGCGGGGTCGCTGTTGATGGCAACAAGGTCTACGTGCTCCATCCCCCGGACGTCAGCGTCTTTATCGACAAGGATGGCGACGGCATCTCAGACGAAAAACGCACGCTCGTAAAAGGCATCGGCTTCGGCATCGATGATCGCTCGATCGACCATGCCTCCAACGGCATCGAACTCGGCATCGACGGCTGGATCTACTGCGCCATTGGCGACTTCGGCATGCTCAATGCCGAAGGCACCGATGGACGCAAGCTTACGTTGCGCGGCGGCGGCGTGGTGCGCGTGCGCACGGATGGCACGGGCCTCGAACTCTACTCGCGTGGCACCCGCAACATCCTCGAAGCTGCGGTCAGCCCGCTGCTCGATATTTTCGCCCGCGACAACACCAACGATGGCGATGGCTGGGACGTGCGTTTTCATCACGCCACCGCGCTGGGGGAGCATGGCTATCCGACGCTCTACAAAAACTTCTCGGACGAAATGATCGCTCCACTCGCCATCTACGGCGGCGGCAGCGGCATGGGCTCCGCGTGGATCGATGAGCCATGGATGCCCAAGGAATGGAACGACGCGCCTTTTACCTGTGATTGGGGCCGGAACTTGATCTATCGCCACGGCCTGACGCCAAAGGGAGCCACCTTCACCACCGACCAGCGCGAATTCTTCGGCGCCTCGCGCGTGAACGACATCGATGCCGATGCCCAAGGCCGCATCTACGTGGCCAGTTGGAAAGGTGCGGGCTTCGGCTGGGCCGGTCCGGAGTCCGGATACCTCGTGCGTGTCGTGCCGAACGGGCGGAGCGCTTCCGCCGTGCCGGATTTTGCCAAGACCGATGCCGTGGAGCTGCTGAAGCTGTTGGAAAGCCCAAGCGCCCGGATCCGCTTGGATGCGCAGCGCGCGCTCATCGCCAAGGGTTCCGCCGATTCCTTGTTGCCACTCGCTGCTGATAAATCCAAGCCGCTCGCCACACGCATCGCCGCCTTGTTTGCGCTGAAGCAAATCCAAGGTGCCGCTGCCAACGCATCTATCACCAAGCTCACAGCCGATGAAACCATCGCCGCATGGGCACTCCGCGCCCTCACCGATCACGAGGGTCAACTCGCCAACGTTTCCTCCGCCCCTGCGATCGCTGCATTGAAATCCACCGATGCCCGCACTCGCCGCGAGGCCGTCGTGGCGCTCGTGAAGCTGAACCAGCCCGGAAATGCCGCCGCCATCGCCCCATTGCTAGGTGACGAGGATCCCATCGTCGCCCACACCGCCATGCAGGGCCTGCGAAAAATCGATGAGGGCAAGGTCAGCATTGGCGTGATCGATGATGCCGCAGCATCTCCAGCCTCCCGCGCCGGAGCCTTCCACGTGCTGAGCGCCCTCTACCGTCCCGCCGTCGTAGATGGCTTGATCGCGCGCCTCGCCAAGTCCGCTGATGCCGGGCAGCGCAAGCCGTTCCTCATTGTGCTCTGTCGCTTGTCCACGAAGGAAAATCCGGACTGGAGCGGCGTCAGTTGGGGCACCCGTCCCGATTCGCGCGGGCCGTATTTCGCCCCCGTCGAGTGGAGCGAATCCAAGCGCATCAATGACGCCCTGCTCGCCGCACTCAACGCCGCAGATGCGGACGAGTCAAAATTCCTCAGCACGGAGTTCGCCCGGCACCGCGTCAAGCCGGGCGACGCCACCGCGAAACTCGTTGGCCTTGCCAAGGCCGACCCGTCGCTCGTGCCCATCCTCGCCAAGCAATTCGGCCAGCAAACCGAAAGCGCCCCGCCGGATGCCGTGCCGATGTTCATCGCCCTCGCCACCGATCCCAAGGCCCGGGACACCGACCGCGTCCATGCCGTCAAGGCCCTTAACAACGTGAACGATGCCGCCGCTCTCCGCACGAGCGTCCTCGTGCTGGGGGAGATGCAACAGGATATCCTGAAACTCAGCGGACAAGCCCGCACCGACATCGAAGGTGCCCGGAGAGGCTTCATCGACTCCACCCAGCTCGACGATCATCACGCCGTCTTCGAGAAGATCGCCGCGGAAATGACGGGGAAAACGGGAGTCTTTGCCGACGCCGCGTTGATTAAGATCGCCGGGCATAAGTTCGGCTCACCCGAGCCCCGGGACGCAGCCAAGCAGGCTCTCGAAACAGGACTGAAAGATCCCAAACGCGCCCTCCAGATCATGGAAGCCATGCGACTCTCCAAGGACAGCGTTTTTGCGGAGCTGCTACTCCCGCTGCTTTCCAGTCCGGATGCCGAGGTCGTCAGGGGAGTGAAAAATACCCTTGTCGAGCTCAAGCTCAGCGCCGCCCAGCTCAGCGCTGCGGCCAAAGCGCCCGCCATCGGCACCATGAAGACGGCTGATGTCATCGCCGCCGTCATAAAGCTCGAGGGCGACCCCAAACGCGGCGAACAGCTCTTCATCCAGCAGGGCTGCATTGCCTGTCACACCGTCAAAGTCACGGACCCGCTCAAAGGCCCCTACCTCGGTAATATCGCCAATATCTATCAGCGCCCCGCCCTCGCCGAGGCCATCCTAGAACCGAGCAAATCCATCGCCCAAGGCTTCGCAACCAACACCATTACCCTCAAGGACGGCAGTGTGCAAATGGGCTTCGTCACCCTAGAAGCCGCCGACAAGGTCGTGCTGCGAAACATCGCCTCCCAGGAAATCACCATCAAAACCGCCGACATCGCCAAGCGCGAGAAAAGCGAAGCCATCTCCTTGATGCCTCAAGGCCTTGCCAGCTCCCTGGGCCTGCAGGATTTCGCCAGCCTGCTCGACTACCTCGAGGCTCTGGCCAAAGATTCCGCCAAGAAATGAATCACGCTCACCTAACATCCCATTCCACTCTTATGAAAAACAACATCCGCATCATCGCCCTCGCCCTCGCGAGTCTCGCCATCACCACCACGGCCAAGGCCGAGACGAAACCGCTCAAAGCACTGCTCCTCACCGGCGGCTGCTGCCACGACTATGCCACGCAGAAGGAAATTTTGAAAAAGGGCATTGAGGCACGTGCCAACATCATCGTGGACCAGATCCACACCGACAACAAATCCGTCAAGCCGGACCTTCCGATCTACGGCATTCCGGAATACGCCAAGGGCTATGATGTCGTGATCCACGACGAGTGCGCCGCAGGAATCAGCGATGACGCCGTGATCAAAGGCGTGCTTGCACCTCACAAAGCCGGCATTCCCGGAGTGAACCTTCATTGCGCGATGCACTCCTACCGCATCGGGGACCCGGCAGACAAGGTGGAGCAACTAGGCACGCCGCACTCGCAGTGGTTCGAATATCTTGGCCTCCAGACCAACCGCCACGGCGCGCAGGCCCCCATCGCGATCACCTTCACCGACAAGGAACATCCCATCACCAAGACCCTCGCCGATTGGACCACGCGCCACGAGGAACTCTACAACAACATCAAGGTGTTCGACACCGCCCACCCGCTGGCCAAAGGCAAACAAGGTAGCGATGAATTCGTCGTCACCTGGACGAACAACTACAACGGCACCAAGGTCTTCAACACCACCATCGGCCACAACAACGGCACCGTGGAAGACGCCCGCTACCTCGATCTCGTCACCCGCGGTGTCCTCTGGGCCTGTGGAAAACTCGACGAAAAAGGCGCTATCGCAGAAGGATACGCGAAGTAAATTTGCGGAAAACAGCATCCCGCCCTCGGGACCCCACATCTGCGATACCCATGGGTTTCACCCCGAAACAAATTCCCGGCAGTAGCGCACTTGGCGGCATCTCGCTTATCGCATCGCTTGTTGTCGCGATGGCTTCGCCCGCTCTGTGGGCGGAGTCCGTTTCTTACAACCGCGACATCCGGCCGATCCTCTCGGACAATTGTTTCAGTTGTCATGGCTTCGACCCGAAAAAACGTGAAGCAGGACTGCGCCTCGATACGCGAGAAGGGGCCACGGCAAGCAACAAAGGAGTGATCGCGATCGTTCCCGGAGACGTTAGCAAGTCCGCCCTGTGGGAGCGCATTAACAGCACCGATGAGGACGAGGTCATGCCGCCGCCCAAGGCGCACAAGACGATTTCCTCGGAGCAGAGAGAAAAACTGCGGAAATGGATCGAACAGGGTGCCCCCTATGAAAAGCATTGGTCCTTCGAGTCGCCCGTTGCGGCGGCGCTGCCACCCGTGAAACAAACCGCTTGGCCGCGCAACCCGGTCGATGAGTTCATCCTCGCGCATCTGGAGGAGAAAAAACTCCGGCCCGCACCGGAAGCAGGGAAGGAGACATTGATCCGCCGGGTGACTCTCGATCTCACCGGGCTGCCTCCCAGCCTGCAGGAGGTGGACGCTTTCCTCGCTGACGATTCCGCCACTGCCTATGAAAAAGTGGTCGATCGCCTGCTGGCCTCGCCGCACTACGGCGAGCGCATGGCGGTGGATTGGCTGGATGCCGCGCGCTACGCGGATACCAACGGCTACCAAGTCGATCGCGACCGGGAAGTCTGGCGTTGGCGCGATTGGGTCGTCAGTGCCTTCAACCGGAATCTTTCCTTCGACCAATTCACCATCGAGCAACTCGCTGGCGACCTTCTGCCGAATCCCACTTTGGAGCAACGCATCGCCACGGGCTTCAACCGCAACAGCATGTTCAACGAGGAGGGAGCGGTCGATCCCGAGGAGTTTCTCGCCGAATACGCCGCGGACCGCGCGGAAACCACCGCGGCGGTGTGGCTTGCGCAAACCTTCAACTGCTGCCGCTGCCACGACCATAAATACGACCCCTTCACCGCGCGTGATTTCTATTCTCTGAAGGCATTTTTCAACAACGTCGCGGAACGTGGTGCAGGAAATCACGGCGCCCCCATCCGGACCAATGCCCCACCGCAGCTCAAGCTCCCCGCTCCGGAAGCCGAGGCGAAACTTCAGGAGCTTCAGAAACTTCTTGCCGCGGCCGAGAGCACGAAGGCGGCGGACCAGATCAAGACTTTGAAAAAACAAGTCCAGGAGGCCGAACTGAGCATCCCGACCACCCTCGTGATGGAGGAAAAAAAAGACGTGCGTCCAACCTTCATCCTCATGCGCGGTGCTTTCAATTCCCCCGGAGAAAAGGTCGAACCTACTACACCCGCCGTATTGCCGGCGATGGCGGCCGATCTGCCGCGCAACCGACTCGGTCTCGCGAAGTGGCTCGTCGATCCGCAAAACCCGCTCACGGCGCGCGTTGCGGTGAACCGTTACTGGCAGCAGGTCTTCGGCTATGGATTGGTCAAAACCAGCGAGGACTTCGGCGCGCAGGGGGAAATGCCCTCGCATCCGGAACTGCTCGATTGGCTCGCCAAGGACTTCGTCGGCCATGGCTGGGATGTGAAACGCCTGTTGAAAATGCTGGTCACCAGCGCCACCTACCGCCAGCACTCGCGCATCCCGCCGACATTGCTTGAGATGGACCCGGAAAACCGCCTGCTCGCCCGCGGCCCGCGGAACCGCCTGCTGGGTGAGTTCATCCGAGACCAGGCACTCGCCGTCAGCGGCCTGCTGGTTGACAAATCCGGCGGTCCGTCCGTGAAGCCTTATCATCCGCCGGGCCTTTACGAGCAGGTGTCCACAGAAGGCCCCTACGTGACAGGAAAAGGAGAAGATCTCTACCGTCGCAGCCTTTACACCTATTGGAAACGCTCGGTCCCGCATCCGGCCATGCTTACCTTTGGATCTCCTTTTAGAGAATCATGCAGCCTTCAACGCTCGCGCAGCAACACCCCGCTGCAAGCGCTCAACCTGATGAACGACACGACCTACGTCGAGGCCAGCCGTTTTCTCGCCGAGCGCATGTCGAAGGCCGCCACAGACGCGCCCGGTCGCCTGGCATTCGGATTCCGCACGGTCTTGGCACGCCCGGCCAAACCCGCCGAACTCACAATTCTCGAAAAGGCCTATCACCGAGCCTTCACCGATTTCAAAAACGATCCCGCCGCCACCAAGGCACTGCTGGGCGTGGGTTCCAAGCCCGCGGACAAGCAGCTCGACGCCTCCGAACTGGCCGCGCTGACCACCGTCGCCAGCACCATCCTTTGCATGGATGAAACCGTGACCAAACCCTGATGCATCCCTACGATCCACTCCACGTCAACCGCCGCCAGTTTCTCGGGCGCGCCAGCCTCGGCATCGGCTCGGCAGCCCTCGCGTCCTTGCTGAACCCGCGCCTTTTCGCCGCAGGTGGACTCATTAGTGCCCCGCACTTCGCGCCCAAGGCGAAGCGCATCATCTGGCTGACGCAAGCGGGCGCGCCTTCGCAGTTGGAGACCTTCGATTACAAACCCGGACTCAAGGGCATGTTCGACAAGGACATGCCCGCCTCGGTCCGTGGCGACCAGCGCCTCACCGGATTCACCTCGGGACAGACCCGGCTCCCCATCGCGCCATCGGTCTATCAATTTTCCCAACACGGCCAGAGCGGCATGTGGATCAGCGAACTGCTGCCGCACACCGCGAAACTCGCCGATGAAATCTGCGTGATCCGCTCCATGCATACCGAGGCGATCAATCACGACCCCGCGATGACTTTGTTGCAAACCGGCCACCAGATTGGCGGGCGGCCTTCGTTCGGTTCTTGGGTTTCATATGGCCTCGGCACGATGAACGAGAACCTGCCGACCTTTGTCGCCCTCGTTTCCCGACCCAGCGGGAAAACCAACGCCCAGCCGCTTCACGAACGCATGTGGGGATCCGGTTTCCTCCCCGCGAAATACCAAGGCGTGCGCTTCACTCCGACAAAGGACCCGGTGCTCTATCTCACCAATCCGCCCGGCATCACCGCCGCCCGCCGGCGTGCGATGCTCGATGATTTGCAGGCGCTGAATCAATCCACTCTCAACGAATACCACGACCCGGAAATCCAGAACCGCATCGACCAGTTCGAGATGGCCTTCCGCATGCAGGCCAGCGTGCCGGAACTCTCCGATCTAAGCGGAGAACCCGCGACGGTGTTCGAGGATTACGGCCCGGAATCGCGCAAGCCGGGAAGTTATGCGGCGAACTGCATTCTCGCCCGCCGCCTCGCCGAACGCGGGGTGCGTTTCATCCAGCTCTATCACCGTGGCTGGGACCAGCACAACGACCTGCCCAGCGGCATCAAGAGCCAGTGCTACGACGTCGATCAACCGACGGCGGCGTTATTGACCGACCTGAAAGAGCGCGGGCTGCTCGAAGACACCCTCATCATCTGGGGCGGCGAATTCGGCCGCACCGTTTTTTCCCAAGGAAAACTCACTGCAGACAACTACGGACGCGATCACCATCCGCGCTGCTTCAGCATCTGGATGGCCGGTGCCGGGGTGAAACGCGGCCATGTGTTCGGCGAGACGGACGATTTCAGCTACAACATCGTCAAAGACCCCGTCCACATCCACGATCTCAACGCCACCGCGCTGCATCTTCTAGGCATCGACCACACCCGCCTGACCCACCGCTTCCAAGGGCGCGACTATCGCCTCACCGACGTGCACGGAAACATCGTTTCGCAGATCATCGCGTGACGGAAATGTCCCGACGCGGAACAGTGTGTCAATCTGTGGGTTCCAGGCTTTCCAGTTGATAGAACTGGCTCGCCTGCCCGGTAGTGGCGGGCAGGGCGATGTCTCCGTCCATGGCTTCGCTGGTTTCAACCGGAGTCCAGGTGGATAGATTTGGGGATTTTCTGGCCTTGTAGGCGAGCCGTGCATCGCTGTTCCAGCGGATGCTTGAGCTACTTCATTTTATGCTCAAGGGATGGTCAGCGGTGAGAAACTCGTCATCGGCTCAAGGCTCGGGCGTGTGAGGTCGATTTGGCGCTTGATAGTTCGCGCAAACCCTACTGGGCCAATAAACAGGCCTTTCAATACTAGGATGAAGCTAAAGCGAAGCCAACCACTGTCCACTGAGAGAATGGCGGTTCAGCGTGCCCAGATCGCAAGGCGATCCACTAGGCATCCCGTAGAAAAATGTTGCGGGCAGAACGGACAGCCTTAACAAAACAACCAAGCCAATAAGAATGAGCGGGCGGCGAAAAAGGAGAAAGATAAGTGGTTTTTAACCGTCCGGACGACATCGGCGATGGTGGCGGACCTGGCATTTCACAGATCATCGTCAGCAAAATGGATGTGAGCGCACAGACCGGATTCTTCAGGCTAAGGGGGTGGACCCATAAAAGCTTCGGTTTGGATACTTAAAACCCACGAAATACTCGCCACGACCGCAGAAGCCCACTAGATCGTCTGGACATGATTGCAGGAATTGAATTGGGCGGCACCAAGACCGTCGTCGCCACCGGCACCGCAGGCGGCATCGTCCACGAGGAGTGGAGATTTCCCACCACCGGTCCAGAAGAAACCCTGGGCCGTTTCATCAACTGGCTGCGCGAACGTGGCACGCCGACGGCGATCGGAGTCGGTGCCTTCGGCCCACTTGGAGTCAATCCTGGACGCGAAAACTATGGCAGGCTTCTCGCCACTCCGAAGCCGGGATGGTCGGGGTTTTCAATTATCGAAGCGCTCGCCGCCGCTTTCCCGCAGGCGCGGGTCGTTATTGAAACCGATGTCAATGCCGCCGCACTCGCTGAAGCGCGCTTGGGAGCTGCGAAGGGCCTTGACGACGTCGCCTACATTACCATCGGGACTGGGATCGGCGCGGGCATTTTGTCCGGTGGGCGCCTCATTCATGGTGCGTTGCACCCGGAAGTCGGACACATCAAAGTGGCACGTCAGGCTGGCGACGACTTTGCCGGAGTCTGCCCGTTTCATGGCGATTGCCTCGAAGGACTCGCGAGCGGTCCATCCATGGCGGCGCGCTGGGGCACGCCGGCTGTGGATCTTCCGGAGAATCATCCGGCTTGGGATACAGAGGCTTGGTATCTCGCGCAGGGAGCGTTGTCATTGCTCGGGATCGTAGCCCCGGCGAAAATCATCATCGGCGGTGGGGTCTCACAGGCCACCGGGTTCCACTTGAAAGTCGAAGCCCTGCTAAAGAATCTAGCCGCCGGCTATTTCATCCCTCTCCAAGACGGACCCTACATTGTCGCCCCAGCCCTCGGCCAACAAGCTGGGATCATTGGCGCACTGCTTTTAACATCCCATTCCTGATTTACCCGGCGAGGAAGAATGCAACGCTGGCCGAGCGCATCGGCTTCCGCGACCACAAGCGAGCACCATCGGGGGCACACGGATTGGCAGCGCCACTGCACGGAATCTCATACGAAATGCACCGGTACCCATGGACGCATGAGAAAAGACGCTTAAAAATGAAGTAGTTAACCTATTAGCAGTTCATCGCTCACATCCTCAATCCATCATGCGATTTCCGCTGCTTTTCTGTTTTCTGGTTTTGTCTGCCCCAGCCTTCTCGCAACAGCCAGGACAAATCGCCCCCGGCGTGCAGCACACCGGTGCAGAATATGGTGCCTACGATGTCAAAATCGAGGTTCCAGCCGGTGCCAGTGACATTCTGCAAGCCAGCCGCAAGGGGGAAACGATGTCCATCGCAGGTGATTGGAAATGCCGCCTCGATCCAAAGCGCAGCGGGCTGGTGGAAGGCTGGCAGAACCTGGATCTCGACTTGCCCATCAAGCTGCCGGGATCACTGGATACGGCTGGCTATGGGGAAGTGACGGATAAGGCCACTCTCGCCAACCTTCATAAGAAACGAACGTTCGTCGGCCCGGCATGGTATCAGCGTGACCTCGAAATCCCCGCCAGCTGGGCGGGAAAACGGATTTCCCTCCTTTTGGAACGAGTCATGTGGGAAAGTCGCGTCTGGGTGGATGGCCGCCCCGCCGGTTTACAGGACAGCCTTTCGACACCGCAGCATTATGATCTGAGCGCTTTACTCACACCCGGCCGTCACCGGCTCACTATCCGGGTGGACAACTCGGGCCGACCGGGCGCGAATGCCCACGGTTACAGCGATGACATCCAACCGAAGTGGAACGGGATCGTCGGTCGCATGGAACTGAGCGCGCGTGCGCCGGTGTTCATCGATGCCATGACCTTAGAACCAGATCTGGAGAATCAGCAGGTCAGGGTTCGCGCGGTGATAGTGAACACCTCGGAAGCCTCCTACAATGGAGTGCTGCGACTACGCGCCAAGGTTAGAGGCACTGCGGAGTCGCCGTTCGCCTCCAAAGAAATCTATGTGCGGGTGAATTCACCCGAAACCACCTTGATGGTCGATTACCCGATGAAAAATGCGGCGTCTTGGGATGAATTTTCCCCGGCACTCTACGAAATGGAGGCGACTTGGGGGGCAGAGCTTGCCGAGAAGGATGCGAAAGACGTTCTTGCCACGGTCAACGATGTTTCCACCGAGATTTTCGGAATGCGATCGTTCAAGGGCCGCGGCAATCAGTTTTCATGGAACGGCCGCACCGCCATCCTGCGCGGCAGCCACGATGCGATGGGTTTTCCTCTAACCGGTTATCCGGCGATGGATGTAGAAAGCTGGATACGGATCTATCAGACGCTCAAGGCCTACGGTCTCAATCATGTGAGGTTCCACTCGGTTTGCCCGCCCGAGGCTGCCTTCACGGCGGCGGATCTCGTAGGAATCATCGTGCAGGCGGAATTGCCGGCGTGGGGGGAGATCGGTGAAACCGCACCCGGCACGGCCTTTCTCCGGGCCGAGTTGACGCGGATTATTAAAGCCTACGGCAACCATCCCTCGTTCGCGCTGATGGCGATGGGCAACGAGCACAGCGGGAACTGGACGGTACTCGGGGATTTTGTGGATCAGGGGAAACGTCTGGATTCTCGCCGGCTTTATGCCGCCACCAGCAACCCCTACATCCGCAAAGGTCCCGGGCTGATCAATCCGGGCGACGAGTTTTCCGCGATCATGTGGGGGAATGGAAAAGGCGAGGAACGCCTTCGCTATTTCGATGACTGGGTCCGCGGCGCATCGCCCCAACCCGCGAGCGATTTCAAGAACATCGTCAGCCAGTTTCCGGTGCCCGTGATCAGCCACGAACTGGGACAATACTGGATCTTTCCGAGCCTGAAGGAGATCGACTCCTACACAGGCGTGATGCAGCCCGGTGCCTTGAAAATGTTCCGTGATCGATTGACGGCGGCCGGTCTCATCAAGGACGCGCCCGCATTTTCAGCAGCGTCCGGCGCGCTCTCCATCGCCATTTACAAGGAGGAGATTGAGAAAATGTTCCGCACCGCAAACATCGGCGGATTCCAGTTGCTAGATCTCCATGACTACAGTGGGCAGAACACCTCGTTGGTTGGGATTCTGGATGCCCTCTGGAACACGAAAGGACTGATCGCACCCGAGCAATGGCGGCGCTTCTGCGGGCCCTCGGTGGTGGTGGCGCGGCTGCCGAAGTTCGTATTCGCGCCCTCGGATCGTTTCGATGTGCCGGTGGAAATCGCCCACTACGGGCCGGTCAATACGACAGCAGTTAGCACTCGCTGGGAACTTTTTGACAAGGTCGGCAAGACGGTCGCTTCTGGAGAAATCGGCGAGCCGCGCGACATCGTAACCGGCGCGAGCACGTCACTCGGAAACATCCAAATCGATCTCAAATCCCTTCCCGCCGCCCCCGGTCAATACCGCCTCGAAGTGGCGGTCGGGAACTTAACAACGAATGATTGGAATCTCTGGTTGCTGCCGGAAGCTACTGCCCCGCAGCCTGCGGAAACCGGCTCGGTGACGGTCACGGAAACCATGGACCCCGCCGCCTGGGCCAAGCTCAAGGCCGGAGAAACTGTGGTCTGGCTGGGAAGCGGATCGCCAGCCACCGTGCCGGTCAATTTCGTCAACGCGCTGTGGAATCCATGGACCGAGGGCTCAGTGAAAACCTGCGGACTGTTTGTCGATCCAGCGCATCCCGCGATGGCCAAGTTTCCCACCGCCTCCCATGGCGACTGGCAGTGGTTCGATCTGATTCCGCTCACGGCGCGGGGGTTTGTGATGAATGACGCGCCCGCCGGATTGAGCATTCCCGTTCAAGGAATTGATAACCCGATGCGCGCATTCCGCCTCGGCCTGCTGTGGGAGGCTAAGGTGGAAAAAGGCACGCTCATCGCCACCTCGCTCGATCTAATCAACGATCTTGAAAAGCGCCCCGCCGCCGCGCAATTCCGCCGCAGCCTGCTGACCTATGCCGCCTCTGGAAAAGCGAGTCCCGCCGCCAGCCTTTCGGAAGATCAAGCGCGACGGCTGGTGGAAGGAGACCGCTTCCAAATCCTGTCCGCCGCTCCGCCGCTCGCCGGCACGGTGCTGGATGTGCTTGCCTCGGCGAATTTGCAGGAGTCCAAAACATGGTCGCAAAAATCCGATGCTATCAAGTTGCGTGAGACCGGTTTCGACTACGTGTTAGAAAAGGATGAGAACGCCAGATGGAAAAACCCGCCGGATGTTTCGCGGCGCAATGACAACGGCGGGTCTTGGACCGGACGGGATTTCCAAATTCGCATCAAAGCGCCCGCAGCCTTCTCGGGAGATGTGTTCCTGCTGCTCAAAACGGGCAACGCAAAGGCTGCCGCCGTCCTCGAAGCGGGGCGTTCCGCCTGCTACGTGGGAGACCACACGGGAGACGGAAAATGGGTGCGTATCAGAGTGCTTCCTGAGGATCAGGGAAATCTGGTGGTTAAGGTTTATTCGGCCGCAGGAGCCGAAGCACCTCAGGTGGAACGCTTGGTCGTAGCGCCCCCTCATTAGCATTTCCCCACCTGTTATCACTCTGCCGATCAACAAATCTCATTCACCAAGCAGACTAATACTGACTATTTATCAACCACTTATGAAGCAACTTCCACCTTTGACTTTTGGAATGGGCGACAGATTCGCACACCAAGGTGAGGCTCAACTCTCGGCAGTCCAGTCCGCAGCAAAACGAGGCGTGCCGCTCCATCCGGTCTGGAATAAATCCAACCGCGAGCATCTCCTCGTTGGAACCACCCCTCCGGATCTCCGCGCCGAGGCGGATAGCGCTGTGAAGAATCTGGGATGGGAAGAGCCATACTTCGTGGATGCGGATCACATCAATCTGCACACGGTTGATGGATTCATCGCCACGAGCGACTTTTTCACGCTCGACGTGGCGGATTATTCCGGCAAGCCAGCGAGTCCGGAAGCGGTGGCTGCATTTTTGGAAAAGCGCTCCGGATTGGTCGGCACCCATCAGCTTCCGCTGGTCTCTGAGCCGCTGGAAATTTCCCGTGAAGATCTGGAACGGACAGCCGATAAATTTCTATGGGCGATGCAGGAGGCCGGTCGCATCTACCGTCATATCGCAGCCGCCAAGTCGGCGGACTCCTTCGTCATCGAAGTCTCCGTGGATGAAACCGACGCACCGCAGACGCCTGGTGAATTGCTGATCATCCTTGCGATGATTGCCGACGAGGGAATCCCCGCGCAGACGATCGCCCCGAAGTTTACCGGACGGTTTAACAAAGGGGTGGATTACGTCGGAGATATCGCCGCCTTCGAGCGCGAGTTCGATGCGGACCTCGCCGTTCTAGCCTATGCCATCCGCAAATTTGGCCTTCCTGATAGCCTGAAGATCAGCGTCCACTCAGGCAGTGACAAGTTTTCGCTCTATCCGATCATTCGCAAACTCATGGCAAAACACGGAGCCGGGCTGCATCTAAAAACCGCGGGAACCACTTGGCTCGAGGAAGTCACCGGACTGGCAGAGTCCGGAGGAGAAGGTCTGGAAATCGCCAAAGACATCTACGCGGCTGCGTTTCCACACGCCGAAGCACTCATCCAACCCTACGCGCCGGTCGTGGATATTGAGATTCCGAAACTGCCTTCCATCGAAACCGTCCGGGGGTGGACATCGCAGGATTTTGTCGAAGCTCTCAATCACGATTCGTCCTGCCCGAAGTACAATCGCCAGTTCCGTCAGTTCATTCATGTCTCTTTCAAAGTCGCGGCTGGGATGGGAACCCGCTACACGGACGCATTGAAGGCCAACCGTGAGATCATTGGGCGGCGGGTTCACGACAACCTTCTAAAGCGACACATCGAGCCGCTATTCTGCTGAATCACATCACTCGACCATTTTCTAATCGCATCCTTATTTAAATCTATAGCCTACCATGAAATACAAACAACTCGCCATAAAAGTTCTTACAATAGGAATCGCGCTCATCGCGATGCCATCCGCATTGGCCGACGAGCCATTAGCCACCGATCTGATGCTTCAGCGAAGCCTCGTGAGCTCCGGTGATCCCGCACGTCTTCAAGCCGTATTCGCCAAGGCACGGCGTGGCGAACCGATCTGTGTGGCAGCGATCGGCGGCTCTATCACGGCGGGTGGAAACAACACCAAGGACCCTGCACGACGTTATATCCAACAACTTGCCAAGTGGTTCGAAAGCAAGTTTCCCCAGACGAAAGTCAGTTTTGTGAATGCCGGCATCGGCTCCACCAATTCCGGCTACGGCGCGCTCCGCGTGCAGCGGGATATCATCGAGAAAAAACCGGACCTCGTCGTTGTGGAGTATGCAGTCAATGATTCTACCGGTAAGGGAAAACTGGACGAAAGCTACGAGGGCGTGCTGCGGCAGTTGCTTGCAGGTGCGCCTAACCGGGCTCTCATCCAGCTCTTCTTCATGCATAAGGACAACACCAACGCACAGCCCGAACAGGAGGTGCTGGGTCGGCACTACGGTCTGCCCATGATCAGCTATCGCGATGCTGTCTGGCCCGAGTTGCAGACAGGCAAATTGAAGTGGGAAGTCATCTACGACGATGTGGTTCATCCCAATAACGCCGGACACGATATCGCCAGCGAGCTGTTGCGCGATTTCCTCAACCATTCGCTCGCCAAACTACCGAAAACCGATGCCGAACTCGCCCCGGTTCCCGCGGTTCCCGCGCCGATGATCTCGGACACCTACGAGCGTTGCAGCCTGTTCCGCCCCGCCGATTTGAAGCCCTTGTCCTCGGAAGGATGGCAGTTTACAGATTCCAGAGTCTGGGAATGCGGAAGCGCGGGCGGGCGCCTCGAATACGAAGTATCGGGAACCATCCTGCTGCTAGGCCGCAACATTCCCGCCACTGCGAACAAGAGCGTTGAAATCATCGTGGATGGCGACCCGCCGCGCCCCCTCCCGCAGGATGGCCACAATTTGCCGGTGGCTACTGGACTGAGCGCTGGTAAGCACCGGGTGGCCGTCGTGGTCCATCCCTTCGGCGAAGCCGGAAAAGAAAATAAGGACAAAGTCCAAATCTGGTGGGGCGGAGCAGCGGGCTTGAAATGAAATCGACCTTTCCTCCAAGATCGTTGGTGTGACAGATGTAGTGAGTTGTTTTACGGAGCGACTCCCTTCGGAGCGTTAGGGCCAGGTCTCCAGACCTTGCCCTCAATGTCTTTCCGCGATAAGCGCGCGGCGCTGAAAAACTCATCCAACAAGACGGCCTTGAACCGATCGGCTGGCAAGTGGTCCATGAGCGTCTTGGCTTTGTAGGGCGTCATGTGGCGGCCAGCGCCGTAAACGATGACAAACCACGGTCCCTTCACGTCCTTGTAATCCTCGATCAACATGCGAGCGAAGGCCTCGGGATCTTTCATGGTGTAGTAATGGTTGCTATAGATCACCGGAAAATCCGCCTTCATGTAGTCCACCTTTTGCTCGGGATTATGCCATTGTGTCAGCCCCTTCACCTCCATCCCGTTGATGAACTCATCCCAGACGGGTCCTGAACGGGGCATCCACCAGATGTCAACGTAATCGGTGTCGGTGAGCTTCAAGCCTTGGTTGACCTGTCCGACATAGTTCCGCGCCATCTCTGGAGTCATCCGGTTCGGGTGGGCATATCCCCAGCCTGAGGCCGCGGTGAAAAAGTAATCGTTAGGTGATGCTCCTTGGTAAAAATACTCCATCAATCCGGAGTAGCGCTCAAAGATCGCAGGCTCGACTCCCCAGTTCATGGGGATCGTGCCGCGTTCCGGTTGGAGCCACGCCCCATGCCCTTGGAAGGCGATCGCGTTTTTGATGCTGTCGCCTTCATTGACCATGAAGGCGAGATAGATCTTGTTCTCGACCCTGATGTCCGCATCCGCAACGTGGGAGTGCTTTTGCTTCAAAGGGAGTTTCGAAGCCTTCCAGCGATTGAAAAACGAGTTATTAGGGGCCCCCGAGCAAATTACAACGAGACCTTTCTCGGTGATGGATCTCACAAACGTATTCTCATCAGTCGCCCCCCATCCAAAAACGGGTGTCAGGGGTGGATAGTTACCAAGGATTTGGAGCAGGGCCTCTGTTTCTTGAGGCCGAGAGTGTTTGGGATTCGGCTTATCCGCCGTATCGTCACGATAATGGGTCAGGTCATAGACCAGCCATTTTTCCTGCACGGCTTGATCGATATCCACGAAGGTGTCGTGTTCCTGAGATCCATAGTTTTTTACCCGCGAGACCAGACCTGTCTTGTTTACGTGCGGCAGCAGATGGTCGATCATCCAGCGGTGAACCGCTACCTTGCGAGTTACTCCGGATATGGCGGCTATGGTTTTCGCATCAAACACGATGGGCAATTGCGGCAGGATTTTCTGCATCGCTGGCAGATACTGCCGCAGGACTGGCAGGGCATCCTTTTGTCCCGCGAGGGTGCCCATCAATGCGACTTCGTCCTCGAAGTTGTCATAGACGAGCCAGCCTTTGGCTACCGACCCGGATCTTGCTAGAAACGACTCCCATGGCTCGATGGAGAATTTGAAATGGGCTTTTTTTTCCAAAATATCGATCCATGCCTCATTGACAGTCGGGTATTTTTCCTGGAACTCCGCTGCCGTCGCTGGACTCCACATCCGTTGGTCGTTCCGCTCGGGTTTTTCGATGTAGTCGAACTGCATCCAACGATTTTCGGCACCAAAATCGAGAAAGACGCTTGGACCCGTGCGATTCATCAGCCCTTGTGCCGCCAGCAGAGTGAGCTTTTGGGGTTGACTCAATCCCCTCACCGAAACTCGGTTGCCAATAGCGATCGGTTGATGGGTTTCCGCAACAACCGGTGGCGCGAATAGATGCACTACCATCAGACCCACGAAGAATGGCATGAGCCGAATTATCTGTTTTTTGGAATTCATTGGAAATCGGATGGGAGGAAGGGTTTCATGGTCGATTGGATTTCCGCAAATCCTCGACTTGGCTATGCATTGATCCTAGCTGCCAAGGGGACGAGGGAGTCTTAGATCATGTCGCAAGAACTGATCGGCTGCTGCCTAGGACAAGACACGCTTCGGATCACAAGCTAGCAGCGCGCTGCGAACAGCCGCAAGCGAAGTTCGTGTAAAACGACCCCATCTGCGTGCAATCGCAGCCGCTTCATACTTTTTCCAGCCAGGAGTGCCCTTTGCCAAGCGGTGCCGATTCACTGCCGAAGTATTACCGTCTGGTCGATTTACTCACGGAAATCTATGATGTCGTGCAACTCGGCGCATAAGTCTCCTAGCAGTTTACGTAAACTTGCGTGCCAGTTCTGGAGCCATCGGGTAACTCTCATGGAAGACCGAGCCGCCATCCATGGCCACAAAACAAGGAATCCATGAAACCTAATTCACTGGCAATCAATATGGTGCGCGCGACAGGACTCGAACCTGAACAGGGTTGCCCCCACTAGAACCTGAATCTAGCGCGTCTACCAATTCCGCCACGCGCGCACATGAATCGACAAGGTCGGCGGAGAAATCACCACGTCGGCCGGGGGATTGCAACCCCGATTTCGGAAACTTTCGCCCGTGGCGGCGATTGCCAAGCGATGCGCCAGTCGCAAGGAGGGTCCGGGTTGCCTGGGGCGATGCGGTTCGTGCTTGGTGAGTTATGAAATCTCACAAGCGTTCGAACTGCATTCTGGGTGGTCCGTGCCCATTCGTCCCATTCACCGGACGACTGCCGATTCTTGTCCTAAATAGGCTTTCTTGCACATTGGCCTCTCGGGTCTCATTGCCAAGGTCTCTACGTGGCAATGAACGTCATTAAAACCCACGATCATGCAAACTCGTCAACTTGTCCTCGCCGCCGCTGCAGCTAAGTTGTCACGATTTTTGTCATCGTGACGGTTGCCGCTGATGGCGGATTCAGTTGAATGCGTCATCGATGTGATCATCACCGTCGAGTGGCGTGACGCCCAGGGCACCGTGGGTAAATCTGCCCATTTTCGACGTTGGCAAACGGGATTTGAGTCCCATAGTCTCGGCCATGCCTAAGGCCACGCCGTTGATTCTTGTTCTCATTCTTGGCGTCCTTGCGGCGTCGCTGTCGATTCATTCACACCGGCAGCCGCCATTGGTCACGGTTTCCTCGGCGGTTGAGAGGTTTGACGCGGAGCTGCCGCAGGAGCCTGCAACGAAGGATGTCGCGCCGCCCATTGTGCCGGTCGTGGCTAAGCCATGGCCGCAGGAGTCCTCCGACATTGCACCGGACTCGGGTGCGATTTTTGGATCGTTGCCAAATGGGGTCCGCTACCTGATTTACCCAAACAGTGAGCCTCCGAAGCGGGTTTCGATGCGTTTGCACATCGCCACGGGATCTCTGATGGAGGCTGAGGATCAGCGGGGGCTTGCCCATTTCATGGAGCACATGGTGTTCAACGGGACGAAGAATTACGCCGCCGCAGACATCGTGCCGAAGATGCAGCGCTTGGGCATCGCCTTCGGGGCGCATGCGAATGCCTACACGTCATTCGACGAGACGGTTTACATGCTCGATCTGCCGGATTTGTCAGCAGATACCATGAAGCTAGGATTCTCGGTGATGCGTGATTTCGGGGATGGCGCACTGCTCAGTGAGGAGGAAATCGAGAAGGAGCGCGGAGTCATCCTCTCGGAAAAGGTCAGCCGAGACACGGTGAGCTCACGCCTGCAAGAGCAGCAATTCAACAAATTGTTGCCTGACTCGCTCGTCGCGAAGCGGTTTCCGATCGGCAAAGAGGAGGTCATCCAATCCGCGAAACGGGAGCGGTTTATGGATTATTACTCGCGCTACTACACGCCGCAGCGGATGACTTTCATCGTCGTGGGAGACATCAATCCCATCGAGATGAAGGCGGAAATTGAGAAAACTTTCCAGTCGATGACGCAGCCCGTGGATGCCGGGAAGCAGCCTGATCTCGGGCCGATTCGCCAGCCAGAAGGGACGGAAGCGTCCGTTTTTGCCGATCCCGAGGTGGCGTCCACCGAGGTGTCTCTGGTGCTCGTGCGGCCGATGGTGCTCAAGCCAGATACTGCGGCCAATCGGGCAGAGGAGCTGCCGCTGGACATCGCGCATTCAATCATTTCGCGGCGCTTTGAACGCTTGGCGCAAACCGAAGGTTCCGCCATCGCCACGGGATCGATCGCGAAAAATGAGGTTTTTAACTACGTCGAGATCGGCTCGCTCGACGTGACAGCGGCGGATGACCGTTGGCAGGAAGCCGTGCCCGTCATGGAGCAGGAGCTTCGCCGCGCCATTCAGTATGGCTTCACCACCGCAGAAATCATCGAAGCGAAGGCGAAGATTTTGAATCAATACGAGCAGCAGGTGAAACAAAAAGCCACGCGTAAATCCGAGCGCCTCGCCACGGCGCTTGCCAGTGCGGTCAATGATAACACGGTCTTTTCCGACCCGGTGACGGACCTCGCCTTGGTTCAAAAGGCGCTCGACAGCATCCAGCCACAGGACTGTCACCATGCGTTCGTTAAATTCTGGGAAGCGCCGGGCTACCACCTGACGCTCACGACTAAGGTGAAACCCGAAAATGGCGAAAAAGACCTCGCCGCGCTCTTTGAAGAATCTCGTGGTAAGCCCGTCTCGGCCCCGCAAGCGCGTGCGATTAACACCTTCGGCTACACCGATTTCGGCAGCGCCGGGAGCATTGTTTCACGCAAGGACATCAAAGACCTCGGGATCACCCAGCTCGTTCTTTCCAATCAGGTCCATGTGAATTTAAAATCGACCGACTTTGAAAAAGGGAAAATCAAGCTGCTAGCCCGCATCGGCTCCGGCAAGCTCACCCAGCCTCAAAACATGCCGATGCTGGACGTCTTCGCGACGTCCGTCTTCGAAGACGGCGGCCTCGGTAAGCACTCGAACGACGAGCTGCAGGAAATCCTCGCCGGCAAAAATGTCGGCACCACTCTCGCCGTGGCAGACGATTACTTCACGCTCAGTGGCACCACCACTCCCATCGATTTCATGACTCAAGTGCAGCTCATGTGCGCCTCCTTGATCGACCCTGGCTACCGCGAGGAAGCGTTATGGCAGTTTAAAAAAGCGGCACCCATGCTTGAACAAAAACTCAAGCACACCCCTGCTGGGCCGATGCAGGCCATGGACGCCTGGCTTAATGGGAATGACACCCGCTTCGCCACCGCCACGCCGGAGAAGCTTCTGTCCTACACACTTGACGATGCCAAGAACTGGCTCACCCCCGAACTCACCAAGGGCTACTTGGAGCTCAGCATCGTCGGTGACTTCGAGATCGATGAAATCCTTCCGCAAGTCTTGACCACCTTCGGCGCACTTCCCATGCGTGCTCGCACGGTGCCGCCGCTTCCTGAATTGCGTAAGATCGAGTTCCCAAATGCACCTGCTTCCAAGACCTTCACCTACGACTCAAAGATCGCCCAAGCCATCGCGACCACGATCTGGAAAACCGCTGGCCTACGCGGAAATATGGTCGAGTTCCGCCGCTTGAATCTCTTGGGTGAAATTTATGGCGACCGTCTGCGGGAGGAAATTCGTGAGAAACTCGGCGCTTCCTACAGCCCGAATGCCGGGGCGAGTGGCTCAGATGGCTTTGATGATTTCGGCTACCTCATCGGCCAAAGCATCGGCAAGCCCAAGGATCTCGACCTGCTACTCAAGACCATGCGGAATCTCGCCGAGGAACTCGCTAGCAAGGGCGCCACGGCCGACGAACTCGACCGCGCGCTTAAGCCCACGCTAGGACAGCTTGAAAAAACCCTCCGCGACAACTCCTACTGGCTCACCACCGTCATGAGCCAGTCGCAGCTCGAACCCCAGCGGCTCGACCTCGCGCGGTCACGGGATCAAGACTACAAGTCGATCTCCCTCCCGGAAATCAACGCCTTGGCGAAGAAATACCTCGGGGGGGCAAATGCCTTAATGATCTCTATTAAGAACGTCAGCGAGTGAAATCACGGCGATAGGCGATCCATTTCCCAGCTCGATTCACCCACCTTGCGGTAGCAAAACCGGTCATGCAGGCGAGCTGGGCCGCCTTGCCAGAATTCGACGATCTCAGGGATCACCCGGTAGCCGCCCCAAAACGAGGGGAGGGGAATCTCACCATGGCTGAATTTTTCACGCACCTCGGCGAGCTTTTGCAGCAGAAATTTCCGCGACGTGATCACTTCACTCTGGTTCGACACCCAAGCCCCGATCTGCGACTCACGCGGGCGGGAGGTGAAGTATTTAAAGGATTCGGCCGCGCTGATTTTCTCGACTCGCCCTTGGATCATCACTTGGCGCTCCAGCGTGATCCATGGGAAAAGCAGGCTCACTTGTGGGTTCTTGGCCATCTGCTGCGCCTTGCGACTTTCATAGTTGGAGAAAAAGACGAAGCCCTTCTCATCGAAAATTTTCAACAGCACCGTGCGCTGGAAGGGGCGGCCCGTCTCATCCACGGTCGCGAGGCTCATCGCATTCGGCTCATGGAGTTCAAGCTCAGTCGCCTGCTTGAACCAATCGGCGAATTGCGCCACCGGATCGCCCAGCATGTCTTCACGCTTCAAGCCGCGGGCGGAGTATTCTTTTCTAAAATCAGCGAGGTCCATGTGGCCCTGAATTAAGGGCCTAAGCGCAGGGATTCAATCCCTGCTTTGTTCAATCGGGTGAAAAAACTCTGGCGCAGCCCAGTCTCCGTTCGAAAAACCCGTTCTGGACAGACTGTCATCTCATACCTATTTTCCGCCCTCTTCCACAAATACATCCATGATCCGCAAACTCATTCCTGGCGCACTGGCCCTCGGTCTCATCGCCTCATCGTCCGCCGCTGAAACTCCAGCTCCTGCTAAAACAGAAGCCACGACACCTGCCATCGAAGTGCCAGCCGCTCCTAAGCTCGATCCCGCCGTGGTGAAGACCGACGCTTCATACGCTCTCGGATTCCGCACCGGTGGTGGTTTCACCGAGCAATTCGGCCGCTTCGGTGTCGGTGCTGACGACCTCGACGAGGCCAGCTTCACCAAGGGGATTCTTGCTGCCATCAAAGGCGTGAAGCCAACTGAAGCAGAAGGTGCCAAGCTCCAAGCTGCCATGGGCGCACTGGGTGAAATGCTCCAAGCTCGTGAAAAGGCCAGCGCTGCTGCCAACCTCGAAGCCGGTAAAAAATTCCTCGAAGAAAACGGCAAGCGGAAAGAAGTCATCACCACCGCCAGTGGCCTGCAATACGAAATCCTCGCCAAGGGTGGTGAAGAAAAATACGTCGCCCCCAAGGAAGGTGCCGAGGAGAACAAGGAGTTCTTGGTCAACTACAAGGGTTCGCTCATCACCGGCAAAGAATTCGACGCCAGCCCAGCCGGTGCCCCGGTGCCGATGACTCTTCAAGTGGTGCCAGGTTTCAAAGAAGCCCTGACCACGATGCCCGTGGGCGCCAAGTGGAAGCTCTTCGTGCCAAGCGCACTCGCCTACGGTGAAGAGCGCCGCAGCATCGACATCGCGCCAAACAGCGTGTTGGTCTTCGAGCTCGAGCTTGTGAAAATCCAAGACGCACCCGCCGCTCCAGGCGGCATGCCATTCCCGATGCCTCAAGGCGCAGGCGGCGGCGCTCCTGCTGGTCAGTGATCCGCTAAGGTTCCAGCCCCTATCTCAAAAAAACGATCCTGCTCGCGCGGGATCGTTTTTTTTGTGGGTGATTCTCGGACTGCGCAGGGATCACCTTGCCGGATGGGTAGTTCCGTCCATCTCGACGCGGCAGTATCAAGCCAAGCCCGGCCTACCAGATTCTAGGCGAGTCGGGCTTTTTGCTGCCCCTTACTTTTTCCCGAGCACTTGGGTGAGCAGGCCGATCATGGATTGGGCGGCTTGCTTGCCGGTTTCCAAAACCTCGTGGTGGTCAAGCGTGGCGGCGGTGATGCCCGCAGCCCAGTTCGTGAGACAGGAAAAGGCGGCCACTTGCAGGCCCAATGAACGCGCTTGGATGGTCTCAAGCACCGTGCTCATGCCCACGGCATCGGCACCGAGGGTGTGGAGCATGCGGATTTCTGCCGGAGTCTCATACTGCGGGCCACGTAGCCCAGCATAGACGCCTTCATGGAGGACCGTGCCACTCGCCGCCGCCGCGCTGCGGAAAGTGGCGCGCCAGTCGGCGTCGTAGGCGACTGAGAGGTCGATGAAGTCGGCGCCCTCCAGCGGCGAGGTGGCGGTGAGGTTGAGGTGGTCGCTCAGCATCATCCAAGTGCCGGGGTGGAATTGAGGATTCAAAGTGCCTGCGGCATTGGTGAGGATGAGCTGCTTCACGCCTTGTCCCGCCATCCAGCGGACACCGGCGGTGACGAGGCGAGCTGGGTGACCTTCGTAAAGGTGAACGCGGCCTTTCATGAGGACGACCGGGCTGCCTGCGAGCGTGCCGAAGACAAATTTCCCGGCATGCCCCGGCACGGAAGAGGCGGGGAGACCCGCTTCTGAGAATGGGACTTCACGCTCGACCACCACTGCGTCTGCCAGTGGGCCTAATCCAGATCCTAAGACGATTCCTATCATATCATGACTCCTTGTAGCAGCTTGTGGGCCTACCTTGCTGAACGCTTCCGCTCGTTCATGAGGGACTCGATCTCGTCGGCCTCGATCGGGATGTTCCCCATGAGGTCGAAGTTTTGATCCTTACCGATGAGCACGTCATTTTCCAAACGGATGCCGAGTCCTTCTTCACGGATGTAAATGCCAGGCTCGATGGTGAAGACCATGCCCTCGGCGAAGGGTTCGTGAGGTGGGCAGACATCGTGCACGTCGAGTCCTAGGTGGTGGGAGGTGCCGTGCATGAAATATTTTTTCACGAGCGCTTTGTCCGGTCCTTGTTCGCGAGCCTCCTTGGTGTTGATGAGGCCGAGCTGGACGAGCTCACGCTCCATCAGCTCGATGACTTGCTTCTGATAGTCCATCGGATTGTTCCCCGGGCGGAGGATTTCGTTCGCGAGGCGGAAAACCCGCAGCACGGCATTGTAAACGAGGCGTTGGCGCTTGGTAAATCTCCCGTTCACCGGGACGCTGCGAGTGAGGTCGGAGGCCCAGCCTGCATACTCGGCAGCCACGTCCATGAGGATAATCTCACCGTCGCGACAGATTTTATCGTTGGCCACATAATGGAGCACGCAGGCATTTTTTCCGCTGCCGATGATGGGCGCGTAGGCGAATCCGCGCGAGCCACGGCGGACGAACTCATGGAGTAATTCGGCTTCAATTTCCCACTCGCCCACGCCGGGCTGGATGTAGCCGAGTGCGCGCCGGAAGCCTGCCTCGGTGATGTCGCAGGCGTTTTGGATGATCAAGATTTCCTCGGGGGATTTCTGGATTCTGAGCCGGTGCAGCAAGGGTGCGAGCCGTTCATAGCGGTGCAGTGGGTAGCGAGATTGGCACTCCTTGATGAAGCGAGCGTTGCGGGTCTCGACGACCACGCTCGCGCGGAGGTGCTCATTGGTGGCGAGATAGACATGCTCAGCCTGGGGGACGAGGCGGTGCAGAAATGACTCAAAGGTTTGCGACCACTCGATCCGCTGAATCCCAGTGGCTTCTCTGGCCTGGGCTTTGGTGAGTTTTTCCCCTTCCCAGATGGCGATGTGCTCACTGGTTTCCTTGACGAAAAGTATCTCGCGCTCCTTGGGATCCACCGCATGTGGCATCAGGATGAGCACGGTCTCTTCTTGATCGACACCGGTGAGGTAGAACAGGTCGCTGTTCTGTTTGAAAGGGAGTGAACCGTCTGCGTTGGTCGGATAGATGTCGTTGGAATGCAGAATAACGATGCTATTCGGCTTCAGCATGCCGCACAGATTGATGCGGTTTCGAATGAATAAATTAGGAGAAATCGGTTCGTAGCGCACAGGTGCACTTCAACTCATACTCGGGCTGAGGGCAACTGGGATTTTCCCCTTTCGCGGCCTTACCTATCAGGCGTGTCGCCTGAGGAACTCGTCAGCCAAGTCACCGTAGGCAAGTGCGCCGAGACCCGCGACGTCGTGTTCGAAAATGGTCTTTCCATGGCTCGGTGCCTCGCCGATGCGGATCGTCCGGGGAATCATCGTCGCATACATCTGCCCGGGGAAAAACTTGGAAACCTCATCCACCACTTGGCGGGAAAGCAGCGTGCGGCCGTCATACATCGTCATGACGATTCCTTCGAGGCGGATGCTAGGATTGGCGTCGGAGCCGCGGATTTGGTCGATGACGTGGACGATTTTCGCCAAGCCCTCTAGGCCGAACCACTCGCATTGGAGCGGGATGAGGATTTCATCCGCCGCCGCCAGCGCCGAAGTCATCAGCACGCCGAGCGACGGTGGCGTGTCGAGGATGCAGTATTCAAAAAGATCGTTTGGCTTGAGTGCTTGGAGGATGCCACGCAGGCGGGTGAGGTGGTCATCGCTGCGGGCGAGTTCGATTTCGATGCCCGCCAAGTCCATTTCCGAAGGGACCATGGAAAGATTCTCACGGCCGGTGGAAATGATTTGCTCCGCCACGGTTTTCTGGCCGAGCAGGACGGAATACATGCTACAGTCATCCGGCGGTTCCAGGCCGAGGCCGCTGGTGCAGTTCGCTTGCGGGTCGAGATCGACCAGCAGCACCCGTTGCCCACGCAGGGCGAGGGCGGCGGAGAGATTGAGCGCGGTGGTGGTTTTACCCACGCCGCCTTTTTGGTTAGCGATGGCGACAACTTTCATGCGGTGCGACTGGAAACGGGACGCCTTCACCCTTCAGTGACAGCGCCCAGCTGGCAATCAAAACCGCTAGGGAAGGTGAAATCAGCGGCGGCGCAGCGGAACCCACCCGGCTAAAGCAAGGAGCCACAGGCTGCTCGGCTCAGGAATCGCGGCGATACCGGTCTGCGCGAGGATCCACGGGGTGAATTCCTGTAGATTTGTCGCACCGCTCAAGTCGCCATATTTCGCCGGTAGGCCACCAGAAAAAGCCGCCCGATAGCTGTTGATGCCGACGAGGTAGCGCACGCCACCTTCCGTGATGAAGACCCCGCCGCCGCTGTCGCCCGTGGCGAGATTTCCCTCCAGCCGGGTGGCGCTGGCACTGGAAGCCGGGGCATTGGTGCTGCCGTCCGGCCGATCAAAATCCGCCACAAACGAAGTCGCGGGCAGCCCATACTCCGGATGGTCTCCGAGCACATCGATGACATTGGTGAAGGCTCGCAGCTCGATTGGGAGCTGCTCGCCGGTCAGGCCCGTCCCGCTGAACCCATGGCCGACCCAAGTGGCCTCTTTCCCCAAAATCGACCCTGGCGAATTGAGCCGCAACATCGTGGCTGCATCCACCGCAGAGACGGCACTGGCCAAATAGAGCAGGCCCAAGTCATACGAAGGCCCGTTGAAGGAAAATTGCGGGTGGGTGATCGAACTCTGAATCGCATAACTACTGCCGCCCACGGTGAAGCTGCCGCTCGATTTCCCCACCGACACATGCCCCGCCGTCAGCACCCAGCGGTCGGAAATCAAAACCCCGGACCCGCTCAAGCCCGACCCGGTTACCTTCCCCACCATTTCATAAAGCGCCGCCTCGTCCCGATACTGCTGCGCCGTGACACCCGGATCATCGGTTGGTGAAATGATCGTGGAGGCACTCGCTGGAGTGAAGGCGAGCATTCCGAGGAGATAGAGGGGGATCAGCAATTTCACTCCGAGAGTGATTAGGCGCTTGGGCATTGCACGGCAAGAGAGATCAATGCATGTGCCAACTGGGTGGAGGCCTTCAGGAATTTCCCAACGAGCAGGTATCAAGTTTCCCTGAGATTTAACCGGGTAGGTGTTCCCGGTGAGGTGAATACTGACTCTTGGACGGCGAAAATTAAATCCTGCCTAGTTTTCTAAAATGCTTTTTAAAGCTAAGTCATCACCCCTTAAAGGCCTAACCATTCGCTGATTTCATGAAATTTTCAAACCGCAAGAACGAGCTTTTATCCAATTAATGGGTTGCAAAAACACCTAAACCACTAATTATTTACTTACTTTTAGAACATGGTGCTGCAACCCACACAGTTCGAAATACTGATGGAGCTGGCCGAGAGGATGCCACTGCTCAGGGCTTCTGATGCCCGTAGTGCCGGGGTGAGCAGTTCGATTCTTAGTCGCGCAGTGCGGGATGGGGTTCTCGAGCAGGTGAGTCGGGGGCTTTATCGTCGGCCGGATGCGCCGTGGGATGAGCATCTGGCTCTTTCCGAGGTGGCAGCGAGGGTTCCTCAAGCGATTGTTGTTCTAGTCAGTGCGCTGAATTTCCATCAGATCGGCAGCCACCAAGCCCACGCGGTGTCGATTCAACTCCAGCAGAATGCGGTCACCCCACGGCTGGGGTATCTGGCTCTGGAAGTGGTCCGCAGCACGAACCCAAGGGCGTTTGACGAAGGGGTGGAGGTCCATGTGCTCAACGGCATCGACGTCAAGATCACGGCTCCTGCCCGCACGGTGGCAGACTGCTTCAAGCACCGGAGCAAACTCGGGCTGGAACTCTGCCTCGAAGCACTCAAAGAGATTCTTCGCAGCGGGACAAGGCCTGCGGAAATCATGAACTACGCTCGCATGAACCGGGTGGAAAAGGTGATGATGCCCTATCTGGAAGCCCTGCTATGAAGAACCTTGTGGCATCCATCCAAGACCGTTTGAAAAACTTGTCTCGCTCCGAAGGGATTCCGCTGAATCGTGTCCTTGAAGACTTCGCCATCGCGCGGTTGTTTGCGCGGTTGAGCGCTAGCTCCTATCGCGATCAGTTCATTCTGAAAGGTGCGCAACTCTTTGTGCTGTGGGCGGATGCACCTCACCGATCAACGCGAGATGCGGATTTTCTGAGTTTCGGATCGCCCGAACCTGCGGGCCTCGAAGCCATATTCAATGAACTTTGCGGAAGAGACATCACACCGCCGGACGGTCTAGAATGGCTGCCGGCAAAAACGGCTGCCATCCGTGAGGACAATCTGTATGGAGGTGTGCGGATCAAGCTCATCGCGCGTCTCGGAACAATCCGGATACCCGTGCAAGTCGATGTGGGATTCGGCGATGCCATCACCCCGGAAGCCAAGACCGAAGAATGGCCAAGAATCCTTGATTTTCCCCCGGTGCCGCTTCTCGCCTACTGCCCAGAAACCACCATCGCAGAGAAGTTTCACGCCGCAGTGGTTCTTGAGACAGCGAACAGCCGGATGAAGGATTTCTTCGATATCTATTGGCTGAGTTGTCATCAATCGTTCCAAGGAAAACGGCTGCATGAAGCCATTAAGGCCACTTTCCAAAGACGATCCACTGAGATTCCCATAACAACTCCAATTGCCCTAACGGCCCGGTTCCATTCCTTGTCAGACAAGCAGCTTCAGTGGACTGGATTTCTTCGCAAAAGCAAACTTGAGCCTCTCGATTTTGAGGAAACCCTTCGCCGAATTGCCAGCTTTCTCGTTCCTGTGATCAAGGGTGAGGTTGGAAACCACGAATGGCACCCCGAAACGGGCTGGACAGAAGTCTCCCCATGAAGGTTTGCCGCAGATGAACTACTAACTCCGCGCGCGCTACCTTCTCCGGTTTCACTCCCGGCACCTGGGTCAACGTCCGCGCCCGCATCCGCGTCCCCGCCGGGGCAGGTGACTGGAGCAATGTCGTCCAGATCATGATGATCTGATTCCGCTGCCTTCAAATATCCCATAAACCAATCTGCCCTCCCGCAGTCATCTGCGGGAGGGCTTTTTTTGTCTTCCTCACCCGGCTCTGATAGTTAGTCTTTGGGTACCTGATGCCTGCCCGCTCCAAAGCCGTCCCCAAGCCCGAGAAAAACAAATCCCTCGAACAATGGATCTGGGACGCCGCCTGCTCCATCCGTGGCGCGAAGGACGCGCCGAAATACAAGGACTTCATCCTCCCGCTCATCTTCACCAAGCGCCTCTGCGATGTCTTCGATGACGAGCTGAACCGCATTGCCGCCGAGGTCGGGTCGCGGAAAAAGGCGTTCCAACTCGCCAAGCGCGATCACAAGCTCGTCCGCTTCTTCCTGCCGCTGGAGCCCGCCGATCCGGAGCAGCCGGTCTGGTCCGTCATCCGGAAACTCTCCGACAAGATCGGCGAGGGCGTTACTTCCCACATGCGGGCCATCGCCAAGGAAAACCCGCCGTTGCAGGGCATCATCGACCGCGTCGATTTCAATGCCACCACCCACGGCCAGCGGGACATCGATGACGACCGCCTTTCCAACCTGATTGAAAAAATCAGCGAGAAGCGCCTCGGGCTGGAGGACGTGGAGGCGGACATCATCGGCAAGAGTTACGAATACCTCATCCGCAAGTTCGCCGAGGGCGGGGGACAGAGCGCTGGCGAATTCTACACGCCGCCCGAGGTCGGCACCATCATGTCCAAGGTGCTCCAGCCCGAGCCCGGCATGGAGATCTACGATCCCACCTGCGGTTCCGGCGGCCTGCTCATCAAGTGCGAGATCGCGGCTAAGGAGTGGGGACACTCTTGTCCCCAAGCGAATGGAAAGAAAAAGAATGGCGACAGAAGTGTCGCCACTCCCCTCAAGCTCTACGGCCAGGAATACGTCGCCGATACCTGGGCCATGGCCTGCATGAACATGATCATCCACGACATGGAGGGCACCATCGAGATCGGCGATACCTTCAAGAACCCGAAGTTCCGGGACAAGCGCGGCAAGCTCCGCACCTTCGACCGTGTCGTCGCCAATCCCATGTGGAACCAGGACTGGTTCACCGAGGCGGATTACGATGCCGACGAGCTCGACCGCTTCCCCGCCGGAGCCGGCTTCCCCGGGAAATCCTCCGCCGACTGGGGTTGGACGCAGCACATCGCCGCCTCCCTCAAGGCCGACGGCCGCGCCGCCGTGGTCTGGGACACCGGGGCCGTCTCTCGCGGCTCGGGAAATGCCGGGGACAACAAGGAAAAGACCGTCCGCCAGTGGTTCGTCGATCGCGACCTCGTCGAGAGCGTGCTCTACCTGCCGGAAAACCTCTTCTACAACACCAGCGCCCCCGGCATCGTCCTGTTCCTGCACGCCGCCAAGCCGAAGGCGCGCCAGGGCAAGGTCTTCCTCGTCAATGCCAGCCAGATCTTCGAGAAGGGAAATCCCAAGAACTTCATCCCGGACGACGGCATCCAGCGCATCGCCGACATCCTCATCGGCTGGCAGGAGGAGGAAAAACTCAGCCGCATCGTCGATCACCCGGAGCTGAAGAAGAACGACTACAACATCTCCCCCAGCCGCTACATCCACACCAGCGACGCCGAAACCTACCGGCCCATCGCGGAGATCGTCGCCGAGCTGGACGCCACCGAAGCCGAGGCCAAGGAAACCGACAAGGCCCTCCGGAAAATCCTCAAGCAGCTCGGCGTATGAAAGCATTCGTTTCTTACTCCCATCACGACGCCGAGTTTTTGACGGCACTTCATCAGCATCTCGCCGCGTTACGGCGTCAAAAACTGTTGGAAACTTGGACGGATCGCGAGATCGATGCTGGCGGCGTGGTCGATACAGAAATTACGGCTGCCATGGATAAAGCAGGCCTCTTCCTTATCCTAGTCAGTTCGTCGTTTATCAACTCGGACTATTGCTACGAAAAGGAGTTCAAAAAGGCTCTTGAGAAAGCAGCAATTGGAAAGGCAATCATCGTCCCGATAATTGTCCGTCCATGTGATTGGAAGATCCCGGAATTGCGACAGTTCAAAGCTTTGCCGGAAGATGGGAACGCCGTTCACAGCAAGCACTGGCACAGTATGGACGAGGCGTTTGCCGACATCGCATCAGGCCTTCGGTCGCTGCTGGAAAAGCGGAAGAAGAAAGCGGACAAGTTCACGCCTGACGAAAAGCATGTGACCGCCGAGCAACGGGATGATCTTCGGAAGGTTCATGACGAGATCGTTAAACGTCTAATCGCCAAGAAAGCCCATCTCGATGATGAAACGCTCAAGAAGGAATATGGGAAATGGGCGGGAATAGTCTGGAATCAGTTTCACGAGACATACGAAACAAAGACGAATGGCCTGCAATCCCTTCCGCTGGAGAAATTTGACGAAGCCAAATCCTGGCTCCTTCAATATCGGGCTAGCAACGATACCAAACTTAAGCGAGCAAATCCCCAAGCTTTCCGAAATACCCTCACGAAGACCATTTACAGCCTCACCAAGCCATTGGGCTGGACGAAGGAGGAGCTTTACGCATTCGCAGCTGAGAAGCTCAACTATGCCGAGCCAATTACGTCCCTGAATGACTTGGGTAACAGCCAGCTTGAACTCGTGCGGGATCGCGTCAGGTATGAGGCCAAAAAACGAAAGACCAAGGCCGCGCAGTCCAAAGCGAAGCGTGCCCCAAAATTCGTCGCTCCATCTCTTCCTTTTGCAAAAGAGCTTCTTGAGATGATCCAAGAGCATCCCAATGAGGATGAACGTGGCCTCACCGAGATTCTGCACGACAGCCCAGTCGGTGTCCTCTACCGCGCATTCATTCCCAATACAACCGCGGCAGGGGGTGCTCCTTCCGTGAAAAAATCTCTATTCGCTCCCGCAATCGCGGAGCTTGTCCGTTTAGGATGGCTCCTACAGCCAGAAGGGAATCACGCCGTGCGGATCTACGAGTTGAACCCCGAAGCCAGGAGGGGAGCGCCATGAGTGGATTAGATGTGCTCGTGTGTCCGCCTTTCGGCCTTGGCATAGACGAACTGCCCGATGATTGGCGAATCGCCTACCGCCACGCTGGCACCATAAATATCAACGTGGGCTGCGCTAAACCTGAAACATCCAACTAGCCACAATGTTGACGATAAAAAAAGACTTCAGCTTTGATGAGTTTGAAGTGGCCATCAGGAGAGCGAGAAAAGAGCCGCAGATGCGCTTGCCGAGTCAGATTAAGCACATCGGCTTTTGGGGCTTGGAGGTTGCGTTGATCCAGTTAATTGTTACGTGGTCTAGGGCTCATCAGAATCCTGTAATTAAGAGCTATATCAACGATGGTGATACGAATGCTCGAACTGGTCAACTTGAGGATCTCGGAAAGAGACTCTATGGAATTGCAGCGCTGTATTTGGCGAGTCGGATGACTACGGGACAAAACACTGACATCCCCAAATCCGAGTACGCGAGTTACTGTGCCGAAGTCCTCCGCCTCATGAACTCGTGTGACATTTACTCCTCTGAAAGCGTAAACGGAACCTATCCAAAGAACATTGGCAAGGTGGCTTCCCAGTTCATTTGTCTTCACGGAAGCGGTTATGAGTTTCAGCGTGCTTTATATAATGGACCTTCCCGAGCTGAGGCAATCGGACGTTCCGAGTTCAAGGCAATCGTAAAGTCAGCTCTGCGGGAGGATAAAGCCTTTGCGTGTTTTCTTGATGACAAACCAAAAGCGTTGGGTAGTCTGGCAAATCTGCTCTACGAGTTGTTCCAGAACACCAATGTTCATGCCTACGAAATGATTAATGGGAAATCTTTCGTGAAGAACATCCGAGCTATTTCTTTAAAGGGGCATTCGGACGTGTTTGAACGAAAGGATCTCGGGCAGATGAAATCTCACAACAAGAAGTTTAACGATTACCTCGCTCACTGTACGGAGATGTTTCGGAATAAGGAGGGAGGTGCGCACCGGTTTCTTGAACTGTCGATCATTGATGGGGGGGTGGGCCTCGCTCAGCGGTTTACAGGAGCAGAACTCTCCAAGCTGAGTTTGGAAGAGGAGCGGGAGATAACAGTGAACTGCTTTATGGATGGAGTGAGCTCGCAAAACTCTGATAGTAGAGGCGAAGGTCTTGACGAAGTCTGGAAAGCCCTCTGCGAGCTTGACGGATTCATTCGTGTAAGGACTGGTAGAATGTGTCTTTTTCAGACATTTCATAATAGGAATGCTTCCGATAAGCCCGTTTTCGCAAACTGGGCAAATGTCCCCCTTGCCCATGCGGAGGGAACTGCTGTAACGATCATCATCCCTTGCCCATATTGAGTATGTTTCAACCGCACAATATTTTCGCGTTTGAGGACAATCTCATTCTCCACGTCTATGTCGCTACCGGTGACTTTTCGGTAACCGAGTTCACGGACTTTGCTGATCGGGTCTCGCTTCATTGCGTTCCGAGAGCAGTGAAGGTTCTCTATCCGAAGGGGTCAATTGGAGTGACTCAGCTTAAGAATGTTACGAAGCAGATCAAGGCACGATTTAGGTGTGATGCCTCATTTTATTGTTTCGATCAAAATGGTCACGGAGGGGCGGATGAAGCTACTGCGGGTAAGTTTCTTGAGAAGGCACGTGACGAAATCATCCGGCAGCGAGATCCTATTTTGCTTCCGCCTCCCGGGAAATCATTCGCCAAACCTTCAGGGGCTCAGGCAGGATTCTTCATTCAGGCATCTAATCTCTTCATTCGGCATGCGGAGATGTCCTTGTTCGCCTTGTTGCTTGTGAGGGAATGGGGTGACGAATTTGATGAGAGCATAAAAACCGTTTATGTGGATACGATTGACCTTTATGGGCTGGTTTCTCTCGCCTGCCGCATTCGATTCGGAAATGGGAAGCACGGACCGATAACGGTTTCTTATTCTTCCTACAGTGGCTACAAGGAGGTGCTCAAGCATGCTGATGTGTCTTCTTCGCTAATGGTGATTTCGGCGACAACATCCCATAAACTTTTGCGGAAAATTCTTACAAGAACTCGGTGGAAGGCGGTGGACCGCGTCGTAACGATTCTGGATCTTGATGAATCGCTCTGTACTTCGGCCTGTGAGAAGGAGAAAGCAAAGGTCATATCGCATCTCAGACTTCGAGAGGTGCAACCTCACTCTGAGCTATTGCCTTCGATTCGCCTTTCCGGGGAGAAATTCTCGGTTGAAGTTGATGATCCGAAATCGGTCGTTTTGAACACGCAGGATCATGCGATATGTCTAAAGCACCTTAAATTGGATATTTTAACGGAAATGGTTCCTGCTCTGAGTGGTTACGCAAAAATGGGGAGTGACCGTGCGCCTATTCATGTACATGCGGAGATTCTCCTTAAGTGTAATAAGTTTAAGGTTTGGCTTAAAGAACAGATCGAGAAATATGCTCCAGCTAGCACTAGTCATGTTGTTTGCATGGGTGAATTCAAAGATCAGATAGCGCCCCTTTTAGAAATTTTCGGTTCCGGTACGGTTACTATGCTTAGTCCCGAACAACTTCGAGATCCAGAACTTAAGATTGTCGGATCGGTGATCGTGATTTGTCCTAGCTTCACGAAGGGGACAAAGCTGCTTGAAGTAAGCAGGGATCTCAGGAAGCAAAAATATCTGAAGAATATTGTCTACTTTTCTGGAGTTGGCACCCCTGAATCTTTGGCGGAGTTCAAAAAGCTTAAGCAGAACTTAGAACATGGCACGTATCAGGTTCGTAGCTTTTGTAACGTATGCACCGGTCGTCCCGAAAGCTTGGGTCTTAGCTGGAAACTGGAACAAGAACTCCTGCGGGATGAGGAAGGATTGGGGGCTGTCGAAGAGCTTAGGAAGCGAGCTGAGAACTTGGAGAATGGAGTACTAAATGACAATGAACTATTTTATGATGGGCCTAAACTTGAATTGCATCAAGGTTTCAAATACTGGGAGGGCCTTGTTAAGGAATATCCGAGTCCAGTTCCTTCGATCCTTCTTTTCGCAACGTTTTCATTCCTTCTTCAAAATGCTCGAACCGAGTCGAACCTTCCAGAGAAAGACAAACTCGCGCCTCTTCCCAATCGTCGGGTTCTTTTGGATCCCGAGAATTTCTTTCGTTACAACGATAGTTTGATTCAAGTTGCGATCCTACGTGCAGCCTTCCCAGGTGAATTAGATTTTTCTGACCACGACTCACATAGCTCAAGTATGTATTACCTTATCGAGAGGGCGGTAAAGGTCGGGGATGGGCCAGTCGTTTACGAATTCCTCTTAGCTTTGGCGACGAATAGGCTCCGACTTGTTCGAAATGAAACCGAGAAAATTCGTGAGCTGATCCGTTCCAGCGAAATGAAGGAATGTAGATGGTTCAAGACGACCAAGTTTTTCAGAGAAACCGTAAAATGAGGCAGTATTCCGAGCCCGCGTCAAATGGTCATGGTCCTAATCGTGTCTGAGAAGCTGCTTCGGCGCGCCGATGCAAAAGACCGGGCGAAGGGGCGCACGTTATTTGTCGAGGATTTGCTGGATGCCAAGGTGAGGGAGTTCAACCCGCGATATGCGGAGGCGGAGGGGGCCTTGCCCGGGAAGTTCCGGCATGTATACACGGACATTTACGGCAATCGGGAATTTACAGTCCGAAGAGGGTCAAACCACAAAGAACGCAGAGAGCGCAAAGTAGATCTGGAAACAGGATCTTTGAGTTCTTTGTGATCGTTGCGCTTCATTTCCACCTAACCTATCCCGTCATTCCCGTCGGCCTCGCTCCCTTGCTAGTTCCCACTTTTGAACAAAACCGTGATCCAAGCAGAACTGCCGCCCGAGTTGACGGCGCGGGCGCAAACCTATGTGAAGGACGGCTGGGCGACGGACTTCAAACTGCTGGCAGGCGCTCTGCGGCGTTTCCTAGAATTCCACTCGTCGTGATTGACGGCGGCGTTTGTCATGGAAGCGTCGTTTACAAAAAGCAGGTGGAAGGAAACGCCGATGAACAGAACCGGAAGCTGGCGCAGGAATCCATCATCGGAGAGATCGTGAGAAAGCAGTGACGCAAAGACATGTCGCTTTACAAGAATTACGCGGAGGATCCAGACTTCAGGAAGTCTGTTGAAGAAAGCATCATCCGGATCTTGGCCCTGCATGATAAGAGCAAACCTGCATCAATCACCCCGACAACCCATCATCACACTCCTTTTATGAAACGTCTCTATCCAGCGTGGATCATCGTCCCGAGCTTGGTTCTTGTTTTGATACAAAAAGCGCTTTCGGCGGAGGCTCCGACCCGTCCGACGACGTTGACCTCGGCGAACATTCCCTACGGCGAGCATCCGCGACAGGTGCTGGACTTTTGGCAAGCGCCGTCTGCTAAAGCGACCCCCCTCGTCATTTTCATCCATGGCGGCGGTTGGGTCACTGGTGACAAGAAGGACGTTGGTAAACCCATGCTGGAAAAAATGCTGGCAGCCGGGATTTCGGTCGTTTCCATCAACTACCGCTACACCACACAGGCCCAAGATGCGGGTGTGAAACCTCCCGTCGAATGGCCCATGCACGACGCCGCACGCGCCTTGCAATTCGTGCGGTCGAAGGCTGCCGAATGGAATCTGGACAAGCAGCGCATCGCCGCGTCTGGCGCTTCGGCTGGGGGCTGCTCCAGTTTGTGGCTCGCATTTCACGATGACATGGCGGAGGTGAAGAGCCCTGATCCCATCGCTCGCGAGTCCACTCGTCTCTGGTGCGCTGCGGTCAATATCGCGCAGACTTCACTGGACCCCGAGCAGATGCAGGAATGGACTCCCAACAGCCGATACGGTGGCCACGCCTTCGGCTTCATGGACCCCCATGATCTGAAAACCCGCGACACCCGGTTCGCCGAATTTTTGAAGAACCGCAGGGAAGTGTTACCTTGGATCAACGAATACTCACCCATCGCCCATGCCAGTTCCGGAGATCCACCGATCTATCTTTTTTATGCATCTGCGCCCGCATTGGGTGAACCCCAAAAAGATCCGACTCACACGGCCAACTTCGGCGTGAAGTTAGAGAAAAAACTCAAAACCCTCCGCACGGAATGCGAACTCGTCTACCCCGGCGCACTTGGGGTGAAGCATGCGACGATAGAGGATTATTTGATCGCGCAGTTGAAGAAATAAGGCGGGATCGAATCCTCCATTTGGGAGTCCGGGGATTTCTCGGATTTGATAGGAATTAGAAAAAAGCTCGCCGCAGTGCTCTCGGGAAATCAGCCGCAGCACTCGGACTCTTCCACAAGGGATTCGAGTGCGCGCCCTAGCTCAGGTTGGTCGGATTCGATGGTGATCATAGACAGGTAGAAATGAAATCCCATGTTCCAGTGAGCACGGAAGAATGTGGAAAACTGGGGTTTGTCGGGCTTGCGGAAATCTACTATCCAACAGAGCACCTGTTAAAGCGCAAACACGGGTCTTCATTCACTAATTTCCACCGTCATCCCGACGCATTGTTTGGGACTTAATTCGGAAGCTAACCGGGTAATTTTTTAAATTTCAATTGTTTGAGGCATAACGGATAAGTTCCGGCATGATTTTACCGACGCCTCACTCGGCTTTCTCCGGTGCCATCTGGCCGGCTATTCCGCAGTCACCTGCGGCTGCCTTACTCGCCGTTCTCGGGCAGCTGGCGGAAAGTCAGTATCTGACGAAGGAGCAGTTGGACATGGCGCGCCGACCACAGGTGGAGGCACTCATGGATCATGCCAGCGCGCAATTGCCCTTTTGGCGTCATCGCCTCAGGGCGGCGGGTCTGGATTTGAAATCGAGAAATCAATCCGCGCTCACCATGCCGGAATGGAACGCGCGCTGGGCCTCCCTGCCGATTCTAACTCGGGCGGAGGTCCAGAAACTGGGTGAAAAACTGCGGGTGAGCAAGTTGCCCGAAGGACATGGGCACATCGGTGAAAGCGTCACATCCGGCTCCTCGGGACGCCCGGTGCGCATCGCCCGCAGCACTCTGGATTATTTTTATTGGCAGGCGTTTCAACTGCGCGAGCACGTCTGGCGTGGTCGCGACATTTCTGGTAAGTTTTTATCGATCCTACGAGACGAGCGCAGGGAAAAAATGGATGAAACGGTCCACCTGCGTCCCTTGCCAGACTGGGGTGCTCCCGCCTCGGTGGTATGGCCGACTGGGCCGAGTTATCTCTTGGATTACCGCACTCCCATCGCCGGGCTGATCCAGACCATCTGCGAGCTCAAGCCGGACTACATCTGCACATTTCCCTCACTACTGCTGGAAATTCTCCGCCATGCGCGCGGTGAAAAAATTCAGCTGCCGCCACTGATCGAGGCCATCGGCGTGGGCGAAGCGAGTCCGCCGGAGCTGGCTGGCCTCTGTCGGGAAGTCTGGGACGCGCCGCTTGCCAGCACCTACACCGCTGCGGAAACGGGAGCGCTCGCCTACCAATGCCTTGAAGGGGGGCGCTGGCACCTCCAGTCGGAGAAATCCATCATCGAGGTGCTCGATTCGGAGGATCAGCCCTGTGCTCCTGGCGAAACGGGGCGAGTCATCGTGACGCCTCTCCACAACTTCGCGATGCCACTGCTGCGCTATGAAATCGGCGACCTTGCAACCGTCGGCGAAGGACCTTGCCCTTGCGGACGCACTTTGCCGATTCTCGATGCCATCCCAGGACGGGCCCGGGATCTTCTGATGCTGCCGTCCGGAGAACTACGCCCGCCGTACTATGGCCACGGCGCTGTGATGAAGGTGAGCTCGATTCGTCAGCATCAGGTCATCCAGACGCGGAGGGATCACGTCTGCCTCAAGCTTGTGGTCGCCAAGCCGCTGACCCGTGACGAAGAAAGCTACGTCATCAAGAGTGCCAGCGATGCACTTGGCTCTGCGTTCAGCGTCAGCATCCAGTATGTGGATGAAATCCTCCGCAGCCCGAACGGTAAATTTGCCGAGTTTGAAAGGCGCTTGGAGGAATCCAATGGCTAGAGACAAAGCATGAATGTGGCTGTCACGTCTCGCGGCAGACCGTTGTTGAGGCGTCTCGCCTAAAGTGTATCAGATCCGGGCGATACGCCCGAACAACGGACTGGAGCGAGATGCTCCAGCCACTTTTTGATAAATTCTGAAGCGCTGTGTCCTATCTTTGACCGCTGTCAGCGGCATCAAGCAATCGCACGGCGGCGCTTCAGCCCTAGAACCACGCAACCAAACGTCGCCAAGATCGCGCTTGTCGGCTCGGGCACTACGTTGAAGGTGGCGACAGTCGAGCTGGGTATCGTAATTGTGCCCGGCGGGAATCCGTTGGCAAGGAATCGCAAGCCCTTTACATCCTTAGGCAGAGAAAATGCCGTGAAGGTGTTCCCTGTCACTGAGCTAAGTGTTTTGTTTTGGAGGTAATTCGATTGAAATTGTGAAAAGACTTGCTGGGTTTGATTGTCCGTAAAAATCGCACTAATGATCAAAGTCGCGCCCTCACCCGTGAAAACCGCGCCATCACTGATCGAGACGAGCTGGGTGGCATCCAAAATCGGCGTGGTGAAAAGAATATCGAAACTACTGCTGGCCGATTGCGGGCCGAAGGTGGTTTGTGCGGTCGTTGCAGCCGGCGCAAGATTGGCGCAGGAAGTGAGGACCAATGCGGCAGAAGCTAGGGCGCGATAATTAAGTTTCATATTGGATTTTTATGATTGAGCGGAAAAGTTGCGAATTTTCCGGGGCCATGTGAAGCGTTTTTTATGCCATCGGATAAAATAGGTATCATTAAAATTAGGGAGAAGGGGATTGAATCCCCTTTCTTCGCGCTAGCAGCAAGTCCCACCCGAATGCTTCCCTACGCATGAACAGGCACGCATCTTGGGTCTTTCGCGAGGCGAGGCCGGAGCGGTAGTCTCCTTAGCGTCTTCTCCTTACCGATGTATTCTCGAAGAAAGGGGATGCAATCCCCTTCTCCTGATTTTGGATTGCGCTGGGGGCAGGGAGTGAAGATGATTCCCAGACGATGAAGTTATTTTGGAAATTATTGATCCTAGCAGTAGCGGTGCTGAGCTTGAACTCGTGTGGCCTGCCGGTGGCCATGGCGCGCTCTGTGGGGCGCTTGGTGCAGGCGGCGGATGGGCTGGCGGGGCCAGCGCTGATGGCGCTCTGAGTTAGGCTTGTTTCACGGTGCGACTGCCATCGGCAGCGAGGGTGAAGTGGAGCCAGTGGGTGGCTGGGGGGAGGAGTTCCGGAAATTTCCCGGCCCATTCGGCGATGATGATGCCGTCTTGGTCGAGGTAGTCGTCCCAGCCGAGGGCGATGAGTTCTTCGGCAGATTTCAAGCGATAGAAGTCGAAATGGAACACGGGAAGGCGGCCGCCATGGTATTCGTGGACGAGGCCGAAGGTGGGGCTGGTGACGGCGGCGGTGGAGCCGAGGCTGGCGACGAAGCCCTTGGTCCAGTGGGTTTTACCGGCACCGAGATCGCCGACGAGGGCGATGCAGGTGCCGGGCACAGCGAGGGCGGCGGCTGACCGGCCGAGCTGTTCCATGGCTTCTGGGGTGGCGGCGTGTCCGTGCATGGAGATTAAGAAATGGCCTCGAAGGTGCCGTTTGAGTCGCCGATGCGCTCGGCGCTGACTTTCATGCGGTCGAGGAGGGAGAGGTAGAGATTGGTGGTGGGGGTGCCATCTGGGGCGGTGATGATGCGGCCTTGAGTGATGGTGCCGCTGCCGTGACCGGCGAGTAGCAGCGGGAGGTCGTCGTGGTTGTGGGCATTTCCGTCGGCGATGCCGCCGCCGTAAACGATCATGGAGTGGTCGAGCAGGTTGCCCTCGCCCTCGGGGGTGCTGCGGAGTTTTTCGAGGAACCAGGCGAAGTGCTCGATGTAGAAGCGGTCGATTTTAGCGATTGTATCGAGCGTTTCGAGGTCGCCACGGTGGTGGGAGAGTTCGTGGTGGGAGGAGGTGATGCCGATTTCTGGGAAGGTTCTGGCGGAGCCGTCGTGGGCCATCATGTAGGTGGCGATGCGGGTGGTGTCGGTCTGGAAGGCGAGGGCCATCATTTCATACATGGAGCGGATGTGCTCGCTGTAGGTTTCTGGGATGCCGTTGGGGCGCTTGTCCTCGGGCACGGCGATGCGGAATTTCTCAGCGTTCTGGATGCGGCGTTCGACGTCGCGGACGGCGGTGAGGTATTCGTCCATTTTCCCTTGGTCGTCGCGATCGAGGCGCTTGTGGAGGCGTTTGGCGTCGTCTAGGACGAAGTCGAGCACGCTTTTTTGATTGAAGCGGCGGCGGGCATCGGCCTTTTCATCACCGGAGCCGAAGAGTTTTTCAAAGACGTAGCGGGGGTCTCGCTCGGCGGGAGCGGGGGTGGTCTCGCTGCGCCAGGAGAGGTTGTGGGCGTAGGCGCAGGAGTAGCCGGAGTCGCAATTTCCGGAGCGGCGTGGTGGGTCGGTGGAGAGTTCGAGCGAGGGGACACGGGTGAGGTGGCCGAGTTGTTGGGCGGCGATTTGGTCCACGGAGACGCCGTTGCGGACGTTGGCACCGGCGGTTTTGCGGACTTGGCAACCGGTGAGGAAGGTGGCGTTGGCGCGGGCGTGGTCGCCAGCACCGTCGCCATTGGCTCGGGCTTTGTGGTGATCGAGGCCACGGAGGACGGAGAAATGATCGCGAAGCTTAGTAAGTGGTTCGAGTGTGGCGGAGAGGCTATCTGGAGTGGCAGCGCGCCACACTTGGGTGTTCACGCCATTGGGAATATAAACGAATGCAAGGCGCGTGGGCGAGGCGGCGGCAGGAGCCGAGGCGGCGCGGAGGGATGGCAGCGAAGGCAGAGCGAGAACGGTGGCCAAGCCTTTGAGGAATGTGCGGCGTGAGTTCATGGGGATTTAGCGACGATATTGAAAGGGGACGGACTCGATGACGGCAAGCAGCATGGAGGTGAGGCGGGCTTGATCTGCACCGGAGCGGAGGACGATGGAGTCCACAGTGGGGCGGTCATACCAGTCAAGACCACGGCCGAGGGCGTAGGTGAGAAGCTTGGTGGCGATGGCGCGGTGGAATTCTGGGCGGTGGTCGCGAACGATGATTTGCCGGAGGCTCTCAGCATCTGTGAAGGACTGGCCAGTGACTAGGGTGCCTGCGGTGAGGATGGGCTTGCCGCGGTCTTGGTCGCGCCAGGCGCCGGTGCCGTCGAAGTGTTCGAGGGCGAAGCCGATGGGGTCCATGAGGGCGTGGCAGGAGGAGCAGGCTGGATCGTCGCGGTGACGTTCCATTTGTTCGCGGAGGCTGGGGTGGTCGCCGTGTTTGTTGCCTGCGGTGAGTTGAGGGACGTTAGGCGGGGGCGGTGGCGGTGGGGTGTCGAGGAGATTTTCGAGCACGAATTTGCCCCGGAGTACAGGTGAAGTGCGGTTCGGGTAGGAGGTAAGGGTGAGGAAGGAGCCTTGCCCGAGGAGGCCGCGGCGCGGGGTGCCGATGAGGGAGACGCGGCGGAAGTCTTTCCCCTCCACGCCGGGGATGTTGTAGAATTTCGCGAGGCGCTCGTTGATGAAGGTGAAGTCGGCGTCGAGCAGGGTGATGAGGGGGAGGTCGTTTTTAAGGATATGTGAGACGAGCATCTCGGTCTCGGTGCGCATGGCGCTGGCGGTTTTCTCGTTGAAGGCGGGGAAGAATTTGGGGTTGGGAGCGATGCCGGGCATGTCGCGAAGCTGGAGCCATTGGCCGACGAAGTTCTTGATGAGGGCCTCGGATTTTCTGGAGGCGATCATGCGGGTGACTTCGGATTTTAAGTTGGCGCGGAGTTTCCCGGCGTCGGCGAGGGCGAAGAGGGCTTCGTCTGGCATGCTGCTCCAGAGGAAATAGGAGAGTCGCGAGGCGAGGGCGTGCTCGGAGATGAGTTGTTTGCCGCTAGGCTGGCCGGGGACTGGGGTTTCTTCACGGAAGAGGAAGCTTGGGGAGACGAGCATGGCCGCAAGGGCTTGGCGTATCGCGTAATCCACCGATTCCCCATGGGCTTGGGCGTGGGGCCAGAAGCTCAGGTAGCGCTGGATTTCTTCCTCAGTGGGTGGGCGGCGGAGGGCTCGTTTGGCGAAATTCCGGAGCACGGTGTTCATGTAATCCGCGTCGGATTGGCCGGTTGGGCGCTGGCCGTAAATGCTCCGGTGCGATCCGGGTTTCTCAGGTGCGGGTCCGTCTAGCGGACCGATGAGTGAAATCTGGTGCAGGTAAAGATTGCGGTCGCGCTGAGCGGGATCTGGGTTTTGCGGATCCCACAGGTCGTTGTGAAAAGCAGCAGAGATGGTGTGCAAGCCGCTTTCGGTGGTGATGAATTCGTGGGTGTAGGTTTGGGGTGATTTGTTTTGATTTTTGACCTCCCAACTCGTGAGTGGTTTGCCGTTTAGCAGAAGGTCACACTTGGGTGGCTGGTTCGCCGACCAATCGCCACTGGCAGTGACTTCGACACGGTAGCGCCCTGGCCGAGAAAATGTGAACTTGGACGATGTTTCTCCATCTTGAGACAGCACGCGCAGGGCGTCGTCTGAGTAACCATCGCCAGCAAGTTGATTTCCTGCCACGGTGACCACAGGGGGTGGCATGGGGCCGATATGGATCGCTTGTTCGAGCGCGAGTTGGGCGGCATCGAGGTAGCGTTCCAGATGCACTGGAGAGAGTGTGAGCACGTCGCCGATGTTATCAAAGCCATAGCCGGTATCGTCCTCTGGGAGGATTTCCGACACATTGGCATCCACGCCGAGGAGGTCACGGAGGGTGTTTTGATACTCGACCTTGTTGAGTCGGCGGATGGTGACGTGGCCGGGATCAGGGTTGTTGGGATCGACTGGAAAAATGGCGTTGTCGATCCAGTTGAGGAGTTTTTTCCGCTCATCCGGTTTGGGAGCGACCTCCTTAGGCGGAGGCATGAGGCGGAAGTCGATATGATCGCGGATACGTTTCCAGATGTCGCGGTTGGCGATCATGGAGGGGACGTCGTCGAAGCGATCAAGCGCGAGTTCACCTTTTTTCAAGCCGTCGCCATGGCAGTCGTAGCAGTAGTTTTCGAAAATGGGCTGGATCTCCTGATGGTAACGGTGATCGAGCTCGGTTTCTCCGGCGCGGGCGCTTCCATGCAGCATCAAGATCAAACCATGCCAAAGGGCGAGGTTGAAGAGGGCTTGGCGCGCGGTGAATCCCATTTTTTGACTCATCTTCAGTCAAGATTACGTGGAAGCGAAGAATTTCTTCCTAGAACTCATGCGAAATGACTAGGTTTCTTGCAGGTTGGCCAGAAACACGCTAGCAGATTGGCATGTTTGGAAAAATAGGTGCCGCCGTCGTCTTCCTTTCTGCCACGCTTCAAGCCGCCGGGCCTCTACAGCTTTTTAATGGTAAAAATTTTGACGGCTGGGTGCTCGAATCCATCAGCACGTCGGTCAAGCCAGAGAACGTCTGGTCGGTGGTGAATGGCATCCTCATTTGCAAAGGCCGCCCTCCCGGCGTCATGCGGACGACTCGCGAGTTTTCAAACTACGAACTTACGGTCGAGTGGCGTTGGTCACCGAGCGGTAAGCCGGGAAATAGTGGAGTTTTGATCCACGCGAGTCAGCCTAAAGAACTGTTTGCCTGGCCGAAGTCGATCGAGGTCCAACTGGGACACGCAAATGCAGGGGATTTCTGGGAAATTGGCGAGACGCTCCGCATCGCAAATACGAAGCCACAAGGGCGGCGCTGGGTCAAAAATGGAGAAAGTCACGAAAAGTCAGCGGGCGAATGGAATCATGCGCGCATTCGTTGCCAAGGCAATACCGTGACGGTGTGGATCAATGACGTTTTGGCGAATAAAGCGACGGAACTTAGCACTGTAAAAGGAGCCATCTGCCTTCAGAGCGAGGAGCACGAAGTGCAATTTCGTAAGGTGGAGCTTACTGCACTGGATTGAGCGGCTTCGAGGGTGCTGCGCTGTTTGGCGCAGGCCGCTTAGTCTTTTTTCACAGAGAATCGGCAAGCTACGTCGTAGATAGTCGTCATTCGTAACGATGGGATTGTAAATTCAATTTGACTTCGTTTGGTGAACTGATCAGCTGAACCACACGACTGAAACAATCTGATTCTTACCCGCCTTCATCCACCATTACAAAACCCAAATCGGCGTGGTGCCTGCAGGACATTTTTATAAATCCCGAAAAGGTTTCGAGTGGCATCTGCCCTATTCGCTACCGCCCGCAACGCCCGAAGACTTACCCGCATGCACCCATTTGCCAGAACCCATTTATCAAGATCGGGCGTAGGATTTTTTTGCTCAGTCGCAGCATTTCTCGTTACGTCAGTTTCGGCCTATGCACAGGTGGATGAGCAGATCAATCGCTCCGTGTGGAAGCAAAAATTTGGGGTGCTTGATGCACAAATGAACGAGCAAGCCCCGTACGGAGGGTGGCTCTCCATGGACGCTGATGGAGACGGGGTCAGTAATCATAACGAGTTTGTCGCCGGGACAAACCCCTTTTACAAAGCAGAAAACGATCCTCATTTCCGCGGACCCAAGGTCACGGGGACGCGCTCAGCTCTACTGCTCACATTTCCCACGGTGCCGGGAAAACTCTACGGGGCTGAGAGCAATATGGGGCTGGCGAGCACATGGTCGAAGGGAAATCTTCCAAATGTGATGGGCGACGGAACGCTAAAAACTCTAAGCGTCTCGAAAGGTGCTGGGAGCTTTTTCCGCCTCACCGTCACGGATCGAAGTAGCCAGAATGATCAGGTGAGCGACTGGTCCAAGCAGATGCTGGGTCTTTTGCCGAATGTCCCACTGAGTTCGCAAAGCAGTTTTGATTCAACTTCTTTAGCTGCGGATCTAGAGGCACAAAATATTATCACCTTGCAGGTCGTGGATGCCTACGCGACTCAACCTGAAAATGCATCAAGTCCAGCCGAGGACACTGGGCTGATTCGGGTCACCCGCTCCGGCTATCGCTCGCTCGGAGCGGTGACGGTCCCGATTTTCATCCGGGGGACCGCAGTAGAGAATGTCGATTTCAACGAATTGCCAAAGTCAGTGACGTTTCCTGCTGGGGTGCGTTCGCTAGACGTCAAAATCACACCACGGTTCAATACAAACCGCACAAGTAGCGCGACGGTATCTTTAACTCTCGCCAGTCCTGGAGCGGCAAGTGCTTCTGGAAATTATTCCTTGAGTAACCCATTTTCAGCTGCCGTGACCCTAATGCCATCTGGTTCTCCTACCGGGACCGGTCTCAGCGCAAGTTACTACCCCGGCTCTAATACCTCCTACACCCACGCCGCTAATTTCGGTGGTGCCGCAGCGACCTATAGTTACACCAAACTGACCACTAGCACTGGTTCGGCTACGATCGCCTACACTGGGACACCAGCCCAAGCCTTCACGGTAGGCAGCTCTGTAGCTCTACAGTTCACCTCAGGAAATCTCAACGTCTCACCTTATAATGCGACGACGTCTTACACGATCACAGCACTGCCCACGAGCCTTTCATTTACCATTGCGATCACAGGCAACACCGTTCCTAGCAGCACCACGTTGGGGAATGTGACCATCGCGGCCTTCAGCTCTCCGCTCAATCGGATTGATCCGCTCGTGGATTTCACATGGGGCACGGTCGCTCCAGATCCATTGATTCCGGCGAATAATTATTCTGTTCGTTGGACCGGGCAAATCCTCCCACAGTATTCGCAGACCTATTACTTCGTAACCAAGGCCGACGACGGATCAAAGCTATGGATAAACAATCAGTTAGTCGTCGATAACTGGAATAGTATCTCGGAAAAAACAGGATCGATTTATCTCCAAGCCGACGTGCGTTATGATATCAGAATGGAATACACAGAGAACACCGGTTCTGCAGAGGTCCATCTTTCATGGTATAGTGATGATCAAGCGAAACAGATCATCCCGACAAAACGTCTCTTCCCGACCATGAGCGGCGCCACCGCTGCCTTCGGTAGTCCTCCAGCTGCAGCACCAAGCATCACAAGCTCGACAAATGCGGTGGCCCTGGTTGGGGCAAGCAGTCCATTTACGATGAGTCTCACAAGTAGCAATGGCGGCATCATCACGGCCAGCGGCTTGCCATCATGGCTCACTCTCGCCAATGGGATCCTAAGCGGAACTCCTACTGAAGCGGGGATTTATCAATTCACCCTAACGACGACCAATGCGAGTGGATCCAGCAGTTCCGTGATGACTCTTAATGTTCTCGCGAATCCTAGCCAGCTTACCCGTGAACAGTGGACATCAGGCGTCACGGGGCCGGCGATTTCAGATGTTCCATGGAACAATCTACCTACCGCCAGCGACACGATCGGCAATGTGGATTCGAGCATCTCATCCAGTGATAACTCCGGCGAACGTCTCCGCGGCTATTTCACGGCTCCAGCCACCGGGAACTACTACTTCTGGATTGCTGCCAGTAACGTTGCTGAACTATGGATTTCTAATAATGGAGAACCCGTCAACAAGGTGCTGCGAGCTAGGGTAACAGGTCCTACTGGGACGGCTCCAAAAACTTGGAATGTTCAGTCAGGTCAAAAGTCACCTTGGCTTTCACTTATCGCGGGAGAAAAGTATTACCTCGAAGCACTTCACAATACCGGAGCGAGCGGAGCCAGTAGCCATCTCTCGATCGCTTGGTTTCTCGACCCGACTGGCAATACCACAAGCCCAGCTATCACTCTCGTTCCTAGCCACGCTCTTTCCCCATGGGATAACCCTCCCACGACCACAATTCCGGGCACACTTTATGGAACGAATCTGCAAGGAGCGGAGGGGCTAACTGGCATCACTGGGTCGGGAGGCGCATTTCTCCGGGTGAATGGTTCTACGGCGGTTCTCCAGCTGAAATTCATGGGCCTAACGTCAGGTGCCACATCTAAGAAAATCTTCCGGAGAATCACTACTAACACCAGCGCCGTCGTTTTTGATCTTGACGCTCAAGATAGAAATTATCCAGGCCTGAAGACCAGCGACGGTGGTTACACATGGAATATGCAGCCTTCCGACATGGCGGATCTAGAATCGGGCAATGTCTTTCTTAGTATATCCACGCTCGATTATCCCTCAGGTGAGCTCACTGGGACTTTTGGTAAAGTTACCGGATCACAAACGGCTCCGCTCGCGCCCAGCGTGCCTGCATGGCCGATTTTGCATGCATCTAGCGATGCTGAGAACTCACGTTTTCTCACTCAAGCGACCTTCGGTCCAAGCCCATATGACATGGCTGAGGTCAAGGCGATAGGCTACCGCTCATGGATCGAAGGCCAGTTTGCTATAAGTGCAACTAAGAACGTTCCTTACGTTTTGGCAAACCTCAGTGCAGACCCACAAAATCCTTATATCAGCACCTTGATGTTCAATTCGTGGTGGAAAAATTCCATCACCGCTCCGGATCAATTGCGTCAGCGCGCAGCCTTTGCGCTGAGTGAAATTTTAGTCGTGTCCGATACCGGACCACTCAATAACAACGGCCGAGTCCTCGCGGACTACTATGATACCTTGCTTGACTCATGCTTTGGAAACTTCCGTGACATCTTGAAACAAGTGACGCTCAGTCCAGCCATGGGGGTATATTTGGACATGCGTGCGAACGCCCCGGGCAGTCTCATCACAGGTCTCCATCCCAACGAAAATTACGCCCGGGAAATTCTCCAACTCTTCTCTGCGGGTCTCTACAAGACATGGCCAGACGGCACACTCGTTCTAGATTCATCTGGAAATCCTGTCGCCACCTACGACCAAGAAGTGATCTCTGGGATGGCCCGCGTCTTCACGGGCTGGAACTGGGGGCAACCCCTACTTGGCACTGGCCGCATGCCCACCAATTTTAACCCTTCGTCAAATTTCCTCGACCCGATGGTGCTCGTGCCCAGTAAGCACGAATTAGGGAGTAAGCCTCTGCTCGATAATGTTGTTCTGCCGCCGTCCATCTATACCGACTCGGCGACGACACTTGTTGATACGGACCCAATTTCCATACAAACGTCACACCCTACCAGTGGGCAAGGTTTTCCAATCACCACTCCAATCTATAACCGATATGATTTAAATGGGCTTAAAGATCTTGAAGCCACCTTGGATAATATCATGGCAAATTCAGCGGTCGGCCCCTACATCTGCCGTCAACTCATCCAGCGCCTCGTCACCAGCCATCCCAAGCCGGAATATGTGCATCGTGTCGTTAGGGCGTTCAATGGTGAGCGAAATATAGATGGTGTCGCCACAGGTATCCGTGGTGACATGAAGGAAGTCTTCCGGGCGATCCTCCTTGACTATGAAGCACGTAGTTCTGAAGCCGCAGCCGATCCTAAGTTTGGCAAACAACGCGAGCCACTCATGCGGGTGACAGGCCCGGCACGTGCTTTTCCCGCGGCGAGTTTTCCGAATAGCGCATACACTCAGAGCGGTCTGCAGGCCATCACCGTGACGACCCCTACACCCCACCGCTTGGTCAGTGGGGAATCTGTCCGACTGTCGAATTTCTCCGACGCGGGTTCATCTGCCAATCAATTGCCGACGACGCAGACTTATCAAATTAGCAATGTTACGACGAATTCGTTCATCGTGAATAACAATGCCACCAGCTCCGCGACTTACACGATTTTAAACAATATCGCCACCATTAACTCTTCTGGGTTCGCCGTTGGAGATCAGCTCTATATCAGCTTCACTTCAGGAGGACTCTCCGGAGCAGGTTCCGTCAATAATGCGCCCTACACCATTACAGCGGTTACCGCGACCAGTTTTAGTGTGGTCCTACCCTCCGCGCCAAGCGTCACCACGGGTGGCTCCTGTTTGATTCCAAGACTCAGCAGCGGCTATAATGTGACCACCACTGCAGGTATCCAGACCATCCTGATTCAGACCTCTGGGAATCACAATCTAGTCGCTGGGGATTCGGTCTATCTTAAATTCGCGGTGTTTAACTCACCACTTCCCGCAGTCAACGCGGTCTATTCGGTTTATGAAATAGCAGGTCCTAATTCATTTAAGGTTTTACCGCAGCCCTCTGGCAGCACGATCACCAATGGTTCTCAAGGTAGCAACAGTGTGATTGTCTATCCACTTAAAGGATCGCACTGGACTCGTAGTGGAACCGTGAATGTCGAGCTCAACACCTGGGGAATCGGCTCCACACCCAGCAATCTCAATCAAACTCCACTGAACTCCAGCACGGTCTTTAACTTCTTTTATCCAGACTACCAATTCCCAGGAGAGATTGCAAAAGCCGGTATGACCACGCCCGAGTTCCAGCTCACCAATGATTCAAACACCATGAATCTCACCAATCTTATCACCCAAGGAACCCTGACGAATAACACAGGAAATCCGAACGGCTACATCAGTATCTTCAGTTCAAATGCGATCACGATGGACTTGGCACCCTACATGACAATCGCTCAGACGAACAATGCTGGCGTGCCGACTCTGGTCAATAATCTCGGAATTCTACTAACGGGAGGGAATCTCAGTAGCGCCGTGAAAACTACCATTGTCAATTACGTGACGAACACGGCGAGCTATCCTTTCACCTCTCCAACCCCGACAGCCAATCAGATGCGGGACCGAGTGCGGGCCATCGTCCACCTGATTGTCACATCCGCCGAGTATGCCATACAAAGATAGTCCGTCCATGCACCAAGAATTCCATATCCCATTCATCTCTCGCCGGAATTTTCTTCAGCGCTTTGGTAGTGCTGCTCTAGGCACCACGGTCTTAGCGCGAACGATCAGCGAGCTCAATACGCTGAATACGGCCATGGCCGCTGGAGCCCCGCCCGATGATTACAAGGCGCTGATCTGTGTCTTCCTGAATGGCGGAAATGACTCCAATAACATGATCATTCCGACCATTCCAGCAGAGTGGGAAAACTACGCGGCGATACGTTCCCCCGTGCTCGCCATCCCCAATGCAGATGGCGGCCCAGCCTCGGCGCTCTCGTTGAATTCGCGAAATGGGCAAAATGGCTACCCGGCGGATGACTATCATGACTACGGCTTCCATCCTGCCATGCCTGAGATGCAGGCTCTATTTAATTCAGGAGTGATCGCCCCGGTATTCAATGTAGGCACTCTAAGTTTTCCTCTTACCAAGGTGCAATACAGCACGAAAAGCGTCCCTCGCCCGCCGCAGCTATTTTCCCATAGTGATCAGCAGACCCAGTGGCAAAGTTCTCTCCCCGACCAACCCTCGAACAGTGGGTGGGGTGGGCGGATTGCAGATTTATTTACTGCCGCAAATTATAATCTCAATGGAGGCATCTCGATGGCGGTCACCCTCGCAGGGTCTAACCTCTTCGAGGTCAGCAGCAGCAATCTCGCCCCACCTTATGCCATCACCACCAGCGGTGCGGTGCAGCTCACCGGCTTTAGCGGGAATGCTAGTAACGGAGCTTCAAACGTACCTCGAAGAAATGCTCTTAACTCGATTCTAGCCACCAACATGGGTTCGACGAATTTACAAACCAAGGCGTATGCCCAAGTTCTTGACCATTCCATCGACCAAGCCGAGTCACTCACGTTGGCGTTGGCCACCAATGCGAGCGCTCCTTGGCTCACTCGATTTACCAATACCATCACTACGCCGAATGGAGGCTCGACCTTTACTTCCGGCCTGATGAGTCAGATGAAAATGGTAGCCCGGCTCATCGATCTCGGCAGCCGATCTGCCGCCAGTGGAGGACTCGGAATGAGGCGCCAAATCTTCTTCATTCAAGTCGGTGGATACGACACCCACACCAACCAAACGAACAATCAAGGAGCGACCACGACGAATGCGGCGAAGGTGATCATCGGCGATCATGCGAATCGCCTAGCAGACTTGAGTCAGACGATGAATGCGCTCTATCAAGCCCTATCAGATATCGGCAGACCCGTCGGTTCTCCGATCGGAACCCGCTTGTTAAAAGATAGTGTTACCGCTTTCACTGCGAGTGATTTCTCACGTACCTTTCCGGCGAATGGTTACGGCAGCGATCACGGCTGGGGTGGTCACCAGTTTGTCATGGGCGGTGCCGTGAAGGGCGGGGCCACCTACGGGAAATTCCCCACTCTCGCGGTCAATGGGCCAGATGACACCAGCACCGGACGCTGGATTCCCACGACAGCGGTGGATCAATACGCGGCGACGATTGCCAGCTGGTTCGGCGTGGATGGCGCGGGCATGGAAACGGTATTCCCCAACTTGGGACGTTTCTCGACTCCAAACCTGGGGTTTCTCTAGTATGAAGCACTGGAATCTCATCGCCCTCGCAGTCGTTGTCCCGATCCTCGTCTGGTATGGGATCCATTCGAAAATCGAAACTCCTGTCGCCACCGCAGTCCCAACGAGTCTCCCAGTCGCCCCCGCCGTAATTCAGGAGCAGGCACCCGAGCCGTCCATTCCCGGCTCTCCCCGCCGAGCGGTTGATGCGGAGCCAGAAGTCGCGGCGGAGTTTGAAAAAATCACCCTCATGTTTCGAAACTACCGCACCCTCGCGGGAGAAAATCCCGTCGGGACGAACGCAGAAATCATGCAATCCATGATGGGTGGAAATCCCAAGAATGCACAATTCGGTCCTCCCGAAGGCCAGCGGCTGAATGCGGAGGGGGAGCTCCTGGATCCGTGGGGCACGCCTTATTTTTTCCACCAACTCGGCAAGGATCAAATGGAAATCTTTTCCGCGGGCCCCGACCGACGCAGGGGGACTGGCGATGACCTAGTGAGCGACTAAACAGGCTGCTTTCTTCGGAGGGTAAACAGCATCAAACCCACGATGCACATCGTACTTGCGACCGGCTCCGGCACGAGTGTGTAGGTCACGGTCAGTTCAGCCGGCAGTGTCGTTCCGCCTGGCTGCTCCTTGGCACCGAAGCGGCGACCGCTGCCGCGTGAGATTTCATCTTGGCTCACGAGGATGAAGCCGAAGTTCGTGAGTGGGTCTGCTTGCCAGGCCTTCACATCGTCTACCAGCAGGCTCGTCGAGCCCCACGTGTAGCGGCCCAAGTCGCTGATGAATGCCGACGAACTGGACGCTTCCGCATAGTCCATGCCGATCATCGCGCCGGGACTCGACCAAGCGGCGCTCCCGGAGCTGCGCTCGTTCCACGTCGCGCTGCCTGGCTGGGCGACGGCTCCTGTCAGATTGCTACCCGTGCCCTCGCCCCAACTGACAAAGAGTCGGTGGAGGTCGAAGTTCGAGTCCACCGGGCCACCATGCTGGTCTGGATCTGGCCGGGTGGTCACGGAAAGCGAGACTTCTGCAGCGGTGATCACTGCACCCGTTGGCAGCTGACTCAGGTCAAAGCGGAACATCGCTCGCGACCGCGTGTATTTCTGATTGGTCCCGGAGACTAGGCTCGTCCCACCTAGGTCGAAGTCGGGGTTGCCTTCAAAAATAGACGCATCCGCCACGGCGAGCAGGGAAATCGTCGCGGCGTGCAAATTTCCACAGAGCAGTCCCACCAGCCACCAGCTCGGGTGGAAGCCCCATCGTCTCGCGTGTCGCATGGATGAAAATGGACTCAGCCTACGCGGACTTCAAGCTGTGAATCTAGGTGTTTAGTTTTAAAAGTTTGCCTGCTCAGTAGCGGCTATTTCTAGCGAAGTGACGGAGCGATATTCTGTGCTAAACGCTCGAGTAGGCGAGATTGGGCGGCCACCATGGCGGTGTAGCCGTCAGCGGCGAGTGGCTCGCGGTCCACGAAGGTCCGAGAGGCTTTGAGAGTGCGCTCGGGCAGCTGATAGACTCTCCAACCCGCTTCGATGATGGCATAGCCGTTCGACTCACTGTGGAGTTGGCGGATGTCGAGGGTGACTTGGTAGCGGAGTTCTTCATCGCGCAGCCAAGGATAGGTCTGGATGTTCCCGGTTTTTAGGTGGCGGCCTAAGTTCGTGGCCATGACGCGCGAGATCGACGGTGCAAGTCCACCTGCCCAGCGGTGGTCTTCGGCGATGGCGAGCTGGTTCGGCGATTCTGAAATGACCAGATTTGTGCGGTCCAAGTATTCCGCAAGCGTGATCGGCCCCACGCCGATGCTGACGCCATTCGTCGAAGGCACTGGGCCAGAGGCGGTGAGGACGTAGAACGTCTTGTTCGGCTGAGCGCAGCCCGCAACGAAGATGGCGGCGAGGAGAAGGAGTAACTGTTTCATAGGAAAGCGGAGAGGGGACTTAGGTTAAGGCTTGGCTCTAGGTGCCTTAGGGATCGGGTTGCCGGAGGAATCACGCCCGAACAGGATCGAGTTCGGCTTTTCGTCAATGTTGGTGGTGAGAGCACTCAAAGAGCGCAGAGCGGAGCGTGTCTCATCCAAGGTTCTGAGGAGGTCGCCATAGGCTGGGCTCCCTGGGCCAACGCTTGATGCGGTCTTTTCGAGGCTTGATGCGGTTTTTTGGAAGGCCGTCAATGAGTCTCGGAGATCCGAAGGCAGCTTGAGGAATGCTTCCGAGTCCAAGGTCTTACGCACGGACGCCATGGTGTCTTCGAAACTTTCCAAGGTCTTGCGCGTGCCAGCAGCTGTCGCGGTGGCCTCGGCGATGAAGCTGTCCACTTTTTTCATCAGCAGTGGAAGGTCTGACTCGAGCTGGGCAAAGGTGGATGTCTCGGTTGGTAGGCAGAGAAAATCACCGACTTGAGAAAGCTCGGCGGGGGAGGGGGATTTCCAGTAGTCGAGATCAACAAACAAGGCACCCGTCAACAGACTACCGGTCTTGAGTGAGGCGCGTAGGCCACGTTTCACGGCTTGTTTCAGGAATTCATTCCCCGGTAAGGAGACCGACTCTGCGGCTTCACGCCGAAGTAGCGAGGGGTCTAGCTCGACTAAAACCGGGATAGGAGCCGGGATACGGGTCTCATCTGCACCTTTTAAATAATCAAACGAGATATCCGCCACGCGCCCGACTGCGATCCCGCGGTATTCCAAGGGGGCACCTTTGACCAGGCCACGCACGGATTGGTCAAAGAGTAGGACAAACTTCATGGTCGAGTTAAATGTCGAGCAATTCGCGGCTTCCTCGTTGGCAAATAGAGTGAAGCTCGCGCCATCCGGTGCGAGCTTGCCAGGTTCCACGCCCTCTAGGACGCCGAAGGTGGCCCCTCCGGAAACCAGTGCCACGAATGAGGGCGTCCGGACCTTGAAGCCATCTGCCCCAGCACTGATGTCGATGCCGCTGGTGTTCCAGAAGCGGGTATTCTCTTTCACAAGATTGGCATAATCCGCCTGAATGAATGCCTCGTAGGCGATTCGTTGGCCATTCATGTCTAACTTGCGGCTCTCGATCCGGCCCACTTCGATGCCACGGTAATAAATCGGTGAGTCCACGGCCAGCGAGCCCGCCTCGTCTGCGGTGAGGGTGAGTCTGCGGCCGGGAATGTTCCGGTTGGTCGCAGGTGGTGCTTCGAGCCCTTTATAATGGTTGACCTGAATACCGCCTAACGGTCCGGGGTCGAGCTCAAGATAGGCTCCGGTGATGAGGGTTCCGAGTCCGGTGATATTAGTCGTAGAGATCCGTGGTCGGACGACCCAGAATGAGGTGCCCTGGCGCAGTAGATTCTCAGAATCTGAGTCGAGTTCGAGATGAATGATGACGGATTTCAAATCCTCGCTGAGTTTCACCGTCTTCACCACGCCGACTCGGACGGATCTACAACGGACTTCGGTTTTTCCTGCCATCAGCCCGTCGGCCGTTTCAAAGCTGACTTCCGCGACCGGGCCTTGTGAGCTGAAACTCCGATAAATCATCCAGCTGCCGATGAGCAGTGCGATGACCGGCACGACCCAGACAATGTTCCAGCGCTGGGCGGTCTGGAATTCTGGGGTGACTGCGGGTGGGGGATTTGGTTCCGTTTGGCTCAAAGGTCTGAGGGGTTGGAGGGTGAGGGCGTGTCGTCGAGCATCGCGAGGCGATCCCATAAAAGTCTCGGTTCGAAGCTCATGGCTGCAAACATCGTAATCACAACCACCCCTGCGAAGGCAAGTGCGCCGGGTCCGGGCGTGATGGTCATGTAATTCCCAAGTTGCACGAGCGCCACCAAGATGCCGACCACGAAAATGTCAACCATTGACCAGCGCCCCATTAACTCGGTGAACCAATACACCCTGCCCAACATGCTCGGTGATGGATGCAGCTTGCCAGTGGCGGCGAGGCAGAGCCACGTGAGCGCGACGATTTTCAGCAGAGGAATCAAGATGGAAGCGGTGAAAATGACGATCGCGATCGGGTAAGCCCCAGACTTCCAGAAGGTGATCATTCCGCCGACAATGGTGTTTTCCGTGACATCGCCCAGCTCGACGACGGTCATGATGGGCAGGAGATTCGCCGGGATGTAAAGGGTTGCCGCCGCGATCATCAAGGCGACCGTGCGCTGGATACTGTTGCTTTTCCGTAAATGCAGGTGTGAGCCGCAGCGGGGACAGTGACCCAGCGCTACGGGTGAAACTTTCCCGCAGGTGTGGCAGCCTGCGAGTCCGTAGGTGGCGGCTTTGGGGAAGAGTTCACTCATCGCTTCGCCACCTCCAGACGGTCCCATAATTCATCGCGATCGATCCCAGCCACCGCTGCTGCCATGCAAAGCATCAATGCCCCGAAGGCCCAAAATCCGATTCCGAAATGTACATCCGCCACCTTACTGAGTTTCAAAAGGCTGACCAAGACCCCGAGTAGAAAGACTTCGATCATGTTCCACGGCTCCGTTTTATTCATCCACTTCGCCACGATCATGGCTCCTGGGGCTTTTTTCCCAATTAACAAGGGCGCGCAGACGTAAACCAGCCCTCCGGCCAAAACGAGCGGGGTGACGATGGTGAAAAAGGCGAGTGCGATTCCGAGCATGGGACTTCCTTCATGGATCAAGGCCTTAGCTGCGGAAGCGAGATTCAGGGAGGTGCGGATCCCGGCGGCATCCATCACGAGGAAGGGGAATGAGTGGACGACGACCATTAAGATCAGAGCCGAGATGGAAAACGCATTCGCCCTAGCGAGTGAGGCCGGGCGATTTTGATATAGCACTGCTCCACAACACTTGCAGCGTGCCGCCTTTCCCTCTGGTAGGGCCGTGGCATCGTGCAGCGTGTCACAGAAATGGCAAACCGAGTAGTGAGGCCCACCCGGTGGCTTCGGCCATGGGTGCATGGCCAACCTTGATTTGGCAATCGAGCGCGAAAATTTCATATCATCGAAATGCGACCACTCGTTGCGCAAGCTCACCCAGGCTTTCCACGCCGCATTCTACAAAGTCACCAGCCTGTAAATACTGCGGCGGCGTCATTCCCATGGCCACGCCTGCGGGAGTTCCTGTCGCGATGACGTCGCCCGGAAGCAGCGTCATGAAACGGCTCACGTAACTCACCAACTGCCTCACGGAAAACATCATATCTCCCGTCCAACCATTCTGACGGATGTCCCCATTGACCCTGCACCAGAGATGCAGTTTCTGCGGATCAGGGACTTGATCTGCCGTCACCAGCCAGGGCCCCATCGGCGCGAAGCTGTCCGCGCTCTTTCCTTTCGTCCACTGACCGCCCATTTCCTTTTGAAAAGCCCGTTCGGAAAAATCACAAAATGTCGAATACCCAGCGATGTAGTCAAGTGACTCACGTTCATCCACATACGAGGCGGTCTTGCCGATCACGAAGGCTAGCTCCACTTCGTAGTCCAGCTTCGTCGAGCCTCGTGGGATGATCACATCATCCGTCGGACCGCTCCAAGCACTGGTCGCTTTCATGAAGATCGTCGGCTCCGTTGGGATTCCTTCGCCGAGCTCCTTGGCATGTTCGAAGTAGTTTTTCCCGATGCACACCAGCTTTGACGGTCTCCCCACACAGGGTCCAAGGCGCGCCAAGGGATCGATCTCAGTCCCGCCGGGGCATCCGTCTTTCACCCACTCTTGCAGTGAATCGATGCCGCCCATGGCGAAAAATCCCTCGTCGTAGTCGCTGAATTCGCCACTCGCATCGAGCATCCGGCCGTCGTCTAGCAACACACCGGGTTCTTCACATCCCTCTTCACCGAATCGAATCAATTTCATGCGTGCAAGGTATCAGCTCGAAATAGGTTGGGAAAACTTCAAATCTTCGGGCGACTCGATTCTTCAGTGGGTCATCTAGGGCAAAAAAGAAGCGATCCGACTGATCATCACTCCCAGGAAAAACCCATTAACCTTGGAGGCATCTCAGTCGGACCGCCTTGTCTTGCGACGCCGAAGAATTACCATGGCCCGGACGATCCGGCAAGGATTAAGTTCACATTTTGCCAAATTTTTTTTTCGAGCCACTCACCAGCCCAAGAAAACAAAGCATCCGCCTCCCATAAATCGCCCGTAAATAAAAAAAGTAGCCCGACTGATCACCCTCTTGGAAAACCCATTAACCGTGAGGTATCTCAGTCGGACTACCTAGATTGTCGCGACATCAATTACTAAGCACTCGACGTGCCAAGATTTTTGGAGGGATTAATTTTTTAATTTCTAGACGCCGTTGCTCTCGGTTTCCACCGCATTCAGTAAGATCCTTAAGGCTCCCCCGGAGATCCAGACTTCATAAATCAAGCATGCCAGTGACAAGGCCATCATGATCAAAGCGGATAAAAAGGTAAGCACCGCGAGCAGATGATGCCCCGCAATCACGCTCAGCATGGCCATGACGCAGAAAAATAGACTCACCGCCCCGAAAAGCTGCATCGTGCGAATCAAGGTCAAGCGTCGCCGGAGGTTGATGATTTGAGCCTGGAGCAGGTCATTGTGCTGGGCCAGCCAGTCGCTATGTAAATTACGAATCAGCGCAGAAAGGTGGAGAAAGCGATTGGTGTAGGACAAAAACAACAGGCTGATGGCTGGGAAAAGCAATGCAGGCGTGGAGACTTCGAGTGTCATGCCGCAGAGTAGGTCACTTCCATCGAGGAAAATGAAGGATTATGTCGCGGCGGCACTGCTGGTTGTCATAACGTTACGAAATAGCGCTTCTCATTCGCGGTGGAGGATTCATTTTCTAGCCAGTCCCAGTTTTTTCGGGATGAAAACCGCCTCTTCCGCCTCGTAGATCACTACCGACCCTCATGCACCGCTTTCTCATCCTTCTCCTCATTGCTTGCGGCAGTCTGCTTTCAGCGAGCGGACAATCTCAAAAAATCGCCTCGATCGCCACCTTCCACTCGGAGCAGAAAACCATTTCTCCGGGACAATCCTTCACCCTCGCGCTGAAGCTCAGCCATCCCGCCGACTGGCATAGCTATTACCAGAATTCCGGCGGCGTGGAGCAGTCACCCGCCATCCAGTGGACCCTCCCGAGTGGCTTTAAAACGGGGCCGATCCAGTGGCCAGTCCCTCGTGTCAAGGATGGCTACTTTGGGAAAAGCTTCATCTATCTTGGCAGCCCAATTTTCCTGGTGGACATCACCGCTCCGACCGACCTTGCGCTGGGGTCCAGCGTGACTCTGACGGCGAATGCCACTTGGCAAATTTGCGACGAGAGCTGCATCAGTGAAAAAGCCAGTTTCACCCTGAATCTCGCCACCGCAGCGACGGCGGAAAAGGACCCCGAGCAGGTCGCCCTATTTGCGGAAGCTCGTCTCCAGCTCCCCGCGAGTGCAGCCTCTGTGACGATTTCTGCCCAGCCACTGGGCGAGGATGTGGAAATCCGCCTCGCCCCCGCCGCTGCCCTGCAAGGGACGCCGACGGACTTCGTGCCGGACCAAGCATTTCTCCATCCCGTCACGGCCGGTGGCAGCATCACCCGTGCTGGAGATGCTTGGCTGATCCGCCTGAAACGCGCAAAAACCGATGCCTTTGACGCGCCCATCCCACAGGCTGCTGCCTTCTCAGGCATTCTTCTTGGCGAGACGCCGTTGCGGATCCCGAGCACGGCGATTGCAGCTCCGGCGGCAGAATCATTGCCGATTTCCGCCTACTTGAAAGTCCTCGGCGGCATGATGCTTGGCGGGCTGATCCTAAATCTCATGCCCTGCGTGTTCCCGGTCATCGGCCTCAAGATCATGGGCTTCGTGCAACAAGCCGGGCACGATCGGAAAAAAATCGCGCTTCACGGACTCCTGTTCACGGGTGGAGTGCTTAGCTCGTTCGGCGTCCTGAGTGGCCTGCTTTTCGCCGCGCGTGCAGCCACGACGGTCACGGGCTGGGGCTACCAACTTCAGAATCCGTGGGTCGTGTTGACCTTGATGCTGTTGATGTTCGTGCTGGCGCTCAATATGTTCGGCCTTTTTGAACTGGGCACTTCCGCCACTTCCGTGGGTGGTTCTTTGCAGCAGAAACAAGGCCTCAGCGGCTCATTTTTCTCCGGCGTGCTTGCCACGGTGGTCGCGACTCCGTGCTCGGGGCCGTTTCTCGGGGTGGCGATCGGCACGGCGATCGGGCTGCCAGCATTCCAGTTTTTCGCGGCGTTTACCGCCATGGCCATCGGGCTGTCGCTGCCGTATCTCGTGCTCTCGATTTTCCCCAAACTCATCGACTACCTGCCGCGACCTGGCGCGTGGATGGAGAGCTTCAAGCAGGCGATGTCCTTCCTTCTCTTCGCCACCGCCGGCTACCTGCTGTGGGTGTATGCGGGGCAAATCGGTTTGGATAATCTGTTGGGGCCCATCTTCGGGCTGAGCAGCATCGCGGTTGCAGCGTGGATTTATGGGCGATGGAATCTTCCGCACCTTACGCGCACGACGCAGTGGGCGGCCATCGCGCTGAGTTTGTTTTTCGCCGTGGGTGGCTTTCTCATGGCCAAGCCTCCGGAAAAGTCTCCGCTCGTCTGGGAGCATTGGTCACAGGAACGCGTGGACGAGCTTACAGCTGCCGGCACACCGGTGTTCATCGATTTCACCGCCCAGTGGTGCGCCACCTGCCAGGTGAACAAGCGCACGGCGTATTCCAAGGAGGTCATCGCCCTCATGAAATCAAAGGGCGTGGTCGCGCTCAAAGGCGACAAGACCAATCCCGATCCCAAGATCGAGGCCAAGCTCCAAGAACTCGGCCGCAGTGCCATCCCGGTGAACGTGCTAATCAGCCCGGGACAAGCACCGGTGGTCACCCCGGAGGTTCTCACGTCGGGCTATCTCAAGGAGCTATTTGGGAAGCTACCCGCGAAGGGTGAGGTGAATTGAGGAGCTAGCCCATAGTTCCCAGCGCCTGCTCGCAGTCAGTAGCTGGCACGTCTCGCACCAAAACTGGAAATAATAGTGGCTGGTGCGTCTCGCACTAGACCGTTGCAGAGGCGTCTCGCCTCTCTCTTCCCCCAAGCAACAACCACTCCCCAGCCCCCGGTCCAAACATCCCAGCCAGCGGCAGCTCATCACTCACCCCCGGCACACATTTCCCAAGTGTCGGCAGCAGGAGACCCAGCGACGGCTGTAAAATACCCAGTATCGGCAATTCGATCCCCGGTGTCGGTTGAATGTTCCCAGACAGCGGCAGGAAAATCCCAAGTGTCGGCAACTGATTTCCAAGCGTCGGTAGGAAGTTCCCAAGCGTCGGTAGAAAGATCCCAAGTGTCGGCAGCTGGTTCCCAAGTCCCCGCAGTCCGTTTCGAACAGAAGCCGGAAAAATTTCACCCCGTATCCCTCTAACCCTCAATCATCTAGCCAATTCCTCCCACCTTTCAGAGCTCCGCTCCCCACTTTTTAGATCGCTAGCCTATCAGTATCGTGCACCGTGCCTTGGTCATGGGCAGAATCATGCCCCATGCGACTCCCCCGAGCGGCGATATTCAATGTTTTACTAAAATCGCCCTTCGCGTATCCTGCGGCCATGAAAACGAAATTGCCCGAACCGGAAATCATCACACGCAAAGGGAAAGCCGTCTCGGTCATTCTCCCCATTGAGATATACCAAGAAATGCTCGAACGACTGGAAGATGCCGATGACATTGCCTGGCTCAAGAAAGCTCGGAAAAAGCCACAGTCTTTCCGCAATCTCGAAGATGTGTTGGTAGACCTCGGGATTTAAATCCATGTTTCAGATCCTTGTAGAGCGTTCGGCGGAAAAAGATCTTAAGCGGATTGCCTCTGAAATCAGGCCGAAATTGGCGGACGCAATCCGATCACTCGCCGAAGATCCTCGACCGCCCGGATGCAGGAAACTCGTTGGCTCAGAAAACGACTGGCGGATCCGTGTTGGAAACTATCGTGTCATCTACGAAATTGCCGACGAAATCCGAATCGTCCGTGTCACCCGCATTCGCCACCGGAAGGACTCCTACCGCTCAAGCAGCCAAAAGCTTTTCAGAGTGGCTAGTGCGTCTCGCACCAGACTGTTGCAGAGGCGTCTCGCCTCTTTCTTCCACCCAAGCAAAAGCGATGTTCAGCCGTCGGCAGCCGCTTCTCAAGTCCCCGCAGTTCGTTTCAAATTGAAGCCGGAAAAATTTCACCCGCGTATCCCTCTCACCCTCAATTATCTAGCCAATTCCTCCCACCTTTCAAAGCCCCGCTCCCACTATTCGCTAGATAGTCTATCAGGATCATCCAAGACGCCTTGGTCATGGGTGGAACAGTTCATCCTACGACTTCCCCCATATCCCCAAAGTCCCCCAACTGAGCACTGCTATGTCCACACCTTGCAAGTTTGACTTCCCCATCAGCACCCTCATTCGCGACTCCAAGCGCCTCCACGCCGCCTTTGTCGATGCCACCCCCGGCCACTTCCGTGAACCAACCGAAAAACTGGCGGGACAAATCGTCATCGAACTTGTAAGTAATCACCCATGACAACCGCGCTTGAAATCGAAAAAGCTATCGAGCGTCTTCCGGAACTGGAGCAAAGAAAAGTCGCTCAATGGTTCGAGGATCATCGACTGATCGTCGCAAGCTCCGCGACCCTCTCGGCAATCTATGAAGAGGAAGACGGAGGACAAAACCAACTAACCTCAGGTACCCCGAAGCATCATTCGCTTAACTCCGCACGCAATCGGGCCAATGAACCATCGTCGGTGATGATTCCATTGATGACCTTCCCCTTGATCAGGGCCTTCATTACAGGAACCTTGTGATCTCCCCCGCACACTAGGATCACCTTTTTGCCCGCCTGGACCAGCCCCTTGAAGTGAGCGAGGCTCAGGCCTGCGATGAACGGATGACAGGGGTGCTCCGACGGGGTCTTGATGCCTAGATGCTTTTCCGCGATGGCGGGAGTTAGATCGTTTCCTTCGGAGTCGAACAGACAGAAATTCATGTCACCGATCGCGCCGAACTCCGCGATCTTGTCATAGGTGAGGCCCACTTTTTTGTAAACGCGGTCAAGCGTTTGGGAATTCTCATGAAAATGCACCGCGCCAAGAAAAGCGACGTCCGGGGACATGCTTTGCTTGAAAACATCCCTCACCGTCTTGTTCCTCTTCATCAGATCCATGTGCATTTCTGCGGCGTCCTTCTGGGCGGCTTTCGGATTTCCCGGATCTTCCGGGAAGGGAGGTAGGCTACAAGTATAGGCCGTACTCAGTTCGGGGCAGTTCCAATGAACGACCGCCGCTAGATAGGAACTGTCGTAAACCTCGGCCACTGGAGTGCGGATTGCCAAGTTAGTAGGGGTGATGACAAGCGACCGCGACCGCTTCTCCATGTGGTTCACGAATTGCCGCATCGACGCCCCGGCACCGATCGCAAAGCGCTTCGGGTGTTCTTCGGTATATATCCTGTCGAATTCCCGTGCCGCGAGTTGACCAATCTTGGGAAGAAGCTGCTTGTAGTCCGGTTCGCTTGGTACGGACGCCAGAACCAACATATCCCGTAGTGGATCATTTTTTTGAGAAGGTGGAATGTTACCGAAGCTCAATTTTACGTAGCCGCTCTCCCTAGCCTTGTTGATGAGCCGCTTGAGCTGCATCGGGTTGTCAAGTTCCAGTTGATTGACGAGTTCGGAATTTGTTACGTCTTCAGTCCATAGGCCATCCTTATTGAGAGGATAGCGAACGGCCACCAGCGCCCTAAGGAACTCTTCCTTCGCGTCGGCTGCGGTCCGCTTTTCGCGCTTGTGCTCCTTCGCGAGTCTCTTGGCGTTCAACATCGCATCGCTCTCCGGCTTGTGCGCAGAATCTTCGGCTGATTTTTTGACCATATTATTAAGGAAGGTTTACTTCGGAAGCAGAAGTCTTATTCATGAGCATCGGCTAACATCTTAACGGATACATGTCAACAACTGTGGATTCGAATAAATTCCACCAAATAACACACAAGGCAATTCAAAACAACACTGCGCCCACCTTATGTGATGAAATTCACACCGCCTGCCACACATTCCATATTCCGCCAAGCAAATGAATTTTTGGCTGGCTAATTTGGATTTTCAAGCGATAGTCGGAGCTTGATAGGCAAGCAGCCCCCTGCACCCTTCCCCTTCCCCTTCCCCTTCCCCTTCCCCTTCCCCTTCTTTGGAACAATGACTGACTAAATATCAAAGACGCGTCCCGCTAGGCTTAGTTTTCGAAGAGCCACACCTAGCTGGGACGCTAGAACCAAAACACATGAAAACAATAAAATTGCATTCACATGCCGGACTCGTCACGCACCGTACACCTCAACCTACGAGTAGGAAAGCCCTAATTTCCGAGCACTCCCCCTCTTGGGCTGGCTTTTCCTCCGCGACCGGAAAAATCTCCGGTTTATTGTGCCTCCTCCTCGCCTTGGCTTGCCAACTCGCGAGGGCGGCGGACACCTTCACCCAAACCGGGTCGTTACATGCCAGCTATTACGGCCACACCACCACCTTGCTACACACCGGCAGGGTCTTGGCAGTCACGAGATCGACCACCGGGCAGGCGACCGCCGAACTCTACAACCCGGCCTCAGGCACTTGGGAGCCGGCCACAGCCCCTTCATCGGGGAGGTACGACCATAACGCGGTGATGCTCAATTCCGGAAAGGTGCTTCTGGTGGGCGGTTATGGAAATGCGGGTAGCCTAGCGACCTGCTTATTGTACAATCCGGAAAGCGACAACTGGAGCGCCACAGGTTCCCTAGCCACGGCAAGGCGCTATGCGACAGCCACGATGCTCAACACCGGGAAAGTATTGGTAGTCGGCGGACAAAATGTAAACGGCGGCCTCTCAAGCGCCGAATTGTATAACCCGGCAACGGGGGCATGGACTTCGGCCGGATCACTAAGCACTTTGCGTCAGGCTGGCCACACCGCCACTCTGCTTCCAAACGGCAATGTACTGCTGGTCGGTGGGTTTGGTACCAGCGATTATCTCTCGAGTGTCCAGATTTACAATCCCTCGACGAACTCTTGGAGCTCAGGTGCATCCTTGGCGATCAAAAGGGGAGAACACTCGGCGACGCTCCTCAGGAATGGTAAGGTACTGGTGATCGGTGGCTACTCGTCAACCGGGGTCTTTCTTCTGACTTCACAGCTCTATGACCCAATTACCAATACTTGGGCTGCACAGGTGGCGATCCCCGCCGGTATGACGGGACACAGCGTCACTCCGCTGGTTGACGGCCGACTACTGGTGGCTGGTGGAGCCATACCAGGAAACGTGAACCAGGCAAGTAAGGCGGCCTACATCTACTCTCCTTCAACGGGTGGCTGGAGCGGTGCTGCAAATTTTGTCAGAGAAAAGAGCAGTCACACGGCCACCATTCTTCCCAATGGAAAAATCCTAGTCGCCGGTGGCTATACGGATTCAACTACCTACGATACGGCGGAAATCTATGAATCCTCTGCCGCAGTCCTTGAATCGGCTCGCCCCACTATCACGACGGCGGCCTTCAATTCCGCTGGAAAACTGGTCATCACTGGGGGTAATTTCCGCGGAACCTTCGGCAGTTCGGACGGCTCAACGAAAGATTCATCCACCGGGTATCCCATCGTCATCCTTCGCCTCGCGGGTAGTTCTACGGATACTTACCTAGTGCCTGATCCGGCCGTCGGTTTCACTTCCACCGGATTCACCTCCCTGCCGGTCACCAGCTTCCCGCTCGGCATGGCCACCGTTACCGTAGTGGTGCAGGGCGTGCCGTCCACCCCGGTGAATGTGGCGCTTCCTACGCCCGCCATACCGGCGATTTCCGGCCTGACGTCGTCCTCCATCACCCGGAGCACCGCGACTCTGGGCGGCAACGTAGTGAATGATGGAAACTCGGCGATCCTCGAACGCGGCATTGTTTATGCGAATGCATCTGCCAATTCCGATCCGAAACCGGGCGGAGCGGGGGTTACCACGATGACCGTTTCCGGAACCACAGGCACCTACACGGCCAACATCACGGGACTGACCGCGAATACGGATTACCTATTCCGGGCCTATGCGAGGAACGCGAAGGGCACTTCCTACACGGCTGCCGAATATATCCACACGCTCCCGCTCTCGCTGGCGACTGTAGCTTCTCCGAGCGCGAACAGCGTGACGGATACCACCGCTACTGTGAACGCGAATGTCACCGACGACGGCGGCGCAACCATTACGAGCCGAGGGATCGTGTTCGCCAGAACGGCAGACAACGGCAATCCGGCGATCGGTGGAGCGAACGTAACGAATCAAACCGTGACTGGGACCACCGGAATGCTATCCAAAAGCCTTATATCACTTGCGCCGGGAACAAGCTTTACGTTCAGGGCATACGCCACGAACAGCAAGGGTACAGCTTACAGCCCCCCCCTTACATTTGCCACCCTCAGCGACAATGCTAATCTGTCCGCCCTAACGACGAATCCCTCGGTGCTTACGCCGCCCTTCAACCCGGCCATTGCAAATTATTCCGCCATTGTCTCCCACGGAGTGACCCAGCTCTCCATTACGGCGACCACAGCGTGGAACACCGCTTCTGCAAGCATCAACGGAGGGATAGTTACCACTGGTTCTGTTAGTGGGACTGTCCCGCTGAATGTGGGGATGAATTTCATCAACGTTTCGGTCACCGCTCAGAATGGAGTTTCCACCAAGCTACATTCATTGGCAGTGAGGCGCCTAAGTCAACTGGAGACATGGAGACAGAAGTGGTTCGGCTCGCCAGAAAATGCGGGATATGCGGAAAACCTAGCCGATCCGTTCAACACGGGCGTCTCGAATCTTCAGGTGTATGCGTTCTTGGGAATGGATCAGGATCCCAGAACCGCCCGGACGAGCCAATTGCCACAACTCCAAATGATCGATGACACACCTGGATTCAGCTTTTTACCGCCCATCATGATCGAAGGCATCACCTACGGAGCGGAAAGCAGCACAACTTTGAAGCCGGGATCGTGGACCCCAGTCCCAAATACGGGCGTGGGCGCGACGCGCGTCTTCAAACTGCCTGCCGGCCAATACCCCTCAATCTTCATGCGGCTCTCTACCAAGACCGGGGAATAACCACCTGATGCCTTGTAGGAATGCGTCGCTGGATAACAGTCTCAACACCGATTTAGAGCAAGATCCTCATTTCCAATACCAACGAATCTGCTCGCATGACACATGTGGATGCGGAGAAGCTTGACGCTCCGGTAAGGCAGGTTCTGGGGTAGGTCTCTGGGGTAGGTTCCCGCCTTGAAACATCCAGCTCGCCTCGCCGGAGTCGTGGGGGGAGTCTCTCTGATTCAAAGCACATCGACGCTCACAGAGTTTCAACAATGCAATTCATCAGCTTCCCCAACTCCTCGCTCCCGACATAGCGATACGTCTGCGGTGGGTGGAATCCGCCTTTGCTGCGGCGGAGGGCTTTGAGTTCGGAGGCGGCTATTTCCAGCTCTGGTCTCGCGCTTTCCAGTAGCCTGGCCGACGGCTCATTTGCATGACGGCGATCACTTGTAGTTCGTCGTCCCGGATGCGGAATATCAGGGCGTAGGGAAAAACCTCGAACGGCATTTACGCAGGTTTCCTTCGAAACAACGATGAATTTCCAGACTGGCTGCGATGCGATTTTCGGCATCTTTCCACTTTTCTAGAAAGCGGGTTTGGAGGCCACCTTGTTGTTCCCCATACCACGAGGCGGCTTCGAGTCCTTCTGCTCGGGCGGCGTCGTCATACTTCACTGGCATGACTTAGACCAAAGTAACTTAGAATTTAGATTTTTTAACCGCAGATGAACGGGATTAACGCAGATGAAGAGAGCGAAAATAGTCTGAAAGCGAAGGGATTTTGGTATTAGAGAGCAGCGCCGAAACGTTGGCCGATTTCTCTCCAGAGGTCTTCGGCAGGGATGAGTTTCGCCTCGCCTGTGTCGATGCTCGCGACCCGCCGTTGCAATTCTTCCCGCCACTCGGGACTTAATTCATGTTCCTCCTCCAGACTTTCGAGCAGGCGACTGGCGAGTTGGGAACGGTCCGTATGCGGGAGATGGAGAGCTTCGTCTTCCAAGCGTTGGTAAGATCGAGTCTTGCCGACCAGGGCAGATGTTTAGGTGAAAACGTGATTTCTTTCCAGCGCTTTTTCCGAGGTTGAAAGCTCCATCGGTATTACCAGCCAATCATGACGACGATTTTCCTGAAAGTTCCCGACGAGTTGGTGAGCAGAATCTCAGGGTCCGTTTTGGAGGCGAGGTGCCGTTTAAATAAATGTTCTATTTTCGCTTCAGGCCGAAGCGAGGGTTACGGCGGTCATGGCGCAGCGTCATGATCCGCACACCGTCGAGTTCTTCTTAAAACAGCAGCTGATAGGGAAATTTTTCGAGATTGGCGCGTCGCCAGCCGCTGGGATCAAAGTGGAAACGCTCGGGATGAGTTTCCACTTGAAGGCAGGCCTGCTCGAATTTCGACCAAAAATCGTCACCGAGCGCATCGCTGATCGAGTCGTAGTGGCGGATCGCGGTGCTCACGTCGCGCCGGACCTGTGGGTGAAAACACAGCATCAGCGTCCCCGGTCGGAAAAAACACCATCGCGCAACTGTGTCATGGAAATCGTGCTGACTTCGCCCGATTTCAGCTGCCGGAGCCTTTCAGCAACTTCCTCGTCCGAAACGTCGTAATCCGGCTCGGGCAGCGAGTGAAGCAAGAAACTGGCCAGTGAAGCTCTCTGTTCGATCGGCAACGCTGCGGTTTGTTTCTTGATATCTGCAAAACAGACCATGGCGGAGCCTACCAAAGGTCCGTGCGATGCGAAAGAGGGATTTTCAACTCGGCTTAGACGGCTTCCCGCGGTGGACCGCGCGAAGCACACCAGCCGCTCCGCCTTGTTGCGTGAGGCCCTGAAGGAAAAACTCAAAACTGCGGCCTCCAAAACTCCGCTGAGTCTCTATGAAAAGAGCGCGGATTTGTGTGGCATGGCTAGCAGCGGTCTGGGTGATCTGGCATCCAACTGCAAACATATGGATGGCTAAGGAGAAGGGGATTGCACCCCCTTTCTTTGTCACAGCAGGCTTGGGTTTTGAAGAAAGGAAATGAAATTCCCTTCTCGTTATTCACCTCACGAAAAACACCGTCAGCTCATGCCGGTTGTAGGTGAGGTGAGTGGTGGCGAGGTGGTTTAGTCCTGCGGACTCTGCGGTGGCGAGGGCGTTTTGATAGAGTTCGTTGAGCGCGGGGTAGGTGGTGACGCCTGCGGTTTTTAGGGTGAAAATGACGAGGCCACCGGGGCTGAGGTGCTTGGCGAGGCGGGCGACTTGGGAGATGGAGTCGTGGGTGTCGCCATTCATGTCGCAGAGGATGGCGTCGTAGGTCATGCGCGAGTTCGGCTTGAAGGCGGCGACGTCGAGCAGGGCGAATTGAAGTGCGGGGTGGGCGTCGAGGCGTTTGTCGAGCGGGGCGCGGTCGATGGCGGTGACTTGGTAGCCACGGCTGAGGAGTTCGGAGGTCATGCCGCCGGGGCAGGCTCCGAGTTCGAGCCAGTGGGATTTTTTCCGGAGGGGTGCGTGATGCATGAGCAGATAGTGCAGCGCTTCCGCAGCCTTGGCTCCGGCGCGGCTGATGGTGTCGGGGGAATTTTGGCTGATGTATTTAGTGCCGCCGGGGTAGAAGCCGTTCGCCGCGCGTGGGCTGTGCATGCCGCAGAAGAGGCCTTCTTTCCCGACGAGGCAGAAGAGGGTGGGGCGCTCGCTGTGCTGGGCTTCGACGTCTTTCAGCGCGGCGACGCTGGCGGGGAAGAGTTGGAGGGTGCGGCCGCGGAGGTTAGAGGCGAGGGCTTTGTAATAACGGGCGGTGGAGCTGGGATCGAGCTGGCCGATGAAAAGGGCCTGTGGCTCGCGGGCGGCGAATTTCTTGAACATGGCCTGCGCGGCTTTTTCGACGAAGCCCTCCATCGTTTCCGGGTTGCAGGGCCATGCATGCTCGACGGGAAGATTCCAGCGGATGAATTTCCCGGCTGGTGAATTGCGTAGGGCAGGGGACTGCGGACTCTGAATCAAGTAATACTCGCTGCCGAGCTTTTTGGAGAGTTTACCGCCTAGATCTTGGAGGATGTCTCCGGCGATGTCGGCGAAGACTTCAGAAATGCGAATGAGCCAAGTGGCAGCAGGAGTGGCGGGTGCAGGTGTTTCCAAAATATGGGGTGAGCTGCGCCAAGGGGTAGCGGTCCCGCCGGGTGGGCGCAATCCCTGTCTTGTCTAGCGGCTGAGGTCTTCTTGAAACATGAGCTTGAAACCACTCTGATGCAGCACACTGAGCGCGAATTCATAGTCTTCGACATGCATGGCGAGCATCGACTGGCCTTCGGGGCTGGGCATCAGGGCGTAGGCGAAATCGATATTCGTCTCCGCGACCATGAGGGAATCTAGGCACTGGAGCAGCCCTGGGCCGGCCTCGCGCATGGCGATGACGACCAACTCACAACTGGTGTAGGGGATGCCTTTTTCCATGAAGAGATGCTCGGTCGTTTCCGGGTCTGAGACGACGAGTCGCGCGACGGTGGCGTCTCGTGAGTCCTGGACACTCAGGCCGATGACCTCGATGGCGGACGTCCGCAGCAGTTTCACCATGGCGGCTAGAGCGCCTGCACGGTTGGGCAGCATCACAGAAAATTGGCGAACGGGCTCGCCGTGCTCAGTCAGGGTAGCAGAATCCATAAGCAGAGCCGTATCTTAACCACGTGGTCCACGCAAGGGGATCGTCTGAACGGCACCGCTCGCCATTTCTTGAATGACGAGCTGATTCGGGCGGACATCGGAAATGAAATACTCGGCTCCATCCGCGCCTTTGAAATGTTGGCCGGGTGAGGCGATGTAGCGTTGCCCGGTCGTGGCGTCCTCGACAAGGGCGCTGGGGTCATGCGCGGTCGAGGGCACACCGGCGATCCACTCGCGAGTCTGGCCGCTGCGGGTGTCGCGGACTTGCACGGTGGAAATTTCTGCGCTGCCGTCTGGGTTGACCTTGCTGATTTCCATGCGTCGGTGGACTCGCACGACGGTGAGTATGGAACCGGGAATGGTGTCTCCGGCGTGAACGGTGATCTGGCGCGCGGATTTGCCAGGGAGGCTGAGGGTGGCCGTTTCGCCCTGCACGGACTTGACTTGGAGAGGGACTTCTCGCTCGCGGTAGCTGCGCATGATGAGCGGCGGGGATGTGAATTCTTCAGCGGCAGTGCTGGGGCTGCTGGCTGATTTTGGCACCGTGTTGGACTTGCTCAGCGTGACGCCGGCAAGGCTTCGGGCGGGGCTAGGTCTCACTCTTGGTGGGGCGGTGGGTTCGCTCGCTGCGTCCACGAGGTGCTCCATGGTGGTGGCGATTTCCGCAGGGGATTCCAGGGCGAGTTCGCTGGGGAGTGGCTCGCGATTGAGTTGGGCCGCGATCTCTGGAAACCCGGCAGCGGTGGCGATGTCGGCCGCCGTGCGTCCGCTGGAATCCGTCGCGAGGCGGCTGGAGCCGATGTCGAGCAGCAGGGTGACACACTCGGTATGGCCATTTTCCGCAGCGATCATGAGTGGGGTGCGACCGTCTTGCATGCGGGTGTGGATGGAGGCTCCGAAATTGGTGAGCGAGTCGATGACGGCGGCCTTACCGACGAGCGCGGCGAGCAGGAGCGCAGGATCGAGGTCTTCACGGGTGTGGGCGGCCAGCTCGGTGACAGAGCCGGGGTGGCCTTGTTGCACGGCGAGCATGAGTGGGCTGAATCCTTGGCGATTTTTCAATTTCGGATTCGCACCTTGGCGATGGCACTCATGAGAGGGGTGGAGTCGTCCGCTCCGAGTGAGTCGATGGGGAGTCCGCACTTGAGCAAATAGTCGGCAGCGGCTTCGGCGCCGCTGGTGGCGCTTTCGTGAAGGGCTGAGTCCCCGTTAGCCTGACGGGTGTCTGCTGGGAATTTCCCTGCGGTGAACTTCTTGAGCGCCAGCACGTCATTCTGGTGGGCGGCTCGGAACCAGTCGGCTTGGGTGAATTGATAGCCCGCTTCGAGAAGGTCAGCCTTGGCGGTTTCCTTCCCGCGTTTCTGACAAGCGGTGAGCGAAATTCCGAGCAGTGCCGCGAATCCAGCGCCCGCTGTCTGTCTCATGAGAGGATGCATTGGTCACCGATACTTTGGATTTCCTAAATGTTCAACCCAGAACCTTTGGTAGGTAGGGATCTTGAAAAAGAAAACCCACCGGATCACGGGGATCGGGTGGGTCATGAAAGACAGGTAGGAAAGCCCCTACAAAATCAAATAGCGGCGAGGATGTGATTGAACGTCTCGCTCGGACGGAGTGCGGCGTTGGCTTTGGCGTCGTCCGGGAGGTAGTAGCCGCCGAGATCGACAGGGTGGCCTTGGACGGCGAGCAGCTCCTCGACGATGCGGGCCTCGTGGGTGAAGAGTTGCTCGGCGACGGGAGCGAAGATGGCCTTCAGTTCGGCGTCGTCATTTTGTGCGGCGAGCGCTTCTGCCCAGTAAAGGGCGAGGTAGAAATGGGAGCCGCGATTGTCGATGGTGCCAAGCTTACGGCCTGGGGAACGGTCGAATTCAAGGAACTTGCCAGTGGCGGCGTCGAGTGTGTCGGCGAGGACCTTGGCTTTCGGCAGGTGGAAAACTTCGCTGATTTGCTCAAACGAGGGAGCAAGCGCGAAGAACTCACCAAGGGAGTCCCAGCGGAGGTAGTTTTCCTCGATGAATTGCTCGACGTGTTTCGGCGCGGAGCCGCCAGCGCCGGTTTCAAAGAGTCCGCCGCCGTTCATGAGGGGGACGATGGAGAGCATCTTGGCGGAGGTGCCGACTTCGAGGATGGGGAAAAGGTCGGTGTTGTAATCGCGCAGGACGTTGCCGGTGACGGAAATGGTGTCGAGCCCTTTGACGATCCTTTCGAGGGAGAAGGTGCAAGCTGCGGCAGGCGGGAGGATGCGGAGATCGAGGCCGGTGGTGTCGTGGTCCTTGAGATAGGTCTCGACCTTGGCAATGATCTGGGCGTCGTGGGCGCGGTTCTTGTCGAGCCAGAAGACGGCGGGATCACCGGATGCGCGGGCGCGTTTGACGGCGAGTTTCACCCAGTCTTGGACCGGGGCGTCTTTGGTCTGGCACGCGCGCCAGATGTCGCCAGCTTCGACTTGGTGGGAGAGCAGGATTTTTCCACTGGAGTCGGTGACGCGGACGGTGCCTGCAGCGGGGATTTCAAAGGTTTTATTGTGTGAGCCGTATTCCTCGGCGGCTTGGGCCATGAGGCCGACGTTGGGCACGGAGCCCATGGTCTTGGGGTCGAGTGCGCCGTTCTTTTTACAGAAGTCGATGGTGGCTTGGTAGATGCCGGCGTAGGAGGAGTCCGGGATGAGGGCGAGTGTGTCGCCGGTTTTGCCTTGGGCATCCCAAACTTTTCCACCAGCGCGGATCATGGCGGGCATGGAGGCATCCACGATGACGTCGCTCGGGACGTGGAGGTTGGTGATGCCTCTGTCGGAGTTCACCATGGAGAGAGCGGGGCCGTTTTGATAGGCAAGTTGGATATCGGCTTCGAGTTCGGCCTTTTTGTCGGCAGGGAGTTTCTCTAACTTGGCGATGAGATCGCCAAAGCCGTTTTTGAAATCAACGCCGAGTTCCTTGAGAGTGGCGGCGTGTTTGGCGATGAGATCCTTGAAAAAGACCTCGACGGCGTAGCCGAAGATGATGGGGTCGCTTACCTTCATCATGGTCGCCTTGAGGTGGAGGGAAAGTAAGACTTGGTCGGCCTTGGCCTTGGCGATTTGGGAGTCGAAGAAATCGACGAGGGCTGCCTTGCTGAGGAAGGTGGCGTCGAGGATTTCACCGGCCTTGAGGGGAGTGGACTCCTTGAGGACTTTGGTGCTGCCGTCTGCACCGATGAACTCGATTTTGACATCCGTGGCGGTCGGGACACAGATGGATTTCTCGTTGGAGAAGAAGTCTCCGAGGCCATCCATGGAGGCGACGGAGGTTTTCGAATCGGCAGACCAAGCGCCCATTGAGTGCGGGTGCTTTTTGGCGTAGTCCTTGACCGCCTTGGGCGCGCGGCGGTCGGAATTCCCTTCGCGGAGGACGGGATTGACGGCGCTGCCCATGACTTTCGCATAGCGGGACTTGATGTCCTTCTCGGCGTCTGTCGTCGGATTTTCAGGGAGATCTGGGAGGGCGTAGCCCTTTGCCTGAAGCTCGGCGATGGCGGCCTTGAGCTGCGGGACAGAGGCGGAGACATTGGGGAGCTTAATAATGTTCGCCTCTGGGGTGAGGGTGAGTGCTCCAAGCTCGGCTAGGGCGTCTGGGATTTTCTGGTCGCCGAGGAGGAAGTCTGGGAATTGTGAAATGATGCGTCCCGCTAGAGAAATGTCGCGAGTTTCTACCGTGATGCCGGAGTGCTTGGTGAAGGCTTGGACGATGGGGAGGAAGGAGTAAGTGGCGAGTGCTGGGGCTTCGTCGGTCTTCGTGTAGATGATGGTAGGAATCGCGGGCATGATCTTGTCTTATTGGATGCGCCAGAGCGTGTAGGGCATTGGTAACGGGTGGTCAAAAGCAATTGCTTCGCCAAATTTTTGGTCAATCACGCAAAGTTGCCTCAGCTGTCAGGGGTTTGTGAATAACTTGTGAGAATCACCGCAAGTCCTTGGTTTTGTCACAGTCGGGTGAGGGGTCTTGTCACACAAGGATCTGATTTTTAAGAATCGCTTCGCGGGGACTCGATGGAAGTTGTGAGCATTTATTTTATGGCTTTAAACGATCGATTGGTTTTAAGTCGTTGCTAAATAGTCACTTATGAAAATTTCGATCCTGAGTGATGGGTTATAGCCAAGTTATTCACAAGGAGTTTTCAGGAGATTTGGGGTCATTGTTCCCTGATTTTCTCCATGAGTCTTGGCATGAGTATTCTGTGAACTAGTTAAGAATCCCGATGTGAATAACTTGGGGAAAAGTGAATTTTCACCGTTCTATGTGCCTTAAAAATCAAGGGGTGAGACGATTCCCGCAAAAAAAAGTGGAAATTATGGACACGAAGCGTTTAGCGCGCCGGGGGCGGATTCCAGCGAGTGGTGAAATCGAGTCGATTCTTTGAGCTTTACGCTCGCTCGTCTTCCGTTCAGACAAGACGCCCTTGTCGCACCAATGGGTGTGTCAGGCATCTATCCATCCCACAAATCCCACCATGGACATTCAAATCGCTACTCTCTGTGACTTCGCGGCTGATTATAACGGCAAGCTCGTCATTTCCGGAACTTTCGACACGCTGGCTGCACGCGCTGTGCCAGTGGTGCATCCCTCATGCTCGTTGGCGATGCGTTTCTGCTTCACGCCCGAGGACGCTGGCCGCCACAAGCTCTCGATCAATATCATCAACGAGGACGGCGAGTCGCTCGACCCGAACAACATGCCGATCGAGCCTGAGTTCGACGTGCAACTTCCGAAAAATGTGCCCTTCCTGACCCGCAATATCATCATGAACTTGCAGGGCCTCCGCTTTGAAGAAGCTGGTATTTACTCCATCGACATCGGTTGCGATGGCGAGATTCTGGTTCGCCTGCCGCTGCGCATCGTGCAGGTCTCACAAGGCCCGAACGGCGAGACTCAAGTGGCGTAAACCATTCGCGAAATCGACACTCACATAGCGTCATGGATCGAGAGGTCCATGGCGCTTTTCGCATTAGACGGCTTCCTCGTCGGGAAGAGGCAAGGAGTCTAAGGCGCTGCGGTAGGATTTTTCGTCGAAGGGTTTCCGGGTGCTTAGAATTTTGTCCATTTCCTCACCGAGGCAGAGGGCGATCTGGGTTTTCGCTTCGGTGGGATCGAGACCGACTTGGCAGAGGCGGTCAAAGGTCTTGGCCACGTAAGGCGTCTCTGGGGAGAGGAGTTGCTGCTCTACAGCGGCGATGAGATCGGGCAGAAGGTCGTCGGTCATGGTGGGTGAAATGGAGTTAAATGGGGAGTGGCTTGGAGGTGGGAAGGCTGAGCCAGTGCAGGTATTCTTGGGGGATCGGCGCTTCAAAGTGAAGCCGCTCATGGGAAACGGGATGATCCAGCGTGAGGCGCCAGGCATGGAGCATCAAGCGTCCGGTTTGCTCGGATGTTTTGCTGGGTTTGCCATAGATCGGATCCCCGACGAGCGGCGTGCCTTTGTGGTGGAGGTGGACCCGGATTTGATGGGTGCGTCCGGTGTGCAAGTGGCAGAGCACGAGTGAGGTGAGGGTGGCGGCGTCTGCGGCGAGGATTTCGTAGTCGGTGATGGCAGATTTACCGCCAGGTGGATTGACGACGGCCATTTTCTGGCGATTCACCGGGTGCCGACCGATGTGGGTGAAAATCGTATCTTTCTCGGGTTTTGGAATGCCCTGAGTGACGGCGAGGTAGAGTTTTTCCATGGTCCGTCCCGCGAATTGCCCGACGAGTGATTGGTGGGCGACGTCAGATTTCGCCACGACAATGCAGCCCGACGTGTCTTTATCCAAGCGATGGACGATCCCGGGTCGTTCGACGCCGCCGATCCCAGAGAGTTTCCCCTGGCAGTGGTGCAAGAGAGCATTCACGAGGGTGCCGTCTGGATTTCCCGGTGCCGGGTGAACCACGATGCCGTGGGCTTTATTCAGCACGACCATGTCATCATCTTCGAAAAGGATTTCCAGCGGGATGTCTTGGGCTTCCGCATTAAGCGGTACGGCTTCGGGCAGGATGACGGTGATACGATCCCCGATTTTTACCCCGTCGCGTGGCTTGGCGGGGTGGCCGTTGATTTGGATGTATTGCTCACGGATGAGTGCCTGAATACGAGAGCGCGACAAGTCCGCGAGACGGGCTGCGAGAAAAGCGTCGATGCGCTCGCCCGGACATTCTTCAACAAGGATTTCCACGCGCTAATTCTCACCGGATGAGCCATTGCAGCAAGTTTCAAGTTTGCAGGAGCTCTTGAGATGGATAGAACTGGCTCATGCCAGAGTGCTCAGAGACCATCGCCTATTGTGATTCTTGTGAAAGTGCGATGGATGTTTCTGCGGTGGCTCCGTTTTCCCGGGTGGTCTGCCCAGCCTGTCAGGCAGAGACACGGGTGAAACGAGAATTTGGCCCTTACACCTTGGTCAGCCGGCATGCGGTTGGAGGCATGAGCATGGTTTTCGTCGCCAAGGACAAGACCTTGAACCGGGAAGTGGCTTTGAAAATCCTCAGTGAGGAGTTTTCTGCGGATGAGCGGCGGATCATCGCATTTGAGGAAGAGGCGAGAATCACGGCCTCCTTCAGTCACCCGCATGTCGTGCGAGTGTTGCGAACGGGCAAGGCGTTTGATCGCCTTTACATCGCGATGGAGTTGGTGCCAGGCGGGCATTTCGAGCATCAAATCCGTGAGCGTGGGAAAATCCCGGAACTGGAAATGCTCCCGCTCGCCATCGAGATCGCCCAGGGTCTCAGAGCTGCGCAAGCCGCCGGACTGATCCACCGCGATGTGAAACCGGGAAATATCTTACTCGATGCCGAGGGCCATGCAAAGTTGGTGGACTTCGGCTTGGCGCTAGTGACCCAGGGAGGGCAGGCACAGGCCACCGAGGTCTGGGCGACTCCGTATTATGTGCCGCCTGAGACCATCGAAGGCGCGCCCGAGGACTTCCGTGCGGATATTTATGCCTTCGGCGCGACTCTCTACCATGCCCTAGCAGGGGTGCCGTCTTGTGGTGAAGAAACGATGGACACCACCGCTCTGCGGCTGGCGAAGCAGCGTGTGGTGTCACTCAGCACGGTGAACCCGCAACTGACTCTTGAGACTTGCCGGATTGTTGAACGGGCGATGGCGTATCAACCACAGGCGAGGTTTTCGTCTTATGATGAGATGATTTCCAAGCTGGAGCTGGCGCTAAAGCACTTGTCGACCGGGGGGGATCGTTCAGAGACGGTTACGAAATCTGCGAGGCGAAGTGCGAAGAAGAAGCAACAAACCACCATTCGAGTCGCTGCCGCTTGTCTCGTATCCTTGGCAGTGCTTGGGTTGGCTGGTTGGTGGTTCACTCGTGAGGTCGTGCCGCCAGTGGTTTCACCCACGGTTGTTGCCAGTGCGCCTGTTCTTCCAGAGTCAGATCCATCTGCGGCGATCGATATCGCAAGGAGCTATCGAGAAGCACGAGCTGCGGTGGAGTCTCGTGATTTCTCGAAAGCGGCTGAGGGATTTAGGAAACTGGTGGCAAACCCGGATTTGCAAGAACCCACTCGGAGCTGGGCAGGCGTGGAAGCCGTTTTGGTAAGCTTCATGGACGGTCAATCCGAGGCGGCAAGATCCTTGGCCGCGGCTGCGGTAACTCATTGTGAATCAGTTCCTGCTGAATCACGTCTGGGTGAATATCTGCTGGCTCTTTTAAAACAAGTCCAAGCGATTCCTGCGATTCCGGCAAAGAATCTCGATACCTCGGCGAAGGACGCCTCCCGGGTGATGGGCTGGATGCTGGCGGGAATGAAAAATTGGGATCAAGGACTTCTCAACGAGGCCGCTCCATTTTTTCAAGCCGTCGCTGATGCAGAATTGGCCAAAGACGAAGCGCTGCTCGGCACCTACCAAGGGCTCGCGCGAGATTACCTCGCGGATTACAAACATCTCAGCGGGAGTGTTTTTGGGGGATTTCCTCCAGATGCGGCTGGCTGCACGGCGGCTATTGCGGAATTAGACACGCTACTCACCCAGCTCAAAACCCGTGGCCGTGGCCGTTATAACATACGCGCCTGGCAGCTGAACCTCGCAAGACACGGAAAAAGTCTCACGGAGTCGAAGTGAGGGATTTGATGTAGGCCAGAAGTTCGTCGATTTCATTCGCGGGTAAATGCGCATACGACGGCATGGCGGCCGCATAGCCTTTCACGACTTTCAACTGTGGATGAAGGATGGACTCGCGGAGGTAGGCCTCATCGGCCAAGATGGTCGAGCCATCTGCCAGCGGTTGTGGAGCGTTGTAAACCCCTACCAGATTTGGGGCGATTTGTGCGGCACCCACTTGATGGCAGGCCGCGCAGCCGAGACTGACGAAGCGTTTTCCTCCAGCCACGACACCAGTAGCAGCACTTGATTCTTGTCGCGTCGGCACGGCCAGCAAGACGCTGATGAGGATGCAAGCCAGCGTGAATACCGCCACCGCCGTGGCCAGCCAATGTTTGAAATGGTAGCGCGAATTCATTAACAATTTAATGCCCATTAGAGTCGCGATGATCACCCCAAGAATCGGCACATTTTGCCCAGCACTCGTCACTTGCGGTGAGTGGGCGCTGAGCATCATGAAAATCACCGGGAAGGTCATGTAGTGATTATGCATCGAGCGCAGCTTCGCTTGCTTGCCATACTTCAAATCGTGGGGCAGTCCTGCCAGCAAAGAGGCCATGAACTTTTTCTGATTTTGAATGATATGGAAAAATACATTCGCGGACATGCATGTCGCCATCATGAGGCCAATTTGTAGATAGACCATGCGACCGTTGAAGACCTGATTGTAGCCATAGGCCGTCGCAAGGATCAGTGCGAACGACAGCGGCACTATCACCCACTTGCGATCCTTCAGCCCTGTTTTCCAGAGGGTGTCGTAGATCAGCCAGCCACCCAAGATCCCAGCCACGCTCAGGCCGATGGCGGTGCTACCGGACAGCGCGGTCTTGGTGGCATCCAGCATCGCCGAGCCGCCACCGACGTAGAATACTGAAATCAGTAATAACACCCCGCTCAGCCAAGTGGTGTAGGACTGCCACATGAACCAATGCAAGGGCACAGGGATCGCTGCCGGATTGATGATCTTTTTTTGTAAATGGAAGACTCCTCCGCCATGAAGCATGTCCAAGTGGCCGAGTAGCTCATTTTCCTCCCCGTCCTTTTTAGGGGGCGCTGGGATCAGGTTCAGCTCCATCCAAGTGAAGAGCAGCGAGTTACCAATCCACATGATGGCTGCCACCACGTGTACCAGGCGAAAAACCACACTCAACCAACCCGCAATTTCAGTCTCCATAAGTCATTAGAATCTAAGCAGGCAACATACCGAGATCACCGCAATCACAAGCCGCTTGTGGGAATGAAATACCCCACCTCTGCGGAACTGAGGTGCCGCCACTCGCCTGGTGCTAGGCCATGGTCCATGGATAAGGCACCGATTCTCTCCCGATGCAGGCTCAGCACCTGATTCCCAACCGCGTGAAACATGCGTTTCACCTGATGGTAGCGTCCTTCATGGATCGTTAAAAGTGCCTCACGCTCACTGAGGATTTCTAAAATCGCTGGCCGAGTGGTCAGATCTTCGTAGGCGAAATAAATCCCCTGGGTGAAGTGTGCGGCCGTCTCTTCCGCGATGATGTCCCGCGTCGTCACTCGGTAAACCTTTGGGATTTCCTCCTCCGGCTCGGTCACGCGCTTGGACCAGCGACCGTCATTCGTCAGCAAAATCAGCCCGGTGCTCGCCCGGTCCAGCCGCCCCGCTAGGTGCAATTCGTCTCGCAGTGGATGATCGATGAGTTCCAGCACCGTGGGATGGAGCAAGTCTTGAGTCGCGCTCAGATAGCCTGCTGGCTTGTGCAGCATGAGGTAAACCGCTTCCCGCGCTTGCAGGATTTCCCCAGCCAGCTCCACTTTGGTAAATGGGCCGATTTTCCTCAAGCCGCTGGATTCGATCGCTCCGTCCACCGCCAACTGGCCCTCCGCTAGCAGCCTCAAGATTTCCCGCCGGGGTAAATCAGTCCGGTGGGTGAGAAATCGATCCAAGCGCATCTGGCACGCAGTCCAGCAGCCAGCACGCGCACTGCAAAGCGGAAGCGCAAGATCTGCTCAATTTTTCAGAACACCACACGCCTCCTTTGCGTTGACCGGCACACTCTGCGGGATTACTCAGTGGCCGAGAGACCTTTTTACCACCATGGAACCCACGACAACGGCATACGGAACTTGGAGCGGCGGCCGCTTCATGCATTTTGGCGAGACCTTATCTGAAGAGCGCTTCATCGGCTGCATCGAGACCGCCTACCAAGCGGGCATCCGCACCTTCGTCACCTCGGATGTTTACGGAAATGGCAAGGCGGACGAGCTGCTTGGCCGTGCTTTAAAAGGAATCGACCGTAGCACCTTCTCGCTCGTCGGCATGATCGGCCATGATTTTTATGAAGGCCAGCGTGAGGGCAGCAAGGGCTACCCCCGCTTCACCAGCCCCGCCCTGCGCGGTCCAGACGGCTACCTCGACTTCATCCGCATGGCCTGCGCCAAAGAACTTGAGCGCTGCGGCAGCGACCACTTCGACCTGCTCATGCTCCACAACCCAGACGAACTCGGCTACACCAGCGAACCCCTCTGGCAAGCACTCGCCACCGTGAAAGCGGAAGGACTCGCTCACCGCCTCGGCATCGCGCCCGGTCCCGCCAATGGCTTTTCCCTCGATCTCGTCGGCTGCTTTGAAAAATTCGGCGAACTCATCGACTGGTCGATGCTCATTTTAAACCCTCTCGAACCTTGGCCCGTCGGCCTCACGCTCCCGCTTTGTGAGGCGCACGGCATCAAGGTCATGACCCGCGTCGTCGATTACGGCGGCGTCTTCCACGACGACGTCGGCGGCCCTGACCATTCCTTCAAACCCGGCGATCACCGCACCTATCGCCCAGAAGGCTGGGTCCAGCACGGCATGGAAAAGGCCAACCGCATGCGCCCCCTCGCCGAGAAATACAATCTGAGCCTACTCCAGTTCGCTTGCATCTGGAACCTCAGCCACCCGGCCGTGGAGTCCGTCGTGCCCACCTTCATCCAAGAAGCCGGGGAAAGCGCCCGTCGCATCGAGGATAAAATCCGCGAGTTCGGTCTCATGCCAGATGTCCGCTTCACCGCCGAGGAAGTCGAATCAATCCGCCAAATCGGCGACAACACCGGCTGCATGACCCTCAAAGGAGCCAGTAAACGTCACCTAACCAGCGAACGCCCCGACGAATGGCCCATGCGTGAGGATCTGCTCGAGCTCGCTGGAAGGCACGGACTGGGCGTGGAGTGGTGAGCTAGCCCCGGATAGGGAGGCGGGAGGTTCCTCCATCCTCCGCCTCAAGCACGGAGGCGATCCTTGATGGTTCCCGTATTAAGGTTTTTTCTTTGCTTGAGGCTCGGTGAGCGCTGCACGTTGTTGTAAATAGGCTAGATACTTCGCTTGCTTTGCAATGCTTTCCCGCACATCAGGCGGTATGGTCACGGGAGTCGTAGGTGGGGCTTCGAAGTTGTAGCGGCCTGTTGCATCCTCGGTTTTGAAAGCAACAGGTAAACCCGTCGCAACGCTGAACCAAGCCTCTCGTCCGCCATACTTTGATTCGTCCAAAAGATCATCCATTTTATCGGTGTCTTTTGGCCGGACCGCCGCCACGTCTTTGAAGTAAGCGCAGGGCTCTCCATAGGCCACTTCCACTCTGACGAAATGTTTCGGAAAAACCCAGTGGACACCGGGGAAACGCTTGCGGAATAGTTGCTCCGCCGTCGGGTAACTATCGAGGTCCGACATCAGAACCGCTTTTTGGCGCAGGGTTTTTTTGAACTCGAAATTCCCGAAGTAATAGGCCTCCTCTTTCGGCCCGCCTTCGTAATGGGTGATCGCACTCGAAACGGGAGCTTTGATGATATAGTCGATCTTCTCAGGACGAGCCAAGTCTGTGGGCTCAAGCGCTTTTGAGGCCAAGTCACCCTTTTTCTCGTCTGCCACAGCCTCGCGACTTTTCTTGTAAGTGTAACGAATGTTCCAAGCTACTTTATCGGCGGGAGGGGAGAGTAAAATCTTTGGTGCCGCAGGCGCGACAACAGGTGCCGCTGGCGGAGTTTGTGAATGGCTGTGAAGCGAACCGGAGACCGAGAGAATAAAAATCGGTAAAATTGGACGAGAAAGATTCATGAAGTGGGGGTGTGGTCTCTGGGCGTTTATTCAAAAATAGTTTCGCGTTTTGCGCTGATAACCTCTCCTGTCACGCGATCGATTGCAATATTATACCATAGGCGGCGTTCTCCTTGGGTGACGAAACTTTCAAGCGAGCTCGCCGATGGGGAGATTTTCCCACTTTGCGCGATGATGTCGATTAGGAAATTCCAAGTGCGGACATTCGACACGTCGCTCAAGGCCCGACCGATTACTTCGCGTGCCTTGTAATTCAATTCGCCAGTCACCTTGGATGACTTAATAACGGTGCTTGTGAGTGTGGTAAGTTCACCCAGACTGACAATCGGATTAGAATCAAGTTGGGTACGGATGGCAGTGGCGTAGCTCTTGGCCAGATCGTTGGATAGGGTGATACCGCCTTCGTGAACCGAGGCTTGGCTGAGGAGTGTTTGGAGCACGTCCGCTGGAGCCGCATTCGGGTTGAGCACACCTCCTCGGGTTGGAGTTTCTGTGAGGCTGAAGAGGTCCAAAAGCGCACCGTCACCAGGATTGGTCAAATCGTCAGAATCTCCGAAGAAGTTGAGTGAGGTCCAAGGCTGGTCGCGGAAGGCCATGCCCATTTCAACTACGCTTTGGAACGGACGGTTGAGAATTTCCGGGCGTTGATTCGGATCGGTCATGCTGAACGGCTCTCCTCCATCGCTCGGCCAGCGTGTCCCGTCGCGGTTGAACATGACGGATCTACCACCAGGAGAATTTGATTGATACTGCTCCGGCACCCGGTTTCCGGGAGTGATCCAGTTGGCAGGTGGGAAAAACTTATTGTCGTATGAACGACCGCCAGTGGTTTTTCCAATCGCTAACTGTGCATTTGTTGTGGAGGAAATTCCGTGCCGGGTTGTACGTGGGTCGATGAGCATACCGTGAAGATTCGCATAGTCGCCTTTGGCTGCATAGAGTCTTGTAGTGTTATCGTTTAGTGAGCCTATGACAAATCCATGAGTCAGGGTCCACTCAGGAATGATCTGGTAGTTCACCCAAACGCCTCTGACATTTTTTTGCAAGGCGAAGCTCATGGAGGGCTCGTATCTGGAGAAGAGTCCGTTGGAACTATATCGAACTGTATGACCTGCCGGGGCATCAGCATACGGGGCATTAATCTCTCCGACTTTGTAGCCGATGACAGGTGCTTCACCCACTGTAGTGGAATCACCAGGCCTTGATGCCCTAGCACCAGCGATTCCAGGCTTGAGGTAAACGGGGGTTGAAAAACTTGAGGTGCCAGTTCCGATGGTGAATTCGATAAAGTCTTGATCGAATGTCGCAGTTCGTTTCTCAGAATTTCGGGCGTAGGGCGTGTAGCCTGCTTCTTGGTTGGAGGAGCTGGTATTCCAAGCCATGTAGCTGGTGCCTGCGAAGGCAATCCGGATCGCCCCCGATGCGCATTTTCCGAGTATAGGATTCCGGTGAGGGTTCCACAGTTGGAAATTGATATAGGTGCAGGCAATCGGGTCATTGGGAGGTTCCGCATCGCGGCGACGGAAGCGAGACTCAGTTAGGAAGTGGAAATATGGGAGGTTTTCTACTCCGGCAACGTCTTCAGTACGGACGCCGGTTAGAGGATTACCGACGCCAAATTCAATGACGGTAGGATCGTCGTCGGTGTCCCACTGGTCTATGATGCTCGCGCCGATGCGCAAAATTTGATAGGCTTCATTCCCGTCGCGGATCGTGTCTTTGAAGAAACCGTCGGACCTATTGGCGACTGCAAGTGAGCCGTTTAGAAGACCCGCCTTGAGCATTTCAAAAAAGTCAGGCTCGCGAGGTGGGCTAAGAGCGGCGAGTTCTTCAAGAGTTCGTATTCTACTATTGGAGAAATTGGTGTAGATCCATGTGCCTGCACTCGAACCCCGCACGAGGCCGAAATATTTGGCGATGTCTGCCATATTGTTTGTGGTGAAAGCATTGATTTTACTGAGTGGAAAAGGACTGATGATCAATGGTTCGCCAGGCTTTGCGGTGGTTCCATCACGACGTGTAAAGCCACTCTTCACCAAGACACCTGCGATGCGGCGGTTCGGTGAGGTTGGGTCGTCCTTACGGCCTTTATAGTCAAACCCCCCTCCTGCACTCGACGTGGGTGCCCAAGAGGGGCGATTAAGGGCGAGGCTATTGGTGGTGAAATAGGGGAGGGCGCTCTCGGGGATGACGTTGGGGTTGGCTTTTTGGTAGGCGATAAGATCCTTCCGGGTGAGGAAGAGATTGTCTGAGTTGTTGTTGACGACGGGGGTTTTCATCCAGCCGTTGACTTGGCCCCACTCGCGGATGAAGTCTTCGACGCTGGAGGCGCTGATGCCTTTGGGCCAGTTTTTACTGCTGATGCGCCGCCAGTCGCCGAGGGCACCAGGGTTGGAGTTGTAGTTGGGGAGGACGCTTAGGTCGGCCCAGACGAGGGAGCCTTTGCGGCTAGGGACGCCAGCGGGTGGGTTCTGGGAGTCGTTGCCGACGACGTTGGCGTCGAGCAGGCCGGAGACATCATAAACTTGGTAGGCGTAGCGACCGACGATGTAGTCGGGGTTGACGGCTCCTGTCGGGTCGGTGGATTGGCTGTTGTTTTGACTGAAGCGGGTGGGGTTGGTGCCACTGCGGGTGGTGTAGATCCAGTCGGGGACTTGGTTGGTGGTGAGTTCTTGACCGGGGGCGAGGAGTTTCGGGGCGCTCCAGCGCTTGGGGGCGATGCTGCGTCCGTCTAGGTCTGGCTGGGAGGTGGAGACGCTGGAGGCGCGCTGCACGCCGCTGCGACCAAGGCTGTGGGTGGTGACTCCGTCGGCACTTTGTTTGACGATGTTGCGGTAGATGGGGTCTGAGCCGATGTTGCTCCTGACGGCGCGGCTGGGGACCATGTTCCGCGGGGTGTCGATGCTGAAAGCGTAGCTGCCGTCGGCGTTTTGTTGAATGTTTTGTGAGCCGTCTTTCATTTCAGCGAGGAGGTCGCTGACAAAGGTTTCTTTGGCGAGCTCGGCGACGCTGTCGGCTTGGCGGATGGCGACGTCGGTGCTGGAGATGTTGCGGTTGGTGGAGCTGGTGAGGAGGAAGGCCAGGACCAGCAGCATGAGCAGCGCCATGAGAGAGACGACGACGACGATAGCGAGCCCGGGTTGGTGGGCGGCGCGGAGTGCAGCGCGAGGGTGGGAAAGTGGCTGGGTTTTCATGGGATGAGGAAGGTGCGTTGGTAGCAACGGATGGATTGGAGGGCGTCTTTCGGCAGGCTGTCGGCACCGACGAGGGCAAGGCGGTCGCGCTCGGTGGTCCAAGTGGCGAGGGTGTCGGCGTTGGCGGTGGCGTCTGGGAAGAGGTTGGCGAGGGTTTCTAGGCGACTGATCTGGACGGCGCGGCGACTGCGGTCATCAAGGGTGGCTAGGGTGATGGTAACGCCACGGAGGGTTTTCTGAGCGAAGTTGGTGGTGGAGTTGGGCTCGCGGATTTCGCGGGTGATTTGTGGGTTGCTGGCGGCGGCGGGATCTTCGTAGAGGTATTGGACCTCGAAGCGGAAAATGTTGTTGGAGAGGGATTGGAGGTTGCTGGCGGAGATGGTTGGGAAGGTGTTGTTGTTGTTCGGGTTGTTGGGGTCAAAGTTGAGGTTGAGGGCGGAGCCGGCGACTTGGTTGAAGTCGTGTCCGAGAGTGCCACGGGTGAGTTCGTAGCCGCGCTCGTTGTCGTAAGGAGTGGTATAGCTGACGAGGGTGACACCGCGCTCGGCGACGTTGCCGCCGGTGGTAAGGCCGCGGGTGTTGGTGTAGAATTGGAAGGTGTCGTTACCGGAATTGGATTTGAATTCGATACGGGCGTCGTCGCGGACGACCATTTGGGCAAAATCGCGGGAGATTTGGTCGAATGCGCGGCGGGCGATGGCGTCGTTGATCGATTTGGCTTCGGAAACACGAATGGAGCGCCGAGTGGACTCGGTGACTTGAAGCGCCATCAGCAGGATGACACTGAGGATGCTCATGGTGACGATGAGCTCGATGAGAGTGAAGCCGTGGGGCTGCTGGTGGCTTTGGCGAGAGGTTTTCATGGTTTGAAGGCGGCGACGAGATCGACAGAACCGGTTTCTTTCCCGATGGGAGCGTTGGCGGGCCAGGTGGCGCGGAGGTTGAGGTGGATGGGGTCTGCGGAGGCGGCGGCGGGTCTGGTGAGGCTGCCTTGGACGCGGAAAAGGGCAGCTTGGCTGGCGGTGGCGCGGGCACCGGTTTCGGAGATTCTTTGGTCGATGGTGACGTTGTTGGAGCCGTTAGGCAGGCCGATTTCGTAGATGAGTGTTTGGTTGGATTGAAGCTTGAGGCCGAGCTTGATGTCGTCCCGCATGGCTTCGAGGACGGCGAGGGAGCGGCTTTCGTTAGAGGCTGTCTGGACTTGGTTCATGCCGTAGGGGATGACTCCCATGAGCGCGGTGATGGCGAAAATAAACAAGCCGAGGGCGATGATGACTTCGGTGAGGGTGAAGCCGGAGCTTGGCCGCTTGTGCGCGGGGTGGTGGATGGGTTTCATGGCGTTAGGGCCGGAAGGGGATTCGTTTTAGCGGGTGAATTGGAGGGTCTGCCCGGTGAGTCCGGCGATCCGGACGGCGGCGACGTCTTTTTTAGCGGATTCGGGGACTTGGCCACCGCGGGTGGGTTGGAGGCCGAGTTCGATCCAAGAGGTGAGGTCGGCGACGGGACCGGAGGGGAGGCGCATTTTGATGCGGCTTTCGGTGGGGATGGCGTCGATGGTTTGTGCTTCACCGCTAGGCGAGAAGCGAATCCAGACGGCTTGGTCGGGTTTGGCGTTAGGGGAGATGGTTGGCTCTGGGAGTGTGCTGGTAAATGAGGGGTCGAGCTGGTTGCTAAGTTTGAAGTTCTCGAAGCGAGGGGAGGTCCAAACGCCTCTGAAGTTGGCGACGTCGGGTTTTTCCGTGCCGTCGAGAGATTGGTAAACGCCGATGAAGAAGTCCTTTGGCTCTTCTTCGATGGCGCCGAGGCGGACCCAGACGTAGGTGTTCTTGGCAATGGCGTGGGTGCGAGCGCGGTCGAGTTGGCCAGCGACAGCGGAGGCGACGGCGGCGGGGCTCTGGCCGGAGGTCAGCTTGTCAAAGACGGGGCCAGCGGCGGTGAGGAGGATGGAGATGATTGCAATGACGACGAGCATCTCGATGAGCGTGAAGCCACGGCGAAGTGGCTGGGTCGTGGAGGAACGCCGACGAAGTGGGCCGAGGATGGAAAATGCTCTCATGGCAGTGCTGGGCGGTAGGTGATAATGGGTTTCCCTTGGGTTAAGAGGGGAGAAGCGGGTTTTACGAATTCAAAGTAAATGCAAAGTGCATACGTTCAAGTGGAAAAAGTATCAAAGGCAAAGCTAGAATGCTATCACGTAAATGCGGGAAAAAACGTGATAAAGCTCTTGTTTCGGTAAGGCTTCCATGGGAAGTCCGGAGAAAAAAAAATTCGTTCAGAGCGAACTCTGAACGAATCGAGTGTGACATGTCTTGGGATCAATCCTTGATGTCCATAGCGGCAAAATCTCCGTCTTTGCGACGATAGACAATGGTTAGACAGCCGCGGCGAGCGCTTTTATAGAGGACGAATGGGCGTTCGCTAAGTTCAAGCTGCATGATGGCATCTTCCTTAAACATGGTCCGGATGGTGTAGTTTTCCGGATGGATGATGAAGGGTTCTGGATCCAGTTCGGAGTCTTCTGGATGGTCGAGCACCTCTTCTTTAAAAAAGCGTTCTTCAAGATGCCGGATAGATTCGTTGCGGTGCGGTCTGTGCTTTTTGAGCAGACGGGTTTTGTGCTTCCGCATCCGGCGGGCGATTTTTTCGATGGTTTCGTCAAGCGCGGCATACATGTCTTTACCCTCAGTGTGGGCTTCGATGGTGATGTGGTTGGCGCAGAAGAGAATAATTTCGGCGATGTGCCGATTTTTCTGAACGTCGAGAATGACCTTGGCCTCAATGATTCGCGGATAGTCTAAATGCAGGCCCTCAATTTTTTTATGGGCATGATCGCGTAGAGCGTCGGTGACGTGTTCGTGACGAACAGTAACGGTGATCGGTAGATTTACGTTGGCAGTTTGCATGGTTCGTTGTGATTAGGACTAATTTTGGCAAGAGTGGTTCTAACCGCTATTGCACCTGACACCATGCACTAAATTTGGATGAAACGCCACGACCATCTTCAGATTTTTTCGCAGGCTCCCGGGAAAAATCATTCTCAACCGGCTGCGCTCAAGTATCTGAGTGGAAGGGGCTTAGAACATCACTTTGTCAATTCCCGAAAGCTGGAAGGGGTGGTGTTTTTCTTGCCGGGATCCTCGGCAACGTCATTTTGGAGAGCAGTAAATAAATCATCGAAATTGTCGTTCAATGCGCCAACGGAGCCACTTAGGGAAAGATTGAGCCAACGGAACCCATCTTTGACGGGGCCAAAAAGTTTGGTGAGGCGAGTTGAACTTGACGAGTGGATGATCCCTTCAGCGAGACCCAATTGGAGAGTTCCAGAGATGGATTGGTCAGAGTTGGCGGAAATGGTTCCCCGAATCGCCATTCGAGCTTTGCTTTCCAAATTGAGATTTTTGAGGGTAGTTGTGCCGTTTTCGCGATGAATGATGCCGTTGGCATCCGCTTCAAAAGTCGGACTTTCGAACCACGGGTCTTCAAAAATACGAGATAAGGCAAACAGGAATGGAATTTTTTCGAGCTCGATGGTGGAGGATGGGTCGGCTTGGAAGGTGATGTCGAGGATCGGAGAAGCGGACTGGTCTGGGACAAAGGAGAAGAAATTTGATTTGCTCGAGGGCTGGGTATCAACCCTTCCCGAGATGAGCCGACCAAGCGATGGTCCAAGGATGGCGGAAAGATCGAACGCATTCAGGGTGACGGAAAGCGTGGATAAGCTGCTTGATTTAAAGGGGCTTACGGTGCCCGCGAGATGGAATTCACCTCGATTGTCTGTTTCGCTGAGCATTTTCAGCCCGATGATTTCGACTTCTTTTCCCTGTAGTTCAAAAAGTGCGCGGTCAAGTCGGAGATTGGGCCAGCCAGCCATGGTCAGTTGGCCTTTGTAGAAGCTGAATTGAGGGCGTTTGCCGATGCTGACAGGGTCCAGTGATGCTTCGGATTTCGTGAGTTGAATGATCGGATCCGCTGGATCACCAACGGTCACAGAAAAATTAGGAATGCGGTAACGATCAAAGGAAATTGCTTTTTGCGAGATGGCGTCGCTTGACTTGATAAGGGGACTGTTAGCCGTTGGTAACTGGATCTCCATCTTGCCTTCAGCAGCGGTGATTTCTTCGCCGGTAAATGATCTGCCGAAAAAGCTAGTTGGAGAAACATCTGCCTGCAGTTTGTTGAGGAGCAGGCTTTTGATGAGGTTCCCAGGCGGCCAACTGAGAGAAACCGTGGCTGCATTTGCGGTTTCAGGATTGATCCGGAACTGCCGTAGCTCGACTGAGGCTCCCGTGGTTTTTGTGATTTTTGCAATCAAGCCATCGCGGAAGGGCTTACTGTTCGAATAAATGACGGCACCGCCAACCAAGATGGATAAGGCGAATATCGTGATGATGATCGCCACGATTTGGAAGTTTCTGAGGTGCTGTTTTTTGCGGACCGCTTCTTTTTGAGGTTGCTCAGTGCGGCGCTTACGCTTTTTGACCCGTATGGCTTGGGTTCCGTCAGATCGGGTGACTAGTTCTCCATCAAGTGGTTCCGACGAGTTGTCGCCATCCAAGCGTTCCAACATTTCTTCGATTGAGAATTTCTCAGGCTCGCTTGGGGCGGCGGACATCTTATGGGCGGGGGGATTGCAGTGAAAATTGGATCAACGGTTACGATAGGGTTGCCCAGTGGGGTCCATGATCTGGGTATTCACAAGAAAAATTACAGCCGTTGATGTGGGCAATTTTACCTTTGACTGAAACAATCGACCGATGATCGGAATGCCGCCGAGTATGGGAGTTTTGTCTTCCACCGATTGGACGGACTCCTGAATCAAGCTACCGGCCACCACGGTGGCTCCGTCAACAACATCGATACTGGAAGTGAACGACTTGGTGTTAAAAACGGGCATCAAGATCGCATTTTTGGTCAACTCGACCGCCGTTTGTCCGAGTGGGCCGGATTCGATGGAATTGATTGGGCTACCATAATTTACGAAGCCGTCGAAGTCCGTAAAGGTCGGTGACAAGGTCAGAGTCACGAAGCGCTTGTCGGCATCCACGACTGGAAGCACTTCGAGTGTCACTCCGACATCGCGCTTGGTAAATGCGGTTGGTGTCGAAGGGGTAACGGCATTCGAGTTCGGCTGTGATGCGTTGAGAACTTGCCCTGTTTGTGGATCAATCGTAATTGTGGCAATCCCTGCTGTGTTCTGTGGGAGTTCCGGTGGCTCATACTCGGTTGGGTAGATGAATTCACGGACGAAATGAATCGACGATGCTTGGCCGCTGCGGGTGCTCACGGTGGGTTTAGCCATGACATCGGTTCCCTTTTTTTGATCGAGGCCCCTCATCAGCATTTGCACACTGGTATCATCTAGTGCTCCCCGAATGCCAAAGACGCCCGGAGCACGAGCTGTCGCTTGGCTTCTGGTGTCGTCGGTGAGTAGCGGGTCGATGTTATTTCCGAGAATGGCACCATCTCCGCTTCGGTTGCCTGCAGTGATGGGATTGCGAGTGATGCTTCCCTGAGGCAGTGCGATATCGCTGAGGTCGCCACCATTTCCTTGAGTTCCGCCAGTCAGATTGAGTCTCTTCTCGCCGGGAACCCAGCTATCTCCGCCGAAGCCAGCATTATCTAGGATCCAGTCAAAGCCAAGTTCTTCGAGGTGTGACTTCTCAACTCGGATCATGGTCACGCTGACGCTCACCACGATGGGCTCGGTCTTCGTCAGGGCTTGGACAATTTGTGAGATGATGTCCTGGTTGGACTCAGTATTTGTGACGCGGAGTGTGTTGCTGGATGGGGAGTAGCTTGCGGATGCCCCATCCGCGAAGGTGACTCCTTGGCTCATGAGAGCTTCTTTGGCACCTTTACGGGTGGGGATGAGCCCGGCGGCCGGGGCGGATCCAAAGGGATCTGGTGCTTGGCTACTCGCTGGCGAAGAAGCGTTGCTCAGGTTGCTGATGAAGTCAGGTGGCACCCGGTAGTTACGCGTGACTAGTTCCTTGGAGGATACGCCGGCCGCTGAAATAGTTACCGCGAAATCATCCGTCTGGTAGGTCGTTTGACTGATGTCTGTGATGTACTTGAGGATCTGAGCAAGAGGGACTTGTGTAAGCTGAAGGTCGATGCGGACCTCTTTGATTCTTGCCGCTGCCGGTGAATCAGGAGAGCCTAAATTTGCCGTGATATTTACACCCTTCCGCGCAGGATCGAGTTCTAGGGTGTCGTTTTCACTGGCTTTGATCCGCAAGAGGTCGAGGGCCTCACTGAACGTGGCTTGGTCGAGGGAAAATTTAGGAATGATGATGCGGTCGAGCTTATTTCTGACCGAGATGAAATTGGAAGAGTTGAGCGAAGGATCCGTCCCGCTTGGTGAGACTTCGAGTTCCGCTGGAGGCACAGTGAGTTCCCATTGTTGTTCCACATCGCTGAGCATTTCTGCTCTTGTTTGATCGTAGGCAGCGCTGAGGTATCCCCCTTTGGCGGCGAGTTTTTCTAGAGCACGCCGGGCGGCAGTGTTGGTGGGGTCTATTCGGAGAACCTCTTCAAAGTTTGATTTCGCGAGCTTGTAGTTACCGAGATTTTCTGCGCCTTCTGCGGTGATGAGGAGTTTTTTGACCGAGTTGACGTTTTCCACGTGCTCGGGAGTAAGCGCGGGGTTGGTGCGGATGGCATCATCCAGTTCGGTTCTCAGTTTTGATACGGCGGGATCATTTGGTGCGACTGAGGGGTCGAGAACTTTATCCAAGACGCGTTTAGCGGCAGCGATGTCACCTTTTTTTGAAAGTGAGTGCGCTTGTTCGACAGAGGCTTGGGCGAAACGTTGGGTGGCGGCCGTGCGCAGCGCGGCGCTATTCGGCGAGTCTGGGATTAAATCTCTTGCACCAGAGTAGGCGGTTACGGCATCGGAAAAGCGCGAGGAATTATAGGCTTCATCTCCTTTTTTCAGGAGTTGCTGGGCTTCTTCAATGGCGGTTGTGATGGCCTGAAGATGTCGTGATTCAAGAGATCCCGATTTGGCGGATTCCACCCCGAATGACTGTGCGATGAGGCAGGCCGTGGCCAATAGAGCGGCACGGCAAGTGGGCGAGGTATAGGGTTTGAAAGTCTCCATGCGAAGGGTTCTTGGGCATCCTAGGGAGCTAAAACTCCAAGGGTAAGCGCAAAATCCGAAAAAATCATCTTTTTGCACGCCATTGGAATTCCAACTGCACCTCCTGCCGCTTCCGGCGGGGAGTGGGGGGTGAAAAGTATGGGGTCATTTTCTCTAGTATGAGCTTGCGAGCCTTGATCAGGAGCGGGTGGATGCTGTTCATGAGAAGAGTGTTCGCAAGAACTGCCTCATTCGTCAAGTCTGCGAATCATGATTGCGCATTTTCTCAAAGAAATCAGCCGCTGATTCGACGTCGCTTTGGATTTGGAGGCGTAGTAGCTCGACGGAGGGGAATTTTTTTTCGGATCGTAATGATTTTTCGAAGCGGATTTGCAGCACTTGTCCGTAAAGATTCTCATCGAAATCCAGCAGGTGGACTTCTAAAACGCGATGAATCCCACCGACCGTAGGGCGCATTCCAAGATTGGCCACGCCGCAGGCAGTTGTGCCATCGGCGAGTGTGGCCCGGACGGCCCAGACGCCATCGGGTGGCAGTTGTGCCTCTGCGGTTGCAAGATTTGCAGTGGGAAATCCGAGAGTTCGGCCGAGTTTTTGTCCTTCCACGACGGTTCCGGTCAAGGTGTAGGGGCGGCCGAGCATTTGTTCGGCAGCGGTTAAATTCCCATCTCGGATCGCTTGGCGGATGCGAGTGCTGCTGATGCGCTCGCCGTCGTGCATCACGGGCGGCACCGCTTCTAAGGTGAAGCCGCCAAGGGACGCTTGATGCTCCAGGAATTTCACATCACCACTGCGGTCGTGGCCGAAGCGCCAATCTTCACCCACACAAATGGTGCGCACGTTCGCTGCTGTGAGCTTGGCGATGAAATCGACGGCCTCCATCTTGGCGAATTCTGCGTCGAAATGGATCGGGATAAAGAGGGTCACCCCTAGCTCACAGACCACTTTGGCTTTGTCTTCCAGAGTCGCCAAGAGAGCGGTGGGGGCTTTATTCGGAGCGATTACCCGGATGGGATGAGGGTCGAAGGTCAGCACGCCCGCGAGACCTCCCTCGCGGTTTGCGGCATTCACTGCGCGGGAAATGACTTCTTGGTGGCCTACATGGACCCCGTCGAACACGCCGAGCGCCAAGTGAAGCGGCGCATCCAGCGTGGGTAAGTTGTCCAAGTGTTTCAGGGTGAGCACTCGGTAGTCGTAATTCGGGGGAATGAGCGATTCAAGCCTCGCGAGGGGCTAAGATTTTCCGCAGTCACAGCCCTTTCCGCAGCCGGATTTCTTTTTGGGCATGAACAGGCGGACGGTGAAAATCCCAAGGGTGATCGACACAATGGCCAGCGCGAGAAGAGTTTGGCAATGAAGATTCATGTTAAAATCCGATGAGTTTGCCCGCTTGGAAGACGAGGAAGGACGCGGCGTAAGCAAATCCTGTCATGAACAAAAATTGCCCAAGTGCCCACTTCCAAGAGCCTGATTCACGGGCGACCACTGCTGAGGTCGGCAAGCATTGTAGGGCGTAGATGAAAAAAATCAGCAGCGAAATCAGGGACAAAGGCGTGAAGATGGGCCGACCGTCTGGCCATGTCGCGGCGGAGAGCTTGTCGCGGAGTTGGTTGCGGGTTTGCTCTTCATTTTCGGCCTCTTCCACCCGGTAGAGAATCGCCATGGACGAGACGAATACCTCCCGGGCCGCGAATGAGGTCAGAATCGCCGTCCCCATCCGGCCATCAAATCCCAGCGGCTTTACCACTGGCTCGATGACTGCGCCGATCCGGCCCATGGCGCTGTGAGCGAGGGCTTCCGCGGGCTCAGAGGAGTTTGATTTGGGGTAGGTGCTCAGTGCCCAAAGTAGGATGGACAGTCCAAGAATGATGGTGCCTGCCTTTTTGACGAACGACATGGCCCGGTCTAGCACATGCCGGAAAATGTAGCCCCATTGCGGAGTCCGGTAGGGGGGGAGTTCTAGGAGGAAATGCCCGGGGCTGATGTCCTCACCCAGCCTCCCACGCAGAATCCGCGCGACGATGAAGGCTGTGGCGGTGCCCAGGCCGTAGATCGCAAACAGGGTCAACGCTTGTTTCCAGCTGCCTTCGTTTTCATGCATCAGCAGTGGGATGATCAGGAAAAACACGGGTAAACGCGCCGAGCAGCTCATCCACGGAGCGACGAAAATGGTGACCAACCGCTCCTTGGAAGAATGAATCGTCCGAGCCGCCATGACTCCAGGAATCGCGCAGGCATAGGAGCTAAACAACGGCAAAAAGGACTTCCCGCTCAAGCCCGCCTTGGCCATCACCCCGTCCATCAAGTAAGCGGCCCGGGCCATGTAGCCGGAGCTCTCCAACAGGCCGATGAATAGAAATAGCAGCACGATCTGTGGCAGGAACACGATGACTCCTCCGGCGCCGCCTATGACACCGTCCACCAGTAGTGAGCGGAAATCTCCTTCTACCATTAGGGACTCAACCCATTTCCCGAAACTTCCTTGCCCCGCCTCGATCCAGTGCATCGGGATTTCCGCGAACGAGAAAATCGCCCAAAAAACCGTGAAAAAGATCCCGATCAGCGCCAGCCAGCCATACACCGGGTGAAGCAGCACGGCATCCAGTCGGTCCGAGGTGGTCTGCTGGTGAGCATTTGGCCGTCGGGCCACCAGTTCGCAGAGTTGATTGATGAAGAGCCGTCTTCCCGTTTCCGGATCGTCATGGAGGTGAGTCCATGTCGTCACGGGCGCGATGGGGCGGGGGAGTCGAAGCGCTTGTTTGAGTTCCACGATGCCGCGTTTCGCATTTGCTTGCATGGGGATCACGGGGATTCCGAGTTCTTCGGAAAGCTTGACGGGGTCTAGGCGGAGTCCGTTGCGCTCGGCGACGTCGATCATGTTGAGCGCCAATACGCAGGGCAGGCCGAGCTCGATGACTTGGAGCACGAGTTGAAGGTGGCGTTCGAGATTTGACGAATCCACCACGCAGACGATGAGGTCCGGGACCGGTTCGCCGGGAAGCTGGCCGTGGAGGGCGTCGAGCGCGACTTTCTCATCCGGAGAATTCGCCCGCAGGGAGTAGCACCCGGGTAAATCGAGGACCCGCACTTTCCGGCCGTGGGGGGTATAGGTGTGGCCTGATTTCACCGCGACGGTGACGCCAGCGTAGTTCCCGACGTGTTGATTCGCACCCGTCAGGGCATTAAAAAGTGTGGTCTTCCCTGCATTGGGATTTCCAATCAGGGCGATCAACGACGGTCCATCTGGCGTAGCTGACATCTTACTGAACCGGGGAAACAATGACCTGCTCAGCGAGTTCGCGGCTGATGGCCATGCGAGTCCCACAGATGGAGCAGATGAGGTTCCGCCCGCCGGCTAGCTTGCGGACTTGCAGTTCTTCACAGAATCCAAGGTCGCGCAGGCGGTCGCAGCCCGGTCCACTGAGGACGCGGATTTGTACATCACAGCCGACTCTGACTTGGTTCAAAGTCATGGCGCTGTCGATTTTCAAATCGGCTGCATGGGCGTGTGGCATGTGTGAGAAACATCGCCAATTGAGACTCGCTTGCAACAGGAAAAATCGATTACTTGGTCGTGCCCAGCGGGTCCCAGAGAATGCAGAGCCTACAGGATGCCAGCGTAGAATAACTGGAGCCGACGGGTGAGCGGGCCACGGACTAGCTCGCGGTCTGGTAAGCGTGTGATGGGGAGGATGCCGTGCAGGGAAGAGGTGAGGAAACATTCATCAGCCCCGGCGAGATCCGTGAGAGTCAGCGGTAATTCGCCGGAGGGAATGGAACGGGCGTCTGCCAGCTCAAGAACGAGTGCACGGGTGATGCCGGGGAGGCAGCCCGCTTGGAGGGGAGGCGTGAGGAGAGCGCCATTTTTCACCAAGAAAAGATTGGCGGTGGCGGCTTCGCAGAGATCGCTACGGGTGTTGAGGAAGATTGCCTGGTCGAAGCCATGGCGGCGGGCGTGATCCAGAGCGAGGGAGTTTTCAGCGTAGGAAGTGCATTTGTGGCCGCTCAGTGGGGAGTGCTCATTGCGTGGCCATGGGCTTAGGCAGGCGCTGACGGATTCAGGAAAAGTCGCGAGCGGCTGGGCGCTCATCCAGACACTGAGATCACCGCCGTGGCTGAGATCATTGAGCGGCCCAGAGCCGGCAGTGAGCGTGAGCCGACAGCGGGCCGCACCCGTGCTGAGCGAATTGCGGAAGAGTAACTCGCGGGCGATTTCTGGAAAATCGTCGTTAGGAAACGGCCAGTTCAGGGATTCGCAGGATTGCCGAAGCCGGGAGAGGTGGCGGGGCAGGAAAATCGGCCGTCCATCGAGCGCTAAAAAGGTCTCGAACAAGCCGAGTCCAAGCAGCAAGCCGCGGTCGCTAGCTGGGAGCGAGAAGTCTTGGGGGCTGAACCAGTGGCCATTTTTCCAGAGTGAATTCATGAGCAGGGGATGGATTGTGACTTTGCGGTGGGCGCATTGCATGGCAGCGTCCCGTCATGCGACTTTACATTTTTCTCAGCGGTGCGGCGATCTTGGCGCTCGGTGCGGCGGGGCTGTCCTTATTGGATAAGGCGGGTGGGATGGGTTTACTTCAAGGGGCGCTGACGTTGGGCGGTGGGCTGGTCATTTGCGGAGTTTTTTCGATCAAGATGAGATGGCACGGGATCATTGGGGCCGGGATTCTGGCACTTTTAGGGGCGGCGCGGGGCTTGGGGAATTTGCCGGATTTCCTAAAGTTCCTGATGGGCGAGCGTCCGCGGGGAGTGGCTCCGCTGCTCGAACTGGCGGTGACGCTGGTGGCGTGCTTGCTGCTGGTGCGGGTGATCCGGGAGCTGTCTGCGGAGCGGTTGCGTCGGATGCTGGAGACGGAGGGCTGACGGGGACTGGCGGTGGCTTGGGGAATAGGTCTTGCCAGGCATGAAGCTGGTAGCCCTCGCCAAGGCCGCCGATTTCGCCGAGCAACTCGTGGCAACGCTGACGCCACTTTTCATAGTCGGGCGGGGTTTTTACCGAGTCACGACTACCCGGGAAAACGAGGTAGCTGACCTTTAAGTCCGAAACGGGTCGGCTGTAGGAGGAGGCCTTGGGATTGAGCTCGCGGGAAAGGCGGAGTGAGGCCTCTCCGACCTTGAAGGTAGGGCCGCCATCTCCGACGATCGCGGGGTAGAGCTTTCCGCCGTAGAGCACCACCGTGTAGTCCCCGACCTTTGGCGCATAAGGGTCTGAGGAAGATAGGATATCCACTGGGATGACGATGAAGGGATCGTAGTCTGCGACGAGGAAGCTGCGGGACTTCAAGTCGGCGATGCCGGTCTTGAGGTATTGGATGCGCTCGCGAAGCCACGACTTGCGGTCAGCGGGGGTGGCGGCAGCGGCGAGCTCTTTCTGAGCGGCGATGACCCGATTTTCCCAACCCGCGAGCATGGGATTCGGGATCGGTGACTTTTTCGGCCAGCCGTAACTGGTGAACGGTTGGTAGTTGGAGGAATTGACAATTTCCATGGGCATGGTGGGCAGGCGGTCTCCGTCTGAGCCATCGGAAACGACGTCCATGTCGGCTTGGAGGAGAAAAACCCGCCGCCCACTGGCACTGCGGAGGTGGAGTATGGTTTCGCAATCGTAGAGATTGTGCTTGGTGAGGATCTCATTCAGAGCGGTGGCATCGCGGCTGATGCGTGTGGTCTTGTTGCTGTAGAGCTTGGAAAAGCTGGGGGAGAGCTCCGATTTCTCTAGCATGGCGGGTAGGCCGGGGAGGATTTTCGAGAGTTCAGGGGTGGAAAGTTCGAGCTCGGCGATGGATTTCGCGGGACTGGGGACGCGGAGTGAGAGCTTGTAGGAGACGGTGTAGCTGGTGTCGTCGAGCCGTTCCCGGGAGGCGATGCCGCCTTTTTCTAGGTTGACCTCCGTTTTAAAAGGGATGCCAGAGCGGAGCTTGCGGACATCGGTGATGCGATTTAAATCAGGATCGAGCGGTGCGACGGGCGGGCTGGTGTTCTGTGCTTGGGCATCGGCAAGGGATTTTTTCAGCACCGCGATTTCCCGCTCGTAGTTGGCTTCAAGGTCGGCGCGGATTTTAGCCGCAGCTTGGCGATAGATGTCGTCTGGGTCGGTGAGACGGGTGCTGGCAGGTGAGACGAGTATCCCTTTTATTGCCAGCTTGATCCGGGCCGGAAAGTCGGTGAAGCAGACGGTGGCGGCAAAGAGGACGATGAATAAAATGGGCGTACCGAGCCAAGTAAGTAGCTTCTTGGAGTGTTTTTTTGGAGTCTTCTTCGCGTCCATGCCAAGTGAGCGTAACACCAACCGAGCGGTCATCAATCCTCGTCCGACAAAGTTTTTGCCTTCTCCCACCAGCCTTTTTCGCATTCCCGGAAAGTCGGCCATGACAAATGCAGCCGCATCACTACAGTCGCGCCTGTGAGTTATCAGGTCTTCGCCCGCAAATACCGCCCCAAATCCTTCGACGACGTTCTCGGACAAGATCATGTCGTAAGGACCCTCCGCAATGCCATCGCCCAGAAGCGCTTGGCCCATGCCTATCTCTTCGTAGGACCCCGCGGCACAGGAAAAACCTCGACCGCCCGAATTCTGGCGAAGGCGCTGAATTGCACAGACGGTCCGAAGGCGGACTTTGACCCGGATGAGGACGTCTGTATCGAAATCGCCGAGGGCCGCTCGCTCGATGTGATGGAAATCGACGGAGCCTCGAACAACTCGGTGGACGACATCCGCGATCTTCGTGAATCTGTCCGCTTCGCCCCAGCGCGTGGACAGTTCAAAATATTCTACATCGACGAGGTCCACATGCTGTCGAACGCGGCATTCAACGCCCTGCTCAAGACCCTTGAGGAGCCGCCGCCGCATGTGAAATTCATTTTCGCCACCACTGAGGCGAATAAAATTTTACCCACCATCTTGTCACGCTGCCAGCGCTTCGACCTCCGCCCGATTCCCACCGAGACGATCGCTCAGCATCTCCTCCACATCGCGAGTCTTGAGGGGATCACCCTCGCAGAAACCGCGGCGTGGGCCATTGCCAAAGGAGCAGACGGCGGGATGCGGGATGCCCAGTCCATGCTAGACCAATTGGTTTCCTTCTGCGGCGATACCATCCACGAGGAGAACGTGCTAGACGTCTTTGGCTTCACCTCCCGGGAGAAAGTCGCTTCGCTGACACAGACCCTGCTCGCTCGCGACAATCCTGCCGCGCTATCCCTCATTCAGAAAGAAGCCGAAAGCGGACGCGAACTTTCACAACTCCTCGGCGAACTCATCGGCTGCCTGCGTGCCTTGCTAGTTGCCAAGCTCGATCCCAGTGCCGATGGCGAAGGGATTCCTGCGGCGCTCTGGACGGCCCTGCTCGGAGCCGCTGCCGAATACCCGCCGGACCGGATTCTTTCCGCCATCGACGTCTTTGCCGAGACGGAAGGGCGTATGAAATGGGCCACCAACAAGCGCCTCCACTTCGAACTTGGCGTGATCAAAGCCATCCAGTCCCTTGGCGAGGTCCGCATCACCGATGTCATCAAGGTCCTCACCAAAGGCGCTGATTTCATCCCACAAACGGCGGCCATCGCGCCGGCGCCGGCATCGATCCCCGTCGCCCAGCCTGCACCTACCCTCGATGTGGTACCCGTCATTCCTGAGCCCGTGGCGGTCGTCGCTCCTCCCGTAGAAGCGAGTCCTTCTCCCCGGAAAGTCAGTGGCTTAGCCAGCTTCGACTCGCTCATCGAAGCCGCCCCCGAGGTGAGTGATTTACCCCCGACCCCCGACCCCAGCCCGCCGAAGCCGGAAAAAGTCGAGGTGAAAGCACCCGAGCCCCCCGACCCCATCGTACCGGTCGACGACGTCTTTTACAACGATCCACTCATCCAAGCAGCACTCATCAAGTTCGAGGGGAAAGTGGTAAGCTGAGTTCTCCTGTGCCCGGCCGCGCCGCTAGCAGGCAGATTTTGTCTTGCTTGATCCGGTTTTTTTCAAACAGATCGGCTTTTCCGAAAAGCGTAGGACATCATGAAATTATTTGGAACCGACGGGATTCGTGGCCGTGTCAACGAATTCCCCATCACCGCTGAAGTCGCCCTGCGGATGGGCAAGGCCGTGGCCAGCGTCCTTAACAGTCCTGGCCCCCAGCGGAATCGAGTCCTCGTCGGGAAAGATACCCGGATTTCTGGCTACATGCTAGAGACCGCGATCACCAGTGGTTTGGTGTCCATGGGTATGGACGTCCTACTCGTCGGCCCACTTCCCACACCCGGCGTCGCCCACTTGACCAAGTCCATGGGGGCTGTTGCCGGGATCATGATCACCGCCTCCCACAATCCCTACGAGGACAACGGGATGAAAATCTTCGGACCCGATGGATTTAAACTCTCCGATGCCCTCGAAGCCCTGATCGAGCGCCACATCATGGGCGACGAACCCGAGCCGATACCGCTCCCACCCCGTGAAATTGGCAAGGCCCAGCGCATCGACGACGCTCGTGGCCGCTACATCGAGTTCGTCAAACAAACGGCGGACAATATTTCGCTGCATGGCACCAAAATCGTGGTCGATTGTGGCCACGGCGCGGCCTACCACATCGCTCCGCTCATTTTCCGAGAACTTGGTGCCGAAGTCATCACCACCGGTATTCAACCAGACGGATTGAATATCAATGAGTCCTGCGGCGCGCTGCACCCAGAGACGGCTGCCGCGCTAGTGCTCCAGCATGGCGCGGACCTCGGCATTTCCTTCGACGGCGATGCCGACCGCGTCATTTTCACCGATGCCAGCGGCCAAGTCGTCTCCGGCGACCGTGTGCTCGGGCTATGCGCCATCGGCCTACAGGAGCAGGGGAAATTGAAAAATGCCACCCTCGTCGCCACGGTTATGAGCAACCTCGGCCTCATCGAAGCCATGGCCCATCACGGCATCCGCGTCGAGGCCACCGCCGTCGGTGACCGCAGTGTCATCGAGTGCATGAGGAAAAATGGCCATTCCTTCGGCGGGGAGAATTCCGGCCACCTCATTTTTGGCGAGCACTCGACCACGGGTGACGGCATCCTTAGTGCCCTGCAAGTGCTCCGCATGATGAAGGAAAAGTCCGCCACCCTTGCTGAGTTGGCCGCCTTCATGCACGAGTATCCCACCCATTTGGCGAATCTCCCCGTGCCCTCGAAGCCTCCACTCGCCAGCTTGCCGAAGTTGCAAAAACTCATGCTCCAAGCCACCTCCGAGTTCGGCACTCTGGGCCGCCACCTCATTCGCTACTCCGGCACGGAAAATAAAATCCGCGTCCTCGTCGAGCACCGCGAACTCGCCCAAGTCCAGTCATGGACGGCACAATTCACCACCGCCATCCACGAGGAAATCCGCTGAATCATGTCCTCCGTTCCCTCAGATTGCTGGCCGCTTTCCCTCACCCGGAACGGTGAAGATTTCCCAATCGGGAATCTTCCGCTCTCCCAGCACGTTGAGCATCCGACCATCCGGTATCCATGGGATTTGCTCGCGGCGAATGAACGCTACGTCTCTGCCTTGACCGAAAATTTCATCCAAGGCGAGGTTCATCCGTCTGCCGTGATTGAGGGCATCGTCCACATCGGCCCCGGCACCCGCATCCTCCCCGGCGTCTTCATCGAGGGCAACGTCGTCATCGGCGCGAACTGTAAAATCGGCCCGAATTGCTACATCCGCGGCAATACCAGCATCGGCGATCACTGCCATATCGGCCAGTCTGTGGAGATCAAGAACTGCCTCATCCTCTCCCACACCAACGTCGGCCACCTCTCCTACATCGGCGACTCGATCCTCGGCGAGCACGTCAATCTCGGTGCTGGCACCACCACCGCGAATCTCCGCCACGATGGCAAAAATCACCGCTCCATGGTAAACGGAGAACTCGTCGACACCGGCCGCCGCAAGTTTGGCACCATCATCGGCGACCACGCCCACACCGGCATCAACACCTCCATTTACCCCGGCCGCAAGCTCGGGCCACACACCAGCACCCGCCCTGGTGAAGTCGTGCAACACGACCTTCTAACTTTTAACGAATAACCTCTAACTCTCAAATCTACCATGTGCGGAATCGTCGGATACATCGGAAAAGCAGATGCAGCCACCGTGCTCATCAACGGACTGCGCCGCCTCGAATACCGGGGCTATGACTCTGCAGGCGTCGCCATTTTAGACAGCGACCGCGTGCTCGTGGCCAAGGCTCCCGGAAAAGTCGCAAAGCTCAACGAGCGCGCCCATACCGACTGGTCGCCTGAGCTGTTTCACCGCGCCGCCACCGGCATCGCCCACACGCGTTGGGCGACTCACGGGCCACCGACGGAAGTGAACGCCCACCCGCATCTCGACCAGTCCGGGGACATCGCGCTGGTGCACAACGGCATCATCGAAAACTACCGCGCACTCCGCGCTCGGCTCGAAGGCAAGGGCCATCACTTTTACTCTGAGACCGATACCGAAGTGCTTTCCCATCTCATCGGCGACTGCGACAAGGGGAATCTATTCCAAGCCGTTTGCGACGCCCTGCATCAGGTCGAGGGCACCTTCGGCATCGCCGTGCTTTCGGCGCGCGAGCCGGACAAAATCATCACCGCCCGGCGCGGCAGTCCCATCGTCATCGGCATCGGCGACGGCGAAAGCATCATTGCTTCAGACGCCTCCGCCATCCTCGCCCACACCCAGCGCGTCGTTTATCTGGACGACAACGACATCGCCATCGTCACCGCCGATTCGGTCGATATCCGGGACTTGAACAACTGCGTCGTCACCCGGGAAATTGCCGAGCTCGGCCTTGATGCCGCCGCCACGGAAAAGGGTGGTTATGACCATTTCATGCTCAAGGAAATCCACGAGCAGCCAGACGCCCTCGCCAACGCCATCCGCGGTCGGCTGGATTTCAATGTCGGCTCCTCCGTACTCGCTGGCATGGGCACGTCCCCGCGCGAACTCGCCGAGCTCAGCCGCGTGGTTCTCATCGGTTGTGGCACCTCGCTGCACGCCGGACTCGTCGGTGAGTATGCCTTCGAAGATCTTGCCGACATTAATGCCGAGGTTCAGCAAGCCGCCGAATTCCGCTATCGGAATCCCATTCTCGCCAACCGCGATCTCGTCGTCGCCATTTCCCAATCCGGTGAAACGGCCGACACGCTCGCTGCCGTCCGCGAGGCGAACCAAAAGGGCGCTTTCGTCATGAGCCTCTGCAACGTCGTCGGCTCCACGATCGCTCGCGAGACGGGCAGGGGAGTGTATCTGCACGCCGGACCAGAAATTTCCGTAGCCTCCACCAAGGCCTTCACCTGCCAAGTCGCGGTCCTCCTCATGATGGCCCTCAAGCTCGGCCGTGGCCGCCGCTTTTCCCGAGAAGACGGCATCAAGCTCGCCCGGGAAATCGAAGCCATCCCGACGCTTGTTTCCAAGGTCATCCTCCAGAGTGACCACATCGCGAAAATCGCCGCCGACTACACCGCGAACGAGCACGCCTTTTTCATCGGTCGTGGGCCGATGTATCCCGTCGCGTTAGAAGGGGCGCTCAAGCTCAAGGAGATTTCCTACATCCATGCCGAGGGTTACCACGCCGCTGAGCTCAAGCACGGCCCCATCGCCCTGCTTGAAAAAGGCACACCCATCATCGCCCTCGCCGTGGATATCGCTGGTAAGGACAAAACTCTCGGCAACATCGAAGAATGCCGCGCTCGCGGTGCCCGCATCCTCGGTATCGTCACCGAAGGCGACCACGAGACCGCCGAGTGCATGGACGACTTCATCGCCATCCCGCGCTGCCACCCGCTCGTCGCCACCATCCCCGCCGTCGTCGCGCTTCAGCTTTTCGCCTACCACGTCGCCCGCCTGCGCGGCTGCGAAATCGACCAGCCCCGGAACTTGGCAAAAAGCGTGACCGTGGAGTAAGCCTGAATGGTAAGATGCCATTATTACTGGAAGTCTGTTTTATTAAGGTGTCAGACTAATCAACACTGGTGGTGATGGGAAAAGCGCATGAGGCGGAGGGCAAGTTCTCCATTTAAGTAGGCACCTGACGGTATTTTCAATATGGACCCCGAGATAGAACGCCAGCATAAGATTATCAGCCGTTTGCTAGCAAAAGCCAATCCCCCAAAAATCCTGCATCGCTATCGTCGCCCCAATGAATGGGCACTTAGAGAAATTTCTAATCATGAAGTTCATGTCACATCCCCAAAAGACATGAACGACCCCTTTGAGTATAATGCCCCACTATTTGTTGATCTCCAAAAACTGAAATCAAAGGCGTATCAGTATTTTTTGAATGCTGGCATGAAATCATGCGAAGCACAGCAAGAAGTAGACGCTCTCGATGCAAGGACTACTGAAATACTCTTGAAGGAGATCGAATCACTCAAAAGCAATTCCGGAATCATCTGTTGCACTAGTAATCCACGATCAAATCGGATGTGGGCATACTATGCTGATTCCCATCGGGGAATCTGTATCGGCTATCTCACTGATTTTTCTCCATTCAACAATGCCATGAGCGTCATATACGAAGATCCCAGCCAGCCTTTGGATGTGCTTGATGCGGTGAATGAGGATGTTACTCAGTTTTGCGACCATCTTGCTCGCCGAAAAGTCAAGGAATGGGAATTCGAAGAAGAATATAGAATTCCAGTTAGAGAGATCCCAAAAAATAAAAATCGAATTCTTCCAGTTTCAAAGAATTGCATTAAGGAGATACGGCTTGGGGTAAAAATCGATCATGCGTTTAAAAGCAAGGTCATCAAAGCCGTCAAAAAATTTAACGCGGCTCCCAAAATTATACAAATGGGTTGTGATTATGAGCGGTTCATTATGACCGAGACGGAAATTCAAATTTAAAGATAAAAACCGCAGTGCACGCGCAGAAGACACGTAGGGATGTTGAGGAGAGTTAGGTGATTGAATCGAAACGCGGAGGCGGAGAGGTCGCGGAGAGACGCGCGGAGGTTTTTTGATCTCCAATCTTTTATCCCCTATCCCCTATCTCCTATCTCCTATCTCCTATCTCCTATCTCCTATCTCCTATCTCCTATCTCCTATCTCCTATCTCCTATCTCCTATCTCCTATCTCCTATCAAACCCTTCACCGCCTCACCCGTGCAGGGCGAGGGCAGGATGAAATCGTGATTCGGGTTGAAGGCTAGCACGGCATCCCGGATGGCTTCTCGGACGGAAATGGCCAACATGAGCGGTGGCTCGCCGACGGCTTTGCTGCCGTGGATGGTGCCGGGTTGGTGGGCCTCGGTGAGGAGGTGGACGCGGAAGTCGGGGGGGGCGTCGCTGAAGGCGGGGATGGCGTAGGTGCTGGCACTGTGGGTCAGGAGCTTGCCGGTTTGATCCCATTTTAACTCCTCGGAGGTGAGCCAGCCCATGCCTTGCACGAAGCCGCCTTCGATCTGGCCGCGGTCGATGTTTGGGTTGAGGGAATCGCCGACGTCGTGGAGGATATCGGTGCGGAGGACTTGCGTCATGCCGGTGTAGCCGTCGATTTCGACTTCACTCACAGCAGCACCGAAGGCGTAGTAGAAGAAGGGGCGGCCCTTGCCGACGTTCCAGTCCCATTCCAGATCGGGGGTGGCGTAGAAACCGGCGGCGGAGAGCTGAATGCGGCGGGTGTAGGCGAGGTTGGTCAGGGTCGAAAATGGGATGGAAATGCCAGCGGAGCCTTGCACTTGTCCATCGGCGAAGCTCACGGCGGATTCGGAACAGTTGAGGATTTCTGCGGCGAGGGGAATCAGGCGAGCGCGGAGCTGGTGGCAGGCGTCGGCCACGGCCATGCCGTTGAGGTCAGAGCCGGAGCTGGCAGCGGTGGCGGAGGTGTTCGGCACCTTGTCGGTGCGAGTGTGCATGAGGCGAATGCTGCTGGCGGGAAGGCCGAGCTCGCGCATGGCGATGCCGAGGATTTTGGTGTGGAGGCCTTGGCCCATCTCGGTGCCGCCGTGGTTCACTTGCACGGAGCCGTCGGCGTAGATGAGGACGAGTGAGCCTGCTTGATTGTAGTGTTTGAGGGTGAAGCTGATGCCAAACTTGACGGGGGTGATGGCGAGGCCGCGCTTAGTGTGGGGATTTTGGGTGTTCCACTCGGCGATTTGGCGGCTGCGGGTGGAGTAGTCGGACTGCTCTAACAATTCATCCCAAATGCGTTGGAGGCGGTTGCCTTGGACGTCTTGACCGTAGTGGGTGGTGTTGGTCTCGCCACTGCTGTGGTAGAAATTTCGTTGGCGGACTTGCTCGGGCGGGAGTTGGAGGCGGGTGGCGATGCGGCCGAGGATTTCCTCGATGACTAACATGCCTTGGGGGCCGCCGAAGCCGCGGAAGGCGGTGTGGGAGGTGACGTGGGTTTTCGCGACGCGGCCTTGGAAGCGGACGTGTGGGATGTAGTAGGAATTGTCGAGATGGAACAGGGCGCGATCGGTGACGGGGAGGGAGAGGTCGAGGGACCAGCCGCCGTCGGAGGTGAGTTGGATATCGGCGGCGTGGAGGCGTCCGTCGGGGTGGTAGCCGATTTTGTATTTCGCGAAAAAGGGGTGGCGCTTGCCGGTGGATTCCATGTCGTGGTCGCGGTCGAGCTGGAGGGCGACGGATTTCCCGGTGACCGTGGCGGCGAGGGCGCAGATGGCGGCGATGAAGTTTCCTTGGGTTTCCTTGCCACCAAAGCCGCCGCCCATGCGGGGGGCTTCGATGACGACGCGGTGTTTCGGCAGGCCGAGGATTTCGGCGACGATGGTCTGGACTTCGGAGGGGTGCTGGGTGGAGCTGGCAACGAGGACGCCGCCTTCGCCATCGGGTTCGGCCCAGGCGGCTTGGGTTTCCAGGTAGAAATGATCTTGGCCGCCGATGTGAAACTGGCCTTCTAGTAGGTGGGGGCTGGCTGCTAGGGCGGACTCGATTTCACCACGGACGAGTAAGTGGGGATCGGTGTGGTAGGAATTTTCTGCGATGGCTTGGGTGATGCCGAGGATGGGCGGGAGGGGGGAGTAATCGATTTCGATCAGATCGGCGGCGAGGCGGCAGGCTTGGGTGGATGTGCCGATGACGGCGGCGATGACTTGGCCGTGGAAGTGGACGGTATCGGTGGCGAAGAGGGGCTCGTCATGGCGGGCGGGGCCGGTGTTGTTGAGGCCGGGGATATCGGCGGCGGTGAGGATGGCGTGGATGCCGGGCTGGGTGCGGGCGTGGCTGACGTCGAGCTTGGTCAGGGTTGCGTGGGCGTGGGTGGAGCGGACGAGCCAGACGCTGAGGGTGCCACGGCGGAGGGCGGTGTCGTGGACATAGAGGGCGGAGCCGGTGACGTGGCCGGTGGCGGATTCGTGGGGGGGGGAGGGAGGATAGGAGATAGGGGATTGGGGATCGGGGATGGAAGATGAAGAGTAAGCGGGGGCCGCTATGAATTTTTGGAAGAGGGAGAGGATGAGGGATGAGCGGTAGGTGGCGCTGCCTCGGAGGTCGGTGAGGGGGGTGAATTCGCTGGCGAGTAGGGCGAGGATTTCTTCGGTGGCGGCTAAGGGGGTTCCGATGAGGGCTGCTTCGGTTTTAAGGGCGCGGGCGGGAGTGGCGGCGACTCCGCCGTAGGCGAGGCGGGCATCGGTGACGAGGCCGGTGGTGGCGTCCGTAACGATGCGGAAGGCGGCAGAGACGGTGGAGATGTCCATTTCCCGGCGCTTGGAGACTTTGTAAAATTGGGCGCGGCCGGGAAGGTGGCGTGGAAGGTGGATGGTGGTGAGAATTTCGTCGGGGCGGAGGACGGTTTGGCGGTAGCCGGTGAAGAAGTCGGCGAGAGGAAGGGTGCGCTCGGCGTGGGCGGAGGCGAGGGTGACTGAGGCGTCGAGGGCGAGGAGGACGGGGGCGGTATCGCCGATGGGTGAGGCGGTGACGAGGTTACCGCCGAGGGTGGCGCGGTGGCGGATTTGGCGGGAGGCAAAGAGCCAGAGGACTTGGTCGAGGATGGGGAATTCGCCAGCGAGGGTTTTTTCAATGTCGGTGAGGGCTGCGGCCGCTCCGATGTGCCAATGGGTGGGGGTGGAGGTGATTTCCTGGAGCGATGAGATGTGTTCTAAGGAGATCAGCGCAGGGTAGCGAGTGTGGCGCTTGTTGATGAGGACGGCGAGTTCGGTGGCTCCGGCGATGAAAGGGGCGTCAGGGTTTTGGGACTTGAGGGTGAGGGCTTCTTGGACAGTGTTGGGGCGGTGCCAGGTGGCGAGGGAATCTGAAGAGGTGGTGGGGGCGGCCTGGATGGTGGCAGGGAGGTAGGTGGGAGCCTGTTCCGTGATGGACTGGGCCATGGCCTCGCGGATGGGGCGGTAGCCAGTGCAGCGGCAGAGGTTACCGCAGAGTTGGTCGGCGATGGCAGCGGGATCGGTGAGTTGGCGTTGGTGGGCCTCGGCCATGGAGCAGATGAAGCCGGGGGTGCAGTAGCCGCATTGGGAGCCATTTCGCTCGATCATGGCGGTCTGGACCGGGTGGAGTTGGCCGTTTTGGGCGAGACCCTCGGCGGTGATGATTTCCCTGCCGACGAGTGAGGGGACGAGGGCGAGGCAGCCGTTGATGGCGCGGGTGCTGCCGTCGGGTTCTAAGATCAAGAGGGTGCAGGCTCCGCAGTCGCCTTCATTGCAGCCTACTTTTGGCCCGGTGTGGCCGGTGTGGCGGAGGTGGTCGAGGATGCTGGTGTGGATGGGGACCCCGGTGACGTCGGTGGGGGTGCCATTGATGACGATGATTTCAGGGCAGGCGATGGACATCTTTGTAGTAGAGGTAGCTGGCAGGTGTGTCGCCAATGGCGGCGAACCATTGCGGGCAATAGGGTGCCATCCAGATCGCATCGCCAGCGGTGACAGGGTAGTAGGAATTTTCGAGTCGGTAGATGCCGTCCCCGGAAAGCATTAGCAGGCCGTGTTCCATGATGTGGGTCTCGACAAAAGGGAGGGTCGCGCCGGGTTGGTAAGTGAAAATGTTGACGGCCATGTCGTAACGCGGATCGATGGGTAGGAGGGTCTGGAGGAGGGCGCGGGGATTGCCGAGGAAGGGCTCGCCAGGGATGGCGGAAGCCAGACCGTGGAGGAGTGGCGGGAGATCGAGGTCGAGGTGGAACTCGTAAATTTTCCGGAAAACCGTGAGACGGGTGGCTGCCGTGCCTTGTAGGGTGAACGCGGTTTCTGGCGGGATGAATGCGAAGCCAGTGGTGGCGAGGGGGATGACTTGATCGGCAAGGTGGACTTCACAGGTGCCGGTCTCGACGTAGATGACATGTTCGTGTTCGTCGGCAGGGAAATAGGCGCTGCCGCCGCTAGGCTCGAAGGTGATGAGAATCTGTGAGAGATCCGCCCCCATGGCGGGGGAAATGATGACGAAGGCAGTGGCGTCGCTCCAACCGGGGAACGTCGAGGGGACATGACCGTCTGGAGCGATTAGGGCGTGGCGGTGGGCGAGGGTGGTGCGAGTGTGGCCGAACATTTTTTAGCGTTGTATCGTTTTAAGGAAGGCGTGGGGAGTGAGAAATTTTCGGTGATGCTTAACCGGGACTGAGGAATTTTCCGCGGGTGTCTGATGTGACGATCTCGCCTCGGAGGTAGGTGACGCCGATGGTGTGGGTGGATGTGAGGCCGAGGTAGGGGGAAATAGGGTGGCGGGTGAGGAGTTGGCTGGAGGCGATGGTGTTAGGGGTGTTTTCGAGGAGGATGAAGTCGGCATCGTGGCCGGGTGTTATGGAGCCTTTCTGCGGGAGGCGAAAGCGGGTGGCGACGTTGCTGGAGAGTTGGGGAATGAAGGCTTGATTATGGCTGAAGAGAAGAGGCAGGGCGTGCTGGATGCCGGCGATGCCGCCCCACATGGCGAAGAGGTCGTCACCTTGTTTGAGGTCGAGCGGGGAAGGTGAGTGGTCGGAGCCGAGAGTGTCGATTTCTCCGTTGAGGAGTTTCTGCCAGAGGGCGGCGACGGTGGAGGCGGAGCGGATAGGGGGGGCGCATTTTGCAAACGGGCCGATGGCGATGGCTGCGGTGTCGTCGAGGAGTAAATAGTGAGGACACGTTTCGACGGTTACGTTGACGCCTTGATGCTTCGCGGCGGTGACGAGGTCGATGCCTTCCGGACAAGTGACATGGACGATGTGGAGTTGGCAGCCGGTTTCTCCTGCGAGGTCGATTGCGATGCGGATGGCGGAAAGTTCGGCCTCGATGGGGCGGGAATCGAGCCAAGCACGCATGTCGGTCGCGGTGGGTGGGTGGGCGAGTTGGTGAAGGCGGATGACTTCGGGGTCTTCTGCATGGACGGCGACGGGGAGTCCGAGGCGAGCGGCGATTTCCATGCCATGGCGGAGAGTGGAGGGATTGGCGTCTTGGAATTCGTCGATGCCGGACGGGCACATAAAGGCTTTGAAACCGATGGCTCCGGCGTCGGCCATGGCTTCCATGTGGGGGAGGGAATCAGGGGTGAGGCCACCCCAGAGGGCGAAGTCGATGCAGGATTTTTCCTCGGCGAGGCGACGTTTTTCCTCGAAGGCGGCGCGGGTGATGACGGGCGGGCTGGAGTTCAGCGGCATATCGAAAAAGACAGTGCCGCCACCGGCAGCGAGGGCGCGGGAGCCGGTGGTGAGGCCTTCCCAATGGCTGCGGCCGGGTTCGTTGAAATGGACGTGGGCATCGATCCAACTGGGGAGGATGAGCGCGTGGCGGGCGTCGATTTCCTGTTTCGCGGTGCCTGAAAGGGTGGGGGCGGCGGCGGTGATGAGGCCGTCGGTAATGGCGAGGGCGAGATTCTGGCCGTGGATGATGAGGTCGCTCATGGGTTGTGGGATTTGAGGAAATGGGTGAGGATCTGGATACCGGTGGCGATGTCTGCGGGTGTGGCGTATTCGTCTGGGTGGTGGCTGAGGCCATCGCGGCAACGGATGAATAGCATGGCGATGGGGCAGATTTTTGAAATGGCGACACCGTCGTGGCCGGCTCCGCTGGGGAGCGTGAGGGTGGAGCCGGTGATGGCAGTGAGGGACTGGAGAAGGCTGGCGGTGAGCGTGGGGTCGCAGGGAGTGGCGTTGTTGTCTTGGATGGGTAGCCAGTGGAGGTGGAGTTGGCGCTCGTCGGCGATGCGGAGGTAGGATTCGTGGAGGCGGGTGAGAGAGTTTTGGCGGATTTCGTCGTCGGGGTGGCGGAGGTCGATGGTAAAGGTCGCGGTTTGGGGAATGGAGTTCGAGGCACCGGGGTGAACTTGGATTTTCCCAACGGTGATAACGAGCGGAGGGCTGGATTGGGCGAGGGATTCTGCGGCGAGGATGCAGGCGGCGGCACCGGTGAGGGCGTCGCGGCGGAGCGGCATGGGAGTGGTGCCCGCGTGGTCGGCGCGGCCAGTGAGGGTGACGGTCAGGCGGGATTGACCCGCGATGGAGGTGACGACACACGCGGGTTCGTGGGCTTCTTCGAGGACGCGGCCTTGCTCGATGTGAAGCTCGACGTAGCCGCGAGGGGTGCCGGCTGGGTACAAAATGGGTGCTGCGGTGGCGGTGGGACTTTCTGTCGCGATGGCTCGGGCGATGCTGATACCTGCGGCGTCTTGAGCGGCCAGCGTCTCAGAATCAAGCGGCGCGGTGATGCTGCGACTGCCGAGATAAGTGGTCTGAAAGCGGGTGCCTTCTTCATCCGAAAAAGCGAGAAGGTGGACGGGGAAAGGAAGGGTGATTGTCTCGAGTTTGAGGGATTCGAGCGCTGCGAGGGCGGCGATGATGCCGAGGGAGCCGTCGTATTTCCCGGCGTCGATGACGGTGTCGTAGTGTGAGCCGATGAGGAGAGGAGAGAGACTTGGATTTTTCCCGGGGAGGATGCCACGGACGGTGCCGTCGGGGGCTTGGCTGGTTTCCATGCCGAGTGCGGCCATCCAAGAGAGGATTTTTTCGGCCGCTTCGCGATTAGCCGGGGAGAGGAAGGTGCGGACGAGGTGGCTTGGGGCGTCGGAGATGGCCCCAAGTTCTTCGAGGCGTGCGAGAGCGATTTCTACGGGTGTGGGCATGGGTGTGGAGTGCTTAGCTGCCGCGATAGGTGGAGTAGGCATAGGGCGAACAGGCAAGGGGGACGTGGTAGTCCCGGCCAGGCTCGACGAGGAAGTGGATGGGGATTTCTTCGAGGAAGGGGGAGGGGGTGCCTTGAGCTCGGAAGTAATCGCCGATGGAGAAAATGAGTTGGTAGGGGCCGGGCGTGGCATCGGCGAGGAGGGGGGAATCGCAGCGGCCATCGCTGTTGGTGAGGGTATCTGCGAGGATTTGGCCGCATTGAGTAAGGCGGATGCGGACTCCGGCGGCGGGGTTGCCTGAAGCGGTGTCGAGGACGTGTGTGGTGATTTTTCCCATTGGATTTAAGGTGAGCAGATGGCGGGCCGGGATGCAAGGAAGTGAAATTTCCAAGTTAAGCGTTCTCATTGGTTGGGGACTCGACAAAGATGCGTCGTCGCCGTCACTTTTCCTCAACGCTCATGCCTCCTCCACAAAAAGGTTACAAAGTTATCAATCATCGAGATGTCCAATATCGTTGGATCATGCAGAATCGGCGGGGAGTGAATGAATTGGTGATCGAGGCGAGTGCGCCGGTGAATGGACAGGTCTTGACGGCGGAGCTGCCGCGGATTGTGAGCTATGACATGGTGACGGCGGCGATTGATTTTGGAAATGCGAATGGCTGGAAGCCGAATGATGCCGGTCCGGTGTTCAAGTGCATCTATCACCGAAAAGGATTTCAAGTGGCGGTCATTTGATTCGGCGGACCGTATCCATGACATTTCTTTTGGATTCTACAAAACATAGCGGCAAGTGGCGCTGGCCACTCGCAGGGGCGCTTTTTGGGTTGGCTGCCGGGCTATCCACGGTCAGTGATTTTGGAGATGGTTATGTCCAACTCGAGAAGCCATTTGGCACGCCGCTATTGGTGATCCTTGGAATGCGGGTGTCTATTGTGAAGGCGATACAAGCCGCCTTTGAGGTCGATAGACCTATTTCCCAGATACAGATCCCTCATGCGGAGGTATTCATCAGAGAGAAAACTACATCGAACTATGCAGAGTCCGTGACTTATGCGACCCGAAATAAATGGTATTAGCCTTTCACAAACCATACGGCGTTTTATGTCAGTTTACCCCTGATCAACCAGGGCAGCGGACACTTGCTGATTTTGATTTTCCTAAAGGTGTCTATCCCGTTGGGCGACTTGATATGGATTCGGAAGGTTTACTGTTACTCAGTGACGAGCCCGGATTCAATCATCGCCTTTTAGATCCAAAAACAGCGCATCCTAGGACTTACCATGCACAAGTCGAGGGTGTTCCTACGGTGGAGGCCCTAGAATGTTTGAAGCGAGGAGGAATCGTCATTCAAGGCCACCGGACCTTGCCTTGTGCGGCGAGGCTTTTAGAGATCCAGCCGGTGGTGGAGCCTCGTGATCCTCCGGTGCGGGTGAGACTTTCGATTCCGACGAGCTGGCTCGAGCTTCAATTGACCGAGGGCAAAAATCGACAAGTGCGACGGATGACAGCGGCGATTGGTTTCCCAACGCTCAGACTGATTCGCGTGGCGATGGGTCGGTATCAGGGAGCGGGACTTGTTTCGGGGACTTGGCAGAAATTAGGGCCAGATGAAATCCGCCAAATCTGGCAGAAATAGAGATTTTTCAAATCATCTGGATGAGGGAGTGAATGCTCATTCCAGTTGGTTCGTTAGGTGGTTTTTAAACTCCAAAAAAAGCTTCTTGAGCTCTGCTACCACCTCGGGTGAGGTTGACTTCTGGAGTCGATCAAATGCGGCGCTATTTAGGAATTCCCGGCTATTTTTTTCTGAGACAAAAAGATCAATTTCAGCAAGGATTTTTGGACCTTTTGAGGTGTTGACGATTGGGTAAAAGGGATGACTGGATTTACTAACTTCCTGTTGGATTTGGATTCCTGCTGCGGCCCCGTAAACACCTTGGTAAATTTTTATTTTTGGTGCGATGTTGGTATGAATCTTAGAATTTGTGATTTCGTAGCCGATGTTTTGTAAAAGAGTCGAGATGCTTTTCGAGTCATCGATCCGTGCGGATTGTAATATCATTTTTTCGACATTGCTTTCCGCTTTGGCAGATAACCAATTTTTGACAAGTGTTTCACATTCATTTTGCGAGGGCACGCGGTCAGAATTTGTTGCGGTTATTTGAGGGATGAGTTTAAGAAGATCTGCCTGCCACTGCTGGCTTTTCAGCTTGGTTTCAGCAGTGATCCACTCGCGGTAAGGAATCAGTGCCGCAGTGCTAGGCTTCGCTAGCCAGAGCCACCCGGTGGGAGTTTCTTCAAGGAAAATCGCTTGAGTGTCTGGCTTTTCTGGGGTGCGGGTCGAAAAAATCTGGATGATTCCTACGGCTGATTTCTCCCCTTTTTTTAGTGAAAGTTGCGAAGAAAAGCGAGCGATGGAATCGGGCTTCGTGAATGATCTCCAGACTTGAGCAGCCTCGACACATGTTTCCGGATGACTCACTATATCAGTAAGTCGAAGAAGGCTGGGGAAGTTTCGGCTGTTGAGTGTTTGGTTAAACCGATCAAAAGCTAGTTCAGCAGTCGGCTCGGGTGTGGTTTGATAGTTTTTAACGAATTCACTACCAAAGTTTTCACTGAGGGCTAAATCTTTAGTTTGTGTTTCTAATGGGCTGGGTGAATTCTCAAAAAATTCATTGGGTAGATCCACTCGCCAATAATGATCGGTCGTTTTCGAGATGACCATTTTCAGGAGTCGGACTCGGGAATCCACTGGATTGAATAGCTCAATCGAGAATTGTCCTTCATCTTTATGCGGAGTGACGACTTTCAAAGTGTTCTTTGAAACCCATAGTTCCCAAAATTTAAGTGTAGGAGGCACAATCGATATCGCCTGATTGGCTGCGTTTAGGCGAAGCTGCCAATCATCTGGCAGCTCTTTTGAAATGCCGCCGAGTAAGGCAAGAATGCTTGTGATTTGCTTGTTTTCACAGGCTTTGATAAATTGATGAAGAATAGCCTCTGGGGTGTTAGTGCGTAAATCTGACTCGTTGACTGACTCGCGAATCTTTTGTCGAAGCTGCGCTGCGGATTCCTGTTTTAAGGTTTCAAGTTGTGTGACTTGTCCTCGGAGCATCCAATTTTCCAAATCCAGTAGCCGTTGTTTATATGACGACTGAAATCTAGCCTCCGTATTTTCAAACGATGCGGGCACCGGCGCGACTCGCCACGCTGAGTTTTGCTTCACGAGTGCCATAGGGATGATTTGTAGGCGACTCGGATCGGCAATACTGATTTGCTTAACTAGCACTGCGGCGAAATCTAGGTCTTGTTTCACCTCTGCGATTTCCAAGACAGAGTTTCCAATTTCTTCTGCCAGGCGCTCGTAGCGATTGGCGATTTGCAGTTTTTTCGGCCCGATTACTTCTGCAGAAATCGCGGTATCCCCGCCAGGCTCGAGATCGATCCTTCCAGCGCGGACTTTTTCAAGAAAGTGGATTGCGGCTTCACCCGGTTCACTCGCAGCAGCAGAGGCAATCACCGCCCCTGCCCAAAAGATCAAAATGAATTTCACTGTGAGATTCATAGCGGATTCACAGCTCGACGAAAGCGAAGAATTTCTGAGAATCTCGTAAATCTAGTCAATGACACCTAGCAATTCTGGTAATCGACCTTCTACGCCCGCCAAACGAGGGTTGGCCTCCCAACTTTCTCGATATCCAAAAATCCTTGCTGCCATCCGTTTCAAAAAATCGCTGTCCCTTGGCTGATCGGTTCGAATCTGCCTCATTGGCTCTGTCGCGGTTTTCGCGTAAATCACCCATGCTGGGGTCAAGCGACTATCGACCATCGTTTTTCGTTCCCCCCAAGTTCTTGATTCAGGAAATCGCAAATCGCCCAACCAAGCGCCTTTCGCATTAGGCCGGGCGATCCACCAAGAGTCCGTAAAACGTTCAAGTGCGACTGCCTCCTTGGTATGGAGTATCTGCGCTAGAGCATCTGCGCCTTTCGGATAGATGGTCCATCGCACTGGAGTGATCGCTCCATCAAACGCTGAGCGGTATCCTACCCACAGCTCGTTTCCGCGATCAATGACTGAGCGCCATAGCAGGCAATTGTAAGGCATCGGCCCCTCCAGTTTGCGACTAAATTTCACTCCACGTCTTAGTAAGTCAGCTTCAAATCCTGATGCCGCCAGCATCTTCATGCCCACACCCAATAGAAGGTAAGAGGCGCTCAAGCCGAAACCCCACAGACAGAGTTTTTTCCGCAACGGGTTGGGTTGACGTTTCGGCTTCTTAGAGCGTGATTTTTTGGGAATCACCGGTCGCACCCAGAGAATCCAGACAACCGTGACGAACCACGGCAAGGCGATGATGACATCATTCGGATCCAAGACCCCCAGCGCTAAGGGTTTGGTCAAGATGGGCCATAAAATCCCTGCTCCTTTCACCGTGAGGCAGTCAAAGAGTAAGTGTCCCGTCCATGCGGCTGCGACGAAGGCACCCGCGCTCCTCCGATTGATTTGATCCCGTCGCCACAACCAGGCCAATACGTGGCTCATTCCGTAGCTCACTAACGCCATCAGGCCGAGCGAGTGACTGATCCCACCCAGCCATGCCAGATCCGCCCTCGGGCTCAAAAAAGGTGAAACCAACCGCTCCGCATTCGGTAAAATCCCGAAAAACGCCCCCCATGCCAGCGCCCAGTTTCCCAGCCGCCGCCCCATCATGAGTTCACCGATCAACGCACCCAATGCCGCCTGAATCATCCAATCCACCGCGCCAGGCTGCGGGAAAATCGGCTCCTAGGATATCCTAAATCAAAAATTCTTCCGCCCTCCTTGACGACGCCCCCGCATCCGCAAGATGCTTCCGCCGCGATGAATGATACCACACGCCCATTTTCTAGCCAAATTGTTGACGGCCCAGACCGCGCTCCCAGCCGTGCCATGCTCTATGCCGTCGGATTCAAGAAGGACGACTTCGCAAAGCCCCAGATCGGCGTCGCCTCCACCTGGAGCCAAGTCACCCCCTGTAACATCCACATCGACAAGCTCGCCATCGAGACCTCCAAGGGAGTCAACGCCGCCGGCGGAAAAGGCATCATCTTCAATACCATCACCATCTCTGACGGCATCTCCATGGGCACCGAGGGCATGAAATACTCCCTCGTCTCCCGCGAAGTCATCGCCGACTCCATTGAGACCGTCGTCGGTTGCGAAGGCATGGACGGCTTCGTCGCCATCGGCGGCTGTGATAAAAATATGCCCGGCTGCCTCATGGCCATGGCCCGTATGAATCGCCCCTCCGTCTTTGTTTACGGCGGCACCATCCTCCCCGGGTGCGCCACCATCAAGGGCGAGAAAAAGGACCTCGATGTGGTCTCCGTTTTCGAAGCCGTCGGCAAACACGCCAATGGTGAGTTCACCGACGAAGAACTCGAACTCGTCGAGTCCAACGCCATCCCCGGCGCAGGCTCCTGCGGCGGCATGTATACCGCCAACACCATGGCCTCCGCCATCGAAGCCCTCGGCATGTCCCTGCCGAATGGCTCTGCCCAAAACGCCATTTCCGATGATAAAATGCGCGATTGCTTCGACTCCGGAGCCGCCGTCCTCAATCTCATCAAGCTCGGCATCAAGCCACGCGACATCCTCACCAAGCAAGCCTTCGAGAACGCCATCACCGTCCTCATCGCCCTCGGTGGCTCCACCAATGCCGTGCTTCACCTCCCCGCCATCGCCCACTCCGCCGGCGTGGAAATCACCATCGACGACTTCGAGCGCATCGGGAAAAACGTCCCCGTCCTCGCTGATCTCAAGCCCTCCGGGAAATACTCCATGTCCGACCTCGTCGCCATCGGCGGCACCATGCCACTGCTGAAAATGTTGCTCGACGGTGGGCTCCTCCATGGTGACTGCATGACTGTCACCGGCCGCACCATGGCAGAGAACATCGCGAAATTCACCACTCCCTATCCCGAAGGCCAGCAAATCATCCGCCCGCTTTCCAACCCCATCAAAAAAGACAGCCACCTCCGCATCCTTTATGGGAATCTCGCAGAAGGCGGCTCCGTCGCCAAGATCTCGGGTAAAGAAGGCGAGCTTTTCACCGGCACCGCCCGTGTTTATAACTCCGAGGACGACGCCATGAAAGCCATCCTCGCCAAACAAATCTCCAAGGGCGACGTCATCGTCATCCGCCTCGAAGGCCCCAAGGGCGGCCCTGGCATGCGTGAAATGCTCGGCCCCACTAGCGCCGTCATGGGCATGGGCCTCGGAAAAGACGTGGCTCTCATCACCGACGGCCGCTTCTCCGGCGGCAGCCACGGCTTCGTCGTCGGCCACATCACCCCAGAAGCGTTCTGCGGCGGGACAATTGGTATTCTCAAAGATGGCGATGAAATCACCATTGACGCCGTGAACAACCGCATCGACGTCAACATCTCCGCCGAAGAAATCGCCACCCGCAAAGCCGCTTGGACCCAGCCCGAACCCCGCTACACGCGCGGCGTTCTTGCGAAGTATGCCAAGCTCGTCTCCACCGCCAGCGAGGGTGCCGTCACCGACAAAAAGCTTTAAATTGTACCCAACCCCAGCTACATTCCCACCATCATGAACATCGCCGAAAACATGGTTGCCACCGTTGGCAATACCCCGCTCATCCGCTTGAACCACATCACCGCTGGCCTTGAGGCGGAAATCTGCGTCAAAGCCGAGTTTTTCAACCCACTCTTCAGCGTCAAAGACCGTATTGGCAAGGCCATGATCGAGGCGGCAGAAAAGGACGGCTCGCTCAAGCCTGGTGGGCTCATCATTGAGCCGACTTCTGGAAACACCGGCATCGCCCTCGCCTTCATCGCTCGGTCCAAGGGCTACCGCTGCATCCTCACCATGCCAGAAAGCATGTCCGTAGAGCGCCGCGTGCTCTTGCGTCTTCTCGGTGCAGAAATCGTCCTCACCCCACGCGCTCGCGGCATGAACGGAGCCATCGCCATGGCGAAAAAGCTCATCGCCGAGAATCCCGGCTCTTTCGGTCCAGGACAGTTCGACAACCCCGCAAACCCACAAGTCCACCGCGAGACCACCGCCGAAGAAATCTGGCGTGATACCGACGGTCAAGTGGACGCCTTCGTCTCCGGCGTCGGCACCGGCGGCACCCTGACCGGCGTCGGTGAAGTCCTGAAATCCCGCCGCGATGTCAAAATCTTCGCCGTCGAGCCAGCCGCCAGCCCGGTCATCTCCGGTGGTGCTCCAGGTCCCCACATGATCCAAGGCATTGGCGCTGGATTCATCCCGAAGAACTTGAACGTCTCCGTCATCGACGAGGTTCTCCTCGTCTCCAACGAGGACGCTATCGCCACCGCCCAAGCACTCGCCCAGCAAGAAGGGCTCCCAGCAGGGATCTCCACCGGGGCGAATGTCTGGTGCGCCATGCAGATCGCGAAGCGCCCCGAGTTCAAAGGCAAACGGATCGTCACCATCGGCTGCTCATCCACCGAGCGCTACCTCTCCACCGCCCTCGCGGAAAAAGTGCGTGAAGAAGTGTCGCACTTACCCGTGCAGGATATCTAGTTGCTGAGCTCTTCCCAATGATAGTCGGGCAATGGCTCGCCCCACTTTCCTCGGTGCCATAGAAAAAGAAAAAAGCCCCAGAAGGCTGAGCTTAATTCGCTCGTGAAAGCGGGGCGATGCCGCGCTTGAGCAGCTGGGCGTCCACCGTGGCGGAGACCGCCTCGTCGAGATAGACGGTGAAGTTTTCCTCGTCGAACTCGATGCTGTGCAGCTTTGAGGAGTTCTTGCTGAAGGCGCTTCTGAGGCTCTGCATGTCTTTGACGTCCTGACCGTTCACCTTGCGGACGATGAGGTTCCGCAGGTTTTCATAACCCACGGTGGCAGGGGTGGGGATGGCAGCGCTGAGGAAAATGATGCGATCTACCTTACCCTCGTATTTTTCCGGATTCTCTAAGGCGTCCAAGAAATTGAGCGGTGCGCGGCTTCTCCAGCTTTCACCGAAGGATTCGAGCAGGGTGCGAGACAGCTCCTGGAAGATCAGGCCGCCCTTGACGAGGTAGTTCGGGGCTTGGTCGAATTGGTAAGCGGGGATGAGCCGGGCATTCACGTCTTCTCGAGTCAGGGTGGCGGAAACGCGGAGCGCTTTACCATCTCGCAGGAGCTCCAAAGCCAAGGTTTCACCCGTGGACTTCGAGCCACGCACCAGGTGTCCCCAGAAAAGCCGACCGTAGTGAGGATGCTCATAGTAGCCTCGGCGGTCGATGGGGTAGCCGTCCACGGTGAGGATGACGTCTCCAACTTGAATGCCAGCACGCGCGGCGGCGCCATCCTTGCGGACTTGGCGGACGTACAGGCCGCCCTGCTCTGGGCTGAGCTTCAGCCACTCCCGGAAGGAGGGGTCTTCGGTGCGGGTGATGGAAATGCCGATGCTGGGAAAGCCGGGGTAGGGGTTGAGGGCGCTTCCTTTGAGGAAATGTTGGATGATTTCAACGGGGACGACGTGGCAGAGTTGGTCGTCGCTATCGTAACTGGTAAGGATGCCGGCGAGGGTGTCTGAGGAGAGCACGGGAAGGGAGTAGCTACTCGCGGCGCTCTGCATGGAAGCCTTCACGAAATAGGTGAGGAACTCGTGGCCGGGGAGGAAATTGGAGGTGACGTCGATGGATTGGAGACTCCCCGCCGTGATGAGTGGGTGGCCGTTGTCCTCGATTTGCAAGATTTCGACCGAATCACCGATCCTAGACGGTGGGGCGATGGCAAGCGGCGTGGTGTGCTGAAAGAGGAGCTTTCCTTCTGACTCCGAGACGGGTCCAAGCAGGGCGAGATTTGCCTCGTAGTCCACGGCGATGACTTTTGCTTGCGCGAGGTGATTGCCGTCTGGGGTTTCAAACTCAAGAAACGTCGCATCTGCCACTAGCTCCGAGGTGGTGAGAACTTGCTGCGGCCCTACGATGGCAGCGAGGGCATGTCGGAGGGAAGGAGGTTTTTTTTCCCATGGCTGGCCGGGGCTCCAAGATTGCTGGGTCGAGTTCACCCGTAGCACGGAGGTGGTGAGGTCTGGCTGGACCGTCTTTTCGACGCTCGGCGCAGTGGCGGCAGTGGGCGCGGGTTTTTGAGAATCACACCCACTTAGCGTGAGCAGCACAGATAGGGCGAGCAATGGGCGCATGAGGATGAGGTGTGAAAATGGGGTGGACCCAAGGCTTAGCGAAGACCAAGAACGTCTTGCATGTCGTAGAGACCGACCGGTTTGTCTTCTAGCCAAGCTGCAGCGCGGACGGCTCCTGCGGCGAAGGTCAGACGCGAGGAAGCCTTGTGCGTGAGCTCGATGCGTTCGCCATCTGCGGCGAAAAGCACGGTGTGGTCACCCACGACATCGCCACCACGGAGGGTATGCATGCCGATTTCACGTAGCTTGCGCGGGCCGATGTTGCCGAAGCGGCCATGGGCGACGTCGTCCTGGTAGGAGGTGCCGGTTTCTTCGTTAAGGATTTCCAGCAAGCGGCGCGCGGTGCCGGACGGGGCGTCGATCTTGTGCTTGTGGTGCATTTCGGTGACCTCGATATCGAAGCGATCCTGAGACAAAACGCGTGCAGCTTGGCGAGTGAGCCAGAACAGGGTGTTCACCCCGACGGAATAATTTGCGGAATAGACGATGCGGAGGGATTTCGCCGCCTCGTGGATCAGGGCGCGCTCGGCGTCAGTGTGGCCGGTGGTGCCGATGACGAGGTGGGTGCCGTATTTTAAAGCGGTCTCGATGACGGTAGAGGTGAAGGAATGGACGGTGAAGTCGATGGCGCAGGTGGCTTGTGCCATGGCGGCAGCGAGGTCTTGACCTGCGTCATGAGTCGCGGCGATCTGGACATCGGCTTCGCCTGCGGCTTGAACCACGGCTTGGCCCATACGGCCGGAGACTCCGGTAACGAGTAGTGATAGCATGTGAGAAGGGTGGGGGTGAATGAGTGGGATTTACCAGTTCGGATGTTTGAGTTCTAGATCACTGGCACGTAGCGCAGCATCTTCGGCATGTGGCCCTTTGAAAGAGGCGATTTTTTTCGCAACGGAGATGGCAGCTTGCCAGCGTTCCGATTCCACAAGGATGGCGAGTGCGCGGAATCCACACTGCTCGAAGTATTCCCATTCGAGGGGTTGGCCGGTGATTTCCATGACGGAGAGGTAGGCTTGTAAGGCTTTGCCCTGTTGTTTTTGAGTCGGGTCTTTCTCGTCGGGGAGCTGTTCTAAGGTGAGGCCTCTGAGGTATTGCAGGCGATTGAGCCAAATGGGTTGATCGGTGATTTGGGTGACGAGTTGGTCGTAGATGGCTAGGGCCTGAACGAGTGATGCGGGGTTGCTGGCACCTTGGGCATAGAGCGCTTTTCCGAGCAGCATGCCAGCGGGGAGAAACGTGGGGTCCTTGGCAGGAAGGGACTTGGTGTATTTTTCTAGAAAAGTGGAGGCTTCTGCGAAGCGTTTCATATCGATGAGTTGCTCGGCTTTCTGGAGGGTGGCGATGGTACTCAGGTTGCCTTTCAGCAGGATGGCCTTGTCGAAAAGAATGAGGGCGGCGTCCTTGGATTGCTGAGTGCCGCCGAGGGCGGCTGAGTTGGCAGCGAGCAGCCAAGCGGCTTGCGCGCGGACCGGGTCCGTGTCAGTGGCGGCGAGTTTTTCCAGAATAAGTCTGGCGTCGTTGTAGCTCTGAGATTGGAACAGTGTGCGGCCGAGGATCAGTGCGGCGTCGCTCGCTACGGGATCGGCTGGGTAGTCCGCCATGATCGACTGGGCGAGGGCGATGGTTTTTGCCGAATCTTTGGCGAAATCCGCGAGCTGGAGCCGGGCGAAGGCAATTCTGGCGGGCGCAAGAGTGGTGGCGGCAGGTGCACTATCGGCCAGTAACTGAAGCTGCCTCGTGGCAAACGTCACATCTGGCTCGGGGCTGATGAGAGTGGCCTCGATGGCCGCGAGTCGCGCTTCGGCAACGCGTGGATGGTTCGGGTGCTGGGTGAGGAATGCTTCGAGAGCCGTCTTGGTGGCAGCGGGAGGGGTGGTGAAAAAGGCACTTTCCAGCTCTAAATCCGCCTGGAGTTGAGGGTCGTTCACTGCACTCGTCTGGAGTGTGCTAGAGCGGCCTTTAATTTCAAGATGGTGGAGCCGGGCGATGGCGGATTGGCGTTTGGTGGAATCTGCAAGTTTCCCGGTGAGGGTCGCGGCGGCTTCGTCGAAGAGTTCGATGGCGCGCTGGGTATCTCCTGCAGCGTAGGCGCTTCTCGCTTCTAGGAGCGTGGCTTGGCCTCTTAACAGTTGTGAGGGGTCTGAGTCACGGAGCGTGTCGAGAGTGGAGAATGCTTGGTCCACAGCGCCGTTGTCCAAGGCCAAGCGGGCGAGTTGGTAGAGTGCATGGCTGGCAAGTGGGTGGCTGGGGTGCTCGATGCGGATGCGATTGAGCAAGCGTTTCGCCTCGGCTTGGGCGTCTGGCAGCGCGGTCTTATGAAGGCCGACGGCACGGGCAAAGAGTGAATAAACGAGTCGATTTGTCGACTCGCTGGCAGTTGCATAAGTGGGCCACGCCGCAGACGCGCCCGTCTCTGCAAAGCCTGTAGCGAGCAGCCCGGTCGCGGGTAGGACGGATGGGGAAATCCATTGAGAAATCCGGGCCAGAGTCGGGTCATTTGCCATCGGCTTCTCGGGTAACCACTGGATGATGTGGGAAAAGATCGGCTCAAGCGTCTGGGTGTCTGGATGGTCCTGGAGAAACGAGATGAGCGAATCAATCGCGAGGGCAGAGTTGCCCTGTCCTTGGATCGCCTCGGCGAGGCCGATGGCGGCGGCGGTGGACTGATCATGGGTCAAGGCGGGGCCTTGGGGCTGGGTGCTGAGGGCTTGGAAGGCGGCCTGAGCTTCGCTGAATTTTCCTTGGCGCAGTTGGAGATGGGCTTTGAGAAACGCGGCGGTGGTCCGTTGTTCTGCGGGGAGCTTGTCGAGTCCCTCCATGAGTTTGGCGGCTTCTTCGGTGCGTCCGAGGTCGAGTAAAATCTCGATTTGGTAGAGTCGGGTTTTTAAGCGAGTCGCTTCATCTGAGGAGGACAAGACTTGATTGAGGGTGGCGAGTGCCGCGTCTGGCTTGCCGAGCGCCAATTGGATACTGGCGAGTGTGAGACCGGACTCGCTGGGGTAGGGAGCTGTGGGTTCTTGGAGCAGTCCGGAAAACAAGGCGGCGGCTTCGGAATAACGAGACTGCGCGACGAGCGCTTGGGCTCTCCAGAAAGAGGACTCGGGATTTTTTAAGACGAGTGGCTGATTGAGTAGTTCAAGGGCTTGCGCCGCTTGGTCGTCACGAATCAGGGTCTCCGAAAGGCGAAGGGTGAGGCGGGACTTGACCTCCGGGCTCAGTGTCGGGTCGAGAAGGGCACTACGGAAATGCTGCTCGGCCAGCTCCCATAACCCAGAGGCGAGGGCGGCATTTCCCTTTTTTTCAAGTTGATGCAGTGCGCTGCCAGACTGCCCGAGCAGGGCCAGCTGCGTGACGAGTAAAATTAAGGAGTAACGCGGCCACAACTTCATCGGACAGAGGTGAGATTCAGGCACAGGTGCCGAAAAGTCGATCCCCCGCATCTCCGAGGCCAGGTAAAATGTAGCCTTGATCACTGAGGCCGCGATCTAGAGAGCCGGCGTAGATATCGATCTCTGGATAAGCGGATTCCAGCGCTGCAACTCCCTCAGGAGAGGCGACCAGACAGGCAAAACGAAGATGGCAGGCACCTACTTCGCGCAGGCTGCGAACGGCTTCTATCGCGGAACCACCGGTGGCGAGCATGGGGTCGAGGATGATGATTTCATCTTCGCTGAGCTTGGGTGGATGCTTGAGGTAGTAAGGCTCAGCGACGAGAGTTTGCTCATTCCGCGCCAGTCCGATGTGGGCCACAGAGGCTTGGGGAATGAGGTCTAGAAACCCGTCTAGAAACCCAAGTCCGGCTCGTAAAATCGGCACGAGGATGATTCTGCGGGTGACATGAGTGCCTGAGGTGATTTCCAGCGGCGTGGTGCAGGGGACCACGGTGGAGTGGAAATTTGCCGTCACGGCGGGAACCATCAGCGAGGCGATGCGGCGCACGCGGTGGCGGAATTCTGGCGAGGGGCAACTGGGTTCTCGGAGTTTCGTGAGTTCCTCTGCGAGCAGTGGATGTTCGATGATGTGGAGCATTTCAGGACTTCTGGGCCAGGAGTTTTCTGAGTTCTGCCAAAGTGAGGTTGAGCGAGTTGGACGCCTCTTTAAGATCACCGTCTGCGCGTTCCAGCATGCGCGAGGCGACTTCCACATTTAGCCAATCCAGGATGACAGCACCCATGGGGGCGGCATTGATGAGTTGGTCGATGGCGGCGGTGAAGCTCGCCGGCGAGTTCCGCGGCGCGGAGGCGAGGGGGATGTCCGCGGGTAGCAGGATCTGTGAGGTCGCAAGCGCACAAGCACGGGCGATTGTGTTTTCCAGCTCACGGACATTCCCTGGCCAGTTGTGGGATTGGAGAGTCGTCACCGCTTCCGCCGAGATCCGGATGCGGGCCATGCCATTTTTGCGGGTGATCCTTTGGAGGAAATATTCGGCTAGGATCGGAATGTCTTCGAGACGATCACGCAGGGCGGGGATCTTGATTTCCACCACATTGAGGCGGTAATATAAATCCTCGCGGAACCGACCGGCGGCGACTTCTGCACTGAGGTTCTTATGAGTGGCGGCGACGATTCGCACATCGGTCATGAGCGTCTCATTCGCGCCGACTCTGGAAAATGAGCCGTCTTGCAAGACCCGGAGCAGCTTCACTTGGATCGAGAGTGGCATGTCGCCGATTTCATCCAGAAACAAAGTCCCGCCGTCCGCTTGTTCGAAGCGGCCTGCCCGGCGGGCGATGGCTCCGGTGAAGGAGCCTTTTTCGTGGCCGAATAGTTCGCTTTCTAAGAGATTCTCTGGAATGGCACCGCAGTTGATGGTGATCATTTCCTTCTGCCTGCGCGGGCTGTATTCGTGCACGGCCTTGGCCACCAGTTCCTTACCGGTTCCGCTTTCACCGGCGATCAGAATCGGTGCGTCTGAACGTGCGACACGTCCCACCAGCTTGAACACTTCTTGCAGCGCGCGGGAAATACCGATCATTTTGACGCGCCCATCGTGCTTCGGTATCTCGGCGTCTGGCTGGTCGGCACTGCGGCGGTCATCTTGCATTTGCAGTGCGGACTCCACGACGGGACGCAGCTCAAAGGGCAGGGACTCCTTCCGCAGTACATCGTGGGCACCCCGCTGAGTTGCTTCGATGATTTGACCCGTGGTAGGAAAACCAGCGGTCAAAACGACGAGCGTTTGCGGGCTTTGTTGCAGGATTCTGCCGAGAAGCTCCATCCCGTCGAATGGCACCAATTCCATCGCAGAAACCACGACGCTCACGGGTGTTTTGGCGACGATTTTGATGGCGTTTGCCGCATTATCGCAGCGTAGGACGCGAAGATTTTTGGCGGAAAGGTGCTTCGTGGCCCACTCCAAAAAATCCAGATCGGGGTCAACTAGTAGCAGGGTATCTTCGGTTGTGGTTTCCAGCATCGTAAGCGCGTGACTAGTGAAACAGGTGGGGGCCGGATGGCGCTACAAAAAAATTCAGCTCATGCCAGTGCGAGACGAGCGGTCACAAGCTTGGCGACATACTTTGCCAAGAGATCCACTTCCAAGTTTACGGCCTGCCCGAGCACAGCAGACTGCAAATGGGTATGCGCCCAAGTATGCGGAGTGATCCAGAAAACGGCTGTGTCGCCACTGAGCTCGGCGATCGTGAGGGAAATCCCATCCACCGTGATCGAACCCTTATCGATGCACAATTGCTGGACCTCAAGCGGCAGCGACACAGCGAGGATGTGATCTTGCCCATCCTTTTCCAATCGCACGATTTTACCGACGGTGTCGATGTGGCCTTGGACGAAATGCCCGCCGAAGCGATCTCCCACTTGGAGTGCGCGCTCCAGATTCACATGAGATCCGGTCCTCAGCTCACCGAGTGACGTCACCCGAAGCGTCTGGGCTAAGAGGTCAAATGACGTGCCCTCCTCACCCAGAGCCGCCACGGTGAGGCAGCAGCCATTGGTCGCGACGGAGTCGCCAAGTGCCAGTTCGTGGGCAAACGGCAGTGCGAGCGTGAGCCGTGCTTGGTCACCAAGTGACTCGATTTTAAGAACGGTTCCTACTGCTTCGACGAGTCCGGTGAACATGGATTAATGAGTTGGAGCGGCGATGATGGGTGTTTTGACAGGGGCGAACATTTCGTCGATCCCACGGTCTGGGAAAAACAACATGCAGAGCGTTACGATAACCGTAGGAACCAGTGCTGCAAGAGCCAGCTTGAGCGGTGATACTCCGTCTCCGAAGAAGCGTGAGAGCAAGGCCTGGCCCGCCGGATTCGGCGCATTGGCGATCACCGTCAGCCCGCCCCCCGTGACCGCACCTGACAGCACCGCATACTTCAGCTCCGGGGAGAGTCCTTCCACTTGACTGGCTAAAAAGGTAATCGCCGCGTTATCATTAAATGACGTCAGGAGCGTCGAGCCCAAGAACAACGGCCACTGGCTCAGGCTGGAAATAATCGGAGCCAGCCACCAGCCTTGCAATCCGCCATGCACGACTAGGCCGCCGAGGAAAAAACCCACCAAAATCGGCCCGCGAAGATTGATCTCATGCTGGTGATGCGCGGTCCCTTGAGAGAAGGCCAAGAAAAACAAAAATCCGCCGACGAACAGCGGCGGGTAGTGCGCGAAGGCCACCGTCCATGCCATGAAAGCAAGATGCACCAGTGTCACAAGGAGTGGCACGCTGCGTTCCTCTTCGATGAGGTCTCCAAGCCCGTCGCCATCGTGATCGAGCACCCGCCCCGCCATTTCTGCCAGCTCTTTGCGGAAGAATAGGTAATAAATCAGACTGGAAACTAAAATCGAAATGACCGCCTTATCCCCGAAATGCACTAGCATTTCCAGCGTCGTCAGCCCCCATTTCTGCGCCACCATCAAGACTGGCGGCGCCGCGAAATTCGTCAAAACCCCGCCGATCGAAATATTCACGAACAACAAACCCAAGGTCGCATACGCAAATTTCGGCGATGGCTTGAGCGCATAGAATTTCTTCGCCAGCAGCATCGCCGCGATGGTCATTGCCCCCGGTTCGGTGATGAAGGAGCCCAGCAGCGGCGCGACGAGCATGATCGCCAGCCACCAAGCTGCCGGCGTTTCTCTGCCGAATTTGGCGAAAAATCTCAGACATGCCTCTGCGAATCGCAGCACCGGACGAGTCGAAGCCAGCGCCATGATGATCACCACGAACAGCGGCTCCGTGTAATTCACCGACGTCATGTAGCTCGTGACCGTCGGCAGGTCATAGAAACAGAACATCGCCCCCAGGAGCACCAGCACCCAGATGCCGAAGATCGCCTCCACTTCACCGAGGTAATGCAGCATCGTCGCCTTGAAGCTGACCATGTCTTCCGCGCGGGCCGACTCCCCATTTGCCGCCTTGGCGCGGCGGATTTTCACCTCGTGTGCCTTTTGCACCCGGTGCGACAGCTTGGTCAGCGGAATCGCGAAAAAGGTGTGCAAGATCGCCAGTAGAAAAATCCCAGTCGCCACCACCAGAAATGGCTGTTCACCCGCCCGGAACGCCAGAATCTCCCAAATGCCACCCAGCCCTTGCGCGCGCTCAAGCTCGGGGAATTTCTCCATTTTAGCGACAAACTCTGGCACCGAAGCCCCCCCATTTCCCGCCGCGCGACTGATGCCGGTGAGTAGGAAAAGGAGCGTAAATAATCGGAAAGCGCAGCCTGTCATCTCCCACTTCTCTAAGGATCAACGCCCATGCGAGCAAGGAAAACCCGGGCCCAATTTTTTCCAGAGACATCTTGATGCAGCGGCCTTAGAAATTTCTTACTTCTTCAGCCAGTGCATTACCGCTTTTGCCTACTCCTCACCCTTGCACTCCTGTCCCTCGGCACAGCTGTGGCAGAAACGCAGCTCCAAATCACGGGACTCCAGCAAAGATCGGAATCCCAAGTCCTCGAACTCACCCGCGGCATGCTCACTCACGTCCGCGCCGGGGTGGCCACTCCCTACCGCGCAGACGACGCCGCATTTCTCGTGCGCAAAGTCCTCCAGAAAGATGGCTTCGCCTCGGTCCAAGTGGAGGCCCAGGTTATCAATCCCCGGCTAATCCGCCTCAACGTCCGCGAAGGACTACGACTCTCGCTCAACAAGGTCACGCTCGTGGGGGCCGCCCCTGACGATGAGAAAAAGCTCAGCCAAATCTTCTCCCGCGCTGCCGATAAGGACCGCCCTCTTGGGATCGTCAATCCCCCCTTCCGCGAAGAAGACCTCGCCACTGGCCTTTCCAGCGTCCGCCAGCAGTTAAATTCCGAAGGTTACTGGGAGGCGCAAGTCGCCCTCGCCAGCCGCTCGCTCGATCCCGCGAACGGAAATGTGGATCTCGTCGTTTCCGTCAAGCCCGGCAGCCTCCACCGCATCGGGACCGCCCAGTTCGCGGGTTCCGGCGCAGCAGGATTTCGCCAGGCGGCCACCACCCTTTCCCCCTTCGTCGGCCGAGTCGCCACCACTGGGAATCTCAACGCCATGCGCCTCGCCGTCGAACAATCGTTCGTCACTCAAGGCTATCCGGACACGCAAATCTCCATGGCCCAATCCCTTGGCCAGAACCAGTTTACCCCACTCTTCACCATCGAGCTCGGAAAACGCGTTCGGCTCCGCAAGGTGCACCTCGAAGGACTCGTCCGCACCGTGCCGAGCCGCTTGGCCAATCATTTTCGGAAATCCGAAGGCGACTGGTATGACGAAGCCGCCATGAACCAGCGCCTCCGTGGCTTCCTCAGCACCGGAGCCTTCTCGGGCGTGCGGCTGGAGACGACCGTCGTCGGCGAGGATATCATCGACGCCACGCTCCACTTCGAGGAAGCTCGTGCGAAGGAATATACCCTCGCCGCAGGGGCGGACAGCTTCCAAGGCTTCATCCTCCGCACAGGCTACACCGACCGAAATCTCATGGGAAGGCTGCTCGGGTTCAACTCCGGCTTCGAGTTCAGCGCTCGCGGCATCCTCGGTGAGACTCGCATCACCGATCCTTGGCTCTACGGCAGCGACGTCGCAGGCACCGCCCGTTTTTACGCTCTCATCTACGGGTTTGAAGGCTATAAATCTTTTGAAACGGGCTTCGACGGTAAAATCACCTGGAAACATGGCGACCATTTCACCACCGACCTGCTCGCCGGTGCCTCCCTCGTCAATCTCAGCGCAAACGGCCTTCCGTCATCCGAGCTCGGCGAAACCGTTTACACCCACCCCAGAATCGTGCTCACCCACAGCATCGACTACCGCGACAGCAAGGTTTTACCGAAATCCGGCTGGCACATCGACGTACCGCTCGAACTTGGCTCCGCCGTCGCCACCACTCCCACCAGCTACGCCAGGGCTGGGCTCACCGGTGGCTGGTTCCGCCGCCTAAACAAGCACTACGACATCGGCCTCGGGGGAGAGTCGGGCGTCCTTGTGCCCACAGGAGACGGGCAGGATCTCCCCATCGACCTTCGTCTCTTCAACGGTGGCTCACGCAGTGTCCGCAGCTTCACCGAGCGTGGCCTCAGCCCCAGTGTAGATGGCTACCCCACCGGCGGTGAAGCCATGTGGAATGTGAACGCCGAACTCATCCGCAATCTTACCGATAGCTTCAAAGCAGTCGCTTTCGCCGACGCCGGTTCACTCTCGAGAAACTTCGAAGACCTCGGCGCGGGTGACCTCGAAATGGCGATCGGCCTAGGCGTCCGCCTCGACCTCCCGATCGGCCCGGTGCGGGTTGAATACGGCTACAATCTCACCCAAGACCCCGGCGAGCCGACCGGCACCCTCCACTTCGCGATCGGCGCCGCATTTTAGCGTCGCCCGGAATTCCGAGCGGTCCGGCGCATGAGGAAGCTCATGAGAAACCGGAACGGCGAAGCATCCACATGCTGCCATCTTGGTTGAGGGCGACACTCTTAACGTCTTCGTGGATCGGCTCGAGTGAGGCTCGAATCATCGATTTTCCATAAAACCTCAAAAACTCCTTCCCGTCACCCCTGTTTTAGGGCAATAGGTCGAGCGTCTTTCTGGGAAAGACACAACATCACAAACACGACTTTCATCTAATTAACATAACTGCTTTTGCGACCACCAAAAGCTTCTGGGCCGTCAACGAAACCGACAAACTTCAAAGGCCCCAAGAAATACAAAGCTGTCGCGCCAGATCGGCGCGGCTTGTCGCGTCTTTCTTGGAGGCGCTTGTCGGTGCCTGTTGACGGGACGCGGTCAAGTCCGCGCCCTTTGTTATCCAGAGCTTTTCAAATCGTCCTCAACGAACACGAAATCCTCATGAAACGCACCTCCCTCCTACTCGTGACAGCCCTCGGCGCCACCCTGCCCGTCTTCTCCCAAGACAAAACTCCCGCGTCGGCCCGCACCTACATTCCCGACACGTTAGCCGTCCCAGCGTTCACCCCGCCCGCGCCCGTCGCAGCCAAACGCCTGCCCAACATCCGCGTCGATGCCACCTGCACCCTTCCCAGCAGCAACGGCAAAACCCTCACCCTCCAGCGCGGCCAAGCTTCCACCCTGCCCGATCTTCCAACGCCACCACCGCCGGAACCCATCAAACAAGCCCGCGATTTCACTCCCGTCGAACTCGCCCGCATCGCCTACCAGCGGCGGCACAACCTCAACCTCGGTGCCAGCGTCTATGACCACAAGGTCAGCATCGTCCACTGGACCGATCCAGACACCGCCACCTCCTACGAAGCCATTTGTGGCTTCGACATCGGCCTCTTGGCTGGCATCGGCACCTTCGTTCACCAGAAGGAAACCTACTCAGTCTTCCTCGTGCACTCGGACTATGACACCACTCGTAAAAGCCGCTTTGGCTACCCCGCACAACTCACCAAAGTCCAGCCCGGCCAAATTCTCATCACCACTGGCGATCCCAAAAACACCATTGCCACCGCCCCACTCGCCATCATCCGGGACTTAATCACCGCAGAAAAAGAACGCCTCACCAAGTTCCAAGCCGCCAGATTCAAGCACCAGCAAGCCGCCGCCGCTTGGGAAGCGGAGCACCCGCCCATCCCCCGAGATGAAACCTTCGTCCTCCGCCCCCATCGCGGCAGCCGCTACCTCGCCGAGCCACAACCCGAAAAGAAGGGAGAAACCACACGATGAAACTCGTCCGCCTCTCCCTCTTGATTCTGGTTTCTGGACTCTCTGTCCTCCACGCCCAGACCAACGGCATCGACCAAACCCTCGATATCGTAACAGCTCCCACCGGCGAGAAGCTTCTCCAATGGCAAGCCAAAGCCGGACGCTGCTACTTTCTGCAAGTGTCCGACCCCGCCGACCATCTCAACAAATGGTATTGGTATCCCCTTATCGAAAGCGGCAGCGGTCAGTTCATCAGCCACGAAGTTGAAGCCACTGCCGACAAGAGATTCTTCCGTCTCCACTATACCGACCAAACCGCCAATGATCTCGATAATGCTGATTTCGACATCGACGGCCTCACCAACCTCCAAGAAATCACGCCGAGCAATTCCACGCAGACCAATCCCCTCGACCCAGACACCGACCACGATGGCACCAATGATCTCGATGAACGGTATAATCAAAGCAACCCCACCGATCCCGACAGTGGAGGCACTCCGGTTGGATCGGATGCCGGTGGCGCAAGTGCAGGACCAAGTGGTGGTGGACCTGGAAGTGGCGGACCCGGTGGCGGTGGAACAACTCCCTATCCTGTGGACGACATCAAGCTCGTCTATCGCGGTGTGAACTATAACCAAATAAAATGGTATGGCGATTATGGAGCCTCCGTGCAACTCCATTCAGCTTCGTTACTCGCCTTGTTTGCCCCTAAAATCGGTTGCGACACCATCGGAATCAAAAAGATTCTACATGGTCCAGGCGATGAAGATGATGAAACCATTAATGCCCGACCTGACAGCTTAACGGCGACCAATGATTATCAAAAGATTTTCACCTATACAGATGGTGAAACTATATCCGAAGACTCAAATCCAGTATTTACCAAAAGCGACGCAAGTTCGGAGCTACATGGTATGTTCGTCGATCTGGCAGTCACCACGGGTGATGACCTAAGCACATGGAAAGAGGCCGGCAACAACAAATTTGCACTCGGGGGCAGTGAGCAGTACACTAACATGGGAGCCGATCCTCTATGGCTAACCTCGCGATCCACCGCAAAATATCAGTTTGCAATACGTGCAGATGCCACAAACAGTTATCCCAGACATTTCACGCGGGACTTTCTTCAGGTGCTAACCCGCTATAATGAATTCACTGGCCTAAATACTCAGAGCCTCGCAAACCCACACCTCATCAGCAAGGACTTCACCATAGCAATAGGTAATAAATACTCACACTTCGAGGAAATTAACACGCCAGAGTCTGAGATTGCTGAAGAGTATGGAGTTGCCAAAGACCTCGCACTAGTGCCCGTGCGGATGGGCGATAACATTCCCGCAACTGGGGTTGACATCACTTCGAGAGATACCGTCACTTCTGATATCGGTCACCAACCCTACTATTGGATCATGGCACCTGCTGGAAACGTTCCTGGAACCAATCAAAAGTGCAATAACGCTATGCAATTTAAAATCCCTCTACCCACAGGGACTCGGCTAAAAATCAGTTGCCCCGACGTAAAGCCATCTCCAGCAATCATCTCTCCGCGTGCAGGAAACGAACCCACCGTCGCATGGCATGGAACGGCGAATTCAAGCGATGACAAGACACCCGTTTTCAAAGTCGGCACCGAAGAGTCTGTGGTTGATTTACCGATCCGCGTCAAGGTCATGAAGAACCGCAAGGTGAAAGTAGCCGTCTGGCAAGTGCGCAAAAATTCCACTGTAGATCCAATGACATCTTCGGAAGAGGGGAGAAAAAACCTAGAGGCCGGGCTAAATAAATACTTAGCGTATCAACTAAATGCTTGGATGGATGTTGTGATCAAACCATCCGTCACGTTCGATTACCAAGATAATCAGGCTGCAAACATCACATGGTCACAAGGAGCCTCTGAAAAAGCCATGATGGATCAATATTATGATGGTGATTTTGACATAAATATTTATTTAATACGAGACGTCTATTACTTATTTCAAGATTCATCAGCTCCTAATGGCTATGGAGCAGTAGGAGGAAATTCATACCCCCCAAGTGAACCCAATTCTGGAATCTATAAAAATAGAGCTGTGGTCACTTTAGGACAGGGCGCTGGTTCAGCTGCCCAAATACGGGAGCCAGCAGATGTCATTAGAGACATGGCTCATGAAATTGGTCACATAATGATAGGCAAAGGTCACCCTGATTTAGATCAGGGACCAGCAACGCTCGAAGGTACAAACAGAAAATTGCGCTTAATGTGCAGTGGTCAAAATGCCGACTCTAATTCTCGACTACTTGTAAAATCAGAATGGGACAAAGCTGAATTGTGGTTGAGTACACGTCCAAACGGAGATAATTAATGAAGAATATATTAATCATATGTATATACTTAACCCTCATAATAACGGGTGATTTTTCTTTCTCTCGCACTGAGGAAAGCTTGGCCACAGAGGCCAAGCAAGTTTTGCTTTGGAAAGAAAATTTGGTATCCGCTCAGAAATTGACCGATAAGGAAAAAATTGAAAAATTGGCTTTGGGCCTTCGTAATATGGGTTACAGAAGAAAGCTCGAAGGGCATAGCTCTTCCGTCGATTTAATTTATAATGATTTGCAACGTGAACTGCTGTCAATTCCTATGCATGCACAATATTTTGCCGATAAAATAATTGCTGAGCAAAAAGCCGTTGCCAGTTATCCAACCAATGTAGGGCCAAGAGGTAATTATGATTTTAACCGGACTCTGATTTTCGAGATCTTAAGTTGCTTGCCTAGTCCGGAAACTGTTCGTGTTCTTGGTGAATTTCTCGCTGACGACATCGACACTCCCGTGCCACTTCGATCCCCGGATAGTGATTGGGGTGATAATTCACGAGCAAATTCGTATGGATCAGCTTATACCTTGATGCGAAGCGGACTGCGCAACCCTCCTGTCGCCGAGGACAGGAGAAATGATAACCCTGATGAGATTCTCGCTGACACTCGGGCGTGGTGGGAAGAAGTCAAATCCGGCAAACGCAGCTTTTCCTTCGTGGGCCAGAAATCAGAATATCGCTTTAAGCCCGACGGCACCTGGGAGACGATTCCGATTTCTCTACCGCCTGGGGAAGTGGTTCCGAAAGCACCGATTTCTGTGACTCCCGAGTCTGTGTTAGTATCCCCAAAAAGTCAGGATCGTTCATGGCTATGGATTACCAGTCTTTCGGTGCTCCTCGTAGCGGTAGTCGGCTGGCTTGTTCGGAAAAAGAAACGTGCTTAAACCTCTACGACCGATTTCGAAGCCACAAAAAAACCCACCCCAGCGGTGTGCTGGGGCGGGTTTGTTAAGGGGGCGGGCGAATTTCCTTAACTCTTCGGTTTCACAACCACCTTGTCCTCATTATTTCTCGTCGGGTCTTCGAGCAGGGATTGGTTGAAATAGTCCACGGCGCGTTCGGGGTGGCCGAGGTGGTGGAGGGCGATGGTGAGGAGGTTTTTCCCGAGTTGGAGTTCCAAGTCTGTGCGAGTTGCGGCGAGGTTCGCGCGGGCTTGGGCGAGATCGCCCTTGGTGTCCACTTGGCCATCGCGGGCTTTGGCGAAGGTGGTTTTCAGGGTGGTGAACTCGGCGAGAAGCTCGGGACCGAGTTGGGCTTGGTATTTGCCGGCTGCGGCGATGAGGCGTTCGAGCAGGCCAGCAACCTGGCCGAGGCGGGCCCTGCTGTATTCCATGATGCCTTGCGGGAAAAACTCGGCGTATGGACCGCTGCCTTTGTCGAACTTGTCTTTCACCCGGCCTTCACGCTGGCGGACGGTGGTGCGGAAAAGTTGCAGCGCCTCGTCCTTGGTGATGGTGCCGCCGGATTGGGTGGCTTGGAGGGTGGTGCGGGCGGAAATCTTCTCGTCGAAGGCATCGAACGCAGACTGGGTGGGAGCCAGCAAGGCGGTGAGATTGACGGGGAGGGCGGGAAGGGCCTTGAGTTTGCCAAGATGGTCTTCGGTGAACTGGCGGAGTTCCTCAGCGCTGATTTCCACGCTAGCGAAGTGATTTTGGAAGAGTCGTTGAATGTTGATCATACGCCCATTGCAAATAGCGGTTTTGCGGCAGAACCACAAGGAGTTTGGCTATTATAGTTGTTCATATGAAAACCAGTTTTCGGAAAATTCCGATCATGCCTAGTCGTGCGGAAAATGGCGTTCGGAGTTTTCCGAATGGCATTTGCAGTGTTGCAGGAGTCATTCGATAAATTCCGAATGGCACGTGCAGTGTCGCAGTAGCCATTCGACAAATTCCGAACGGCATTTGCAGTGTTGCAGGAGCCATTCGACAAATTCCGAATGCCATTTGCAGTGTTGCAGGAGGCATTCGACAAATTCCGAATGGCATTTGCAGTGTTGCAGGAGGTATTCGACAAATTTCGAATGGCATTTTCCATGTTGCGGGAGCCATTCGTAATTTTACGTATGGCATTTTCCACAAGACGGGATGAATTCGACTGTTCTGACGTTAATTCATGCGCCCAGTCTTCAGGCGGAGACCGATTTCCGAGCGGTCCGAGCGAATGAGAAAGCCGGAACGTCGGAGCATGGGCGATTCATTCGCTCGGATTGCCCGGAGGTCAGTCCCTACCTCCGTCCCTGCCTTGGAGATCAAATCGACATCGCTTGGAAGCCGCCGTCTACGATCATTTCCATGCCGGTGATGAAGGAGCCGGCTTTGGCGGAGGCGAGCAGCAGGGTCGCGCCGATGAGTTCGTCTGCGTTGCCGAAGCGGGAGGCTGGGGTCTGGCGGAGGATGTCGAGCACGCGCGTTTCATCTAGCACTTTGCGGTTTTGTTCGGCGGGGAAAAAGCCAGGGACCAGGGTGTTGACGCGGATGTCCTTGTCCGCCCATTCGCGAGCGAGGTTGCGGGTGAGGTTGTGGACGGCGGCCTTGGAAGCGGAGTAGGTAAAGACCCGGGAGAGGGGATTGAGGCCGGAAATGGAGCCGAGGTTGATGATCGAGGCTGGGCGCGACTCGTCGATGAAGTATTGGCCGAAGACCTGGCAGGCGCGGAAGATGGCGGAGAGGTTGGTGTCGATGATCCGCTGGTATTCCTCTTCGGAGATGTCGAGGAAGGGGGTGGGGGAGTTGGTGCCCGCACCGTTGATGAGGATATCCACTTGGCCGGAGCGCTCGAGCACGGTGTCGAGCAGGTGGTGCAGTGAGTCGCGGGAGGTGACGTCCACGGGAACGAAGTAGCCCTTGCCGTGGTAGCTTTCGATTTCCGCGAGGCGTTTTTCGGCCTTTTCCGGGATCCGTCCACCGAGCACGACTTCGGCACCGGCGCGGGCTAGGCCGACGGCCATCGTGCCACAAAGTTCGCCAGTGCCACCAATGATGACGGCGGTTTTTCCAGAGAGGTCGAAGAGATCTTTTAGGTAAGCTGCGGTTTGCATGGCTGGACTTTCATGAGAATTATGGCTGTTGCCAAGCCTTGAATCGGACAGATAATCGCCTTCGTGACGGTCACCGAAAAAGCGCCATGGTTCGCACAAGCCACGCGTGGTGAGCGCTGGTTGGTGGGCGTGTCTGGCGGTGCTGACTCGGTGGGGCTGCTGCATTTATTGGTGGCAGAGGGATTTAAGGAGCTGGTGGTCTGCCACCTAGACCATGGCCTCCGGGGTGAGGCCTCGGCGGGGGATGCTGAGTTCGTGAAGGATCTGGCGGGTCAGATGGGGCTGGTCTGTGAGGTGGGAAGAGCGGATGTGATTGGGCGGATGGCGCAGCGTGGGGAGTCGCTAGAAACCGCTGCGCGCGGGCTGCGGCACGACTTTTTCGCGGAATGCGCGGGTAAATTCGAAACTAAGACGGTGCTGCTGGCGCATCATGCGGACGACCAAGCGGAGACGGTTTTATGGAATCTACTCCGTGGCTCGAATGGCTGGAAGGGGATGCGCGAGGTGCAAGTGCTGATGACGGAAAGTGGCGTGGAGCTGGAGCTACAGCGGCCTTTGCTGGCGCTGCGGCGTGAGGAAATACGCGCGTGGCTGGTGGCGCGGGGCATTAGCTGGCGGGAGGACGCGAGTAATTTAGAGCCCATCGGCATCCGGAATCGGCTGCGGAATGAGATTTTTCCCAGCCTGCGGGAGATCGCTGGGCGAGATGCCGTCGCGGCATTCGCTCGGGCGGCGGGTGATGCGGCCGAGGCTGAGGCGCTGGAGGACTGGGCTCTGGAGCAGGCGCAGGTGAGAGATCCACAGGGCCGGCTGCACCTTGCGGTGCTGCGGAGTTTACCCGTGGTGGTGCAGCGAATCGCGCTGCGGAGGTTCTTACTGGATCAGGGCATCCGAGGCGTGGACCGCCGCTTGCTGGAGCGGGGGCTGGAGCTGCTGGAGGTGGAGAATGCGGCGTCGATCAACCTACCGGGTGGCGCTCGCCTGCGCCGGCGGGAAGGGCGAATGTGGGTGGAGCTTTAAGGCGTTTCAGCGCTTCCCCACCAGATTTGTTCGTAGCCGTTGTGAGGCATTTCCGCTTGGCGGATGAGGTCGTTGGCAAACATGGCTTGCCAGGGGTGGATGGTGCCGCCGAGGGACTCGATGGCTTGTCCGGTCCAGATATTACAAACACGGGGGATGAAATACACGTGGCGCGACTCAAGCAGCACTCCGCCACCCCAGCTTGAGCTGCCGCAGGTGATGGGGTGGCCGGTCGCGTCGTGGATGCTGCAATCATTTAAAAACGCGGCGAGGTCTTTACCCCGGTCACGCGCGACGGATTTCCGCCAAATCCGCTGGTGGGGGCAGACTTCGGTGACATTCCAGTTGGCGGGGATCAGTTCCATGACTGATGGGGTGGGGAGGAAGAGAGCTTTAAAAACTTTCCACGGTGAGTGCAGACCTTTTTCAACATAGGCGGTCCGGTCTCCCCAACTGAGGGTGACGTATTTCGGCTGGCCAAAGCCGAGTGGTGGGCGGAATCCGGACTCGATGAGCCATTGATACTCAAAGACCATGCCGGTGTGCAGCTCGTCGGAAATGAGCCATACGAGGATCTCCGGCTCGGTCTTACCCGGTCCGGGGATGAAGCGGCTGGTGTCTGGATCGCGGCGAGGCAGCGGTATGGGCGCATCGGGTAGGCGAATCCCACAGGCCGTGAGAAGCAAGGAAGCGCCGAGTCCGATGGCCCTGGGGCGTGACATTATGCCGCGAGGAATGAGCAGATGTATTCGCAAATGCCGTCTTTAACGGTGATGGTGAAGCCGCTGTTTCCGGCGACGTCGAAGTGGGAGCCAGCTTGGATTTCGAGAACCTCATCGGTCCCGTCGAGGATGATGGAGCAGCTGCCGGCGATGATTTCCATGCGCTCGGGAGCGGCGGTGCCGAAGTGGAATTTCCCGGGATAAATGAGGCCGAGGGTTTTCTTGGTGCCGTCTTGGAAATGGACGGTGTGGGACACGACTTGGCCGTCGAAGTAGACGTTAGCCTTGGCATCGACAGTGACGTTGGTGAATGAAGACATAGGATGGAGTAGGTGGTTAGGAGATTTATTCGGTTGGGAGCTCACGTTCTTTCCAAGACTCCCAGCCGCCGGTGAGGGTGGAGGAGGAGTGGCCGAAATCGGCGAGATGGTTGGCAAGAGTGCGGGCGTCCGGGCAGAGGTGATTGGTACAGTAAACGACGATGGTTTTCTTGGCGGCGAGCGCGGCTTTGATTTCGGGTTCGCGCTTGGCGATTTCCGTGTCGCAGCCCGAAATCGGCAAGCTAATGGCACCGGGGAGGTGGCCGAGGCTGTAGAAAAAGCGGGGCCGCGCGTCGTAGAGCAGCACTTGGCCCGACTGCTGGAGTGGGAAAAAGTCGGGAATGGAAATGGAGGTGACTTTCCCCCGGCCATTCATGAGCGGCGGTTGGGTGGCCACCTCATCCTGCCCGGGAAGAGCCTCATGCGCTGGAATGGCGCATGAGGTGAAGCCGAGACTGGTCGCGGCGAGTATTCGTAAGGTCCAGGGCTGGATCATTTGACGATTTCAAGCAGCTCGACGTCGAAGACGAGCGTGCCGGCAGGTGCTCCTGGAGGTGCACTGTCACCGTAGGCCAATTTCCCAGGGATCCAGAGGCGGCGTTTTTCACCCTCGACCATGAGTTGCACGCCCTCGGTCCAGCCGGGGATGACTTGGTTGAGCGGGAAAACGATCGACTCGCCACGCATCACGGAGCTGTCGAAGAGTTTGCCATCGGTGGTCCAGCCAGAGTAGTGGACCTTGACCTGGTCGGTCGCCTTGGGGTGTGTGCTACCTGTGCCCTTGGTGAGGACACGGGAGGCGATGCCAGAAGCGGTTTTTTCGGCAGATTCGGGCGCTGCGGCGACGTCTTCTGGGACGGTAGGTGGCTTGGGAGCTTGCTTGATGCCGAGCAGCTCGACGTCGAAGACCAAAAGGCCGCCGGGACGTCCGCCGCCGGGATTTTCACCATAGGCGAGGTCAGCAGGGATCCAGAAGCGGCGTTTTTCACCCTCGACCATGAGTTGCAAGCCTTCGGTCCAGCCTTTGATAACGCCATTGAGCGGGAAGCTGGTGGGTTGGCCGCGTTTGACGGAGCTGTCGAAGAGTTTGCCGTCGGTGGTCCACCCAGAGTAGTGGACGGTCACGGTGTCAGCGGCGCTCGGGTGTACTTCGCCTTTACCCGCTTGGATGACTTTAGAGGCTAGGCCGGATGCTGTTTTTGAGGCATCGGCAGGGGCGGCTTTGACGTCGGATGGAGTTTCAGGCATGGTGGTTTCAGCGCGGACATTAGCAGTGAAGGCAAGTGCCAAGCCGGCCGCAGTCGGGATCATGGCACGCAGGGATTTCTTAATGAAATTCATGGCGGGAAGCTTCATGGATCAGCTGGGTCTGTCAACCCCGCGAAATAAAGGAGCTGGGTTTTACCGTTTTGTCTTCGCCCCAATGGCAGCACGGATGGTGATGCCGAGCCCGCCGATGATGAAAAGGGAGGGGAACCAAATCGAGTAGCCAGGGGCGAGGGAGTCGGGCTTGAGCACGGAAAAATCTGGGTTTGCGGGATCGACTAGGCAAGTGGTGTTGAGTCCCACTGGGTATTGGGCAGCGCGTTCCTGAATGACCGGAGCTTTTGATGTCCAGGGGTTGGTGCGCAGCGACAAGTGGTCGCCTGTGCGGGCCTTACCCTGCCATTCATAGCCGTAGGAGAGATTTTGCCGATACTCAGGCTCAGAGTTTTCATCGTGCTGGCGCTCCTCGATTTCTGAAACAATGATCACGCAGGGCACGCGAGGCCATGTCCGCATCTCCTTGGCTCGCAAGTAGCTTCTCGCCATCAAGCCGAAGAACACCAGTCCCGCAAGTGCCACCGAGAGCCCTAGAACGCAGAGGTATAAGCGACCGGCGAGTGTGCTTTCTGCGGGCTTTGGGGCGGGATTTTCCGAAATCATGAAAAAGCTATGTGACAAAGAGAGACTCAATGCTATTCGAAATCGTGGCGTTTGTAAGATCTCTGCTAGCTGCCACGTTTTTGCTTAGCTTACTTTAGATAAACCACTCCAATACCTCATGAAATCGATCTCAGTTATACTCGCACTCGCCTCTACCGCCGCGCTGGCTTCTGCCGGTGAGGTTAATTTATTCAATGGTAAAGACCTCAGAGGTTGGACCGGTGAGTCCGGATTCTGGAGTGCCGAGGGTGGCGTGATCACGGGTAAGACGACCCCTGAAACGGCCGTCCTTGAAAACACGTTCCTTGTCTGGGACGGCGAGGTCGGTGATTTTGAACTCCGTTTTAAATACAAAATCGTCGATGCCGCTGGGAAGACCGATGGATTCGGCAACTCCGGCGTGCAGTATCGCAGTAAAAACGTGAAACCCGAGTATTCCGTGCTTTCCGGCTACCAAGCGGATTTTGAAACGGGTAAAAAATTTAGCGGTATTCTCTACGAGGAAAAAGGACGCGGCATTCTCGCCTTGCGTGGCCAGAAAGTGGTGATTCGCGACGGCGCCGATCCGAAAGCGCCGATGAAGCCGAAAATCGAGGTGGTCGGTGAAGTCGGCAAGTCTGACGAAATCCAAGCAGCGATCCACCCGGGCGACTGGAATGAATACGTCATCATCGCCAAGGGAAATCACCTCCAACACTTCATCAACGGTAAATTGACCGTGGATGTGACCGACGAAGGCTCGGTCGCGGCCAAGACCGGCACCATCGGCCTGCAACTTCATAAGGGCGCACCGATGACGGTCCAGTTCAAGGACATGGTCCTCAAAACGGCCGATTGATCTCTGAGGTGCCTCAGAGAAAGGTTTTGCGAAGAGTGCAAAACTAGCCTAGCACCATCTTCATGAAATCACGCTGGATCATCTATACTCTCTCCAGCGTGATCATGATGATGCTGGGCTATTGGCTCGCTCGCACCGCCATGCCGACACCCGTTGCCAAAGACACGGCCCCGAAGCCACCTGCCAAGACAGCCCTGAAGCACTTCGTGGAAGAAGAAGCGCCCAAGTTCCGCCGCGAGACCCGAGCTCCGAAGGGCGAGGGTGACCTCGAAGCCCTAAAAGCGGGTGCTCTCCTTGGCCAGCGCACCCTTGTTTTTAAGGATCAAGCGAGCCTGGCCGCGTTCTTGAAACGCGCAGGTGACCGCGTCAACATCCTCGGCCAAATCGACGCCCTCCATGCCTTGCGAATCGGTTTCTCAAACTATGATGACCTTGCCTCATTGCTCGACGGCAGCGAGGCACTCTCGTTGATCTTTCCGATGAACATCCCCCAGCCCGTGAATGGCACCGCGCAAGCTGGAGCCGTGCCACTGGGAGCTGGCCTGCTCGATTGGCTGGGCATCACCGGTGACAATTCTGGAGCTGGAAAAGGGGTGCTGATCGCTATCATCGACACCGGCGTCACGGCAAATAAAGCCTTCAAAGGCCGGATCTCTTGGCTCGACCTAGTGGCTCTCCCCACCGATTTATCCAAGCAAAATGGCCACGGCACGGCGGTGGCTTCCATGATCATCGGCACTGGCGAGCTCACCCCGGGAGTCGCTCCTGCCTCATCGATTCTCTCGATCCGCGCGGTCAATGATGACGGTGTTTCAGACGACTACACCATCGCCCAAGCCATCATCGCCGCAGTGGATGGTGGGGCGAAATTGATCAATATCTCCTCTGGCAGCCAGCATTACAGCTCACTTGTCGCCCAAGCGCTCGCTTACGCCGAGGGCTACGGAGCCGTCGTCATCGCCGCAGCGGGAAACAACGGAGCTGGGAAAATTTCCTACCCCGCCGCGAACCAAGGCGTGGTGCCCGTGGGCGGAGTGGACGCACTCGGGAATCACTTGGATTTTTCCAACACGGGTAGCGATAAAGTCATCACCGCGCCCGGCTACGGCGTCAATGCGGCCTGGACACAGGACCGCGCTGCGAGTGTCAGCGGGACCTCATTCAGTGCGCCCATCGTGACCGGCGCGGTCGCGTGGATCCTGGGCCGTCCCGGAAATGAGTCACTGACAACACGCCAAGCGGTCGATGTCGCTTACTCCTATCTGAACGACAGCGGTGCCGCCGGGGTCGACGCCGTCAACGGCAGTGGAATGCTAGATCTTGGCCGCGTCGCAAATGGCACCAAGCGCGGAATTTACGACGCCGCAGTCGCTTCCCAGCAAATCCTACCCGCCACCGCCACCGCACCCTACGGCGAAGTGGAAGTCCTTATCCAGAACCGTGGCACCGAGCCTCTCATCAATACTGGAGTCCTGATTTCTACCCCCAATGGACAGGTAAGATCAAATGTCACATCCCTCGCCGTCGGTGGCGTGCAAGCGCTCCGCATTCCGATTTCTCAGCGAGATGCCAGCCAAATAACCTACACCTCCGTGGTGAGTCTATCGAATGGATTGCAGGACTCAAAGCCCTCAAACGACAAACGCTCAGACACTTATGTTCCGGTTAGTGGCAAGTAGCTGCCTCATGAGCTGCCTACTTTCCTCCTGTGCGGCTCCTCCTGCCCCCCCGGTTTCGCAAGCACCTGCGAATCAGCTCGATCTCAGTGCGACGGCTTGTGGCCCCGCCGCTCTTCTCAATGCCTTCCGCTTTGGTAGCGCGGACTGGCAGCGGCTCGCCTTGTCGATTCCAGGAAATACGGATCAACAACGCCTCAGCTCGCTGCTGCGGAAAGTCGAGCTGCTGCCTTCCCACACGACCCATGGCCAGACCCGTGGGGCGAAACGGGGCGTAAACGTCTCTGATTTAAAGGAACTCGCGAATGTCCTTACTAAGAGCGCTCGACTCCCTGCGTTGCAGGAATCCATCCTATTTTTGAAATCAGGTGAGAGCCTTCCCCAGCTACTTCACCGCAGCCACGCATTGCTGAGCCAGTCTGCGCGCGACGGACTCCCACCCATCATCAGTCTCCGCCGCTACGCATGGCGGACGCAGAAAGGCGGGGCTGCCACTTGGACGGCGATTGGGGCGCATTTTGTCACCCTACGCAGTATCCCGCGCGACTTGAGCAAGGACGCGACTTTCTACCCCGTCACCTACATCGACCCATGGGGCGGCAAGATTCATCAAGGCCGCATCCACATCCCCACGCAGCCCGTCCTCGCGACGACGGCCGAGCGCTCACCTTGCCTTGAAGTCATTTTCCCGGATGCCATGATCGGTCAAAGCCGGATTCGTCCGGGTGAGGTGACCGTCATCACGCTGGCCGCCGCGATCGGTCTTTGGTGATTTGTGCCGAGTATTCTCTCTGAATCACTTCCCAATATTGACTGGAATCCATTTACGTGCACACTCACGCAGCCGGACGGACTAGCTGTCCTGGCATCCATTCCAAATAACGTAATGACCAACATCGCCATCAACGGATTCGGCCGCATCGGCCGCCTTGTATTCCGCGCCCTCGTCGAGCAAGGCCACTTCGGCACAACCTTCAAGGTTGTCGCTGTGGGTGACATCGTTCCTGCAGACAATCTTGCCTACCTCTTAAAATATGATTCTACCCAAGGTCGTTTCGCGGGGACGGTTTCTTCTAAGAAGTCCTCACCGGAGCTTGAGGAAGACGACATCATCGTGGTGAATGGTCACGACATCAAAGTCGTATCCGCTCGCACTCCAGAAGGTCTGCCATGGAAAGAACTCGGCGTAGAAGTCGTCATCGAGTCCACCGGCCTTTTCACCGAAGCGGAAAAAGCCAAGGGCCACATCACTGCTGGCTGTAAGAAAGTCATCATTTCCGCACCTGCCAAGGGCGAAGACGCGACCTTTGTCGTCGGCGTCAATGACGGGGATTATGATCCTGCGCTGCATCACATCATTTCAAACGCAAGCTGCACCACGAACTGCCTCGCACCGCTCGTGCATGTGCTCTTGAAAGAAGGATTCGGCATCGAAGAAGGTCTCATGACCACCATCCACGCCTACACCGCCACCCAGAAAACGGTGGACGGACCTTCCAAGAAAGATTGGAAAGGTGGCCGTAGCGCTGCCATCAACATCATCCCGTCCACCACCGGCGCGGCGAAGGCGGTTGCTCTGGTCTGCCCAGCAGTGAAGGGCAAGCTCACTGGCATGTCCTTCCGCGTGCCGACCCCTACGGTCTCCTGCGTGGACCTTACGGTGAAGACCACCAAGCCGACTTCACTTGCAGAGATCACGGCGGCCCTCACCAACGCCTCCGAAACCTACCTCAGCGGCATCCTTGGTGTGACTCATGATGAAGTGGTTTCCACCGACTTCACCCATGATAAGCGCTCCTCGATCTTCGATGCCGGTTCCTCCATCGAGCTGAATTCGACCTTCTTCAAGCTGGTCAGCTGGTATGACAATGAGTGGGGCTACTCCAACCGCGTGATCGATCTCCTGACCGACGTGGTGAAAAAAGGTCTCTAAAGGATCTTAGAGGAATAAGTCTTCAACGCGCTATCCTTCACCGGGTAGCGCGTTTTTTTTGTGGGTCCATTTTCTGCCAATAAAAAACCCGTCTACGAACGAGTCGTAAACGGGTGAGGAAATCTTAAATGATCCCTACAGGCTCAGTATTTTTGTGAGCGTGTGTGCTGGAAGCCATTCTCGAAACCAAGTTCTGGTGGGAACTCGGAGAGGCCGTCATGCGGGTTCATCTCGATGCGGTTGTCGGCACCACATCTCTCATAAGGTGGTTTGTAGGTGCCGCGATAGGTTGGGCAGGTGAAGGTGATGAGTTCGTAGAAGCCATATCCCAGACGACGCATTCCGCGGCTTGCACCGTCGATGATGCCGTAGCTGTAGCCAGCATTGCGGCCGTAAGCATCATCCTTACGGACGATTTGTTCTGGGATCTCAACGAACCCATAAACAATGTTGCTGAGGGCACGACCCAACTTACGCGAGGCGGTGTAGGTGGAGCCCGGAGGCGCTTGAATGTCAGCCATGGCGACGCTGCTGATGGCAGCGAAGGTGGTAGCAATAACGAGGAGTTTTTTCATGCTGGATGGATGGTAGGAAAACAGGTGCGGGGTTGGCAACGGATTTTTCAGGTTTCGTGATTTTTTATAGCTCGAAGCTCAGCACGCGGAGGATTCCAGGAGTCGCTCTCAGGGTGGCGAGGAGATCGGCGCTCGGTTCGGTGTCCACTTCGATGACGGTGACCGCTTGTTTCCGGTCGCTGGTGCGGCTGAGTGCCATATTGGCGATGTTGACAGAGGCGCTTCCGAGGCTGGTGCCCAGAGTTCCGACGATGCCGGGACGGTCGTCATTTTCCACGAAGAGGAATTTTCCTTTCGGGCTGGTTTCCACATAGTGGCCAGCAATGTGGACGATCCGAGCGGACTTGCCAAAGAAGGTGCCTGCGACCGTGCAGACTTCACCGCCCTTGATGGCGGAGACCTCGATGAGCTCGGTGCAGTTCGTGGCGAGGGCCACCGTGGACTTGGAAACGAGGATGCCGTGCGCCTTGGCGACGGCTGGGGCATTGATCAAATTCACCTGAGCCTCGTGGTGTGCGCCTGCAAGGTAGCCGGTGAGCACCTTGCGGGTGATGAGTTCGGTGTCCAATTCGGAGACGGGTCCCAAGTAGGAAACGCGGATGGCGTCGCATTGCGCCGGGGCGATTTTGGAGAGGAGCTTGCCGAGGGAGTCCGCGAGATCGAGGTAAGGGCCGACGCTTTCGAGGGTGCGGCTGTCGAGATTCGGCATGTTGACCGCGTTGACAATTTCACCGGTGAGGAGGAAATTGCGAACTTGGTGGGCGACTTCGATCCCGACATTTTCTTGGGCTTCTGCGGTAGAGGCACCAAGGTGGGGGGTGAAAACGCATTTTTTTGAGCCGAAGAGCGGGAACTCAGCCGTGGGTGGCTCAGTTTCAAAGACATCGAGCGCGATTCCAGCGAGGTGACCGGAGTCGATCTGGGCCTTCGCGGCGGCTTCATCCACCAGTCCGCCACGGGCGCAGTTGATGATGAGGGCTCCGGGATTCATGAGGCCGATGCGCTCGGCGTTGAGGATGTGCTGAGTCTCTGGCGTGAGTGGGATGTGTAGAGTGACGACGTCAGCACCCGTGAGGGCGATGGCGGCACTTTCTGCGAGTTCGACCTTCAGTGACTGGGCGCGGGCGGCGGTGAGGAAGGGGTCGTAGGCGACGACGACCATGCCGAAGGCTTGCGCGCGCTTGGCGAATTCCGTGCCGATGCGGCCCATGCCGAGGATGGCGAGCCTCTTGCCGAAGAGCTCGACGCCTTCAAAGGATTTACGATCCCATTTCCCAGCGATGATCGAGGCGTGGGCCTGGGGGATGTTCCGCGCAAGAGAAAGCATCAAGGTGAAGGCGTGCTCGGCGGTGGAAATGGTGTTGCCACTGGGAGTGTTCATCACCACCACGCCATGGTCGGTAGCAGCGCTGCGGTCGATGTTATCCACACCGACACCGGCCCGGCCGATGGCTTTTAGATTTTTCGCCGCAGCGAAGACTTCTGGGGTGACCTTGGTCTGAGAGCGGACGACGAGGCCGTGGTAGTCACCGATGATTTTAAGGAGTTCATCCGGCTTGAGACCAGTGTTCACATCGACGGAAATCTCTGGGGCTGAGCGGAGTGCGTCCACGCCTTTTTCCGAAATAGGGTCCGAGACCAATACACGATAAGTTGCCATAGGCCAGTGGGATTAAACCAGTGCCTGCGAGCTGGCAAGGGTTTGCGAGAGAAAATTGTGACAGGCGCTTGAAAGCCAGAGAGGGCCTATTTGATCTCCAGTCCGCTCTTTTTCCCAAGCCAGCGAACGACTTTGCCACCCTTGATCAGGGCCTTGGCCTGGAGGGTTTTCACCCCGAGGAAGGTTTCCGCTTTGTAGGAGGCCGTGCCGATTTGGTAGGAGGTGCCGTCGATGGTTTCGTCCGCTTCGGCTTTCCACTCGAGCACGTCTTCGAATTTGAATTCTTTAACCTCACTGGCTTGGATGCTGGCTTGCATGGTCTTCACCACATCCACTGGACCGACATCCACGACTGGAGCAGGTACCGGGCTGGCCTCTGCGACAGGCTCGGGTGTCGGTAAGGGAGTCGGCACTGGTTCTGGCTCTGGGATCTTTTCCGGCTCCGGCACGGGTGGCAAGGCGCGCGGCATAGCTGCGGTGAGGCTCGTTTTCTGCCCAAGTTGCAAGAGTAGGTCGGTCTCGGCTAGAGGAATCTGGCCGAGGAATGGACCCTCGTTTGGCCTGACGACGAGGTTCGCCCCTTCGGTCCGGACCAGTTTAGCCTGGCTGCCTGCGGCAAGCACCGTCGAGGCACCGGTGACTGGGTCGGAGCATTTGACCGGTGATTTCAAAAGCACGGTCTCAGGCAATTGCTCCGCGCTGAGGCTGGAGAGTGCAATGGCTGGGCCGCCATCTGCGGGACGGATCAAGGTGGTTTTCCCTTCTGCGATTTCGCGGCTGCTCGGTGCGAAGCCAGTCAGTTGAAAGCGGAGATTTGGCTCCGCGTAGTAGCCGAGAACTGCCGCTGCTGCGATGCCGAAGAAATTGGAAAAGGATTTCATGGTGTCTGGCTGATACGTAAGCAGGGCGCTTATTCTTGGAAAGAATTTAATAAACAAGGTCCATGGGTGAATGGTGCACTCGGCGCTTGGGTGGTCTGGGCGTCCGGTATCATTCAAGAGTCTGGCAAAACTGTTCTTTTTCCCGGATTGAGAGTACGAGCTGGGTCAGGAGTTGGATGGTGTTTTCAATATCATCCAAATGCGCGGTTTCCACCACCGAGTGCATACAGCGGAGCGGCAGGGAAACGAGGGCGCTGGGGATGCCTTCGCGGGAGTGGAAAATTTTATCGGTATCGGTCCCGGTGAAGCGGCTGCTGGCCTCGTGCTGGATGGGCAGCTTGGCCTTGGCGGCGGTGTCGATGAGGCGCTGGACGAGCAGTGGGTGATTGGCGCTGCCGTGGCAGAGAGTGGGGCCGCCGCCAAGTTTCACGGAGCCGAATTTGGTGACATCAATGCCCGGTGTGTCGGTGGCGTGAGTCACGTCGAGGCAGACGCAGAGGTCGGGCTTGAGGCGGTAGGTGGCCATCATCGCACCATTTCCGCCGATTTCTTCTTGGACCGCATTGAGGAAAATGACGGTGAAGGCGGGTTTTTTGGCGCCAGTGGCAAGGCGTTTAAGGACTTGGGCGATGATGTAACTGCCAATCCGGTTGTCGAGGGCGCGGCCGATGAGGCGCTGGTGGGAAAGCTCCATCGGGCCGTCTTGGTAAACAGCAGGGTGGCCCACGCGGAGACCGAGCTCGGCGACTTCGGCAGCGCTGGAGGCCCCGACATCGACCCATAAATCATGCACCGCCGGAGCCTTTTCCGAGCCTGCTTCGTCGCGGCGGAGGTGGATGGCGGTATTCCCAATGATGCCGGAGACGCTGCCCTTGTCGCCCAGAATGGTAAGGCGGCGGCCCCGCGCGGTGGCAGCGTCTGAGCCACCGACGCGATCAATGCGGAGGAAGCCGTTGGCATCGATGTGTTTGATCATGTAGCCAATCTCGTCGGCATGGGCTTCGAGCATGATGATGCGCTCAGATTTACCGGGTAGCGTGGCCCAAGTGGAGCCGTATGAATCGCAAGTGACCTGTGGTGCATAGGATTTCACCCAGTCCGCCCAGACTTGCTGGCCCCGCATTTCAAATCCGGTGGGTGAGGGAGTTTGAAGGAGGTGGAAGAGGAAATCGCGGTCGGTGGGTGACATAGAGTTGGTGAAGATTGAGGATTGGATAGTTTTAGAATGCCCCGTTGAGTTTGCGGCCGATCCAGAAGAGGGTGAGTAGGAGGATGAGGGTGCTGAGGGTGGCCCAGTGGGACCAGAGGGGGATGCGGTTTTCTAGGGGGCGGGGGGAGGGGAGGGCGGAAATTTCCTGGACGAGGGCGGCGAGTTGGTCGGGTTGGACGATGCGGCCGTGGGAAATTTTTGCCATTTCTTCGAGGACTTCGGGGCGGGCGGGTTGGCCGATTTTTTCGAGTGCGGCGCCTTGGGCGAGGAGGGTGGTTTCGAGGGGTTTGTCTTCCGTGCCGATGATGGTGGCGCGGATTTTCCAAGCGCCGGGGGCGTCGATCTTGAAGCGACCGGTGTAGGCTCCCCAGGCGGAGTTGTTTTTCTGCAGGTCGATGCGCTGGCTGCGGCCGTCGGGTGAGCTGAGGTCGATGGCGACTGAGCCGTCTTTGAGCGGTGCGCCGTTGAGGTCGAAGGCGTTGGCATTGAGGGTGACGGTGGCACCGGGTTCGGGGCGTTCAGGGTTGAAAAATAGGCGGATGCGGCTGCCGGCGGCCATGTTCCGTTGGTAGGACATCCAGCGGGCGACTTGGCCCCAGAAGCGGTAGTGGTAGAGGTCTTCGACCCCACGCCGCCAGCGCCATGCGGAGTCGATGCCCATGAAGAGGATTTTTCCGCTGCCTGCGGGCTTGGTGACGAGGAGCGGGATGGGGCCGAATTTTCCACGGCTGTTGCCATGGACGGCGAGGACTTCGGTGCCGCCCTTGGCCTTGATGACGGGGGCGTGCCAGTAAAAGCCGGGGAGGCGACGCCAAATCTCGGGGTTTTCCTCCTCGCTATTTCCCAGCATGGTGAGGAGAGAGGCGCGGCCCTCGGTGGTGAGGGTGAGGGGTGAGGGGACGGACTCAGAGATGCCCTTGGGGGTGGCGGCGTCGAGGAGGACGGGGATGAGATCGGAAAGGGCGGTGTCGAGCAGGGAGAATTGATTTCCCTGAGAGCCGGGCATGAAGATGAGGCCGGAGGCTTGATTTTCCACGAGGCCGCGGATGAGGGAGCATTGGTCCTTGGTGAGCTGCTGGGTGCCGACGTCGCCGATGAAGATGACGTCGTATTTGGCGAGGTCTTCGATTTTCGCGGGGAATTCTTTGAGGTAGTCGTGACCTTCGCCGGGGCCGAGTTGGGGGTGGAAGAGGAGGCAGGAGAGCTCGACGCCGGGGTCGCGGGAGAGGGCGTTTCTGAGGAAGCGATATTCCCAGCGCGGTTGGGACTCGATGACGAGGACGTGGATCTTCTCGGGGCGGCCGGCGATGGTGAATTTACGGGCGTTGTTGGTTGTGACGAGTTCGCCATCGGCCACGGGGAGTGAGAGTTCGAGGGTGGAGCTGCCTTCTTTTTCTAAGCGCCAGAGGATGGAGTCGTAAGTCTCGCTGTTGGGCGGGATGACGATGTCTTTGCTGCGTTCGCGGCCGTTTTCGTCGCGGAGGCGGACGATGGTGCGGACTTGGCGGTCGAGGGAGGAGCGGATGGTGAAGGGGATCTGCACATTTTCCCCAACGATGCCGTAGGTGGGGGCGGTGATAGAAAGGAGGTCGAGATCGGGCAGGCGGGTCTGGCTACCAACGGGGATGGGAAAAAGTGGGACGCCACGGAGGCGAAGTTTCTGGGCGGCGGCGACCGGGGGCTGGCCGAGATTGTAGTCGCCATCGCTGAGGAGCACGACGGCGCGGAGGTTGTTTTGCTTGGCGAGTAAGTCGCTGAGTGGGGAGTTGAGATCGGTGCCGGACGTGGGTGAATCGGTGCTGGGCGGGGATGCAAACGGGGTGGCGGTGACTTCGTTCGCGCCATTCGCGGCGAGGGGTTTCCAGAGGTCTGAGGCGAGGGCTTTTTTCACCCAATCGGCACGCGAGACGACTTCAGATTTCTCGGAGAGGGAGGGCGGGAGCGATGCGTCGAGGGTGGACATCGACTTGGAATCGTCCCAGAGAATGGCGATTTGCGGCTTGGTGGTGGGGTGGATGGTGGTGAGCCACTCGGGCTGCCAGAGGAGGACGACGACGAGTGCGGTGCAGAGAAATCGCAGAGACTCCAGCAGTGCGCTGCGCTTGGGATGAGGGGAGCGCCGCCATGAAACCACGCACAGCGCTGCGACTAGGATCAGGGCGGAGATGCCGAGCCAGAGGGTGAGGGTGGTGGGTGAGAGGTGAAGCAATGTGAGAGGATGGGTCTTATAGGTCCTACACGACCTAATGAGTTAGGTTCAGGCGATGACTTTTTTAGACAGCACTTGAGGGTGTGATTTTTTCGGTAAAGAGAGCAGGGCTTCGGAAATTAGGAAACCCAGCACGGCGATGAGAAAGGCGCGCCAGACATCGCGGGAGAGCGAGGGGTCGTTGGCTTGTCCAGCTTGGTCGAGCAGGGTGTATTTGGTGCCATCCAGGGCTTGGTCCAACTGCTCGCGGGTGAGGATTTCCAGGTTGTCTTCTTGGGCGGGGCGGTTGATGGCGAGGAGGCGCTCACCGAGGCGAAAAACGCCGGACTGGTAGGCGGAATTGGCAGGATCGGGTGTGCCGTAGTCGTCGAGGCGGGTGCGGATTTCTCCGGGGAGGACTTGGGCGGCGTCGCTGCTGACGGTGGTGAGGTAGGAGGCGTCGAAGCGGTCAGCCCCGGCGGCGAGGATGCGCTGGACGGTGGGCAGGAGGACGTCGGCATCGCCGAGATTCGACCATGAGTAATCGGGCGTGGAGCTGAGAAACCACGCGGTGCCTTGCTCGACGATGCGGCGGCTGATAAAGGGCTCGCCATCCTCCCAGCGGGCGAGGGGGGCGGCGTCGCCGAGCGGGATTTGGCGGCGGATGGCTTTGAGCCGCTCGGCGGGGATCGGGTTACCATCGATGCCGTCGCGGAGCGGGCCGTCGCTGTGGTTCCAGTCTTTGAGAATGAAAAATTTCCCGGCAGGGGCTTGGGTCATGGGCGACCACTTGAGATCGAGAAAACTGCTTGGTGAGGCGCCGGCGGGCGGGAGAAAGAGGACCTGGCCACCGGAGTTGAGAAAACGGGTGATGCTTTCTGCAGCGGGGCCGGTTGGAAAGTCGCTGGCCCAGAAAATGGCGGCCAGGTCCGCGGTGGGATGAGTCGCGGCCATGGCGGGGTCGATCCGTTGGGCGGATTGATTTCCGAAACCAGGTGGAGCGGCGGCCAGGGCAAGGTAATCCGCAGCTTCCCCGGCGGGAGCGACGATGAGAGACTGGACTGGCCGGGCGGGGCCGTAGGCGAAAAATACGGAGTTATCGCGCAGATTTCCGTCTGCAGGGATGGATAAGTGGCCGAAGCCAGTGGAGCTACCCTGCGGGAGGGGGACGCGTTTTTGAAATCGCAGGGACTGGCCGGGGAGGGTGAGTGACTCGCTGGTGCGTGCGCCGTTCAGATGGGTGGTGAGTGGGAGAGTGGTGCTGCTACGCGAGTCGCTGGAGCGAAAAAGTTCGAGGTCGAGGAGTAGCTCATCACCGGAGCGACGTGAGCCGAGGAGGCGGATGGCTGAGTTCGCTGCAGTGGGGCCGGAGATGGACAGCACGCGGAGGGCTGGTCGCTGAGGAAGAGCGGCAAGGCTTGCACGCGTGGCGGCCCAGCGGTGGTCGTCGGGCAGCCAATTCGATGTTTGAAGATCCGAGGCGATCCAGATTTCTGAGCGGCCGGAGGTATCGGCTAAAAACTCCGCTGCACGCGAGAGGAGGCTTGGGAAATCTGCGGCGCTGTCGGTGGCCGCTGTGGCGGCGAGCTCGGTGAGGCTGTCTGGAGAGGGGATTTCCTGGGGCTTGCTGGTGGCGCTGTCGATGAGCACGAGGCGCGAAACACCGAGGCTGGCCATGCTGTCGCGGACTTTTTGAATGACGATCTGGCGGCGAGAATCGAGTCCGTCGGCAGGCTTGCTTTCCATGGAGGCCGAGCGGTCTAGCAAGAGCACGACGGTATCAATCGAGCCCCCGCCCCAGCCAATTAAACCCGAAACGATGGGTCGGGCGGCGGCAAAAATGAGCGCGGCGACGGCGAGGGCACGGCAGGTGAGGATGAGAATATGACGGAGTTTTTTCTTCCCACGAGACTCCCGCGTGGCCTTCAGCAAGAACTGCATCGCCGCCCACGGGATGGTCTTGTGGCGGCGACGGTTCAGCAGGTGGATGGCGATGGGGATGACTGCAGCAAGCAGGCCCCAGAGCAGGAATGGATTGAGAAAAAGCACTAAAATCTAAGTGTGAAATTCTAAACGGAAGATGGAGATGAAGAAGGTCTAGAGGAGCTAGTCTTGCGAATTGCGAAGGATGGTTGCCAGAATGCGAGCTAGTTCGTCGGCTTCCTTGTGAAAATCGGCAAGCGTTTGTTTGACTGACTCTGCTTGCGAAGTTTCTCCGATCAGACGAAGCCAGAGACGGGACTCGCTGGCTTCTTTTTTGGAGATCCGAATACGGAATAGGAAGTCGGCTCTTGATACGGCGTTGTTGGCTTCGATGTAATTGGCCGCGACGGAGCCTGACGAACGAAGAACTTGATCGACATCCGTCCATTGTTCGCGGGTCCACTTGACGCTACCGATACAACGACGGATGCCGAGCGCGAACTGATAGGTCCGCTCTTCCAAATCATATGTCGGTTTCTTCCCATCCATCTCTTCTCTTAGAATTTAATGCTTAAGGTTTAATGCTTTGATTTGGGCAATCTCGCGGTCAGAAATTCACGCAACAGGGGCTCCAGCGGGGTGTCGGTGGTGACGAGTTGGTAATCCGCAGCGGCGTCGTGGCATTTGGCGCGGACGGTGGTGAGGAAATCGCGCAGCGCGGTCTTGTATTCGTCGGCGATGAGATTTGGCTCGGCGACAATGGAGGTGCCGTCTTCGAGATCGACGAAACGATGGGGGCGGTCGAACTCGAAGCCGAGTTCGAGTGGGTCCATCAGGTGGAAAACAGAGCAGTCATGTTTGCGGTAGCGGAGATGCTGGAGCGCGTCGCCGAGCGCGGTGGTGTCCATGAAGAGGTCGGATAAAATCACGACGAAGGCGCGCTGGCTGGTTTTTTCCGCGATGGTGTGAAGCGCGGCGATGAGGCCGGTCTCGCCGGTGGGCTGGACGCTTCCAAGCGTGGAAAAAAACCGTTCCAAATGGGCGGCGCGGCGGCTGGGTTGGACTTCGAGGTGGAGCTTGTCGGTGCAGATCGAGAGGCCAGCGGCGTCGCCTTGGTTGACCAATAGATAAGCGAGTGATGCGGCGATGCGGCGGGCGACTTGGATTTTAGCCTCACCATTACCCGTGAAATTCATGGAGCCGGAGGCATCGACGACGAAATAGGCGCGGAGGTTCGTATCTGCCTCGAATTCCTTGATGTAAAAGCGATCCGAGCGGGCGAAGGCCTTCCAGTCGAGGCGGCGGGTGTCATCGCCGGGCACGTATTTCCGATACTCCGCGAACTCGACGGACGAGCCCCGATGCGGCGAGCGGTGTTTGCCCGCGACATTTCCGAGCATCGGCACGCGAGACTCGATGGGCAGCGAGCCGAGGCGGGAGAGGAGGGTGTTGTCTAGGAAATCGTGCACGATTTAGATACAAGAGGTGAGAATCAAGAATCAAGAGAGAGGGGAGAAGGAGGCTTGAGGTGGCCGATGAAGCCGCTGAGCATGCGAGATATCTCCCGGGTCTCGTCGATCATGGCGTCGGTGTGATTGAAGGGTTCGATTTCTAATTCGCGACAGACTTCGCGATGAATCATCAGTTGGGTGCGGAGTTCGCCACTGGAGCCGTTGCTGTAACTGAGAAATCGTGAGAAATCTGCTTCCGAGGACCGCTCTGCCCCTTCAGCGATGTTGGATGGTATCGAAATGGCGGATCGGGTGATTTGATCTTTTAATGCAAAGTCACGGGATTTGTGCGAAGCTACACAAACGTTGACGGCCAGTCTGCAGCCGCGTTTCCAGACATCCAGATTTTCGAAATTGTGGTTCATGGGAATCTCTTGGTCTTTCTGGATTCTTGATTCTGGTCTCTGGAATCTCAATCCTCCCTCATCTCCAGAATCAGCCGCTCGACGATTTTCTTCGAGGTCATCCCTTGGGACTCTGCCGAGAAATTGGTGATCACGCGGTGGGTCAGTACCGAGGGTGCGATGGCTTCCAAATCCTCAAGTGACGCCATGTAGGCTCCCCGCAGCGCGGCGCGGGATTTTGCACCGAGGATCAGGTATTGCACGGCGCGTGGGCCAGCACCCCAGCCGACGGTGTCCTTAATCCATTGGGGCGACTCAGGTTCGCCGGGGCGGGTTTTACGGACGATTTTTACGGCGTAATCGTAAAGATGCTCAGGCACCGGCACGCGGCGCACGAGTTGCTGGAACGCGATGACCTTCTCTCCGTCGAGCAAATGATTGAGGACTTGGCGGGCAGTGCCGGTGGTGGCTCGGGCGATTTCCTTTTCCTCCGCTGCCGAGGGGTAGCCGACGTCGATGAGGAACATAAAGCGATCGAGCTGTGCTTCAGGCAGCGGGTAGGTGCCCTCCTGCTCGATCGGGTTCTGGGTCGCGAGCACGAAAAATGGCGCTTTTAGAGTGTAGGTCGTGCCTAGCACGGTGACTTTATTTTCCTGCATCGCTTCCAGCATCGCCGACTGGGTTTTTGCCGGAGCACGGTTGATTTCGTCAGCTAGGACGATATTTGCGAATAACGGGCCTTTGATGAATTCGAACTCGCGCTTTCCGCCCACGCCGGATTCTTGGATGATGTCAGTCCCGGTGATGTCGGCGGGCATCAAATCTGGCGTGAACTGGATGCGATTAAACGAAAGGTCAAAAGTCTGCGCGACCGACGAAACTAAAAGCGTCTTCGCCAAGCCCGGAACCCCCATCAACAAGGCGTGGCCTCGGGCAAAGAGGCAAATAGCCAGTTGCTCGATGACGAGGTCTTGGCCGACGATGCTCTTGCGAAGTTCCGCGCGGAAGGCTTCGTAGGTTTTTCCGAGTTCATCGATAGCGGCAACATCGTCGGGCGGGAGAGAAAGGCTGAAGTTGGGTGCGGATTCCATGAGTTGGAGGTAAGTGGCTCGAAGCTAGGAGACGGTCTTCTTTTGTCGAGACGGGATCTCGGCTAGATACGCTGATAAATCTAAGTAAATCGAAGAAAATTTCCATTTACGGCTTGCCAGCATCCGGCGGTCTGGTAAATCACCCGCCCCGCGAAGGGTTCGGAGTCGTCTGAACACCACTCGGGGTCACGCGAAATCACGCACATTATGGCACGTATCCTAGGCATTGAAATCCCCAATGAGAAGCGCATCGAAGCTTCTCTGCCCTACATGTTTGGCATCGGTCGCCCAACGGCGGCAAAGATCCTTGAACACGCAGGGATCGACCCAAACATCCGCACCGGACAACTTAGCGAGGATCAATTGGTCCGCATCGCCCAAGTCATCACTTCCGAGTCCATCATCGTAGAAGGTGATCTTCGCCGTGAGCGCCAATCGCAGCTCAAGCGCCTGACCTCCATCAATTGCTACCGTGGCATCCGCCACAAGCGCGGCTTGCCCGTGCGTGGCCAACGCACCCGCACCAACGCTCGGACTCGTAAGGGTAAGAAAAAGACGGTCGGCGTTAAAAAGTAATTTTTCCGTAATCATTCATGTCTGAAGAAACCAACCAAAATTCCGCCGAAATTCCGGCGGTTGAGCCCGTAGCAGCTCCAGCACCCGCCACCATTCCTGCTCCTGAAGCGGCCGCCCTCGAAGCGCCGAAAAAGGAAGTCAAGCGCGACATCTTCGCCGAAATCGGCGGCGGTGAGGAAGAGATCAAGATTCACAAAGCCAAAGGCTCGAAGAATGTCGCCCGCGGCATTGTTCACGTGACTGCCACTTTCAACAACACCCTCGTCAGCGTGACGGATGCTCTTGGCAATGCCATTGGTTGGTCCAGTGCCGGGAAAATGGGTTTCAAGGGTTCCCGCAAGAGCACGGCCTACGCCGCTCAGGTGGTTTCTCAGGATGCTTGCCGCCAAGCCATGGGACACGGTCTCAAGGAAGTGGATGTGCGAGTGAAGGGTCCAGGCTCCGGCCGTGAATCCGCCGTACGTGCCGTTCAAGGCCTTGGTCTTGAAATCCTCTCGATCCGCGATGTGACTCCGATCCCCCACAACGGTTGCCGCCCTAAAAAGGCTCGCCGCGTCTAATCCAACTTTTTAAGAAATTTTCCTATGGCACGTTATACAGGTCCACGCGCAAAGATCAGCCGCCGCTTCGGTGTCTCTCTCTTTGGCCCATCTAAGGCATTTGAACGCCGCAACTTCCCACCCGGTCAGCACGGTGTCCGTGCAGGTCGTAAAAAGAAGAGTGAATACTCCGTCGCCCTCGGCGAAAAGCAGAAGCTTCGTTTCCAATACGGTGTGCTCGAAAAGCAATTCCGTGGTTACTACGAAGAGGCTTCCCGCCGCCGTGGTATCACCGGTGTGATTCTCCTCCAACTCCTCGAGTGCCGTCTCGACAACGTCGTTTACCGCTCCGGTTTCGCCAACAGTCGTCAAGCCGCTCGTCAAGCAGTCAACCACGGTCACATCCTCGTGAATGGCCGCACGGTGGACATCGCAAGTTTCCAAGTGAAGCCAGGTGACGTGATCAAAGTCGGCGGTAAGCCTTCTTCACAGCAGTTGGTGACTCGCATGACGGATCTTACGCAAGCCATGCCGATCAAGGACTGGCTAACCGTTCAGAAGGACAAGCTTGAATCAACCGTGACGCGCATCCCTGACCGTGAGGACATCGATCCACTCGTCAACGAGCAACTCATCGTCGAGCTTTACTCCCGCTAATTCCGGCAACTGCCGAATTCGTTTCAACAAACGTCCAGACGCAAGTCTGGGCGTTTTTTGTGTGGCTTGGAAACGAGGTTCCGCCCGTATTGATCGATCAAAAAATCTGCCGGAAGATCGACTTGGGACTTCTTTTCCGAAACAGCAACGCGCCACTGCAAATCCCAATCCCTAGGGCGAACAACAGCGAGGCGGTAATGACAAAATAGTGGACCGTCATGGAAACGATCACTGGCTCCTTTTTTAGCATTTCCAGATCCGTGATCCGGATGCATCCCAGCATGGCCCGGTAGGCGTAAAGTCCAGGGAACATGGTGATACAGGCCGGCATGGTGAAGACGACCGGTGGCGTGTGGACACGGTGTGAAAAAACAATGCCCAGTAGTCCGATGCCGGTCGCTGCCACGAGAGTCGCGGGAATCAGACCGATCTGGTGGTGAACCAGCACAAAGCGAAGCGTGTGGCCGAGTCCGCCCAAGACGCCCGCCACCCAGAGCACCCGCCGTGGCGTGTTGAGAAGGACCGCAAAGCCCACCGCGACCATGAAGGCCATGGATGCGTCCCTGAGGATCATGAGGAAATATGACATGACGTTAAAAATGCTGGATTCCGAGAAGCAGGATGCCAAGGGCTAGTCCCACGGCGATGCAGAGCAGGGTGAATCCTGCAAAGACGCCCCGGGCGATGGCGGTGGGAATGTGGCCTTCGATGAGATCAATCACGCAGTTGATCAATTGCACCCCGGGAATCAAGTAGAGCACCGAAGTCGCGAGGGTTTTCTCGGGAGATGCCCCGATCTGATAAATCATGTCTAGGCCGGCAATGAGCCCCGTGGTGAATGCCGCGAGAATGAAGGCGATCATCGGATTGAACCGCTGTTTCAAGAATTCCTGGCGCACGATCATTCCCGATACTGCGGCCATGAATGCCATGCCTCCATTCGCCCAATCCCCGCCGCCAAGAATGCAAAGATAGGCGCAGGCGAAACCCACTCCCAGCAAGATGGCCCAGCGGGGGTAAGGCGATGTCTGCTTGATGACTGCAAACCGCTTTTCGGCTTCGTCAATCGTCAGGGTTTCCTCCGCAATCTTCCACGTCAGCAGGCTGATCTCCGTGAGAATCCCGAAATGCACCCCATGCAGCGGACAACGGCGGAAGCGGGCGACTTGTTCTTCCGGGCGGGCGATGTTTTTGATGGAAACCATCAAGCCGGTGAAGGTGATGAAAAGCTCCATGTGATAGCCCCAACGCTCCGCTACGCGCTCTAGGTTCCGGCTGATGCGACCGCAGTGTGCGCCCGAGACCAGAAGCGTCGAGCCGATTTCCAACAGCAGATCCGCCACCCGGCTGGCTGAAGCCGGATCATGCTGCCCGTGGGGGGCCAAGCTGGTGCTGAAATCCTCCATCATCGGGTTGTTTTTGCCAGTCAAGGCCAGGGACCCAGCGCGCAGAGGCGAGGCTTATCCTTCTTTGCCGCAGCACTGCTTGAATTTTTTCCCAGAGCCACATGGGCAGGCGGCGTTGCGGCCGGAGCTTTCGATGGCGAAGCTGGGTTTCCGTTTCGGGAGATTCAGCTTGAGGGTGCTGCCTTCGGGTGAGGGTAGAGCACCAGCGGCCAAGTTGCCTGAGCTAGCGATGTTTTCTTCAGTGATCGCGGCTTCTCCGCCGTGGAGTTGCTGCGGCGCACTGTGGAGCTGGCGGAGGAAGGCTTCGAGATTGGCCGCTGAGCGGAACAGGTTCTGGAGGGCTTCTTGCTTGATGGAATCCATCAAGGTGACGAAGAGGTTGTAAGCCTCGTTTTTATACTCGATGAGTGGATCTTTCTGACCCTGAGCACGCAGGCCGACTCCTTCGCGGAGGGCGTCCATGTTGTAAAGGTGGGCCTGCCATTGTTTGTCGATGGCGACGAGGACCATGCGGCGCTCTTCTTGGTCGAGCACTTCCATGGGCAGATCACCGACACGGGCTTGGTAGGCGTCTTTGACCTTGTCCACCAGCATGGCGGAGATGGCCTCTTCGTTTTGGCTGTTGAGGAAATCTTCAGGCGTGACGCTCACAGGGAGGGTGGCGTTGACCCAGTGGAGGAGTTCGTTGTAGTCGGGCGTGTTTTGATCCCGGTCAGCAAGGTATTCGTGAACTTTGGCGGGGATGGTCTCGTCGATGATTTCATTGACGAGGTCACGCGGCACTTCGGTGGTGAGGACTTCGTTGCGGTAGCCGTAAACGACTTCGCGCTGCATGTTCATGACGTCGTCGAAGTCGAGCACGCGCTTGCGGCCGGTGTAGTCACGTTGTTCGACGCGCTTTTGGGCCGTTTCTACGGAGCGGTTGAGCCAAGAATGTTCGAGGGCTTCGCCTTCTTTCATGCCAAAGCGCTCCATCATGGCGGTCATTTTATCGGCGGCGGCGAAATTCCGCATGAGGTCGTCTTCGAAGGAAATGAAGAACTGTGAGCGGCCGGGATCGCCTTGGCGCGAGCAACGGCCACGGAGCTGACGGTCGATCCGGCGGGATTGGTGACGCTCGGTACCGATGACGAATAGCCCGCCGACTTCAGGGACTCCGGGGGCAAGTTTAATGTCCGTTCCGCGGCCAGCCATGTTGGTGGAAACGGTGACGGCACCAAGCTGGCCGGCGTTGGAAACGATTTCCGCTTCTTGAGCGTGGAACTTGGCGTTGAGAACAGAGTGAGGGATTTTCGCGCGCTTGAGCATGCGGGCGAGGGTCTCGGAGGACTCGACGGAAGCGGTGCCGACGAGCACGGGCTGGCCTTTGCCATGGGCTTCTTCGATGCGGGCGATGACGGCGTTGAACTTTTCCCGGCGGGTTTTGAAGACTTGGTCGTTGTCGTCGATCCGGATGTTCTTGGTGTTCGTCGGGATGGGTAAGACGTCGAGGCGATAGATGTCATGAAACTCGGCGGCCTCAGTCTCGGCGGTGCCGGTCATGCCAGCGAGTTTCTGGTAGAGGCGGAAGTAGTTCTGAATGGTGATGGTGGCGAAGGTCTGAGTCTCCTTCTCGATCTCCACGCCTTCCTTGGCTTCGACGGCTTGGTGGAGTCCGTCTGACCAACGGCGACCGGGCATTTCGCGGCCGGTATTTTCGTCCACGATGATGACTTTGTTGTCCTTCACCACATACTGCACGTCCTTTTCAAAGACGCAGTAGGCCTTGAGGAGCTGGGAAATGTTGTGGATCTTCTCGGCTTGGAGGTCCATGCGGACTTGGAGCGCGTCTTTGGCAGCAATTTTCTGCTCGTCGGTGAGGCTGCGGTCGGTGTCGATGTCAGCGTAGAGAGTGCCGAGGTCGGGGAGGGTGAAGGATTCTGGATCGCCGGGTGCGAGGAATTCACGGCCCATTTCCATGAGGTCGGAGTCGTGGCCTTTTTCGTCGATGATGAAATAGAGTTCTTCCTTGAGGTCGAAGAGGTCTTTTTTCTGCGCGTCTTGGTGGAAGGAGAGTTCGGCTTTTTCGAGGAGACGGCGCATTTCTGGCTCTTCCATGAAGCGCATGAGCTGGCGGTTCCGGGGCTGGCCGAGTTTGACTTTGAAGAGGGCACGCCCAGCGCCGACGCTGTCGCCGGCGTCGAGGAGTTTTTTACCTTCTGCGGCGAGGTTGTTGCAGAGCTCGGTCTGGCGTTTGACGAGTTGCTCGACGAGGGGCTTGTATTTGTCGAACTGGTGAGAGGACTGGCTGGAGGGGCCGGAAATGATGAGCGGGGTGCGTGCTTCGTCGATGAGGATGGAGTCCACTTCGTCGATGATGGCGAGGTAGTGGCCGCGCTGGACTTGCTCGTCCTTGGTGGAGGCCATGCCGTTGTCGCGGAGGTAGTCGAAGCCGAACTCGGCATTGGTGCCGTAGGTGATGTCGCAGGCGTATTCGGCACGGCGTTCCCAAGGAGGCATTTGGTTCTGAATGGTGCCGACGGTGAGGCCGAGGAAGCGGAAAAGGGAACCCATCCACTCAGAGTCGCGCTTGGCAAGGTAGTCGTTCACGGTGACGACGTGAACGCCGAGGCCGGTGAGGGCGTTGAGGTAAACGGGAAGGGTGGCGACGAGGGTTTTTCCTTCACCGGTCTGCATTTCCGCGATCATGCCGCGATGGAGCGCGGTGCCGCCGACGAGCTGGACGTCGAAGTGGACCATCTCCCATTTGATTGGGTGCTCGTTGACGATGATTTCGGTGCCACAGAGGCGGCGGGCGCCGTTTTTGACGACGGCATAGGCCTCGGGGAGGATTTGTTCGAGGTATTTGGCGCGGGAGCGGGGGAAGTCGGACTCGATTTCATGGAAGGCGGCCTTAGCGGCTTCGATGGAGTCTGCGGTGGCGAGAATCGTGGCTGGGAGAGATGGGAATTCACTGCGGAGGGGAGCGAGGCGGGATTCGAGGGCATCCGCGACATCGCGGAGTTCAGCATCCTCCATGCGCTGGATCAGCGGCTTGGCCGGGGCATTGAGCGAGTGGTAGCGGGCGAGGTGGCCCTGCCACTTACGGGTGAATTCAACGAGTTTCTCGACCGGTTCGCGCTGAAGGGCTTCTTCGATTTCATTAATGCGAGCCACCGTCGGGCGGATGCGGCGCACTTCGCGCTGGTTCTTGCTGCCGACGATTTTTTGGAGAATCCACTTGATCATATGAGATGGGGTAGGGTGGTTTGGACCACCGGGAGGGAGGCAATACACTGGCATTTGCGGGGTTGCAAGCGCTAGTGGTGGGGAGGAATGGTGAGGCGGATTACCCGTTCGTAGGCGGGGAATACCTCTTGTTCTTGGATTGGTGCTAGAGCTCAAATCATTTCTGAGACGACCTTTCTGAGCTCGGACGCGACTTCATCCAGAGTGCCGTGACTAGGGACCACGCGAGCAAAAGGTTCTTCACCGAGGGAAAGGAAGATTTCCCGGCAGCGTTCGAGATTTTCGCGTTTTTCAAATTCGTTTGCCGTATCGCCCCTTGCCCCGATGCGGGTTAGCGCGGAATCGACATCGAGGTCGATGATGAGCAGTAAATCTGGCTGCGGGGCAAAGGCTTCATTTTTACGGCGGATTTCCTGCGGGTCGATGCCACGTGCGCCTTGGTAGGCCATCGTTGAAAAATAGTAGCGATCTAAGATCACGACTTTCCCAGCGGCCAAGGAGGGAGCGATTAATTCTTCGACATGCTGGCGGCGATCTTTGAGGAAATACTCAAGCTCAGCCTCGGGTGAGAGTCTGCCTGTCGCAGCGGATTCGCGGAGCTTGGTGCCCCATGGGCCGTCAGTTGGTTCGCGACTCAGCACGACTTCCCGGCCTCGTGAAACTAGCCAGTCTCCGAGGCGTCTGGCTTGTGTGGATTTACCGGTGCCGTCGATGCCTTCGATGACGATGAAAAATCCCTTGGTGCTCATAGATATCTGGAGGTGAGATGGGCGAGGTAGGCCTCAGTCGTCGGGGCGCTGCCGGTCGCATGGCGGATTAACTCAGCGGGATCCATGGATGCGCCATGAGCGTGTACGGATTTCCGGAGCCATCCGAGAAGTGGCAAGTAATCCGCCTGTTGAATTCCTTGCGCGACGGCTTCATCTTTTTGTGCCGCAGCGTAAAGCTGGGCTGAGTTGATATTGCCAAGGGTGTACGTGGCAAAATAGCCGAGGCCTCCCATAGACCAATGGATGTCTTGGAGGCAGCCATGCCGGTCATCCTTCGGCACGAATCCGAAGAGCTCACGAAATCGTTCATTCCAAGCTGCCGGGACATCCTTCACGGCGAGCGTGCCGTTCACCATTTGGCGTTCTATTTCAAAGCGCAGCAAGATGTGTAAATCGTACGTCGCCTCATCTGCCTCTACGCGGATTGGGGAAAATTCGGCACGCCATAAGTAACGGAGAAGCTGTTCCAACGGGAAGTCCCGTAGTTGAGGAAAGTATTCCTGAGCGGTGGGATACCATTTTTCCCAGAAAATCCGCGACCGCCCGACATGATTTTCCCAAAGCCGCGACTGGGATTCATGGATGCCGAGTGATGCCGCGCTGCCAGATGGTAGGCCAAAATCTGCTTCTGGAAGGCCGAGTTCGTAGAGGCCATGTCCAGTCTCATGGAGCACCCCGAAGAGGGATGATGTGAAATCCGCTTCCATGTAGCGCGTCGTCAGTCGCACATCGCGCGGGCCGAGGGTGGTGCAGAATGGATGCGTCGTCGTATCGATGCGCCCAGCTTCGAAGTCGAAGCCGATGGCGGCGGCGACCTCCGCATTGAACTTCTTCTGCGCCTCAACAGGGAAGGGGCCGGGTGGCAAGCTGGGCGACTGCAGAGCGGAAATTTCCACCGCGCGTGCAGCGAGTTCTTTCAGGGCAGGACACATTGCATCGAACAAACTAGCCACTGCCGCAGTGGGAGTGCCACGTTCATAACCGTCTAGCAGCGCGTCGTAAGGCTCACCCTCATAACCCCACAATTCTGCTTTTTCGCGAGCGATTATGAGCAGCGTCTCAAGATGAGGGGCGAAAATGGAAAAATCCGAACGTTCACGCGCATCTGCCCATGCGTGCTTGGCCAGCGAACTCGCGATGGAGTCTCGAGCCACCAATTCCACGGAAATTTTGGATGCCCGATCAAACTCACGCCGCAGTTCACGGAGGTTGGCATCCTGATGGCCTCGCTCATTTTCTGCCGATTCTAAGGCATTTTTCCAATCCTCCGAAGTGGCAATTTCATGAGCGCGCGACGACAGCCACGCCAATTGCTGCGCCCGATGCCCCGCTGCTGCCGGAGGCAAATACGTTTCCTGATCCCAGCCAAGCACGGCGGCGGATGATTGGATGATCGCCAACTCGCGCGCCTTTTCAAAAATCAACATGCCGGATTTCTGAATAATTCTCAGTGGCAGGCAAGGGTTAAGGCATGTCCACCCAAGGCTAGTTCATTTTTGCACCAGTTTGCAGTTACCACAACATCCGTTTGAATTAAGCGTGCCGAATGGCTCGCAAACAGACCTCGGTGACAAGTATGCCGGAGAATTTCCGTCCGGCGTGAAAACATTTCACAATCTACCCGAACCTCGCAACGGCAAGGCCAAGCGCCGCTACTTTGGCGAAATCATATTCATCCCCCCACGGCCATGATCTCAGCATTCCAAAATGAGGTCGCCCTAGATACGGTCTGCTGCTTCGTGACCGTTTGGGGATTGGGAAAAATTATTAAGATGCCGCTTCGGTCACCAGCCAGCTTCGTCGAAGCCAGATTACCCATTCGCTCAATAATCTACCAAAAAGTAGGGAATTAAGGCTCGGGATTTGGATTGAGGTGCATTCGATCAGGTTATTTTTTGGGAGTAACACCGAAAAAATTATTACATGACTCAATCAGTAATGTTTAATCCGTATTATATCTTTAATTATGAGTAAGTTGTGTTTATTTAGCGGGTGATTTAAAATGATTCATGAGCAATTTACTTTTTTATTAAAGAAACCCCTTGCCATTACCCTCCTTTTTTGTAGACTTTGGCCGCGCGGTTAAAAAGTTGTTCACCCCACACGGGCAATGACGGTCCAGCGCCTAGGCGACCCTCACATTGGGAGCCCCTCTACCGGACGAATTACCTCAACAGCAAGGCATTCTACCGAACACGCTTCCCGGCACTCTATCCGCAGACCGGTGAACAGCCTGAATCTTATACTGGCGATGGTATCCTCCACGCCATGCCTCCCGATTCCCACGACTAATCCTAATTTAAAATCATGTTGACGATGCAACCGCTTATTGCCCCGAAAAGTCTGCTGCCTGCCTTGGCAGGCTTCGCTCTCTCTATTCTATCAGTATCCGGTGCCACTGTTCCCAATCCAGTAAGTGGCGACCTGTTCCTTGGCTTCCGGGCATCGGGCGGGCTAGGGGGGTCTCAAGCATACATCGTTAAACTGGGGAGAGACACGGATGCTGTCTTCACGACATCCGGAAACATTACTTCGGTGGGCAATGTGGGCAACGATTTGACCGCCAAATATGGTGCGAACTGGAAAACGCGCGACGACCTTTACTGGGGTGTATTCGGAGTCCGCGGGCTTTCGGGCATTCCCACACTGTATGCATCACGGGAGAGAAATACTATCTCCACACCTGCAACTGCATGGAACCCGCTGGTTTTTAGCGAACGGTCAAGTACTGGCAACCGGATCAATAGTGTGCTCAACGGACTTAATGGATACCGCGCCTCGACGGCCACTGCCAACAGCACGGTCGGAACCTTTCAGAACAACTCCACAGAGGGGTCGAGCTACAATTTTCAAGTCGCTACCGCCGGCACAACGGATTTCGGGTCACTCAGCCAGTGGCAGAGTATTGAAGGGACCTTCGCCTTCGGAACATCCGGAACCGCACTGGATCTCTTCAAGCTCACTGGGGACGGGGACGTCGGAACGAATCCGACAACACTTTTCGGCACATTTACCATCAATGACAGCGGCGTCATTCGTTTCACTCTACCGACGGTGACACCAGTGGATGTGGACACGGACGGGGACGGGTTTCTTGATTCCGAGGAAGCAGTCGCCGGTACCAGCCCCACGAATGGCGCAGACTTTTTCAAGGTGCAATCGGTCGTCTTCGGCCCATCGGAAACGACGGTCAGTTTCAACTCGATCGCATCGCGTACTTATAAAATCTATTATTCGCAGGATCTATCACCTGGTTCTTGGACGCTGATAGCAACCCAAACGATCGGCCCCTATTCGGATACCGATCCAGTAAGAAGAGCGCGCCCGAAAGGTTTCTACAGAGTCATAGTGAGTAACCCTTAGTATTTGCTCGAATCGATCTTCTCCCCGACCGGATCAGCCGGAGGTCAATCAAAATAACCTTACGGAACTGACAACCATCCACTGAAGCTCCTTGCCTGCATTCATGAAGCCGTGATTCCCGACAGGGAACAACCTTCACTAGAGTTACAAACACTATTGAAAAATGAAAAGTTACTATCATACGATTATATTCGGAAAACATGTTTTGCTACCTGGAATAATTGCTATGGCTACATCAGCGATTACACCAGCCGTAGCCGCCACGGTAGCCAATCCCGTCAATAACGATATCTTCCTCGGCTTTCGCGCTGCGGGAGGAGTCGGGGCCTCCAGTTCTCTTTTAGTCAACCTCGGTCAGTATTCGGCGTTCGCCAACCAGCCAGAGAATACGACAGTAACAATCTCAGGGATTGGCGACATTGGCACTGATCTGGTGGCCACTTTCGGTGCTAACTGGAATACTCGCGGCGATGTCCTGTGGGGTATCTTCGGGCGCTCGTCCTCCGGACTGGTAACGGTTTATGGTTCTCGTGAGCAGTCCAGCGTAGGAACCCCCAGTCAAGGCTGGGTAGCTCTAGATCAGACCGCTCGGAACAGCGTTTCAAGTGCCATCGGCAGCGTGCTCACCAGCACAGGCGGTTACAGAAATTCACCCTCCACGCTGAACAGCGCTCTCGCCACCGTTCAAAGCAACTCAGCCCAAGCTTCAAGCTATGCGTTCCAAGTCGGAACTGCCGGGACTACGGACTTCGGGTCGCTCAGCGGTTGGTCATCCATTGAGGGCAACTTCGATGGAGGGACTTCCGGCACCGCCCTTGATCTCTTCAGGTTCTTTGCAACCGATGGAACCGGTCTGACCGACTCGGTGAAGAACCCGGGCTTTTTCACCATCAGTGACTCTGGCGCTCTGTCGTTCACATCGGTTCCAGAGCCCTCTGCCGCCCTGCTGAGTGCTGCCGGGGTTTTCATCCTTCTCACAAACCGTCGTCGCCAGCATATGTCTAAATAACTCACCATTTTATTTCAAACACCTAACTTAAAATATCTTATGAAATTGAAAAAACTAATTGTAGTCAGCGCATTGATCGCACTCGTAAGCCAAACCGTATCTGCGCAGATAACTATCCGCATCGCCGCTTCAAACGGAGACCGTGGGCCCACCCAAACGGCCATTTCCAAAATTCTCACACTGGGCGGGGCCTGGACCTATCAAGGAACGAATGCTGTTGCCTCCTTCAATGGCACAAGTACCAGCAACCTCAGTGGCGCCGTTGGATCCAACTTCGGTGTCTGGAGGGGTACCTACGATGGCGGCACCGTCATTATTAAGACATCCTATATCGGTGCGTTGGGTGCGGTCGCCACGGTCGCCGGAAACACGAATGTTCGCTATGTGAAGGCTGACGGAACGGGTGGAGTCGCCTTAGTGGACCCCACCTCGAATTCAGCAGTCTTGAATATCGACTATGAAGAGACCACCACTGATTTCGGATTCTCGACGAACTTCCAGTCGACCTCTCCGTTCCAAGGAACTTTTGAAGGTACTACTTACTCAACCTTGGTTGAGGACGTAGTCGGAGTCTCCCCATTGGGATTCTATGCAAGCCCGGGTTTCCCCACCACGGCAGCTAACATCACTACGCAGCTTGCACAGCTGCTTTACACAACTGGCGTGCTGCCACTCGCCCAGTTCACAGGTGATTATGTCAACGACAGCCAGAAGTTTGTGTATGCCTTAGGACGAAATACAGATGCCGGCCAGCGCTTCGGTGCGTATACGGAAATCGGACTCGGAACCACTGCCAGTGTGAAAGTCTGGCAGCCCACCATCACGGGGCAAACCACATCGGGGACCACCGTCTTTGGAGGGGTGTCGAACAGCCATATTCCATGGCCAGAAGAGACATTCAGCGGACTCTATTCTGCGGAAGGCAGTGGTGGATTCCCCTCAGGTGCCACACTCGCCCCACCTCTGACCTCGGTTCTCGGGCCGGATGCTTACAAGTCTCGTTACACGACCGTGGACGGGGATGAAGTGACCCTCAAACCAAATGCGACCGCTGGCTATTACATTGGTTATCTCACGCCCGGTGACGCCCTGACACGGGTGCTTGGCCAGTCCGGTGCGGTGACAGCTCCGAATCGTGGAGTTGCACTTTCGTATAACGGTGTGAAGCTACACAACGATTTCAACGGACCCAGTGCCACTATCAACACAGCGGCTGTTCAAGGTGGCCAATACACTGCATGGCTATACAACCGCTTGATCCGTAGACCCGGCTCCCCAAGTACGTCCACCGCGACGACCGTGGGCAAATTAGCCGAGGCTCTAAAAACTCAGATCAGCACCGTCGACGCTGTGGTGGGTGGTGGTCTCCTCAACAATAGCGCGTTCAGGGTAAAGCGTAGCACGGACGGCGGGCTTGTTGTGCCAAAATAACCATTCAGCAGTCTAGCACTTCATCACCAGCTCGCGTGGTTCTATGGACCCACGCGAGCTTCCCTTATCTCCACCAAAACTCGCTCGTTTAACAGTCTCCATCGCAGGCCATGATGAACTTAAGAAACATCCAGCTTTTATCAGGCTTATTATTGGTTGTGGTCGCTGTGGCTATATCTGTTCGGGAATTTTATTCCGTGGCTGCGGTATCCTCTCCGGCAGTAGATGAACCGAGTCGACTTGTTCGGAGATGCCCACGCTTCGAAACTGAGGAGACTGTCCCTGTTTTACCTACAGATCACCACGTTCTAGATGATTTAACGATCAATCAAAAATCTGTGGCTCCTCGCGTCAGCGGCAATCATATTGCGACATCCCGTTCGGTAAAAAGTAACCATTTAGTCGATTCATCTACCGCGAGAAATTTTCCTCAAGAATTGGAAAATAAGAAATCCGAAAGTTTTCTGACTGCGGATGCTCCCGCATCTCCAGAGCAAATAGTATGGCATTCCGCGAACCCCCTTCTGATTGGAAATGCGCTATCTTTTGCAGGTAAACGCGCTGAGATCCTACAGTATCAGCCGTCGCCCGGTTCCCTAGGCGTCGGGCTTTCTGTGTGTATAAGCCCCGAGTCGAAAGTGGAATCGGCAGTCCTTCCTGTTGATCGACCTATTCCAACGAATGACGGTCCGCATCTGATTGAAAACACCGGCTTCACCTATGAACAAGAACTCTTCCGCACCAAGTGGGGTTGGGCTGCCTACGATCAGATTCAAAAAGTCCTCCGAGAGGAGACCAGTGAATAAAGCGCATTTTCTCCTAGAAATGAGATACCTAACACTAGATTCCCTTCAGGCCAACAATGATCAGAGAGTTACCCGAAATTTTATCGGATCGCTGCTGTTCTTCGCACTGTGCGTGAGTGCGGTTTCGGCGCAGGAGGTTCCCACTGCGTTTTACATACGAGAATATCGAGTCTCTGGCTCAAAGCTCCTTTCCAAGGCTGAGATTGGTCGGGCCGTTTACCCGTTTCTCGGTCCGCAGCGTTCTGCCGACGATGTCGAACAGGCGCGTGCTGTTTTGGAAAAATTCTATCATGACAAGGGCTTCCAGACCATTTCCGTCAGCGTTCCTCGGCAGGATCCACGCTATGGGGTGATCCGTTTAGAAGTCCTTGAGGGCAAGGTAGGCCGTCTGCGAATTAAGGGTGCAAAGTGGTTTTTGCCGAGCAAGATACGCAGTGAGGTTCCGTCGATCGCGGAAGGTAATGTCCCGGATTTCCTTCAAGTGAACAAGGAAATCGTGGCTCTCAACCGCAATGCCAGCCGCCGCGTGATTCCTTCTCTGCGCGCCGGAGTTGCTCCCGGGACGGTAGATATTGATCTAACCGTTGAAGACAAGCTGCCCCTCCAAGGTTCGCTGGAGTTAAACAATCGCAGCAGCCCAGATACCACCGCTCTGCGTCTCAACGGCTCGCTGAGCTACGGCAACCTGTTCCAGTTAGGCCACACGATCGGCAGTAATTTCCAGATAGCCCCGCAGAGACTCGATGACGCGCAGGTTTACTCGGGTTACTATCTGGCCCGTATATCCGAAGGCACGAGTCTGATGCTTACGGTTGCCAAGCAGAATAGCGATGTTAACACCATCGGCGGCGCCGCGTCCACTGGCCGCGGCGAGATCATCGGCTTTCGCACGCTTCACGACCTGCCAAGCACCGATAGGTTTTATCAGAACTTTAGTTTCGGCATCGACTATAAAAATCTTTCCGAGAATCTGGTCATCGGCAAGGACGTCATCTCCTCTCCCATCGCATACTATCCGCTCAGCGCGAGCTACGGTGCGACATGGATGGGGAAAAAGGGCTTCACCGAGATGAACCACACCCTTACCTTCGGCTTACGCGGACTCGGCAGCGGCCAGACGGATTATTCCAACAGGCGCTTTAACGCCGACGGAAATTTCGTCACCCTGCGCTGGGACGCCGCCCACACCCATGATCTGGAGGGCGGCGCGCAGGTTTTCGGAAAACTCCAAGGCCAAGTCGCCAGTCGCCCGCTCGTCAACAGCGAGCAGTTCTCCGGCGGCGGACTCGGAACCGCCCGCGGTTATCTGGAATCCACCTCGCTGGGCGACAACGGCGTTTTTGTCACCGCTGAGCTGCGCAGTCCCTCGCTGAGCGGAAATCCCAAGCCCGGCGACACCGCAGCCGACGAATGGCGCTTCCATGTTTTCACCGACGCCGGATTGCTCGGCATTTGGGATGCCCTGCCCGGCCAGCAGCAGCGGTTCGGCTTCGCCAGCGCCGGATTCGGCACCCGCTTTAAGGTCGCCAACCATTACAACGGCTCGCTCGATGTCGCTACCCCTTTTCTTGAAAAGCAGCCCACCGCCGATCAGGGCGACATCCGTATCACCTTCCGCAGCTGGGCGGATTTTTAACGACCTTCAGTTTCCCTCTCTCACATGAAGCAAGCATCCCGACTCCTCGCCACCGCACTTTTTCTATCCGTCCCCGCGCTCGCGGAAGATGGTAAGGCCCCCTGGTGGAACCCCGCCTGGACCCAGCGTCATCAGCTCACGCTTGACACCGCCGCCGTCGACACCGCGCCCGGCACGGCCACCGTGCTCGTGCGCCTCCACGACGGTAATTTTTCCTTTGCATCCGCCGCTGAAAACGGAACCGACATCCGCTTCATTGCAGCTGATGGAAAAACCCCGCTCGCCCATCAGATCGAGAGCTACGACAGTCTGCTTCACGAAGCCTACGTCTGGGTGAAACTGCCCGACGTCAAGCCAGCCGCGAAGGAAACCTTCCATCTGTACTACGGCAATACCGCCCCTACCTCCGCCGCGCCGAAGGCCACCGATGCTTACGACACGGACACTGCCCTCGTGTGGCATTTCGAGGGGCGCGGTGCTGCTCCCGTTGATGCCACCTCCAACACCAACAACGCCGACGCTCCAGCCACCACTGCCGACGGCTCGCTCGCGGGAAGTGGCCTACGCCTGCTAGGCACCGTTCCCGTCACGGTGAAAAACTCTACCTCCCTCGAATGGAAGGCAGGCCAGCCGCTCACTCTCTCGTTGTGGCTCAAGCCCGGCGTCCTGCAGTCCAACGCGATTGTTTTTAACCGTGGGGAAGGAGCCGAAAGCGTCCAACTTCTCTTGGACCAAGGCGTTCCCATTGTCCGGTTAGGCTCGCAAAAAAGCCAGGCCATCGCCCCCATCGCTGTTGGCGTCTGGACCCACCTTGTCCTCGTCGCGGATGGAAAAAGCCTCCAGCTCTTTATCAACGGAGCCCAGTCCGCCAGCCTCGACGCGGCCTTGCCTCTCACCACCGCTCCCATCACTCTTGGTGCTGCCGAAAGCGGCTACGCCGGTGAGCTGGACGAATTCTCCATCTCCACCATCGCCAGAAGCACCGGTTGGATCAAGCTCGCTGCCACTAACCCCTCTGCCACCGACACTTCGCTAACAGTCTCGTCCGCCGAGGGCGAAGACGTCGGCACACAAAGCCATCTTCTGGAGCATATTTCGCTTTTCGGTGACATAGCCAGCAACATGATGTTCGACGGCTGGATTGCCATCGGCATTTGTGCCATCATGATCGTCGTTGGCTGGACGGTCGCCATCAGGAAATTCCTATATCTCAACTCCATTGAAAAAGGCACCACCGAGTTCCTCAAGCAGTGGAAATCCCTCTCAACCGACCTCACAGCTCTCGATCCGGGAGACAGCAAAACCGTCAGCACCCTTGGTGGCACTGCTATTGAAAAATCCCCGCTCTATCATATCTACCAGATCGGCTCCGAGGAAATTAGCCACCGCGTTGGCAAGGACGGCACCCGCGTCCAAGGCCTCAGCGGTCGCTCCATTCAAGCCATCCGCGCCAGCCTCGATGCCGGCCTTGTCAATGAAAGCCACCGCCTCTCTGACGGCCTCGTTTATCTCACCATCAGCATCGCCGGTGGCCCTTATGTTGGTCTGCTAGGGACCGTTGTCGGCGTCATGATCACCTTTGCAATCATTGCAAAATCCGGCGAGGTCAACGTTAACTCAATCGCTCCCGGAATTGCCTCCGCCTTATTAGCTACCGTCGTCGGCCTAGTCGTCGCCATACCTGCACTCTTTATTTACAGCTACCTTAATGGTCGGATCAAAATCACGCTCGGCCTCATGCAAGTCTTCATTGACGAGTTCGTTGCCAAAATGGCCGAGTTTTACCGACCGCCTAACGACTCGGACTATACCGGCGGCTCTTCCCACTGAAAATAGGTCATCCAAGACCATAAAATTTACCCTTAACTCCTGCTCTTCCAATGGCCTCTGCTGACGAAAAAAGCTTCGATGATATCAATGTTACGCCGATGGTTGACCTCTATCTCGTCCTCCTGCTCATCTTCATCATCATGACCACTGCGGGTGTTCAGGGAGTTAAAGTCAACCTACCGAGCGCGAGTAATAAAGCCTCCGCCAAAATGGAAGAGCCAAAGACTCAAGCCGTCACTATCGATCCCAGCGGTAACATTAAGCTCAACACGGTTTCCGTCACTTTGGCAGAACTGGAAACTAAATTGTCCCAGCTCAAAGCGGCGAATCCAGAGCTGCCCGTGGTTTTAAGAGGCGATGGGCAGAACCAGTATCAGGGCATTATGAACATTCTTGATGTCTTGGGTCGTGTTGGAATCACCCAAGTGGGTTTGGCGACTCAGCCACCTAAAAAATAATCTCTGCGGCATCTCATGACTCCCAAACCTCCAACTCCCAAGCCAAACAAAAGCAAGCTCTTCATCGGAGTCATGCTGGCGCTCGTCCTTGGCGGTGGTGTGATCTCGTTCATGACCGCTGGTGGTAAAAGCCCGAAACGCGTCGCCGCGAAACAAGAACCCTTCATCGTCACGCTTCCTCCGCCACCACCCCCCCCGCCACCACCGAAAGTGGAACCCCCACCACCGAAGGAGGAGCCGCCAAAGACAGAGGAAATGGTCGAACAGGAACCCGTGCCTGATAACGAGCCGCCACCCGTCGAGGCTCCTGCTAATACGCCACCCTCAGAAGATCTCGGTACCAACAATACCGGCAACGGACCGAGCATGGGACTCACCCGCAACGGCGGAAATGGTATAGGAAACCGCAATTCAATCGGTGGCAAAAAAGGCAGCAAATACGGTTGGTACGCCGCCAAGGTCCAAACCACCATCGCCGACGCTCTCCGTGGTAACTCCAACACCCGTAGCGCCATCCTCAGTCTTCAAGTTCGCATCTGGGCTGATACCGAAGGTCGCATTACCCGCGCCAGCCTTGTTGGCACTTCTGGAAATCCCGCCATTGATACCGCCCTCAAAAACCAAGTTCTCACTGGCCTCCAGCTTCCCGAAGCCCCGCCTGCCGGCATGCCCATGCCCATCAACCTCCGCATCACCGCCCGCAAGCCCACCCTCTGATTTTTTGCTCATGTCCTACGCCTATCCACTCCTCATCTCGATCCTGCTTGCCGCCCACGGCACCGCTCTTGCGCAGGAACCCGCAGTCAAAAACCAAGCAGACACACTCGACCCCGCCCTTGATTTACCCCTTGCCACCGATCTCCCCGCCGAGCCCGAGCCCGCTCCAACAGGCCCCGCCACGCCCACACAGAACGTCACTGTCAATATCATCAACCGCCTCGTTCAGAAAGGCTTCCTCTCCAATGAAGAAGCCGCCGAGATGATCAAACAGGCCGAGGCAGACGCCATCATCGCCGCCCAGACTGCGGCCGCCGTCGCAGAAGTCGCCGCCCTGCCACGCCCCCCATCCCCCGAGGACGAGGCCCGCATCACCTACATCCCGGATGTCGTGAAGGATAACATGCGGGACCAGATCAAACAGGAACTCATGGCCGCCGCACGCGAGGAAAAGTGGAGCGAGAGAGCCGCCCCCGACTGGACGTCCAAGTTCAAGCCCTTCGGCGACATCCGCAGCCGCTACGAAAGCGTGTTCTTCGCCGACGGTAACGACAACACCGGCGCCTTTCCAAACTTCAACCTCATCAACAACGGCTTGCCCTTTGACACCGCCGGCACCGAGTTTTCACCCCAATTCAACTCCGATCAAAACCGCAACCGGGCCCGCCTGCGCGCCCGCATCGGCAGCGAGATCCTGCTAGGCGACAACTTTGAAGGCGGCATCCGCCTTGTCACCGGAGAAACTGACAGCCCCACCTCACCGAACCAGACCCTTGGTGGCAGCGGCGGTAATTTTTCCAAATACGCCATCTGGCTTGATCGCGCTTTCCTCAGCTACGACGCCGGCCCCGGCGACGGCGAGGAACTCAAGTTCTTTTTCGGCCGCTTCGACAACCCCTTCTTCTCCTCCGAAGTTCAATGGGACGACGACCTCGGCTTCGACGGTCTTGCCGTTAGAGGCAAGGTCAAAATCAACGACAAGGCCAGCACCTTCTTCACCGCCGGCTATTTCCCAGTTTACAACACCGACTTCAACTTCGCCACCAACCAGCCTTCCAAATTCGAAAGTACCGACAAATGGCTCACCGGAGCCCAGCTCGGCATCGAATGGAAAATCACCGACGATCTAACCGCCAAGGTCGCCACCGCCTACTACGACTTCGATGCCATCGAAGGCAAACTCTCCAACCCCTTCACTCCTCTCACCGCTAACGACGCCGGTAACACTGACTCCACCCGCCCCGGCTTCGCCCAGCGCGGCAACACCTACATGGCCCTGCGTGACATCGTTCCCACCGCCGCTAACGACTTCGGTAAAAAATACCAATTCCAATACTACGGCCTCGCTTCTCAGTTCAAAAACCTCACCGTCACCGGTCGCCTTGATTACGATCACTGGGACTCCTACCGCCTAACCTTGTTGGGAGAAGCCACCAAGAACATCGCTTTTGATGAGAGCGGCATTGCCAAAAAAGCCGTCAACAACCGCGGTCCGGGTACGTCCAGCACGGTTGGCACCTTCGATGGCGGCGACAACGCTTGGAACCTCGCCTTCCAGTTCGGAAAGCCCTCCATGGAGCAGTTCAGGGACTGGCAGGCGATCTTCGGCTACCGTTATGTCGAGAGTGACGCTGTCGTTGACGGCTTTACTGACTCCCGCTTCGGCGCCGGCACCAATGTCCAAGGTTTCTTCATTGGCTGCAACATGGCTCTCAGCTCAGCCGTACGCTTCGGATTACGCTGGATGTCCTGGGACGAAATCATCGGACCTCCACTTAGCAACGACATCCTTCAGGTCGACCTCAACGCCAAGTTCTAACTACGATCATGAAAACCTTCAAAATCATTCTACTCGCCGCCGGCCTCTCCCTCCAGTTGCAAGCTGCAGAGCCCGCCGACCCATCCATTAAACTACGTGAGCAACTCCGAGGCGTCCTGCTCCAGCTCCGGGCCGCCCAAACCGAGGCTGCCAACGCCCAAGCCGTCACCGCCAACGCCGAAGCAGCCAAAAAGGAACTCACCGCCAAGGTCGAGACTTTAACCAAGCGTGTCGAGACCCTAACCAAGGAAGCCAACACCGCCAAAGTCACCAACGAGCAATCCATCGCCACCCTCGAAACAAGACTTGCGGAACGGGAGAAACGCATCGTTCTTCTCAACGAAACACTTGAGAAGTGGAAGGACGGCTACCAGAAAGCTGCCGCCGTCGCCCGAAGTAAAGAAGACGAGCGTGCCACTCTCGCGTCCGAGGCCATTACCCTCAAGCGCACCATCGTTGATCGCGAAACCAAAAACATCGCTCTTTTCAACACTGCCAACGAGATCCTCGACCGTTACGAAAAATACTCCCTCGGCAAGGCCCTCGCTGCCCGTGAACCTTTCGTCTCCTCCACCCGTGTGAAGGTCGAGAATCAGGTTGAAGGCTACAAGGACAAGATCCTCGATAACAGGATCGAGGCTAAATCCGCAAAACCATAGTTCTACAGGACTTATCGTAATTATCTCCCCCTTTTTCCCTAACCGACATGAAAGCCCGCCGCTTGTTTTTCCGCGCACCCACGATTTTCGGTAACCCGCTGAAGTATGGAGCCCCCGTCTTCATGGGCTTCACCGTCGTCATCTCCGGTCTATCTGAAGTCCGCGGCGGAGACATTCTTCGCGGTGGCAGCACCATGTCGCGCCCACAACCCCGCAGCACCGCTACCGTCGATACCCCGGATGCCACCGAAGCTGCTCGCGCTAATGCCAGAGACACTCTCGCACGCACCACCCGCACCCTGGACGCCATGCGGGCCATGCAAAATGCCGCCCGCAATGCCGCGCTGGCTAATAGCACCAACCATCTGGGCAATAACCCCAACCATCTTTCCGTAACCCTGCCCGTAGTTCCTAACGGCCTTGGTGTCGGAGCTCTCAATCCCACAACCGACCCGACAAAATGGGTCGGTGCCAAAGCCCCTGAACAGATCACCGCAAACGGTAAGACATCCGTTAAGATCGAACAAACCACCCAGCAAGCGCTGCTCGAGTGGCAGACTCTCAACGTTGGGAAACAAACGACTCTCACGTTTGACCAAAAGACGAATGGTGGGGAAAACGCATCCCAATGGATCGCCTTTAACAAGATTACCGACCCATCAGGAAATCCCACCCAGATCCTCGGCGACATCAAAGCCGACGGTCAGGTTTACCTCATCAACCAGAACGGCATCATCTTCGGCGGTAGCAGCCAAGTCAATGTTCGCAACCTCACCGCTTCATCCCTCAGCATTAACGACAACCTCATTCAACGGGGACTCCTCAACAACCCGGACACCCAATTCCTATTCTCGGGAATGAACCTGACTGGAAAAGTAGGGGACGTTACCATTCAAGCTGGCGCAAAAATCACCAGCACGGTCAGTGATGACGGGAATGGCGGACGCGTGTTTTTTGTAGGAGCCAACGTGACCAACTCAGGCACGATTTCAACGCCCTCAGGCCAAACCATTTTAGCGGCTGGGTTGGAAGTCGGCATCGCAGCCCACGCAAGTGACGATCCGTCCATCCGCGGACTCGACGTCTATGTAGGTGCGGTGAAAAATCCTGTTTCTACGTTCGCCCCATATGCGGGAACCGCCACCAATCTTGGTTTGATCGAAAGCGCTAGGGGCAACGTTACTATTAGCGGCAAAGATGTCTATCAATCAGGTGTTATCGAGAGTTCCACTTCCGTGGCACTTAATGGTAGTGTTAGGCTTCTGGCAAACTATGGTGCTACCCGAAATGCAGGCTTTAGATCCGACACGCCTACCACAGGGACCTTGTTCAATTTTGATTCGTCAGGCACGGTCATACTAGGCAACAACAGTCTCACCCGCATTCTTCCGGAATATGCGAGTAAAGACAAGGTGCCTGGCGCCCAGCTCGCCCTTCGCTCACAGATCGAGGTGCAGGGGAAAAGCATCTACATGGGAACCGCTGCGGAAATTTTTGCCCCGAGCGCTTTGGTCACGCTGAAAGCGGGCGTCTGGACCACGCTGCCAAACCCACCGTTTTCCACTTTTTTAAGAAACGATGGACAGGTCTATTTGGATACCGGGGCGAAAATTAATCTGGCGGGAACAACCGATGCCACTGCTTCCGTGCTCCAGAATTATCTGACGGTGACATTGCGCGGTTCAGAACTCGCCGTGGCTCCACTCCAGCGCGATGGAGTGCTCAGGGGCGACACCATCGTCGTGGACATCACGCAAACTGGGACTTACAACGGTAAGAAATGGGTGGGTACACCGCTGGCGGACGTGAGCGGATACCTGAACCTCATTGAGCGCGACGTTTCCCAGCTGACGACCGCAGGCGGGACGCTTGACATGTCAGCAGGGGGGGCTGTGGTGGTTAGGGACGGCGCCGACATCGATGTTTCCGGAGGCTGGACCAAATTTACCGGAGATACGGTGCAGACGACCCGCCTGTCCAGTGGCGGACGTCTCATCGACGTCGCGGATGCCACGCCGGATCTGGTCTATGACGGCATTTTCACGGGCTCCTCCACCGTCACCACGGCGAAATGGGGAGTCAGCGAGATTTTCGCCCATAGCATCGCCCCCACAGGACAGCGCTATCGGGGTGAATTTGTGCAAGGTGCCGATGCGGGGAAGCTATTGATCACCAGCCCTGCGGTAGCGTTGGACGGGAGTTTTTTGGGAAAAGCTCTTATCGGTCCGTATCAGTCTCGCTCTGGTGCAACGTCGAGCAACCTTCCGACCTCCGGTGCTTTCTCGCTAAAGCTGGAAGGGCAGGTCCTTTTTAACTCCTCCATAGTTCTCTCTTATACGCCGACTGCTCCTACCGTGGTTTTTGGGACGGGAAACCAGCAGGATGTGCAGGATTTTGATGCGAATACATCCACGCTAAGCGCGGACCGCACCGGCAACATCCATTTATCCGAGACTCTCCTGTCAGACCGTGGATTTGCGAATCTAACTCTGGTGAACGAGGGCGGTGACATTGTGCTTCCTCAAAACATTACCCTCCGCCCTGAGTCCGGTAGCACGCTTTCCTTGACGGCCGCAAACATTGATGTGCTGGGACGAATCATTTCCCCAGGAAGCAGCCTTTCCTTCAAGGCTCTGAATCTCACGAGCTTCGAGCAGGCGCTGATCATTGACAGTTCGCCCGGGCCGAGTGCCGGACGTGGCGTCATTAACATTGGCGCCTCCGCCGTGATCAGCACTGCGGGAATCCTGACAGATGATAGGACACCGCGATTGGGGACGCTTGATCCGTTCATGCTTGCTGGAGGCAATGTCAACATTTCGGCCTACACTGCAAATCTGCGGACTGGAGGAAAAATCGACGTTTCCGGTGGCTACATTCTCACCTCCGCCGGCAGCGGGACCTATGGAAATGGCGGCAGCATATCAATCAGCGCGGGTATTGATCCAGGATTACACCCCATTATCGGAGGATCGCTGACGCTTGGTTCAGAGCTAACAGGTTACTCGGGTAAAGTGGGAGGTAGCCTCAACATTCAAACACCCCATATTCAGATCGGTGGCACGAGCGCAGGTTCCGATGGACTTCTTTTAAACTCTGATTTTTTCAGTCAGGGAGGATTCGGCACATTCAAGCTTTCTGGTTTGGGATTGGGCAGCCGTCCCGGAGTCCTAGTTGAAGCGAGTGCGAAGATCACACCCGTGGTAAAAAGCTACGAGGCCGTGCTCGATCCGCCGGGCAGCGGCGTGCTTTCGCTGCGTGTCATCGAAAAAATTCCAAGCGAGCGCACACCGATAAGCCTAACACTTGCCTCACCTACCGTGAGTGATGCGGATCTGGCAATTTCCGAACCAGGGGAAGTGATTCTTAAAAGCGGTTCGGAGATCAGAACCGAACCGGGAGGCAGCGTGACACTATCAGGCAGTGCAGTTAGCGTTCGGGGTTCGATCATTGCGCAGGGGGGGACGGTGTCCATCCGCGGCGGTTCGACAGCTGGTCTTGATCTCGGACTTACGAATCCACTGGTGACTACGGAGATCGGAGCCGAGGCCTACATTTCCACTGCCGGGACGGTTGTTTACTCTCCAGATGCCTTTGGTCGCCGGATCGGTAGGGTTTTAGCGGGAGGAAAAATCAACCTAGCAGGAAACATCTCAGCGGCCACGGGAGCGATATTGGATGTGTCCGGAACGAGTGCGATCTTGGACCTCGATCCTGACACGGTAACTCCAACGGGAAGCCTGAGCGGGCCGCTCGGAATCATTGGCGGGCCTCCTGCCGGTATCGCCAGTGTTCCGGTCAGGGTCGATAGCGATGCAGGGACGATCTCTCTGCAAGGCAATGAGCTTCTGTATTCGGATGCCACCCTCTTGGCCAACCGGGGAGGCACCACCGCACTCGGCGGCACACTTTTTGTTTCATCGGGTCTCTATAATCCAACAGGTGCTCCTCAACCGTCATCGACACTCAAGCTGCAGGTGACCCAAAAGGGAAGCGCGGTGTCCGGTGGAATCGGCTCGGTGGCAGGATCGGGCGGAAACTTCGCCGTAGATTCTTTTTCAGCAGGAGGGTTTGACTCACTCACGCTGGATGGCGTTGTGGGTTTCAACGGAGACGTGACCATTGCCGCGCGGCGCCAGCTGAATGTTTCATCGGGCGTTTATCTACAAGCCAGAGGCAATGTCAAATTGTCGGCACCTCATGTGATTCTCGGGGGCAGTCAGCAGGTTGTATTGCCGGGGGGGGAAACTAGCCCGTTTTTCGACAGTGCTCTTCCGACGTTTGGGACGGGTACTCTGGTAGTGAATGCAGACCTGATTGATCTTGGTAATCTCTCGCTGCAACAGATCGGCAGTACGCGCTTGATTGCGAATCAGGGAGATATTCGCGGCAGTGGCACGGTGCAGGCCGCTGGTGACATCACTCTCCGTGCGGGACAAATTTTTCCCAACACGGCTTCAAAACTTTCTATCATTGCCTACGATCGCGTTGTAGGCGGTGTGACTCGGCAAGGTCAGATCACGGTCGAGGCATCCGGCACCCGTTCTCTTCCTCTTTCCGCAGGTGGGACGCTCAGCTTATATGCTTCCAACATCTCGCAGAGTGGAACGCTGAGAGCTCCGTTCGGGACGATCAATCTGGGATGGGACGGCACGGGAACTCGGCCGGTCGACATTCTCGCGGGCAGCGCTGGGGCCTCCGCATTTCCACAGACAAAGAATCTAGTGCTGGGCGCTGCAAGTAGTACTTCCGTCTCCGCAGTGGATCCGGCCACGGGCAAGGCGCTGACAATACCCTATGGAATCAGTACTAACGGAGAGAACTGGATCGACCCGCGCGGCGTGGACATCACGACCAGCGGCGAGCCCGAAAAAAACATCTTCTTACTAGGAAGTAACGTCACTACCGAAAAGGGTTCCTCAATCGACCTGCGGGGCGGGGGAGAGTTGTACGCCTACCGCTGGGTGCAGGGACTGGGAGGACTGACCGACATTCTCGCATCTTCCACCAGTTTCGCCATCATTCCCGGCTACGCTTCTTCTTACGCTCCGGTCTCGGAATATAACACAACAGCCTCGACCACAACGGCCCCGAACTTGATAGCGGGAAACACAGGCTATACCAACTCTTCACTGAATGTTGGGGACCGGATTTATCTGGCTGGCAGTGCCAGCCTCCCTGCCGGATACTACACCTTGCTACCCGCCCGTTACGCGTTGATTTCCGGCGCGGTGCTGGTCACACCGACCGGCGGGTCCGGTTCGGGCACAGTGGAAATGCCAGATGCCTCCAGCCTTGTGTCCGGCTACCGATACAACAGCTTGGATGCTAACCGAGCCGTTCCCACCATCAGTACTCGGTTCGAAGTCGCCTCCGCCAAGGTCGTCCGCGCGCGAGCGGAATATCAGGATTTTCTGGCCAACACTTTCCTGAAGTCTGCCGCGCAGAACGCAGGTGCGACAGTACCCCGGCTACCGATCGACTCGGGTCGACTCGTTTTCCAATCGACGCTTGGCCTTTCCCTTTCCGGACAGGTTTCGTCAGCATCGATTTCCGGTGGGCGTGGCGCGGCGATCGACATCAGCACACCACTCAACACGGTCATTACTGCGGGAAATCTTTCAGGCACGCCGGGAAGCATTTATCTGGATTCCAATACCCTCAATTCATTCGGTGCGGAAAGCCTGCTGATTGGCGGGCGCCGTAATACAAGCTCCGCAGGCATTTCCATCCAGGTTGGCTCAGGCACTATAACGGTGGACAACGCTGGCAGCACGTTGTCCGCACAGGATCTGATCCTAGTCGCAAAGGACGGAATCAGGCTGGAGGACGGAGCCTCACTCTCTTCCAGCGGCAAGCTGTCAGACTCGGATGACCTGCTGCTTTCTGGAAATGGGACGCTCGTTCGTATTTCAGCGGACAACAACGCCAGCATCCTGCGGTCCGAAATCAGCCAAGCAACATCGCCTCTGCTGTCGATCGGTGCCAATGCGAAGTTGAAGGGTGGTAGCATCATCCTCGATTCCTCGTCCGGGATCTCTCTTGCCGCAGATTCCTCCATCGATGCCAGTTCCTATCAATTCAATGCCGGAAACATCGCGCTCCTCCTAGACAACCCCGGCATGGTGACGGCCGCGGGACTTGTGGTTTCCAACGCCTTGCTGGCGAAACTTCAGACCGCCTCCTCACTGAAGCTCCTGAGCTACGGTTCGATCGATTTATACGGCTCCGGCACCTTCGGCTCCACAACGGGTCTCGCCAACCTCAGTCTCAGCTCAGGGCAAATCCGGGGAATGAACAACTCCGGCGGTATCGCCCGGATTGCAGCTAAGAACATCCTCTTGGAAAACTCTGCCTCCAGCGCATCCCTTCTGGCTAACGGAGCCACGGCAGGAAGGCTGGAAATCGTTGCCGAAAGCATCGGACTCGGCGCGAATCAACTCGCGATCAACGGGTATTCCTCCGTTCTGTTGGAATCTTCCCGGGGAATCATTGGGGAGGGGACCGGCGGACTTTCAATCCAGGGAAATCTCGATGTCAGGACACCGGTATTCGCCGGTGCCGCGGGTGCCAAGCGCACGCTAACAGCGACGGGTTCAGTTGCTTTGGAAGGCCTAGTCAACAATGGCGTGCCTCTTCTCTCCTCCGGTCTCGGTTCGAGCCTCTCCATCACCGGCAGCAGCGTGAATGTGGACAATTCCGTTTCGCTACCGAGCGGCTCTCTTAAATTGCGGGCGGTCTCCGGCAATTTGGAAATTAAGGGAATGCTCGATGTCTCAGGCACCGAACAACGCTTCCACGATGTGAAAAAAATCACCAGCGCCGGGAACATCAGCCTGTCCGCAGATGCTGGAAATGTGATTCTCGCCTCTGGGTCCAAGCTCGACCTTTCTACTCCAGCAGGCGGAGGCGATGGAGGAAGCCTTTCCATTTCAACGCCTGCGGGGACTTTCAGCTCGGCTGGAACCATCCTGGGATCTGGAGGCGTGGGCGGAAAGAACGGCAGCTTCTCACTCGATGTGCTTTCCCTTGCCTCACTCTCGGCGCTCAACTCGAGTCTCGCCGCATCGAAACTGACTGACGTTCAGAAAATTCGGATTCGCACCGGAGACGTGTTACTCGATGGAACTGCTACCGCTCGCGATTTCGAACTGACCGCGGATCGGGGGAATATCCTCGTCACAGGAACCGTCGATGCCTCTGGGAAAACAGGCGGTGAAATTCATCTCGCCGCGCGCGGTGATCTGACTTTGAACAATAGTTCACGTCTCACCGTGGCAGGACAGGACTTTAGCAGTGCGGGTAAGGGCGGATCCATCACTCTGGAGTCTGGCACCCAGCTCAACGGTGTGACAGGCACGGGTTCGGTGGACATTCAAACAGGTTCGGTCATGGATTTGTCTGTGGCTTCAAAGGTGACCGGTTCCGCCGTTACCGAGGGAAGCAGCGCCTACCTCGGAAAATACAGTGGGAAACTTCACATTCGCGCTCCAAGGAACACGGCTAACAACGACCTGCTCGTCAAGGCGTTCGACGGCACCATCATCGACGCCTCCAGCATCCTTGTGGAGGGCTACAGGCTCTACGATCTCACCTCTTCCGGTGGGACCATTAGCAGCACCATCCAGACGACCATCCGCAACGAAGGCAATGCGTTTATCGGAGCGGCGGCTTCCACCACTGCCAACTACACCGCCATCACGAACCGCCTGTTGTCCAAAAATAGCGGCCTTGCCAGTGTTCTGGTCCTCGCTCCCGGTGCTGAGATCATCAACCGGACTGGTGACCTGACTTTGGGAACGTCAACCAGCACGACCACCAGTGATTGGAATCTATCCACTTTCCGTTTCGGTGCGAAAAGCGCTCCCGGGGTTCTAACCCTGCGGGCCGCCGGGGATCTGGTTTTTTTCAACGCTCTAAGCGACGGATTCAACCCGACTCTCGCCAACACCAACACGTCTTGGCTCTGGACCGCACGACTTGCGGCACAAAACAACCTTCTTCCCGTCAACGAACAAACTTGGTCCTACCGTCTGTCCGCTGGAGCGGACCTAAGTGCAGCTGGATTTGGCTCGGTTCTCTCTTTAGCTAGGCTGGTAGCCGACAAAGGTTCTCTGAAACTAGGAAAAAACGCCACCAATCTATCAACCGCCACCGGAACCTCAGCCACCACTGCTTCAGCGATCGCGAACCGTTTTCAAGTGATTCGCACGGGCAGCGGCGACATCGACATCAACGCCGGTCGCGATGTGCAGCTGCTCAACCAGTTTGCCACCATCTATACTGCTGGGACGCGTTTGACCGATTTCACCCTAGGAGGGCTGTTCAAGCTCCCAAGTATCATCAACGTGGATTCGACAACCCTGGGTGTCTCGCAACAAAGCTACAGTGTTCAATACAGCATGGCGGGCGGAAACGTGAACATCCACGCTGCCGAAAACATCGGCAGATTCACCCTGTCAAACGGCGTATTGGTCGCAGATTCCCAACTGCAGATGCCCACGAACTGGCTATACCGGCGTGGTTACCTGAATGCCGCGACCGGCAGGTTCGGCCAAGACTTCACCGAAAGTTCGGCTTCCACGACTTGGTGGGTGGACTTCAGCAACTTTTTCCAAGGCGTCGGAGCATTGGGCGGTGGAGATGTGAACCTGAGCGCGGGTAACAACATCAGCAATGTGGATGCTGTAATCCCGACCAACGCGCGCATGCCGGGCTATACGGATGCCACGCAAACCACCAATGCCTCGCCAGACGCCTCCAAATTACTAGAGCTAGGCGGTGGTAGTCTATCCGTCACTGCCGGAAATAACATCGACGCCGGCGTTTACTATATCGAACGAGGAAAGGGTGAACTTAGGGCCGGTGGAAGCATCCTCACCAATGCCACACGCTCCGTTCTCAATCGCACGCAGACATTCACCTCAAGTTACACCCAGCTTCCAACTACTTTGTTTCTCGGCAAGGGTGCCTTCGACATCTCGGCAAATGGAGACATCCTCCTAGGCCCGGTTGCTAACCCGTTTCTCCTGCCCGGAGGCCAACTGAACGGCTATAACAACAAGAGCTATTTTTCCACCTTCGATGAAAACAGCTATCTGAACGCGAGTTCGCTGGGAGGAGACATTACCTTCCGTGAAAGCGCTGCGGCGGAGGGGCTCGTCGATCGACCGATCCTGCAACTCTGGTTTGACAGCAAGTTGGTTCTCACGACGAGATCAGCCTCGGCAAACAAGCCATGGCTTCGCCTTAACGAAACCGACGTGAATCAGTTCTCCACGCTGTTTGCCCTGCAACCCGGAAGTATCGGGGCCACGTCCTTCAGCGGCGATATCAATCTCGTGGGAGATCTTCTCCTTTCACCTGCATCAAAGGGAAATCTCGGGCTCTACGCGCGAGGTTCGCTGAACGCACTCCAACCGAACGGGATCCTCAATCTCAACGGATCGACTGTAACCACTTGGGGGACTTCCAGAATCAACCTGTCTGACGCCGATCCAGCTCGCGTTCCGGGAACGGTCAATCCCTTTGGCTTCCAATCCGTGATCGCAGGCACCGGAACAAGCGCTGAAGACACGGGACCGACCGGTTTCCTCGATCCGATCAACCTTCTGTTTGCTGAATCCGGAGGCACTCTTGGGACCAACATCGTCCTCCAGACCAAACAAACACTCCACGCTTCCGGCCCTCTGCATGTGGATGATCTGGAACCCCTGCGTCTTTATGCAGCTGATGGCGACATTTCCGGCCTCCAGCTTTTTTCCTCCAAGTTCGCACGCGTGATCGCGGGGGACGATATTTCGGACATCGCTTTCTACATTCAGAATACGCGCCGGTCCGACACCAGCATCGTCTCGGCTGGTCGGGACTTGCTGCCTTACACCACTTCCAATTCGCTGCGCCAAGCTGCCACCACGGGGAGGAACCAGCTCGTTTCATCCGAACCCACCGAGTTCCTAGACGGCGATATTCAGATCAGCGGACCAGGCACCTTGGAAGTGTTGGCTGGCCGTAACTTGGATTTAGGAATCGGTTCCAACAATGCCGATGGAACAGGCAGTGGCATCACCAGCATCGGTAATTCGCGCAACCCCTATCTGCCAGATCAGGGAGCCAATCTGGTCGTGGGAGCCGGCCTGGGTCTCGCGCTCGGCCTCGCCGACAGCAGCCTCCACCTCACGGAGTTTATCGATGCCTACGTAAATACCCAAACCGGTGCCAAATATCTGAAGGAAATTGCTCCTGGCACGGTGTTCGCCGATCTCTCGAAAGAGGAGCAGGCGCGCCTCGCTATTGAGGTTTTTTACCTCATTCTCCGTGACGCAGGACAGGCCTACACGAAAACCGGCAACAAGTCGGCTTACGAGCCAGCCACCGCAGCCATTGAGCTTCTCTTTGGCAAGGATGCGTCAAAACGAAAGGGCGACATTCTCGCTCGTTCTCGCGATATCCGCACTTCCAACGGGGGGGGCATCAGTATCATCACTCCAGGAGGAGGGCTTGTGCTCGCCAATTCGACCACTGGAAGCACGCTAGCACCTCCGGGAATCGTCACGGCGTCTGGCGGCAACATCGGCATTTTCGCCAATAATGACATCAACATCGGCATCGGCCGGATTTTCACCCTGCGCGGTGGCAACGAAATCATCTGGTCCAGCAAAGGTGACATCGCCGCCGGATCCTCCTCCAAGACCGTGCTGACAGCCTCGCCCACCCGTGTCCGCATTGATCCCCAGAGCGCCTCCGTCCAAACCGATCTGTCGGGTCTGGCGACTGGCGGCGGAATCGGAGTGCTGAGTACCATCAAGGGAGTCAAACCCGGCAATGTGGATCTCATCGCCCCCGAAGGCACCGTCAATGCCGGAGACGCCGGGATACGTGTTTCCGGAAATCTAAACATTGCCGCAAACCAGGTTCTCAACGCCGGAAATATTTCCGTCGGCGGTGTCAGTGCCGGAACGCTCTCGCCAGTCTCTGTCAGCGCGAACATTGGGGGTCTAACCACAGCCGCTAACAGCGCCGCCGCAACCACGGCCGCCGCGACGGAGGGTTCTCAGAAACCAAACGCCGGACCGGGAACTGCCGAGGTTACCGCCTCCCTTTCAATCATCACTGTCGAAGTCATCGGCTACGGTGGGAGCTCCGACGACACCGAGGAAGAAGAGAAGGAGAAGAATCCATAGAATCAGCTTCAGCAGTTCAGTAAAGTCGTCGAGGGTGAAAATTGTAACGATCCGGACAAACACATTAGACCGTTTGCTTCGGAACGTAGGCAGCTGTTTGTTAGCAAGGACAGCACTCGACCTTATTGATTTCGTGGCTGGAGGCAGGCATGTGATGGATTCCTGTGCCATCTCCTATGACCACGTGCGTAACCACTCTCATTCTTCCTGGAATGCCCTGTTTATGGGGTGATCATCTTGCTGGCCGCAGAAATCCCTGAAGCGGTCCCTGTTACAGAACGCGTGAAAACGCGCAATTTACTGCATTTAGACACTCAGTCTTTGAAGGGAGAAAGCCGCTTATCTCCATAGAGCTAAACGGCTTTCATGGGTTGCTTGAAGAGGATTTGAACCATGCGCCTTTCGAAGTGGGTCGGCAAACTAGGACGATGGTGACTTCGGTACAAGGGAAACTTTGCTTCACGGTGAATTCCGCATGAGAGCGGTGGGCGCTGTCGTTCAGGAGGTGACGGCGCTGCGGTCGTCATTCAGGCCGCTTTTCTCGATGAAGTAGTCGTAGCCGCCGGTGTAGCGGGTGACAGTGCCGTTGTTCACATGCAGGGTGGTCTCGGCAAGGGTGCGGATGAAGTGCACGTCGTGGGAAATGAAGACGAGTGTGCCTTCATAGCTTTTTAACGCCTGGACCAAGGAGTCGATGGAGAAGATGTCCAAGTGCGTCGTCGGCTCGTCCATGAGCAGGAGGTTCGGTGGATCGACGAGGAACTTGACGAGGTTGAGCCGGGACTTTTCCCCACCAGAGAGCACGCCGCAGCGTTTCTCGACATCGGTGCGGCGGAAGAGGAAGGAGCCGAGGATGGAGCGGGCTTCTTCTTCGCGGAGGGTGGTGCAGGCGGCGAGCACTTCTTCGAGCACGGTGTTATTCTCGTTCAGCGACTCGGAGCGGTGCTGGCTGTAGTACCCAATCTTGGTGGCGTAGCCGAGCTCGCGCTTGCCGCCGTCGATCTCTAATTGGCCTGCTAAAATTTTGATGAGCGTGGATTTACCCGCGCCGTTCGGGCCGACGAGCACGATGCGGTCGCCGCGCTCGATGGTGAGGTCGAGGTCTTTGTAAATGCGCTTTTCGCCGTAGGCTTGGCAGACTTTTTGGAGGTCGATGACTTTTTGGTTCGAGCGCGGAGGCTGGGGGAAATTGAATTTAAACGGCTTGCGCGGGGTGCGGGGTTTCTCGATGCGTACGAGTTTTTCCAAGGTCTTGATGCGGGACTGAACTTGCGCCGCTTTGGAGCCGACTTGGCGGAAGCGGTCAATGAATTCTTGGACGTGCTCGATTTCCTTCTGCTGGTTGCGGTAGGCTTGGGTCTGCTGCTCGAAACGGGCGTCGCGCTGTGTGAGAAACGCGCTGTAGTTCCCGGTGTAGGAGTTGAGCTTGGCGGCATCTGGATCGATTTCCACGACGGTCTCAATGATGGAGTCCATGAAGTCGCGGTCGTGGGAAATCATGAGGATGGCACCCGAGTAATTTAACAGGTAGCGCTGGAGCCAGAGCAGGGACAGCAGGTCAAGGTGGTTGGTCGGCTCGTCGAGCATGAGCAGGTCTGGCTCCATGGTGAGGAGTTGGGCGAGGTGGGCGCGCATCACCCAGCCACCGGAGTATTCCTTGGCCGGCTTGTGGAAATCATCCGACTTAAAGCCGAGGCCGTGGAGAATTTTTTTCGCCTTCGGTTCCAGTTGATAGCCATTCAGCGCGGTGAATTGATCTTGGGCGTGAGCGAAGTCGGGGTGCGAGAGGTCACCAGTGGCCTCGTGCTCACGCATGGTGCGGAGGATACCGATCATTTCCGGGGTGATCCCCATGGCGATCTCGATGATCGTTTCATCCGTCGGCTCGCCCGCTTCTTGGGGCAGGTAGCCGGTAATAGAGTATTCGTCGCGCTCGATTTTCCCTTCGTCGGGAGAGTCCTCGTCGAGGATCATGCGAAAGAGCGTGGACTTGCCAGCGCCGTTGGGACCGACGAGAGCGACGCGCTCGCCCCAGTTGATGGACATTTCCGCCTCGCGGAGGAGGGTCCGGCCGCCGAGAGTTTTAGTAAGCTTATGAATCGTGAGCACGGAGGGGGTGTAATGGAGGCCGCGGCGATGGGCAAGGATTTCGGGAAGGGGCTTAGGATTCCCATCTCAGCTTTGCCCCACTTGGGAACCTAGATCCGAAATCCCATCTCGACTCGGTATCAACACCCAGCTAAATCCTCGTGCCTTCAATGATCACTGGCGAAATTAAATCCAAAGTCGACCGCATCTGGGACACGCTCTGGTCCGGCGGCATCTCCAATCCGCTCACCATCATCGAGCAGCTCACCTACCTGCTTTTCATCAAGCGCCTGGACGAGATCCACACCCTCAAGGAAAACAAGGCCAACCGCCTCAAGAAGCCCATCGAGGAACCCATCTTCACGCCGAAACAGGACAAGCTCCGCTGGTCGCGCTTCAAGGAAAGCTCTCCCGAGGAAATGTTCACCACCGTGCGGGATCACGCTTTCCCGTTCATGAAGACCCTCGGCCAGTCGGCCAGTGGCGAGGGCGGCAGCACCTACAGCCACCACATGAAGGACGCCACCTTCATGATGCCCACGCCCCGCGTCCTCGCGAACATCGTGGACCAGCTCGATGCCATCGACATGGCGGACAGCGATACCAAGGGCGACCTCTATGAATACATGCTCGGCAAGATCGCCAGCGCCGGGCAGAACGGTCAGTTCCGCAGCCCGCGCCACATCATCGGCCTGATGGTGGACATGGTCGCCCCCACGCCCAAGGACAAGATCTGCGATCCCGCCTGCGGCACCGCCGGATTCCTCGTCGCCTCCTCCGAGTATCTCCACACCCATCACAGCGAAACCATCTACAAGGACGCCGCCGCCCGCCGCCGCTTCAATGAGGCCACCTTCCACGGCTACGACTTCGATTCCACCATGCTCCGCATCGGCAGCATGAACATGCTCCTCCACGGCGTGGAAAACCCGGACATCCGCTACAAGGACTCGCTGTCCGAAAACGATGAGGACGACACGGAAAAATACTCCCTTATCCTTGCCAATCCGCCCTTCGCAGGCAGCCTCGATTACGAATCCACCGCCAAGGACCTCCAGCGCATCGTCAAGACCAAGAAGACCGAGCTGCTCTTCATGGCGCTCTTCCTGCGCATGCTCCAGACTGGTGGCCGCGCCGCCGTCATCGTGCCGGATGGCGTGCTCTTCGGCTCGTCCAATGCCCACCAGCAGATCCGCAAGCTCCTCGTCGAGGATCAGAAACTCGATGCCGTAATCTCCATGCCCTCCGGCGTCTTCAAGCCCTACGCCGGGGTCTCCACCGCCATCCTCTTCTTTACCAAGACCAACTCCGGCGGCACCGACCAGGTCTGGTTCTACGACATGAAACAGGACGGCTTCTCGCTCGACGACAAGCGCACCCCGCAGCCCGACAAGTCCGATCTCCCGGATATCCTCCAGCGCTGGAAAAATCTCGACGCAGAAAAATCCCGCGCCCGCACTGATTCCAGCTTCCTCGTCCCCAAGGCCGAGATCGTCGCCAACGGCTACGACCTCTCGCTCAACCGCTACAAGGAAGTGGTCCATGAAACCGTCGAGCACGATTCACCGGAAAAAATCCTCACCCGTCTCGCCAAACTCGAAGACGAGATCGCTATGGGCAGAAAAGAACTGGACGCCTTGCTGAAATGAGCGAATCACTCACCAACCCCGAAGACGCACTCTTCCGCTCCATCCGAGAGATCCTCGCCGAGGCCAGGCGAAAAGCGGCCACCAGCATCAACTTCATCATGGTGGAAGCCTACTGGCGCATCGGCGCGCGGATCGTCGAGCAGGAGCAGCAAGGCGAGGCCCGCGCCGCTTACGGTCAGGAACTCATCAAGGAACTCTCCCGCCGCCTCGGCGACGAGTTTGGCAAAGGCTTCTCCGTGGCCAACCTTTGGAACTTCCGTCAGTTCTACCTCGCCTACCCCGATGACAAGAAACTCTACGCGTTGCGTAGAGAATTGGGCTGGACGCATTACCGCCTCATCATGCGCGTCGAGGACCCCATGGCACGCACCTATTACCTGAACGAAGCCGCCTCGCAAGGTTGGACCAGCCGCCAGCTCGAACGCAACATCCGCAGCGGCTGGCACCAGCGCCTCCTCAAGGCCCCCGATGCGGATACGCAGGAAGCCGCCACCCCCACCCCCGAGAGCATTTTCAAGGACCCCTACATCCTCGAATTTCTCAACCTCCCGGAAAACACCCAACACCACGAGCGTGACATCGAGTCCTCCCTCATCGGGAACTTGCAGTCCTTCCTCCTAGAACTCGGCAGGGGCTTCTCCTTCGTGGGGCGCCAGTTCCGCATCAGCTCGGAGACTTCCCACTTCTATATCGACCTCGTTTTCTACAACTATCTCCTCAAATGCTTCATCCTCATCGACCTCAAAATCGACAAACTCACCCACCAGGACATCGGCCAGATGGACATGTATGTCCGCATGTTCGATGACCTCAAACGCGGCGAAGGCGATAACCCCACCCTCGGCATCATCCTCTGCGCCGATAAAGACGAGACCATCGTCCGCTACTCCGTGCTCCACGAAAACGAACAACTCTTCGCCGCGAAATACCTCACCATCCTCCCCACCGAAGAAGAACTCGCCCGCGAAATCGACGCTCGACACGTGCTCGACATCCCCACGGAAGAAGATTTGTCATGAACCGCATCCATTTTTTCCGGCCTGAAGGGCCAAAATACTACAGCCCAGGGCAACCAAGGAGCGGCGGACTCCGATCCGCCGAAGCGCATGAAACGCCAATGAAAAAGCGCGAAGCTCTTCCCATTGGCTTTCCATGCTCGGGGCGAATCGGAGTATCGCCCCTCCTTGATTCTCTCGCACCGTTGGTGCTGAAGAAAATCCTCACCCGTCTCGCCAAACTCGAAGACGGGATCACCAAGGGAAGAAAAGAACTGGAGGGGATGTTGGGATGAGTGTGTTATCAAAATGGCCAAGTGTGCCACTTCCGAAGGCCTATTGGTTTCAAGAAGGTCCCGGTGTCCGTAAGTGGCAGTTCACTGATTCAGGTGTAAAGCTTCTGAACGTGGCTAACATCGAAAAGAGCGGCACGTTGAATCTTGAAAAGACGGACCGACATCTGACTGCCTCAGAAGTTGCACAAAAATATTCTCATTTCCTCATTGATGAAGGCGATTTGGTGATTGCTAGCTCGGGAATCTCATTCGACAGCGATGGTCTGCTCAGAACGCGAGGAGCTTTTGTTGAAAAGCAACACCTGCCCCTCTGCTTGAATACAAGCACTATTCGATTCAAACCGGTTGATGGCGTTTCCGATTTGAAATTTTTACGGCACTGGATCGATAGCCGAAATTTTCGTGTTCAAATCAGCAAGCTTGTCACCGGATCAGCTCAACAAAATTTTGGTCCATCTCATCTTAAAGCTACACAAATCCCCCTCCCGCCCCTCGCCGAGCAGAAGCGGATCGCGGCGATTCTGGATGCGGCGGACGCCTTGCGCACCAAGCGCCGCGAGTCCCTCGCCCAACTCGACGCCCTCCTCCAATCCACCTTCCTCACCCTCTTCGGCGATCCGGTCGAGAATCCGATGGGGTGGAAGGTTAGTAGTCTCAGATCATTTGCTGAGCTCGAAAATGGAGACCGTTCGAGTAACTACCCTAGCGGACCTGATGTGCTGGACTCTGGAGTGCTTTTCCTAAGCACGAAGAACATTTACGACAACAAGTTGATTTTTAACAACTGCCAATTCATATCTGAAAAGAAGTTCAAGTCACTGAGTCGTGGCAAGCTGCGGAGAAACGACTTAGTCATTACACTCCGTGGGACGCTCGGCAGTTGCGCTATTTTTGATTGCGAGTTTGATACTGGCTTTATCAATGCTCAGATCATGATTATTCGTCCAAGTGACCGAATCATTTCCACCTATTTGCATTCTCTAATAGTCACGGATCGAATGAAACGTCATTTTGAGGAGCTGTCGACTGGAGTTGCTGTGAAGCAGCTAACAGGCAAGCAAATTGGCGGCCTCGCTATCCCACTCCCCCCGCTTCCCCTCCAACAAAAATTCGCCGCCATCGTCGAAGCCGTCGAGCGCCAGAAGGCCGCGCAGCGCGCCCACCTCGCCGAACTGGACGCCCTCTTCGCCGCCCTCCAGCACCGCGCCTTCCGCGGGGAGCTATAACCTGCTTTCCTTCTCCCGATGCCTGCCCATTCATCGCCCACCACCCTCAAGGAACTCTTTGCCGAGATCCATCACCTGCCTTTTCTTTTCGTCGGATCAGGCATTTCACGGCGCTACCGAGGCCTCCCCGATTGGAAGGGACTGTTGGAGCATTTCGCCGCAAAGATCCATCCTGGCAACCCACTTGCTCTCCAGATTTTCACAGGCACGGGATCCAATCCAGACCTTCCGGCGGCGGCCAGCGCCATTGAGAAGGAGTTCAATGAACTCTGGCTCAAAGCTCCCGAGTATGCAGTCGAGAGGGAACGGCACAAGGACGCGGTTCGAAACAACATTTCACCCTTCAAGATTGAAGTGGCTGCCTACTTCGCCCGCTCAAAGAACATCACCGGCCAAAAAGCCATCGAGGATGAGCTCGCGCTTCTCAAAAATGTTTCCAAGCGGAGCATCGCCGGGATCATCACGACGAACTACGATTCCCTGCTGGAATCAATTTTCGAAAACTACCGGACTTTTGTCGGCCAACAACCCCTGCTTTTCGGCGAGACGCAAGGCGTCGCCGAGATCTACAAGATACACGGTTGCTGCTCCCAGCCGAATTCCATCGTCTTGAACTCCGAGGACTATCAGGACTTCCAGAAACGCAACGCCTACCTTGCCGCCAAGTTGCTCACCATTTTCGTCGAGCACCCCGTGATCTTTCTCGGCTATAATCTGGGTGATGAAAACATCAGGACGATTCTGGAGGCGATCATCTACTGTCTTGGGCCACAGAACCTCGGAAAACTCAAACAGCGACTGATCTTCGTGGAATACACCCCGGACGACCTTCCGGAGCCAGTTGTCGCTACCCATTCGATCCAGTTTGAGGGAAGCTCGCGTGCTTTGGAACTTACGAAAATCCGCCTGAACGGATTTCTCCCACTCTATCGGGTGCTTCAGTCAAAAAAATACCAATACAATCCCCGCCTTCTGAGACAGTTGAAGCGAGATATCTACCACCTCGCTGCGACCAACGAGAAGGTTGAGGGTTTCCACATCAAAGACATTGATGACGATGCGGCCTTGGCCAAGGTTGAGACCTTGGTTGGAATCGGCGTGATTCCAGCAGATGGCTCAGCCGTTAACGGACAAGGGCACCATATTCCTGAGACTGGAGAGCTTTTCATGGACGTCGTGCTCAAGAACGCCAACTTCGATGTCAAATCTTTAGTCGAAGGGGCGCTAGGAACTTTGTTGAAACACAACGGCTACAGTCTCCCGATCTGTTATTATCTTGGCATTTATCAAAAGAGCTATGGCCAAGCTCTAGCCACTTTGATTGCGAGCAAACCGAAGAATCTTGAAGGGCTTCTCAGCGATACCCTCATCGCGAATAAAAAGAAGAGACCCGAACTCACCGTTGAAGGAATCATCGGCGACTCAACCTTGCCCGATGAGAAGAAAATCGCTGAACTCGCACTGGCCAACGACCTCAAAACCTCTGACTCTCAGTTGGAGGCGTTTTTGACAGGCTATCTACTGAAAAACCCGGAAGTATTCCACGGAGGCAATCCAACTCTCAAAACCAACCTGCGTCGAATGATCCGCATCTACGATTTCCTGAAATATGGACAATAAAAAGACGCCCATAACACCGAGGAAGAGAGCATTGGCTGACCCAACACCGTTCCGCCATCAGCAAGGGCGTCTTTTATTAAACTGAATTGCGCGAGCGCGTCTGTGTTTTTTTGTTGCCTCCAAAGGGAGAGAGCAATGGCGCAGCCATCACCGTTCCACCTTCAATGCGTGCTAAGCATTGTATTCAAAATCGGTCGGTGCAAGCTCGATTTTTTGGAGCATCTGATTTGTAAGGCCCTCATTATCCGCCCCAATATTCAGACAGTAATAAGCTCCCACCCGCTATTTCTGCACCGTCGTCGCGCTTTTCTTTTGATCGTAAGTTACACGAGGCCAGTAAGTTGCAAACCACCTTGCGAGCTTCACCAAACTTCGTTACCTTTCGGCCATGACGCACGAGATTGATTTGCGCAACGAATTCGGCCCTCGTCTTACCGACGGGTCGGAAGCGTATCGTTTTCGGGTGTCAAAAATTGACGCCTATCTGGCGATCTGTGACCAAGTGGTGGTCGATTTCACAGGAATCCGTAGTGCGAACAGTTCGTTTGTGAACGCGTTGATCAGCGGCTTATTCGAGCAACATGGCGCGCAGACCCTCGACAAGCTCGTTTTTCGTGGTTGCCTGCCGACGATTCAAGTACTGGTGCAGTCGGCCGTGGATCTCGGGATCCTCAAGCACTCGGAACGGGCGGCAACGGGTCACTGACTTTCCGCTCGTTTCGCTCGATTTCAGATGATAGAAGACATTCATCGCCTGATGAATTCCAACTTCGCTTTCCTGCCCCCAGCGTTCAAGGACCTCGCGGAAGCCTCACGCAAAGCGGAGGAGCAGACCATGGGCGATCCCCGCGCGGCCTGCTTCCATGCCCGCTTCGCGCTGGAAGTGGCGGTCCGCTGGCTCTACCGCTATGACGCCAGTCTGCGGATGCCGTATGACTCCAGCCTCGGCGCGATGATTCATGATCCCGGTTTCCGAAATCTGTTGCCGGAAGCGGTTTTCCAGAAGGCTCGGGTCATTCAGCAGGTCGGCAATCAGGCTGTCCATGAACAGAAGCCGGTGCGCCACTTGGACGCCATGCAGGTGGTCAAGGAGCTGCATCACCTTTGCTACTGGCTTACCCGCACCTATGCGCCGGACGCTTCCCGCGAGGGTGCTGCATGGTCGGATGCCCGCGTGCCCCAGCCAGTCACCAGCGCGACGGTCGTCCCGCGCAAGGACCTAGAAGCACTGGAAAAGCAGCTCGAAGACAAGGCAAAGGAAGAGTTGAAGCGCCAGCAGGAGAGGGATGCCCTCGACTCCGAGATCCAACTGCTCCGCGCCCAACTCGCGGAAGCCAAGGCCGCCGCAGAGAAGAAGCCAGACACTCACGACTACACCGAGGCGCAGACCCGCCACTACCTCATCGACCTCGAACTCAAGCGCGCCGGTTGGCCGCTCGACCATAAGCGCGACAAGGAATTTGAAGTGAATGGAATGCCGAACCAAGCAGGCAAGGGCTACGTGGATGACGTACTCTGGGGCGATGACGGCAAGCCGCTCGGCATCGTGGAATCGAAGAAAACCACGGTGGACGCCCGCGTGGGCCAGCAGCAGGCCAAGCTCTACGCCGATTGCCTTGAGGCCATGTATAACCAGCGCCCGGTCATTTTCTACACCAACGGCTACGAGACATGGATCTGGGACGATACCGCCTACCCACCACGCCGCGTTTCCGGATTCTACAAGAAGGAAGAACTCGCTCGCCTCATCCTCCGCCGCAGCACCAAGAAATCCTTCAACACGGTTTCTATCAACGGCGTGATCGTGGAGCGCTACTATGCAAAACGCGCCATCACCAGCATCTGCGAGCACTTTTCCGAGAAACAACGCAAGGCCCTGCTCGTCATGGCCACTGGCACCGGCAAGACCCGCGTCGCCATCGCCCTAGTGGACATCCTCCAGCGGGCGAATTGGGCCAAGCGCGTCCTGTTCCTCGCCGACCGCGTCTCGCTAGTGAACCAAGCAGGCAATGAATTTAAGAAACACCTGCCGGATTCCAGCCCGGTGAATCTGGTCACGGAAAAGAACACCGAGGGCCGCGTCTATGTCTGCACCTATCCGACGATGATGGGACTCATCGACGTAACCGACGGCGGTGCAGCCCGCTTCGGAGTCGGGCATTTCGATTTGATCATCATCGATGAAGCACACCGCTCGGTCTATCAGCGCTACCGCGAGATTTTCCGTTACTTTGATTGCTTGCTCGTCGGACTAACCGCCACACCGCGTGAGCAAGTGGACAAAAACACCTACGAACTCTTCGATCTCGAAGAAGGCGTGCCCACCGATGCCTACGAGCTCGAACGGGCCGTCAGCGATGGCTACCTCGTCCCGCCACAAGTCCGACAAGTGGATCTCAAATTCCCCCGCGAGGGCATCCACTATGATGATCTCAGCGATGCGGAGAAGGCGGAATGGGAAGCTCTCGATTGGGGTGACAACAACGGCGACAGCGGCACACCCGACACCGTGCAAGCCTCCGCCATCAATAGCTGGCTCTTCAACACCGACACGGTGGATAAAATGCTCCAGCACCTCATGAAGGAAGGCCTCAAGGTCGAAGGCGGCGACCGCCTCGGGAAAACGATCATTTTCGCCCGCAATCACGACCACGCTGTTTTCATTGAAGAGCGCTTCAATTTCCACTACCCGCATCACGCCGGGCACTTCGCCCGCATCATCGACCATCAAGCGAAATACCCGCAGACCCTCATCGATGATTTTTCCCAGAAGGACAAGGCTCCGCACATCGCCATTTCCGTGGACATGCTGGACACCGGCATCGACGTGCCGGAGATCGTCAATCTGGTCTTCTTCAAGCCCGTCTATTCCAAGATCAAGTTCTGGCAGATGATCGGCCGTGGCACCCGCCTCTGCAAAAATCTCTTCGGCCCGGATCAGGACAAACAGCACTTCCGCATCTTCGACTTCTGCTTCAACTTCGACTACTTCCGCGAGAACCCTAACGGCATCGAGGGTAGTGGTGGCGAAGCCCTCGGCACCCGCTTGTTCAAGAGCCGCGTGCAGTTACTCGCAGCCGTCCAAAAGACGCCCGAGCTGGATATCTCGGGCACGCTCCGAAGCTCCCTTGCAAGCAACCTGCACAGCGAAGTCAGCGGCATGAACCCGGACAACTTCATGGTGCGTGCCCATCTCAAGCATGTCGAAAGATTCAAGAACGCGGCAGCCTGGGAATCGCTGACGGATTCAGACATCCACGACGTCGAATTCCACATCGCCGGGCTACCCAGCCAGATCGAAACCGATGAAATCGAGGCCCGCTTCTTCGACCTCAGCACACTGCGGATGCAAATCGCCCTGTTCGAGAAAGACGCCAAAACCTTCGAAACCACCCGCAAGAAAGTCATCGAGATCGCCTCCTGCCTTGAAGAAAAGGACGCCATCCCCGCCGTCAAACAGCAGCTCGAAACCCTCCGCGCCATCCAAAGCACCGAGTTCTGGGAAGGCATCGACCTCGCCGCACTCGAAGACCTCCGCCTACGCCTACGCGGCCTCGTTCAGTTCATCGACAAATCCAAGCGCAAGATCGTTTATACCCACTTCGAGGATGAGATCACCGGTGTCCGAGAAGATGCTGCCGTTTTCATGCCCAAGATGACCGGCCACCAATACGCCAAGAAGGTTGAGGACTACCTCCGTAGCCATCAGGACGAGATCGCCATCCAACGCCTCCGCAACAACCAGCCACTCACCCCCACCGACCTCCAGTCACTTGAGAAAACGCTTCTCAGCATCGGTGAGGATGAAGGCCAGCGCCTGCTCACCAGTATGCTCCAGATGCAGGAGATGCCCACCCTGGCCCACCTCGTCCGCCGCATCGTCGGAATGGACCGCAGCGCCGCCAAAGCCGCCTTCGCGACCTTCCTCGCGGACCGCAGTCTCACCGCCCAGCAGATGCGCTTTGTAGAACTCGTGATCGACCAACTCACCGCCCGTGGCTTCATGGAGCCCGCCGCCCTTTACGAGGCACCATTCAGCAGTATCCACGCCGACGGCCCGGATGGACTGTTTGCCAGTAAGCCCAACATCATCGACGGCCTTTTCCACACGCTGGAAGAAACCCTGCCGAGAGTGCATGAGGTGATGTAATGGAGGCCGCGGCGATGGGCAAGGATTTCGGGAAGGGGCTTTTCCCTTGACGGCTCAGGGGGCAGGCGGGCTTTAATAGTGCATCTTAACCACTGGCATGCGTTTCCCAAAAGCTCCCTCACTCCTCATGCCTCGTGGCGTGGGTCAATTCGCCGCTCTCACTTCCATCTCATTCCTGACTCTCGCGGGTAGCTTGCACGCGCAGGACTTCGAAGGAAAAACCATTTCCGAAGTGGCGATTCGCTACCGTGGGGCCAAAACCGTGGACGAGGCTCGTCTGCGGAACTTGATGGCCACGAAGTCCGGCACCGCTTACCGCGCGGAGAGCTTGGACAACGACATCAAGGCGCTCTATGAGTCCGGACTTGTGGACGACGTCCGCTTCCTCGCTGAACCCAATGGCGACACGGTCAAACTCATCGCCGAGGTGGCCACCCGCCCGAGTTTGGGGGGCGTCGGCTTCGTCGGTAACACGATTTTCACCGACCAAAAACTCGCCAAAGAGTCCAAGATCAAGCCGGGTGGCGCACTGAGCGACGAGCAAATCTTGGAAGCCCGCCGGAACATCGAAAAGTATTACCAAGGTTACGGCTATCCAGACATCACAGTCAGCCACCGCACGCAGGCAACGGGTCAAGAAGGACTGTCTGATTTGATTTTCATCATCGACGAGGGCAGCAAGAACGAAGTCCGCAAGATTCGTTTTGAAGGGGTTAATGCCTTCACCGAACTGGAACTCCGCAAGGAAATGAAGGTGAAGGAAAAGGGCTGGTTCTCATGGTTGACCAAGTCGGGCCGCTTCGAGTCCGACAAGCTGGACACTGACTTAGACGCCATCCTCGACTACTACCGGAGCCGTGGTTATCTCCGCGCCAGCAGCCCAGGCATCCGCCGCGAGCCAGCGTCGAATGGACGCGTGGACTTGATCATCCCGATCAATGAGGGCGAGAAATACACCGTCGTGGGTGTGGGCTTCGGTTCGATGACCGTTTTCAAACCTGAGGAACTTTACCCCTCCCTGACCCTCGTCGGAAATTCGCCTTATTCATCGAAGAAGATGAAGGATGACATCACGATGATCCGCAGTTTCTATGGTTCACGGGGTTATGCAGATGCTGCCGTGAATGCAGACATCAAGGACGCGGGGCCGAACCGAGTGAACATCGTTTACCGCGTTTCTGAAGGTAGTCGCTTCCGCGTGGGCCGGGTGAACATCTCAGGAAACACCAAGACCAAGGACAAGGTGATCCGCCGGGAAATCCCACTCAAGCCGGGTGACATGTTCAACTCCGTGGAGCTGGATACCACGAAATCTCGCTTGGATAACCTCCAATACTTTAGCGACGTGCAGGCCAACGGCGTCACCTCCGGTGGTGGATATCGCGACGTGAATGTCCTAGTCGAAGAAAAAAATACCGGCAACGTGGGAGTGGGTGCAGGCTTCAGCAATATCGATAGCATCGTCGGTTTCGTCACACTGGAGCAGTCGAACTTCAACCTCTTCAACCCTTGGAATTTCACCGGCGGTGGCCAGCGCTTCGCCTCTAGCTTGCGCGTGGGTTCACTCCGTTCCGAGTTCAGTGTCTCACTCACGGAACCTTGGTTCATGGATCAACAACTCGCCCTCGGCGGTGAGCTCTACTACAGACAGAACACGTTCTTCAGTGATTTCTTCGCACAAACCAATCTGGGCACCTCCATTTCCCTCCGTAAACCCGTGGGTGACCGGGGCGCGATTCGTGGAGAATATCGCTTGGAGAATGTGAACATCGACTCAGAAGTCGGCCCTAAGGACTATAATAACACGGGTGATCAATCTCAACTCTCTCAGAAAAACATCGGCGGCGACTACCTCCGCAGTGCGCTGGGGGCAAACTACATTTATGATAGCCGTGACAACATTCTTCTGCCCCGGTCAGGTCATAAGTTCGACGTCGGCTTGACCTTAGCAGGCACCGCTTTCGGTGGCGACGTGAATACGATCTCCTTCAACGCCCGCGGCCAGAAAGCCATCAACTTGAAATGGGACACCATCCTCACGCTAAGCGGCGAACTTGCCTTCGTCGACAGCACCAATGGCGATGAAATCCCAGTTTTCGAACGCTTATACCTCGGTGGACCTCAAACCTTGCGCGGCTTTGAATTCCGTGATGTCGGACCGCGCGATACGGGTTTCACCGAAGAAGTCTATGGCGGTAACTCACTCGGCTATGCCTCGTTGGAATATACCGTCCCAATCGTGGAAACCGTCCGAGCCGCGGTCTTCGCCGACGCTGGCTTCGTGAATCAAGATAGCTGGGATCCGAATCCATCCGATTTCTATTCCGACATCGGATTAGGCATCCGCATCAAGCTACCGATCAGCCCATTGCCGATCGCTCTGGACTACGCGATTCCATTCAACACGCCTGGATCAGACTCGATAGCGGACAAGGGTGGTCAGTTCAACTTCTCACTCAGCTCGCAGTTCTAAGGATTGCTGACACTCACTCAACAACGGAGCCTTCTGCGGGAGGCTCCGTTTTTTTATGCCACAACACAGGCCGCGTCAGCGATGCGAAGGCCATCCATGGCGGCACTGACGATGCCACCTGCGTAGCCTGCACCTTCGCCACAGGGAAAGAGTCCTTGGATTTCCGGGTGCTCCAAGTTGTCCTCGCGCCGTGGGATGCGGACGGGAGAACTGGTGCGAGTCTCGAAGCCTAGCAGCAGTGCCTCCGAGGACACGTAGCCATGCATCTGCCGCCCGAAAAGGCGTAGCCCTTCACGCATACGACTGGTGATCCACTGGGGTAACAAGTCGTGAAGCGGGGCTGAGTGGATGCCGGGGAAATAACTGGTTTCTGGGAGCGTGCTGGAGATCCGTCCATCCAGGAAATCGGTCACTCGCTGCCCAGGTGCGACTTGGCCACCCCCACCGGCCTGTTTTGCCGAAATCTCTAGGTTTTTTTGGAACACGAGGCCTGCGAGGACGCCGTGTTGCTTAACCAGCGCATGGACATCCTCCGGCTCGACGGTGGCGACCATGCCGGAATTGGCGAAGGGTGAGTCCCGTCGGGACAGGCTCATGCCGTTGACGACGACTTCATCATTCTCGGTGGACGCCGGGACGATCCAGCCGCCAGGGCACATGCAGAAGGAATGCACGCCACGGCCTCGGATTTTCGTGGCGAGGCGGTACCTCGCTGCGGGGAGTAGACGCGGGCGCTCTTGGCCGTAGTCGAGGTGGTATTGTGTCCGGTCGATGTAGGGCTGCGAGTGCTCGATCCGGAAGCCGACGGCAAAGGGCTTGGGCTCGAGAAGGATTTTTTTCTCGGCGAGCAGGCGGTAGATATCACGCGCCGAGTGCCCAGTCGCGAGAATGACCGAGTCGGCGAGGATTTCCTCACCTGAAGCGGTCTGCACGCCGCGGATTTGAGAGCCGGTGAGCAGGAAATCGACAACTTTCGTCTGGAAATGGACTTCCCCACCGGCGGCGATGATCGAGGCGCGGATCGCTTTGACGACATTGGGCAGCAAATTTGAGCCGATGTGGGGATGGGCATCGGTGAGGATTTCCTCCGGGGCACCATGGGCGACGAGCACTTCGTAAACCTTGGCAACAGGCCCGCGCTTGGTGGCGCGGGTGTAGAGTTTCCCATCTGAAAAGGTGCCTGCACCGCCCTCGCCGAAACAGTAGTTCGACTCCTCGATGACGCGCCCTTCGCGGAGTAGTGGTGCGAGATCGAAGCGCCGGGCGCTGGCGTCTTTCCCTCGCTCCAGCAGGATGGGTTTCTGGCCCTGTTCCAAGCAGCGCAGCGCGGCAAACATTCCGGCCGGTCCACAGCCGACGATGATCACCCGGCGAGCCTGTTCTGAAAGCGGCGGCACCGACCAATGAGGCGCGGGATCTTCTGGCAGCGGCTCGTCTAGGGAAACGTCGAGCCGAAGCTGGACTTTCACGGCGCGCTGGCGGGCGTCGATGGAATGCTTGCGTAGCTTGATCCCGCCGATGCGTGCGACGGGGACACCGAGCTTGATCGCGGCGGCTTGACGGCGCGCGGCGTCTTCCTCGGATTTATCCAGCGGTAGGACAACGTCCACAGTATGAATCAATGAGTCCACAGAGGGTTCAGTTAAAAATTTCAGCTCCGGATGCTACGCTTTTTTCCCGCATCATCCACACTGACGAAGGTGACACGAGTTGAGAAAATGGGGGTGGAGCCGGATTTCTCGTCGGTGACGATGACTGCGTAAGTCGCACTGGTGCGGCCTTCCCTTTCGCGGTGGCAGGTGATTTTCAAGATCGTGCCATCTCGAACGCTGTGATGGAACTCCACGGTGTCCATGGCGATGGTGACGAACTGGCAATGCGGGTAGTCGAGGCTCGCAGCGATCCATGAGGCTTCATCGACCCAAGCGAGAAGTCTGCCGCCGAAGAGAAATCCGTAGTGGTTCAGATCGCCAGGAAGGACGAGACGGTAGGTTTCCATGGGTTCACCAGCTACGGCGTTTACGCTCTTGGTAAATCACCGCATCCAGCGAGTAGCTGCCTGCGCCGGTGAGGATGATGGCGACCATGGGAATGAGATAGAGCAGCCATTGTTCCTTGGTTTCCACAAGGGTGGGTGAGTTTAAAAACCAAGGGGCCGTGCCGAGAAAGCCAAAGGCGGCGACCACCATGCAGAGTCCTAGCAAGAAGGCTGCTGGGCGGGTGGCGAAGCCTAAAACGATAAGCGCGGTGGCTCCCACTTCTGCGGCGATGCAGGCGATGAGACTCAGTTGCGGAGTCATCAACTTTAACAGAAAAAAGTCTGGGACGAAGAAGAAGTCTTTCTGGGCAGAAAAGTTGCGGATCTTAGGAAGCCCGTGGCCGACGAGCATCATCAGCGAGATCGAGATGCGCAAAAAAGCGATTCCAAATGAGGCGGTGGCGTCGCGGGTTCCACAGTCGAAGAAGAATTTTTTCATGAAGGAGAGGTCGAAGCAGGAGCATTTTTCAAGGAAATGGTGATCCGCTTGAGCCGATCATCACCTGGAGGTGAATGAGAGACGATTTGTGAATCCGCGACGAGGCAATTATGCACGATGCGGCGGTAGTAAGCATTGAGGGGGCGGAACTGGAAGGGCTTACCGGTGATTTTGACACGCTCAGCTGCGGCCTTGATTTCCTCGTTGAGGTGGTCTTCTTGGATGGCGCGGAAGTGGCCGCAGTCCACCTTGATGCGCTCGGCATCGGGGCGGTGGCGGCGGAGAATGCGGTTGACGAGGTATTGCAGGTCGTCGAGGCGTTCGCCGTCTTTGCCGATGAGAACGGCGCTATCCGCACTTTGGATTTGGAGGCAGGGGCCGTCAGGTGTGTCTTGCAGATCGATCGTCGCTGCATACCCGAGGTGCCCGAGCAGCGAATCGAGAATTTTAGTCGCTGATTCTACCGTGGTCATTTGGGAATTCTAATCGCTTCTGGCTTCTGGTCAATCTTGGCAGGCTTGATTTTGCTCGAAGATGTGGGCGACTGCGCCCGCAGCGGTGGTGAGTTGCTGTTTTTCGAGGTCGCTGAATTCGTAAGGGATGGTTTTTCCGATCCCAAGTGTGCCGATGACCTCACCTGTGGATGAGGAAAAAATGGGCACCGCTAGGGAGCCTGCGACGCCGGTCTGCTGTGCAGCTGGCTTGGCCACACCGCCGAGGTCTTGCTGGAGGTTGCAGAGTTCGACGGGTTCCCGGCTTAGGGCGGCTGCTCCAGCGATTCCTTTGCCGAAGGGGATGATGGAGATTTTTTCGATTAAGAAATCTGGCACGCCGATTTGCTCGACGAGGCTAAGCGTGAGCCCATCTGCCGAGCGGTGGATGGTCCCGGTCTGGCAGGAGAAGTGTTCCAGAATGGAGGCGAGGTGGGATTTCCAATCAAATGAAGGCGTCATGATAAATGAACTGGTTTTCGTGGGGCGGTCTTGCAGAGAATCGTTTCAGATGACGACTCTTGTGGAAGAATGTTACGGAACTCTGCCGGATGGGCAACCGGTGAAAATTTTCACCCTGACAAATGTCCACGGCCTGAAGGCGCGAGTGACGGAATACGGTGCGATTTTAGTCTCAATCGAGACGCCGGATCGCGGAGGAATCTTCGCCGATCTGACGCATGGGTTTGATCGTTTAGAGGATTGGCGGGTCAACCCATTTTACTTAGGGGCCAGCGTCGGGAGGTTTGGAAATCGGATTAAAGATGGGGTGTTCCACTTAGACGGGGTCCGCTACCAGCTCGCCTTGAATAACGAACCGGGAGGCCGCCCGTGCGCCCTTCACGGTGGGCTGAAGGGCTTCGACCAAGTGCTATGGCAAGGCGTCATGACGCGCGACAACTCAGTGGAATTGTCCTACCGTTCACCGGCAGGTGAGGAAGGGTATCCCGGCACTTTGACGGCGAAGATCACCTATTCATTGACGGACGATGACGAATTGATCTGGGAGGCTGAGGCCACAACTGACGCGGCCACGGTCGTGAATCTGATCCATCACTCGTATTGGAATCTCTCAGGAGACCCCACGCTGCCCATCACCGATCATGTGTTGAGCATGCCAGCAGCGGCCTTTTTACCAACAGATGCCGGCCTCATTCCGACTGGGGATATCACTGCGGTGAGTGGGACACCGATGGATTTCCGGACGCCGACCGTGATCGGGCAGCGGCTCGAAGCAGACTTCGAGCCGCTCAAACTTGGCGGCGGCTACGACCACGCATGGGTGCTTGAAAATGGAGGCTCGGTGGCTCTGGCAGCCCGTTTGGAAGATCCGAAAACGGGTCGTGTAATGGAAGTTTTCACCAACCAGCCAGCGATCCAACTTTACACGGGCAATGGATTTGATGGCAGTGTGACAGGAAAAAAAGGCGTCCACTATCAGGCGCGAACTGCGCTATGTCTGGAGACGGAAGGATTTCCAGATGCGCCGAATCAAACCGCTTTCCCCTCGACTACCCTACGGCCTGGCGAGACTTATCGGCATACGATGATCCATCGCTTTTCGGTCTCCGAGTGAGATTTTGAGCGAGTTTGGCTTTACCTAGCGGGCGATCGTCGTCGAGGGTGGCCCCCATGAAAATCTCCTTGTTCACCGGTGGCCTCGTGCAGACGAATGGCTACCTCATCGAAACTCCGGACGGCAATTTCCTAATCGACGCGCCGGAAGGTATCGCCGAATGGGTCCAGCAGCGCGGCGTCCGAGTGGATGATGTTTTACTCACCCACCAGCACTATGACCATGTGATGGATGCCGCTGAGCTTCAGTCACTTGGCGCGAGGCTTCACGCCTATGAGGACTATTCCACCGAGTTGACTTTGGAATCTCCGGCTCGCACTTGGGGCCTGCCAATCTCGGTCAAGCCCTACGTGGTCGATGTGCATTTCCAGCTCGAAACCGACTTAAAACTCGCGGGTTTAGAAATCACCCTCGCACACGTCCCCGGCCATTCACTAGATAGTGTGACGTTTTACGTGAAAGCCCACGGGGTGATATTCTCGGGAGACACGCTATTTGCGGGCTCGGTTGGGCGCACCGATCTACCCGGCGGCAGCACCCCACTGCTCATGAGTGGCATCAAGCGGCATTTGATGACTCTGCCACAGGAAACCCGCGTGCGTCCAGGTCATGGACCTGGCACAACCGTCGGCGAGGAAGCACGGCACAATCCTTATTTGGACTGATCGCTCGGCTCTTCCGTGGTAATCAGCGCCGGCTGTGATGCTGCCGCGCCGCCCAATCCCGGGATCACGCGGCGCATCAACTTGGACAAGCCAGACTCTGCGGCATCCAATTCCTGCTCGCCTTGGCGGATCGCTTTTTCCCATGCGGATGCGAATCCTGGGGCTTGCTCACGCATGGTGCGAATCGCTATTTCCTGAACCTGAAGGAGTCGCAGCTCCGCCCGACCTGGTTTTTGCTGGAGGGTCGCTTGGTTGACACGGAGTGTCTCATTTTGCTTCCGTAGGGATTCAAGCTCGGCCTGCACCGACTCGTTGCCACTGGCAGTGATCTTCAGCTGGGTATTCAGGTGATTTTGGAGAGTTTTAAACTCACTCTCGACTCGTTTCAGCTCACGGGTAAGCCCTCGGCGTGCGGAAAATCCAGATTTCCAGATGAATCCGGCGATCAGAAGACCCAGTAAAAGCCCCCAAGTGAAAGGGCTTTGTAGTGCTGTTTGAACAATATCCATGGAGTGAGTTGGCTGGAAAGTGATTATTGATTCGGCGCTGAATTGGACGTCTCCACAGCAGGTTCAGATGCAGGGGCGGACTCCGTTTTTTTCACGGGCATCGGTGGTTCCGTCTTCATCAACTCGGTTTTCACTTCTTCCGTAAGATCCGGTGAGTCCTTACTGTACAAGATAAATCCAACACCGGTATTCGTCGCACCTGAGCTATCGAACACAAGCTCGATTCCATGACCCTTCGCGACGGTCTGGGAGGTTTCAAGAATGCGGGCAAGCGACGCTTTCATCGAAGTTACCAGCTTTTGGTTGATCTTTTTTTCCTGCTCAGCCCGGAAGGTTTCAAACTCCTGTTTGATGTTTTGAGCCTCCATCCGCTTGATCTCGTAGTTTCGAGCAACCTTTCGGTTGGTATCTTGATCCAGAGGCTTCTTCGTATCCGTGAGCTGCACTTGCAGAACTTGTAAATCATTGATCATGGTCCGCAGTTGCTCAGCACGCTGGTCCTTCATGATGTTGTTACGATCGGCACTGATTTCTTGCTCCAACACAGCTGTCGAAGGAAGCTGATCGTAAATTTGCCGAACTTTAACCAAGGCGAAGTTCGGCTCGGCCCTTGCCGTCATGACAGATGCAAAAAAGGACGTCAGGTAGATGACTTGGGAAATTTTCATGCGCTGTGGTGAGCTTGGAAGCTCACCTTAGGAATGTCGATATCAGAACATCAAGGTTCGCCGATGTCTTCATTCCACAGCTCAGGCTTGTCGCGGATAAACTGGGTCATCAGCTCGACGCACTCAGAGGAGTTCACCAGTTCAAGCTCGACGCCACGGGAGCACAAATGGGCCTCATCGCCTAAAAATGTCTGATTTTCCCCAATCACCACCTTCGGTATCCCATACAGCAAAATCGCGCCACTGCACATCGGGCAGGGGGAAAGCGTCGTGTAAATCGTGCATTCCCGGTAAACTTGCGCGGTCTGGCGCCCGGCATTTTCCAAGGCATCCATTTCTCCGTGGAGCGTGGTACTGCCTTTCTGAACCCGGCGATTGTGCCCTCGCCCAATGATTTTTCCTTGATGCACCAAAACACTGCCGATCGGGATTCCTCCCTCTGCCAATCCTAGTCGCGCCTCATCAAGTGCTGCTTGCATGAATTCATCCATGAGTCTCATTATGCAGATCTCAGGCCGCTCAGCAGATAAAAATTTCACATCGGCACGGAAAGTGCCTTAATACCACCCCACCATATAACAATCATGCCAAAAGTTCGCCTAGCCGGCACCGTTCGCGGTGAAAAAGACCCCAACCGCGAGATCCGCGCTCGCCTCCTTTACAGCCTCTTCAGCAAAGGCTGGGACATTTACAACTCCAACGGTGACCAACGTATCTCACTTTCGAATATCGAGCGAAAAATCATCGAGTCCGACGCATTCGTCTTCACCCCAGGAGCCACACTCGAAGACCTGTTTAAAGCCGTTTCCGTCTTTGTGGGTTACCAGACCCTCGACGTAAATCTCTCCGGCAAGCCCACCGTCCTACTCAATTCTGACGGTTCGTGGAATGCCCTCTTCGCCCTGCTCGCACATCTCAACGGCCTCGGCACGGTCAAGCAAAACCACCGCGACTACCTGCTCTGCGCCGAGTCCCCGGAAGCGGTGCTTGAGCTCCTCGAAACCAGCCGCCGTGTGGGGATTCCTGACGTAGGCCGCGAAAAAATCGGCACCAACACCGTCGAATCCTTTGAAACACCTCTCCCCGCCGATCATCAAGGCAGCGTCTGCGTGTTTTGCTCCGCCTCCATCGAAGACCCTGCCTATCTTAGCGACGGCTATGATTTCGGCAAACTTCTCGCAGAAAATCACCTCGGCTGCGTCTCTGGAGCAGGAAACTCCGGCATCATGGGCGAAGTCGTCCGCGGCTCCGTCGATGCCGGCGGCTGGACCGGTGGCTCGAATGTCCCCCACATCATTGAGCTGGAAGGGCTTCCCGTAGGGCTCTCCAGCTTCTGGCTCAAGCCAGATATCTACACTCGCATGGAAATCATGATCGAGCGCTCAGACGCCTTCGTCATCTTCCCTGGCGGCTCGGGCACCGTCCAAGAAATGATCGCCCTCATGATTTTCAAACACCAAGGCCATCCCACCATGACCGGCAAGCCAGTCATCGTCTTTGACCGGAAAGACGCCCAAGGAAAATCCTTCTGGACGCCTCTCATCCAACTCCTCAGTACCTGGTGCTACGATGGCGAATTCATCGTCGTCGAAGAACTTCACGACATCATACCCACCATCCAGAAGCTCATTCACACTCCGCAGACGACCACAGTCTAGTTGTCAAATCCAAGCCTTTCTACGGCTTGCCATCCGGGCAAATCATTTGTTAGCTCTTTGATTGTGAATGTCGGAATCCTCGTAAACCCACTTAAACTAGGCTCCCTTTCCACGCTCCACGCACTCATCGCCGCCTTGAAATCACAAGGCTGCACCCCGGTGCTTGACGTGGAGTCTGCCACGCTCGCAGGCGTCGCGGATGGCATTTCCGCTGCGGATTTTTCCCACCACGTGGATGTCGCCGCCGTGCTCGGTGGCGATGGCACTATGCTCCATGCCTTGTCCCAGCTGGGAAACTTTGAAAAACCCGTCGCCGGTATCAATATCGGCACCCTTGGATTTCTTACCAGCTGCACCGATGACGAGCTGGATCTCTTCGCCAACTCACTTGCCCAAGGCCGCTACAGCACCAGCGTCCGCACCTTACTCGAAGCAACCGTCCACCGCCCCGGAAAAGAGGCGGAGTCCTTCATTGCCCTCAATGAAGTCACCCTGACTCGTGGAGATACCGGGCGATTGGTTTCTCTCCGTGCACAAATCAATGGCGAGCTGCTCAACGACTACCGTGCCGACGGCCTCATCGTCGCCACCCCCACCGGCTCCACCGCTTACTCACTATCCGCCGGCGGGCCACTCATCGCCCCAGATGCCAGCGCCTTCGTCATCACTCCCATCTGCCCTCACAGCCTGAGCCAGCGCTCGCTCATTGTCTCAGACGACGCCACCGTCCAGCTCTCCTCAGAAGACCGCGAACACGGCCCTATGCTCTTCACCGTGGACGGAAGAGACAGCGTCCGCATCGAACCCGGCGACTGCATTGAGGTGAAAAAAGCCACCCGCTCATTCCACCTCCTGCGCCTCGAAGACCGTTCCTTTTATGAGGCGCTGCGCCAGAAACTCCGCTGGCAGGGCGTTTGACCCGTTCAAATTTTCCCCAGCGCTAGGATCAGCCGCCCACGCAGCACACTTCCCTGTGCGGAAAGCCGCCGCTGCTCCAGCTCATAGTCGCGACGCCCCTCCGGCGTCTCGATGCGGATCGGCTCTCGCCCCCAAGCTCTCAAATCATAAGGACTCGCCCGCATATCGAGATCGCGCAGCTCCAAAGCCAGCTCGAAACAATCCAGCAACAACTCCGTGCCCACCCACGGCATCGACTTCGCCGCCCATTTATACAAATCCATCGTCGCATGGACACAGCCCGGTTGCTCCAAGCTCATGCGTGACTCCAAGGTCGGCTGCAAACGGTTCATCGGTCGCGATTCCGTCGTGAAAAAACGAAACGCATCGTAGTGAGAGCAACAAATGGCACGCGACCTCACCACCTCGTCGATTTCCGCCTGTGGCAAACGCAGCGGCGTCGTCTCCGCATGACGCACCTCAGCCCCTTGGTAAACCATCGCCCACTCATGGAGTCCATGACAGGCGAAGTTCGGAGCCCGCTCTTGAGTTGCCACCAGCAAGTCCTGAATCCACCTCAAGCGCTCCCGCTCTTTGTCCGTGAGCCGGTTTGAATCCGCAAAAATCGCACCATCCACCCAAGAGTAATAGCGCTCCGAAAATCCCTCCGGAAACAGCACCCCATCCTCCCACTCCAAGCCCAGCCCCACACCCGGCTGCCACCGCTCTAGCAAAGCAAAGGAATACGGGTAATACTGAAATAAAAAGTCCTCCACCGGATGTGGCACCCCCGCATCCCGCCGCCGTCGCGTCGCAAGCGTGTGACCTTCTGCCCGGGCACGGTGCTGAGCCTCAAGCGCCCTCCACTCCCCTGTCGAAATCGTAGTCGCCACCGCATTTGCCGTCATCTCGCCGCCAGAGAAACACAGATTTCGCAGCAAAGCAAAATTTCCCTTGCAACGACATCCCCCTCGTCCTAGGTTTCCGCCCCGCGCCGAAAGGCGCATGGTTAAAATCGCGGGATGGAGCAGCCAGGTAGCTCGTCAGGCTCATAACCTGAAGGTCGTAGGTTCAAATCCTACTCCCGCAACCATTTGACCCTCAGTATTTTGATGCTTGGTTTTGCGGGGGTTCCGGAAGTGGCGATTTTACCGCCGTGAACAAAGTAGGTCGGAAACCGTGAACCATTTCTCCCGTTCGTCATGACGTCGGGGCATGTTTATGAATTCGGTCGCTAAAGAAGAAGACTACGGGTCGGACGCAAATTCGACGGATTTCGGTGCTTGTGACAACCGATGCTAATCATGGCAAGCATCCACCGCCGACCCGACACCCAGAATTTCTGTCTGTCCTGCCACCCGTGCCCGGGGGGCTAAACTCGTCCGCGCCAGTCTTGGCACCGACATCGAGGAAATCGCCCGGTCGTTGGCGCGTAAGGTGGACCTGCTCATCGACCTCGAAAAGATGGGGGGAATCGAAGTTGCCGGGAAAATCCTCGGCGTTATGGAGAAGTTTAAGTCACTTGTGGCGAAGGTGCCCACGCAAGGTGCTGACTACGGGGTGATCAAGATCAAATGTCCGATTGACGACATCATCCGTTCGTTCCTCGGACGCAGTATGGTGGCCAACTCTCACCAAGGAACTTCCGACAAATTCTCAGGACTCCGACATTTCTTTCAATCTGAGCACATCAACGCGCTCGATCCCCCAGCCATATGGTTCAAGGCGTCTGAAACCCGACGATCGGCGTGCTCAACCGTTGCGGGATCGCCGACTTCATCCGGGTATCGCCTCATGATTCGAACGTGTCGGTAAAATGGCCCGTTCAGGCCATATAATCAATGATATAGGGAGAGTAACTTCTAACTCCCTGATCGTCGCCGAGCGGGTCTCGCCGCTACGTTTCAAAGCCCTGTCTTGCCGATGCAAATTCAATCCATCATTATTCTGTTTGTTTCGTCGTTGCTGGCTGTCGCCGCTCCACAATTTGAATTGAAGTCCGCCGAATTCAAGACGCCGCCGAAATCGACGCGCCTGCACACCTGGTGGCACTGGATGGACGGAAATGTGTCCAAGGATGGGATTACCAAAGACCTAGAGTCGATGCAGCGGCAGGGGATCGTGCAGACGACGATCATCAACATTGGCAAAAATTATCCACGAGAGGTAGAGGGCCAAAAAATCAAATTCAATTCGCCCGAGTGGATTGAATTGTTCCAGTGGGCCTTGGCCGAGGCCAATCGGCTGGGGATCACCATGGGGACTCAAACTATTGATGGCTACGGCACCACCGGCGGCCCGTGGATCACGCCCGAGATGTCAATGAAACAGTATGTGTGGAGCACCACGGACATCGCTGGTGGGAAAGAAGTGAGCGCTACCTTGGCGCAACCTCTTGTAGTGGAAAACTTTTACCGTGACGTGGCCGTGATTGCATACCCCTTCGAGGGGCAAAAAAGCGGGTTTCATGAACGAATCGAAAACATCAAGGTGAATGGGGTCTCGGTTGGATCTGTCTTGAGCGATGGCAATCCAAAGACCAAGATCAACTTGAGGAAAGGCGATGTGATCGACCTCTCATTTAAAAATATTTTTGATGCCGATCAACTGGCATTGTTGCCGCATCTCGTATTCTGCTGGGATGACATGGCAAAGGTATCTGTTGAATTCACCCTTTCATCATCTGACGACGGAAAGGAGTTTAAGAAAATCTCCGACATCGAAATCACCGGCGTGAACCGGTCAACTTCTAAGGCATTCACTCCCACGAAGAAAAAGTTCTATCGAATTGAATTCACGAAAAACAACTTCAAATACTTCGATGACTACCCGATTGCGGAACTCGAACTTTTAAAAGGTGACGAAGAGCCGCTCTTTTTACCTCGGATTGCGTCGTTCTTTGAAAAGACCGCATCAGTCTTTGATGTTGGTGAGAAAGTGTTTGAACCGAGTTCCGCTTCAATGGCCAAAAACATTGATGAGAAGGCGATCATCGACCTCACGGGATCGATGGCGGCTGATGGCACGCTCAAGTGGCAAGCACCTGTAGGGAATTGGCGAGTGATTCGTTTCGGCTACACCTCGACGGGCATGAAGAACGACCCGCCAACGACGGAGGGGCGAGGACTGGAGGCGGATAAAATGGATGCCTCCGCACTGGATTTACACATTAACAGTTATGCGAAAAAGCTCGTCGAAGCAGCGGGTAAGTATAAAGGAAATACCCTCAAATTCTTTCTGATGGACAGTTGGGAGGCTGAGTTCCAAACATGGTCAAAAACGTTTCCGGAAGAATTCAAAAACCGAAGAGGTTACAGCATCCTGCCATGGCTGCCGGTGCTATGTGGCGAGACGATTGGTAGTATAAAACTATCAGAAGCCTTTCTCCATGATTTCCGCAAGACTATTGCCGATCTCATCGACCAGAACTACTACAAGCGATTCAGTGAGCTATGTCATGAAAACGGCATGGAAATGCACGCCGAGGCTATCTATAACAACTGGGGTGGTTACCCTCCTTTCGAACCTCTGAAGGCGAACCAGTATATTGATTTCCCAATGACTGAATTCTGGGCGGAGCAGGATGAGAACAACTTCCCAGCCTACAAGCCGGAAGATAGACCCAAGCTCGGGTTTCCGACATCTTCCGCCCTTGCACATGATAAGCAACTGATCGGTTCCGAGGCCTACACAAGTTTAGCTCACTATACGGAAACTCCTTTCGACCTGAAGCCTTTCGGGGATGCGTCGTATTGCTCCGGGGTTAACCAACTGATTCTTCACAGCTTCGTTCATCAACCATTCGACAAGAAGCCGGGTATGACTTTGGGGAAATTCGGCGCGCATTTCAACCGGAACAATCCATGGTGGGAGTTTACCCAGGACTGGCTAAACTATCATTCGAGAATCCAATATGTGCTACAGAAAGGATATCCTGTCGTGGATGTGATGTTTTATGCCGGAGACGAGCTTTACCAGAACTTCACCCGGAGTTTTCTCAAGGATTTGCCGTTAGGGTTCCAAGCCAGTACATGTAACTATGAGATGCTAGAAAAACGAGCGAAGGTGATTGATGGTCGGATCTCTTTCGGTGGCAAGCCAAGCTATCCGATTCTCATGTTGCCAAACAGCACCAAGATGGAACTGGCAACGTTGCGGCGGATCGCCAAGTTGGTTGAGGAAGGAGCCGTGGTCTATGGACCCAAGCCACTTGAAATGTTATCGATGTCCGATATTAAAAACAGTGAGGCGGAATTTAAAGGCCTGATTAATCAAGTCTGGGGTGATTTAGACGGAAACCGTTACGGAAAAGGTAGGATGATCTCCGGCAAGTCGATGAGTGAGGTCCTGAACCAATTGAAGATTCTCCCCGATTTGACGACGAATTGTGGTGATCCGAAGGAAGTCATGTATATTCACCGGAAGATTGAAGACATGGATGTCTATTTCGTTTTCAATCAGCAGAACAAGCAATTGCACCGTGAAATTCTCTTCCGGGTGAGTGAGAAATCACCAGAGATATGGGACCCTTCAAGCGGCACTGTTTCAGTGCCCGCCATCTACTCACAGGAGGACACACAAACCCGAATCCCGGTCTCATTGAAGCCCTACGAATCGAAAATTTTCCTCTTCAAAAAACAAACTGTGGATCCATTCATCCACAAAGTCTCTTTGGCCGGGCGACAAGTCTTCCCGCAGATTCAAGATGGCAGCGAGGGCGATGCGATTCCTCGCGTGACTTGCCGGAATGGAAAATTTGAATTCGCAGGCGATCACGCGGGTGACTATTCGTGTGAGACGAGTGCTGGGCGATTGATTTCGATCAACTTGGCGGCACCAAAATCGATCAATCTACAAGGCGTGAAAACGACCATCGAGTTTGCCTCCATCGCGAAGGAGGCAATTTCCCCGATCAAAGTTAGTGGTCTGAAATCTCTGACTGATTTTGATGATCCTGCGATCAAATACTTTGCAGGAAAAGCCAAGTATTCGTTGGAGTTTTCGGTTCCGGAAGATTTTAAGTCCAACAGCAAATCCATCGAACTCAATCTGGGGGATCTGAGCGCCACGGCGGAAGTGCGCTTGAATGGAACGCCGCTGGGATTTGCCTGGATTCCCAATTCCGAGTTTGAGGTGAGCCATCTTCTACAAAAGGTAAACAAACTGGAAGTCACCGTGGCGAACGTCTGCAGAAACCGGTTCATTGGTGATTTGAGGCAGGGTGGGAAAATCAAGAGCCTTTGGACGACCTCGCCGATTGAAACGATCTTGAACAAGGACATGCCCTTGAAACCTTCGGGCTGGATCGGACCGGTAAAGATATCAGCCTATCATCATTATTCAGAATAAACCCTTTGATGTAAGACGCTTTGATCATAATCTATCAAATCATTTCAAGTTCCCTGATTGGTTGGGGGATGGCAATAACCTCGCTGCAAGCGGAGGTTGTTGCGATGAATGGGACAGCCACACTTCCTAGTTCTCAGCAGTCCGAGCGGTCCTTTAGATATACCAATCCGATCACTCGTGATCCTTTGCAATCGATTCGGGATCCCATGTTACTCAAGGCGGGTAATGGTTGGTTTATGACGGGAACTTCCCAATCGGTTTGGGGCAGACAGAATCCAGGATTGCGGCTGATGGAATTGGAAGGCTTTTTGAGCTTGGAGGACGCCGGATGGTGCATTGATGCTTCAAAAATCCCGAAAGATTGCCCATATATTGGCAGGTTTTGGGCACCTGAGTTGCACCACATCCAAGGCAAGTTCTATTTGTTCGTTAACTCCGGTCCTGATGAGCCGAAGGCGGGGAACTCGCGAATTTATAACCATCTAGTTAGGATCTTAGAGTCGGACAAGATTGTCGACCCTTACAAGTTTCTAACACCTACCGGGCTGGTTCTTGCGGATCCGAAGATTTTCACCAACGACGGCACAATGTTTGCCGATGATAGGTGGAATGCCTTTAAAAAGATGATTGGCCGTCAAGATCCGGGGAATCCGGACTGGATGATCGGTGGCATTGAGGAGCCGTGGGTGATGAAGAAACACGGTTCTTGCTGGATGTTTTTCTCGTCATGGTCCCGCGGATATGAGGTCAGAATCCTGTGGGCGGAAAGTCTGCTGCGGCATTGGAAGCTTGCGCAGAGGGAGCCGGTTTTCGGGAGCCGCAAACGGGCGCGCCGTGAGGAGATTGCAAAAAAGCATGGCTACTCGAGTTTGGTCTTTGAGGATACCAAAGATCCATACGTCGAAGCTGGTCACAATGTTGATTTTAAAGGAACTCAGGAGCAGTTAGGCGTTGAACCCCTGCTTTACGAAGATGGCAGATGCGTGTCAACGCGCCGACGTGGGAGCTCGCAAGAGCTGAAATGGCTGGATGAGAATCAAACAAATTAGAAGAATGAATTTCAGTAGATTTCTTATACTTGGGTCCCTTTACACCGCAGGATTTCTTGGGTTGGGCGTCACTTCGATGAGGGCGCAGGAACAGCCTGTAACTACAGATCGAATGTCGGAATCCTTCAAGACACCTCCTGATTCCTCAAAGCCGTGGGTAATCATGTGGTGGTTCGAAACGATCAAACCGGATGATATCACTCTTCATTTGGAAGAACTAAAAGCCAAGGGCGTGGGTGGGTTTGTGTTGATTGACCTTGCGGGTATGCCGAGAGCGAAGTTTCTGAGCGAACCATGGCGTATTTTGTTTCGGCACACGGTCAAAGAGGCTGGGCGTCTGGGATTGAAAATGGCTTCGAATGTCTGTGTGGGTTGGCCGTCTGGGGGCGAGTGGACCACGCCGGAGAATTCAGCGTGGATGACGGTGAATTCGACGTTGATCCTTGAAGGGGGTAAGGCATTTCAAGGGAAATTGCCCGAGCCGTCGGGACGGGGAGTGCTTTACAAGGATGTGGCCGTGCAGGCTTTCCAAGTATCAGAGGCGGATGTTGGACCGGGACCGACGATCAGCTTGAACGGAAATACCGATCAACTTCCCAATCTGCTTGATGGGAACTACAACACTGGCTGGAAGACAGAAGGTATCGATTCTCCCACGATCACTGTTGATTTTGGTTCACCTAAAACAGTTGAGTGGATCTGGTTGGAAGTAGCCGGAACCACGACCTTGGAAGCTTCAAAGGATGGCAAGGTTTTCAATAAGGTCTGGAGCGGTTACACCATTCCTTGGAACAATGTGATTAATCAAGCAGTGCCCACAACCACCGCGCGTTGGTATCGCCTGTCTCCTCCTACGAAATCACTGGTTCGCGATTTTGCAATTGGGACCAGAGACGAGGTCCACCGTGTCGCCGGCCTTGTGGCCAAAAGGGGATTGGGACTCCCGCTGGGAGTTCTGGAAACTTCTCAAAAAGATCAGATGGCAGTGGTGAAGGAAGACTTGAAATCCCTGCCGAACGATTCGCCATTGAAGACTCAACGTATGATCGACCTCACGGGCAAGGTTTTGCCAGACGGAACACTGAATTGGGACGTGCCTGTCGGTAAGTGGAAGGTGGTGCGCGTGGGGCAGACGACGACGGGGATTCATGGATTTGATGGATTGCTTCCCGATTACCTGAGTAAAGATGCCACGGAGCAAAGTTTCGAAAAACTCAAGTTACTCATTGAGGACGCAGGTCCGCTAGCAGGAAAAGCTTTTGAATACCTTCACGAGGACAACGTCGAGATCGAGGGACTTTACTCATGGTCGCCAGCGTTTTTTGAGGAATTCAGGAATCGACGTGGTTACGACCCAACTCCGTATTTGGCGACCATGGCGGGGGAAATCGTCGATAGCCTGGACGTCACCGATCGCTTTCTTGCGGACATCAGGCGGACGATTGCCGATTGCGTGGCAGACAATCATTATGGCCGTTGGGCGTCACTGGCGCATGCAAAGGGAATGAAGGTCAGAGCTGAGGCGGGTGGCCAGCATCACCCCAGACTGCTTAGTAACGATGGCTTGTTGAATCAGGGGAAAATGGATGTTCCCTTGGCGGAGTTCTGGGAGAGTAACTTTTGGCGTGAGAATCAGTTTGATCCACGCAATCACCATCTTGAGGTTCCACCTGGCTGGAACGAGATGGCACAGAATGTGAACGCGAAGCAGGCTGCCTCCGCCGCGCATCTCTATGGGAAGAAGTTGGTGGGTACCGAGGCATTCACCAGTATCGGTGGACGGACGAATTGGCAGATCGCGCCAAGTGATTTACTGTTGAACGCCAACATTGCGTTCTGTGAAGGACTCAATGCATTTTATATCCATGGTTCCGCCACCTCGGGTGCTGCGGATGGTAAGCCCGGCAAGGCTTTTGTATGTGGCAGCCATTTTAATCACAATGTCACTTGGTGGGACATGGCAGCGATGCCGTTCCTGACTTACCTTGGCCGGTGTCAGTATTTGTTGCAGCAGGGGCTTTTTGTCGCGGATGTGCTTTATTACACTGGCGATGAGATTCCCTGTTATGTGCCACCGAAGAATTTTGATCCGTCCCGTGGCGTCGGCTACGATTACGATGTATGCAATACGGATATTCTTCTTAACCGTTTGTCGGTGAAAGACGGGATGCTGATCACGCCAGAGGGCATGACCTATCGAGTCTTGGTCTTGCCGGATCGTGGAGCTTTGCCGCTCAGCGTCATGAACAAAATCGAGAATCTAGTGCTGGCGGGCGCAACGGTGTTGGGCCCGAAACCCACGCGAACCGTCGGCCTCGCGGATTTTCCAGAGGGCGAAAAAAAGCTGATGGAGATCGCTGATAAACTTTGGGTGAAGCATGAAACAGCGAAAGGGAGAGTGATCGACAATAAGACGGTTCGTGAGGTGCTCACCCGGGATGGAGTTGTCCCTGATGTTATTTTCAAATCCGAAAACGATCAGGATTTCTTTGATTATATTCACCGGAAAGAGGGTGAGACCGATATCTATTTTATCATCAATCGAAGGAACCGAACTGTCCCTGTGGAGGTGACATTCCGAGTCAAAGGCAAGCTACCGGAGCTATGGAATCCGAAAACCGGAGAAACGCGGCCTGCTGGAACATTTCACGAAGGGGAGCTTGGAACCATGTTGCCGATGGAGCTGGATCCTTATGGTTCGATGTTTGTCGTGTTTCGGAATCCAGTCCCAAAAGACACGGGGCTGCTTACTAACACAAATTTCGTAAAATTGAATCCCTTGATGGAAATCGACGCGGCGTGGGATGTCTCATTTGATGCAGCATGGGGTGGGCCGGGAAAAATCCCCTTTGAGCGATTGGTCGATTGGACCACTCGCCCGGAGGTTGGCATTCGATATTATTCGGGCGAGGCAAGCTATCATAAAACATTCGATCTGCCGGAGGGGGTTAGCATGGCAAAGGGGTTCTACTTGGATTTAGGGGTGGTGAAAAATGTTGCGGAAGTTTGGTTGAACGGACGGAATCTTGGTGTGGCGTGGACTGCTCCTTTTCGCTTCGATCTTACTGAAGCTGTGAAACCAACGGGCAACGCGCTTGAAGTGAGGATCGTCAATCTTTGGTGCAACCGCCTGGCTGGGGATGCCAAGTTGCCGAAAGACCAGCAAGTCACCAAAACCAATGTTCCGATTGATCCCAAGGTCGAGCCACTTGAATCCGGACTCATAGGCCCGGTGAAGATTTTTACGGTTCCCTAGCCAACGCTCGAAATTCACCACAGAAATTTATCCAAAGAATCCATCATGAAGAAACGAACTCTGATCGCCCTTGCGTTAATAGCGCTTTTCCCACCGCTTGTATTCGGTGCCACGCCCGAGGCTGATTCCTCGCGAGCCCCGTCTCATTTGAGGCCCTCGAATATTGAGTCCTTCATGTGGGGAGTGGCCTATTATCCGGATCACGGTGAGATTCTGACGCTCGATCTCGATGCCGATCGCATGAAGGCCGCAGGAATGAATACGGTGCGCATGGCGGAGTTCGCCTGGGATCTGATGGAGCCGCAGGAGGGTAAGTTTGATTTTTCTCTGTTTGATGAGACCATCGCGCGCCTTGGAGCCAAAGGGATTCGGAGTATTCTTTGCACCCCGACTGCCGCGCCTCCGCGCTGGCTGACCGTCAAGCATCCAGAAATCTTGCGCGTTGATTCACAAGGCGTGGTGATGAGCCATGGATCGCGCCAACACGCCAGCACTTGCAATGAAGTTTTTCGCGAATATTCCCGGCGCATCACCCGGGCCATGGCGGAACACTATCGGGACAACCCGCACGTGATCGGATGGCAGACCGACAATGAATTCCATTGTCATTTCTCTCAGGACTATTCGTCAGGAGCGGAGAAACAGTGGGTGGTGTTTCTCAAGGAGAAATTCAGGGATGATATCGGTGCCTTGAATCGCGCGTGGGGCACTGCATTCTGGGCTCAGAGTTATACCAAGTTCGAGGATGTGCCACTCCCGGCAGCCAAGCGGCCGACGCATCTTAACCCTGCACATCATCTGGACTATTTCCGATTCCTTTCATGGAGCGTCGCGCGGTTCCAGCGCGATCAGGTGGAAATCCTGCGTGCGACCCAGCCGAAGTGGTGGATTACTCATAACGGGCTTTTCGACTACATCGACTATCGCGGGCAATTTGGCCAGGATCTCGACACACTCGGTTATGATGTCTATCCGAATTTTACCTATGATGATAAACTTCGCGCCAGTCACCAGGCATGGGCACTCGACGCAGCACGGGCATGGACCGGGAACTTTTGGATTCCCGAGCATCAGAGTGGTCCGGGTGGGCAGACGGACTACATGCACGACAATCCTGAGCCGGGAGAATTGCGCCGCATGCTCTACTCGTCCCTAGCACATGGAGCGGACAGTGTGTTGCTGTTCCGCTGGCGGACGGCGCGCTTTGGTGCAGAGGAGTATTGGTGCGGTGTCTTGGATCACGACAATGTGCCGCGTCGGCGATACGAGGAGGTGGCCAAGACGGGTGCTGAGTTGAGCAGGGTTGGTCCGGCTCTGCTAGGGACTCATGTCGCCATCGACGTGGGAATCGCTGCGACGGATTTCAATAACACGCATGCCCACGAAACGCTTAGTTTCAAAACTCCATCGACTGACTTGGTCGCGGCGGACCTCCATCGGAATTTCTGGAATGCTGGCTATTCGGTAGGTGTGGTCCACCCCGGGGATGTGCTCGACGGTCTGAAGCTTTATGTGGTTCCGAATTTCACCCTGATCGATCCTGCATGGGTACCCAAGCTTGAGGCATGGGTCCGTGCCGGTGGTGTGTTGGTGTTGGGTGCGCGCTCGGGAACGAAGGATATGGATAACAATGTAGTAACGGATCTTTTGCCTGGGGTATTGAGGCCACTGGTCGGAGCAACCGTTGTCGAGTATGGCCGGCAGAATATCCCGGATGCTCGGCCGCTCGAAATGGAGATCGGCGGAAAATCCGTGCTTTCACGAGAGTGGTATGAACAGCTTGAGCCTGACGCAGGCGCTGAGATTTGGTCTCGTTGGACCACACGGCACCAAGCGGGTTCGGGGGCGGCCACGATACGGAAAGTAGGCAAAGGATCGGTGCTCTACGTCGGCACCTATCTGAATGGTGCTGTGGGAAAAGCAATCGTGCCGGAACTCGTGAGACTCGCCCAACTGGCTCCGCTACTTCCAGGAGTGCCGCAGGGGGTTGAAATTGTGCGGCGTGAGTCCAAGGACAAGACCCTGTGGTTTGTGATCAATCAAACCGATGAATCTCGGTTACTCAAAGTTCCCGCTGGCCGGGATCTCGTCAGCGGTCAGGATGTGGCGGATGAGCTCAAACTTCCCGGGCGGGGGGTAGCAGTCATCCAAGCGAAGCGACCATAAGTCGCTGATTGCCTTGATTCGGGAAATTGACATTTTGTGGCAATGACAGACAGTTTCAACCTTCAGGCATTCGGGGAGTGAAGGGTGAGATGCATATCGGCCTCTCTGGCGAGCACGCCACCTACTGACCTGTTGGAACATTGACCTGTTATGAAGCCCATCCAAAATTCTCTTCTCATGCGATTCTTTGTTGCCGCGGTAGCGGTCTCGCTGTTCGGCAGTGGCTTCGCCGTAGGCCAGGAAGATTCTTCGCCCGTGAGGCCGATCACTCGGATTGCAGACATTCGTGGTTTGTCCTCTGAGTTGGCGACCAAAAAGTTTCCGGTTCGTGTGCGAGGTGTGGTGCAGTGGGCTTCAGGTGGACGGTTTTCCGCATTCACCGTAGCCGATGATTCGGCTGCGATCTATGTTTCCAAAAAACTTCCGCTTTCCAAAGGATTGTGGACGAGCCCAGGCGACGAGTCGTTGACCCTTCTGCCGGGTTTAGAGGTAGAGATCGAAGGTTTTACCTACATGGGCGGATATGCTCCGATCATTGAGCCGGAACGCGTCATTGTCATTGGCAAAGGTAAGCCCTTACCTTTGCGAGCGGTCAGTATTGCGCATCTCCACAATGGCAGTGAAGACGCCCAGCGCATCGAACTGGAGACCGTCGTGATTCAGTCTGTAATTGATAACTTCGAGCAGGATCAACGGGCGTTGCTTGCCTGCAGCGGGACGGGGAATTACGCGCTCATCCTTGTGACTCCTGCGGCTTGGAACGAGCCAGCTAAAGTAATCGACGCGGAGGTCCGGGTGAGAGGTACTGTGCTCACTCTTTATAATTCGCGCGCCGAGCAGATGGGCGTCAGACTTGTCGTACCAGGCGAACCCGACTTTCAAATCCTCACTCCTCCACCTGCAGATCCTTTTCAAGTTCCGAAGGTAGAAGTAGGGTCGTTGAGACGATTCCGTCCGGAGGGACTTTCGCCCCATCGGCGTTTGGTAGAGGGAGTGGTGACTTTGGTTTCTGCAGATGAAATGATCATTCAGGAGCAAGGACGAGGTGTTAGGGCAAAGGTTGTATCATCTGATGGATTTAAGATTGGGGATCGGGTCCGCCTCGCCGGATTTCTAGAGACTCGACAACCGATCGCATTTCTAGCAAACGCGCTGGTGCAAAAACTTGTTTCTGGAGCGCCTCCGGCACCTACATCGTCGACGGTTGAATCCATTCTTGAGGTTAAGAAAAATTACGAGGGTCGCTATTGGGGGGAACACCCGGAGGATTTCGATAATCGCTTGGTCCAGTTGAAGGGATCTCTGATTGGCGCAATCAAAGCAGGTGCGGATGCATTCACCTTGCAGTCAGAGACAGGGAGTCAAGTGGTCGTTAGGTTCGCTTCAGGTTGTTCAGGGTTCTCACAACCTCCACCGGCGGGCAGTCTAGTCGAACTGACGGGGGTGGCGACCATCGTTCACTCGGCGGATTCACCGTTGCCGGAGTTCATTCGCGCGGTTGGCATGGAGCTGTTGTTGCGTAGCCCGGCGGATGTTCGTGTGATAAAAGCTCCTTCGTGGTGGAATGCCAAGAGGCTTTGGTTTGCCTTGTTGTCTTCTGCTGTCGTATTGGCCGTGGCCATGACTTGGGTTTCACTCTTGCGCCGCACGGTCAAGCGGCAGTCGCTTCATATCGAGCAGGCCTTGCGCACCCATCGAGACGCGGAGCTGGAACATGAGGCCGCCAAGCGTGAGCGCCTGCGCCTCGCGGGCGATCTCCACGATGGGGTGCACCAACTTCTCAACGCGGCCTATTACCGGTTGGAAAGCGTCGCAAATCTGGCCCCGCGGGATTCCGTCGCGGCCCTTCCCCATGTCCATGCGGCCCAGAAAATTCTTAACCGTAGCCAACACGAGATGCGCTCTCTCATGTGGGGGATCCATGAAATGTCAAAGGAGCCGCCAGATTTTGCAGAGCTGCTGACTCAAGCGTTGGCTGGCATGGATCACTGGCCTGTGGACTTTGTGGAAGTCACCAGTAAGGGCGAGCCCGCAGCGGTTCCAGCAAGGGCGGCCGGCAGTCTTCTATTGTTATCACAGGAAGCGGTGGAAAATGCCCTGCGTCACGGTCGCGCCACCCGCGTCCAAGTGCATGTGTTTTTTACCACAGAGGTGCTTGAGCTCGCAATCCATGACAATGGCTGTGGATTCGACCCCAAACTCCCGCAACCTTCACCGCAAGGGGGGCTCGGCTTGGGGAGCATGAGAAGGAGAGTTGACGAGTTAGCCGGAACGTTCAATCTCGCCTCTACGTTAGGCAAAGGCACCACTCTTCGGATCATCCTTCCTTGGTCGAGCCTGCGACTGCTCTTTCCTGTTCCCGCTTTAACTGTGTCCACCTCATGACCCTTGCTAATCCTATTCGCATCCTTTTGGTCGATGACCATGCCGTCCTTCGCGAGTCACTCGCCTCCATGCTAGGCTTGGAAGAGGGGTTTCAGATTATTGGGCAGGCTGGCAACGCGGCCGAAGCCATTAAAAGTCATGCCGAGCTCGAGCCCGACATCACTTTGCTCGACGTGCGGTTGCCGGGTAAGGACGGCTTTCATGTTCTCGAATGCTTGCAGCAAAAAAGCCCCGCCGCCCGAGTCATCATGCTCGCTTCAAGTTCACTTGCCCATGAAGTCAGGCGCGCTCGCGACATGGGGGCGATGGGATTTCTCCCAAAACAAGTCACTCTCGCACAATTGGCCGGTTCAGTGCGGCGGGTTCATGCAGGAAAAACTTCTTGGGAGCATTCCGGATCCGTCCCTCAGCCTCTGATTCAGGCACTCTCGGCTCGCGAGTTGGAGGTGCTCGACTGCCTGCGGCGCGGTCTCACCAATTCGGAAATCGCCAAAGTCCTTGGCATCAGCGAGCACACTGTGAAGCACCATGTGAAAGCTGCCATCGACAAGCTGGAAGCCGCTGATCGGACCGAAGCCGTTGCGCGTGGCTTCGAACTCGGACTGCTTAGCTAAACACCCACGACGGGCTGGGAAAAAATGGCCTGTTCAGGCCATATCCCAAAAAGCCTGCCCTCCCTAGAAATTGACAGTCGGTAACTCGTTTCCCCAGAATAATCCACCATCCCAGTAAGCTACAAAACCTGAAAATCCCAATCCAAGGTTCCAACCACCATTATGAAACCCACATTCAAAATCATGAAAAACCGCCAGCTATTTCCGACTCTTCTCACGCTCACCCTCGCCACGGGTGTCGCTCACGCCGCTACGGGGACCTGGAACGGCACTGCTGGTGGCGGGGATGGTTTTTGGAACGCAACTGCTAACACTGAGTGGTCCGGCGTCACCGGAAATGCTTGGGATGCGACGAATGGCCCGAACAACGTTGCCCAGTTCAACTCCGGTACTGGCGCGAATATAGGCACCAGCGGAATTCCTGTCGCCAATGGGATCATCTGGAACGGCGTCGGCGGGGGAATTAGCTCCGGCTCAGTTAGGCTGGATGGTACGAATCCGTTTGTTTCCGTCTCGGCCGGACTGCTCAGCAATTTCTATGCAAATCTCCTAGGCACAAACGGCTTCACAAAGACGGGTGCGGGTACGATGTATCTGGATGGCGGTGGTGGGGTGAAAAGTATCACCGGGGGAATTACCATCAGCCAAGGAGGAATGCGTCTTGTCTTGGGTGCTTCGCCGAATGTTGCAAATTCCTCTAACACTCTCAATCTCTCCGGTAGTCAACTTGAAGTGTTCGGCAACGGAACTCAAACCCTGAGTGACTTCACGCTCGGTAACGGGGGTAGCAGAATCGTCTTCACCCCCAACGGTGCCTCGAACTCGACGACGTTGTCTCTCGCCAATTGGACAAAGGCGTCTAATTCGAGCGTCGTGATTGACTTGGCCGCTACTAACGGAACAGCAAAGACCCTTACCTTAACCGGAACGCTTCCGACACTCACCAATTCGCTCATCGGCGGCTACGCTACCGTCAGAGATTCCAGCACAACTTACGGCTTTGCCACCCTCGATGGCTCGAACAATGTGGTTCGTTACACGGATGCCACCACGGTCGGTGCTGCTCTTGGTGCGGATACCGTCAGCACTACCAACTACAAAGTCACCGCTGGTGGTGTGCTGTTTAACGGGAGCAGTACGACTCAAAGCCTTTACAGCCTGGATATCGCTATTACCCAAACGAATGGCGGAACTACCACGATAAGCGGCACAAGCGGAGCGACCTATGTGCTGGATTCCGGGGGCCTACTGTTCTCCGGCAATAGCACCAATGGCAACGTCGTCGCGAATATGACCTTCACCTCAGCGACCTCAGAACTGCAAATTGCAACGGTGCAGTATAACAACGGATTTGCTGTGCCGATCATTGGCGGGGTGAGAGACAACGGCGGCACCAAGGTGAGTTTGGTCAAGGCTGGCACCGGCAGCTTAAGCATGGGAACTGGCACATTTTCCTATACCGGCGATACCATCGTTAATGACGGTGTCTTGCATAACATCGCCAACATTCCAAGCGGCTCCGGCAAGGGCAATCTCGTTGTGAATTCCCGCGGTATTGTTGCAATAGGTGTTGGCGCGGCTGGCGGGACGAGGACCATCAATGGTTTGTCAAACACCACGCTCGCAGGTGGCACGGTCAACAACCAAAACTTCTCTGGGACAGTAGCCTCGGCCTTTCTTGATCTGGGCAACAACGATGCTACCGCGAGTTTCTCCGGTGTGATTAGCGGCAATTTTAACATCATTAAGAGCGGTACCGGCACCCAGACTCTTTCCGGTGCGAATACGTATGCGGGCACCACCGCAGTCAATGCGGGCACCCTTGCACTGGTCGGTGGTAGTCAGGCGTCTCCCATCACCGTAAACAGCAGTGCAGCGCTTGGCTTTACCGTGGGCTCTCCCACCACCTCCTCAAGCACGGTCACCTTTAATGCGTCTTCGAAGGTGAAAGTCACGGGAACGCCTGCCGCTGTTACCCTGATGACGGCGTCTAGCATTACCGGCACTCCAGTGCTCGATCCTGCAATTCCCGGCTACACGCTCGAAGTGACAGCCACCGAACTAAAACTCGTTACGGGCGGTGCGACTCCATACGACACCTGGGCTGCGATCTATCTGCCTGCGGATGTCTCGAATCCAGCGGGGGACAATGACAACGATGGACTTACCAACCAACAGGAGTTTGCCTTCGGCCTCAATCCGACCAGCGGCTCGTCTGTTAATCCGACCCTCGTTCAACTCGACAAAACCGCTGGCACGTTCTCTTACCAGCGCCGCGCCGGTACTGGTTTGACCTATAAGATTCTGAAATCCACAACCCTTGATGTAGGCAGTTGGGTCGAGGATGTCGGAGCCAGCCAGGTTGCGACGGCCAGTGGGGAGAATGAGAACGTCGTCGTCACCCTCAGCGGTGCACCGCTCACGGGTGATAAACTCTTCGTGCGCGTTGCCGCTCAATAAGTTGGATTCCTGAATCGAAACATCAAAACCGAAAGAGCGGGCGATCAATGCGCCGTCAATTGGCATCCAAGTCAAACTTGACTGCACGTTGCACTAGATTGATTCGCCCGTTCTTTTTGGGAATGTGGCGGCTCCGTTGGTCTGAGTCTGTTTGAAGCCCTTGATGAAACAATGAGGACGATCCACTATTTTCCAGCCTTGGTTTTGCTTGCCACCTCTGGTTTTGCGCCCGCAGCTCCGCTGTCGATGTTGAAGGTGAGCGAGAATCATCGTTTCCTTGTCACCGAATCCGGAAAACCCTTCTTCTGGCTGGGTGACACGGCATGGGAACTCTTCCACAGGCTCAGTCGTGAAGAAGCCGACACTTATCTTGAGGATCGGGCGAAGAAGGGATTTACCGTAATCCAAGCTGCCGCTCTTGCGGAGATGGACGACCTGAGTGGAAAGAATTTCTACGGTCACAGTGCGCTGCGTGAAAAAGATCCCACACAGCCCGATGTGCAGGAAGGTCCGCACAATGATTACTGGGATCATGTGGACTACATTGTTGCAAAGGCTAATTCACTCGGTCTCTACATCGCGTTCTTGCCGACTTGGGGCGATAAATGGAACAAAAAATGGGGGGTAGGGCCGGAAATCTTCACTCCCGCCAATGCCGAAATCTATGGCCGCTGGCTGGGGGAACGCTATCGAGACGCGCAAGTTGTCTGGGTTCTCGGCGGTGACCGCCCGGTCGAGAATGACACGCACCGCGAAATCATCCGCTCTATGGCTCGTGGACTTCGTGCGGCCGACGGTGGCAAGCATCTGATAAGTTTTCATCCGCCCGGCGGAAACGGCTCCGCGGAATGGTGGCAGGGCGAGGATTGGCTCGATTTCAACATGCGGCAAAACGGGCATCAAGCGGAGTTCACCGGTCGTTATGATCAAACCCGTGTGGACTACGACCGAGTGCCGATTAAGCCGGTTTTTGATGCCGAGCCGATGTATGAAGATCACCCGGTGGGTTTCAAAGCCAAAGAACTCGGCTATTCCACTGCCAGCGATGTTAGGCGGCCGCTTTACTGGAATCTTTTCTCAGGCGCTTTCGGGCACACCTATGGCAATCACGCGATTTGGCAGATGTTTGATCCGGATCGCCGTCAACCAGCCAATGCCCCGTTGATGCCATGGTTCGAGGCGATCAAGCAACCCGGCGCAGGGCAGATGCAACATGCCAGGAATCTGCTGCTCTCTCGGCCCTTCCTCTCACGCGTGCCGGATGATTCCGTCATCGTGACTGGCGTGAATCCAAACATCATGCCCGGCGCAGGCCGCTCCCGCTTCGTAGCAACCCGGGACACCGAAGGAACCTATGCGATGATCTATGCACCAGTATCCCGAACTTTCAAGGTGCGTATGGAGGTCATCAAAAACCCTCAGATCAAAGCATGGTGGTTCAATCCGCGCGATGGTCAAGCCACGCTCCTTGGAATGTTCAAGAACGAGGGTGAACAGGAATTCACGCCGCCAAGCCCCGGTGAAGCGCAAGACTGGGTGTTGGTTCTCGACGATGCCACGAAAGACTATTCCACCCCCGGGGCCCAACAATTCAATCAATGAAGCCACAACTTCTGACCGCCGTTTTTTCCGCCTTGGTCTTCGCCGCTCACGCGGAATCATTCCCCGTCAATATAAAGATCGATGCCTCAAAGCCGACCGGTCCGCTCAAGCCCATCTGGCGCTTCTTCGGCGCGGACGAACCGAACTATGCCTACATGAAACATGGCAGCGAGCTGCTGGGCGAGCTCGGTGCCTTAAAGAAGGACCAGGTGTTTTTCCGCACCCACAATCTCCTAACTACCGGCAAGGGCGAGCACGGGTTGAAATGGGGATCCACCAACGCCTACACCGAAGATGCGGATGGAAACCCGATCTACGACTGGACCATCGTCGATAAAATTTTCGATACCTACCGCAGCAAGGGAGTGCGTCCCTATGTCCAGCTCGGGTTCATGCCAAAGGCGCTGTCGGTGAAGCCGGAGCCTTACTCCCAACCCTTCCGTCAGGAGGCCTTCGACGACTTTTGCGCAGGCTGGTCCCACCCTCCGAAAGATTACGGAAAATGGGAAGAACTGATCTATCAGTTTGCAAAACATTGCAGCGAAAGATACGGCGAAGAAGAAGTGTTGAATTGGTATTGGCAGACATGGAATGAGCCGGCCAATGAGTATTGGCGCGGAAGCCGTGACGACTTTTTCAAGCTGAATGACCACGCCATGAGAGGGGTGCGCCGTGCCATCCCTAAGGCCAAGGTGGGTGGTCCCCATCTTGCCACCGGCAAAGACGGCGATTGGCTTGAGAGCTTTATCGATCACTGTCTCAAAGGGACGAATTTCGCCAGCGGAGAAAAAGGAACACCACTCGATTTCATTTCCTTCCACGCCAAGGGAAAATCCTCTGATGTCGATGGCCGTGTGCAAATGGGCCTTTCTCGCCAACTCAGCATCATCGACGGGGGCTTCGGCGCAGTTGCGCAGTATCCAGAACTCAAGGGTATCCCGATCATCATCGGTGAGTCAGATCCGGAAGGCTGTGCAGCCTGCACCTGGCCGAGTCTCGCCTATCGCAATGGGACCATGTATTCGAGCTATACCGCCGCCAGCTTTCCGAGGAAACTCGACCTCGCGGAAAAACACGGGGTCAATCTTGAAGGGGCACTGTCCTGGTCGTTTGAGTTTGAAGACCAACCGTACTTCGCCCCTTTCCGCTCGCTCGCCACCAATGGTATCGACAAGCCCGTGCTGAATGTCTTTCGGATGTTTTCCCGCATGGATGGCAAGCGACTTCATGTCGATAGCGACGCGGCCGTGCCGCTTGACGATCTCCTGAAAACCGGCGTGCGGGGCAAGCCTGATGTCTCAGCCCTCGCCGCGCGCGATGGCAACCGCATCACTGTCCTTGCCTGGCATTATCATGATGATGATATCATCGGCGCGGAGGCAAACATCACTTTGAATCTTAGTGGCACACCAGAAGGAAACCCCAGGGTCACCCGCACGCTGATCGATGAAAATCACTCGAATTCATACACCGCGTGGCTTGCCATGGAATCACCGAAGTCGCCAACTGCGGAACAGCTCCGCGAACTGGTGGAAGCGAGTCAACTCGCTGTCGTACCAAACGCCAAGGTGGAGATTCCTGCAGCAGCAGAAGTCGGCATCACCTTCCCTCTCGCTCGCCAAGGAGTAACTCTCTTGGAACTGGAGTGGCCTTAACTTCCACTTGAAACCTAAAAATCTATCAAATGAAACCACAACTCCTAGCCGCCTTATGTGCCGTGTTTGCCGTTGCAGCCCGCGCGGAATCATTCCCCGTCACGGTTAAGATCGACGCAGATCATCCCACCGGCCCGCTTAAACCCATCTGGCGCTTTTTTGGGGCGGACGAGCCGAACTATGCCTACATGAAACATGGCAGCGAGTTGTTGGGTGAACTCGGCGCCTTGAAGAAGGACCAGGTATTTTTCCGCACGCATAGTTTGCTGACTACTGGGAAGGGAGAGCACAGTCTGAAATGGGGATCCACCAACGCCTACACCGAAGACGCTGATGGAAATCCGGTATACGACTGGACCATCGTGGATCGGATTTTCGATGCCTATCGCGGCAATGGCGTACGGCCCTACGTGCAGTTCGGTTTCATGCCGAAGGCGCTTTCCGTGAAACCTGAGCCTTACCGTCACAATTTCCCGAACTCGACCTTTGAGGATCTTTTTGTCGGTTGGGCTTATCCACCGAAGGACTATTCAAAGTGGGAAGAATTGATATATCGGTTCGCGAAACACTGCGTGGAGAAATATGGTGAACAGGAGGTGCTGAACTGGTATTGGCAGACATGGAATGAGGCGAACACCGTCTATTGGAAAGGTACCCGTGAAGAGTTTTACAAGCTACACGACCATGCCACCCGTGCTGTGCGCCGCGCCATACCCTCGGCCAAAGTCGGTGGACCCGACATCGCTAATGGAAAGGGCGGTGATTATCTTGAGGATTTTCTTGATCACTGTCTCAAGGGCAAAAATCTCGCCAGCGGAGAGAAGGGAACACCGCTCGATTTCATTTCTTTCCACGCCAAGGGCAGTCCCGCTCAGGTCGATGGTCACATCCGCATGGGAATTTCTACCCAGCTTAACGACATCGAAGGTGCTTTCGGGGTTGTCGCGAAGTATCCTGAACTCAAAAACACCCCCATCGTCATCGGCGAGTCCGATCCTGAAGGTTGCGCGGCGTGTAAGGGAGGAAATTACGCTTACCGGAATGGCACCATGTATTCGAGCTACACGGCGGCGAGCTTCCCTCGAAAACTCGACCTTGCTGAGAAACACGGAGTCAACCTCGAGGGGGCGCTCACTTGGGCGTTTGAGTTTGAAGACCAGCCCTACTTCGCTGGATTTCGTTCGCTCGCCTCTAATGGCATCGACAAGCCAGTGCTCAATGTCTTCCGCATGTTTTCACGAATGGAAGGACAACGGTTGCGTGTTGATAGCGACGCCGCTGTTCCACTTGAGGAAATGTTGAAAACCGGCGTTCGCGGAAAGCCTGATGTCTCGGCACTTGCCGCGCGCTCCGGAAAGCGCATCACCGTTTTTGCATGGCATTATCACGATGATGATGTTCAGGGAGCCGATGCTGCGATCACCTTGGAACTCCAAGGCGCGCCAGCCGGTAGCCCGAAGATCACACGCACGCTGATCGACGAAACTCACTCGAATTCCTTCACCGCGTGGTTGGCTATGGGGTCCCCGCAATCGCCGACTCCTGATCAACTCCAAGAGCTGAAAGAGGCCAGCCAGCTCGTCGCGGTGCCTGATCAAACCAAGCTGAAAGCCACCGATGGACAAGCTGAGATCTCCTTCAAACTTGCTCGGCAAGGTGTGACTCTCTTGGAGTTGGAGTGGCCTTGAATCATCTTCCGAATATCGATCAATGAGCACTTTAGTCCATAGATTCCACTTCTTCAGAGCCTCCGCGCTGGCCATTCTGCTTGGCTGTTCTTTAATGGTTAATGCGGAACCTGACGACCCATGGGGAACTCCCTACATCGGAGCGCAAATTTTCACCCAACCCGGTCAGACGAGTGAGGATCTCGAAGGGTGGTTCCGCACGCTGAAGGAAAGCGACATGCCCTATTGTCGCCTGCGCTTGGACGAGACGCACATGCACAAGGGTGACGGGACATGGGATTTCAAACTTTACGACACCGTCTTTGAAATGGCGGATAAGTATGGCATCAAGATTTTCGCGGATTTGTTTCCTAAAGAAACCTCGGATTGGCGCTTGGCAAAGTTTCCACAGAACAAGGCCCATCTTCAAGAATGGGCGGAGTATATCAAACAGGTGGTGACTCGATTTCAAAAACATCGGTCGTTCTATGCTTGGGTGTTGCAGAATGAACCGGGGTCTTATGGAATGTATCCGAAAAGTGACCTGTCAGCCGAGCTGATGGCCGAATGGCGGGCAGGGCTCGAAAAGCCGACCTACGTCAGCCAAGGATATGCCGGGAGCAATGGCTGCGATGAACTGAATTTCCAAAGGTATTACATCAGCTGGTATCTCAAATGGATTTCCCAACAGGTAAGGCAATACGACAAGGAGCACGAACTCCACGTTAACACCCATTCCATTTACGAGAACCTACCCGACTATGATTTTCCGGCGTGGCGGAAATCCCTGACTTTTCTGGGGGCCTCTTGTCACCCTAGCCTCCACTATGGTTACTTTGATCGGACGCAATATCCCATGGCGATCTCGCTCAACTGCGACATCACCCGGTCAGGCGCTGGAAATTTGCCGTTCATCGTGACTGAACTTCAAGGCGGCAACAATACTTACAGCGGAATCAATGAGCTTTGTCCGACCAAAGAGGAAATCACCCAATGGATCTGGACCTCGATCGGCTGCGGTGCTAAGGGGGTTGTCTTTTGGACACTGAATCCCAGAGCCGTTGGAGGTGAGGCGGGCGAGTGGGGAATGTTGAATTTCCAACAGCAGCCATCGGGCCGACTGAAAGCCGCCAGTGTCGCGGCGCGGGAATTGATCAAACACAAGGAAATATACGCCACGGCAAAACCACTCTTGGCACCGATCTATTTTCTCTATTCCAAAGAAACATTCTGGATGGAACAGGCCAAGCAGGGGCGTCCGGGAGATGCGACAGCATCCGAAGGGCGGTTAGCCGGGGGCATGATCAAATCCGTTGCGGCCTGGTATGAAGCGTTGCTGGAGAACGGCATCAACTGCCATGTCGCGGAAATGCAGGATTTCGATTGGGGAAAACCCGACCATGCGGGAGAAACGATCATCCTATCCCATCAATTGTCGGTTCCTTCGCGTCATTGGGAAAAGCTCCGCCAATTTGTCAAATCCGGCGGTCGTTTGATTGCGGATGGCTTGACCTTCTTTTTTGATGAAAACCATTTCTCGGTCATGCAGGCCGGATTTCCACTGGAAGATGTCATGGGAGGGTCTTTGCAGGAAATCGTCGCGAATCGCGGCGACTTTTCGCTCAAGCTGAATAATGAATCACATCTTCCGGCGAATTTGTTCAAAGGCAGCCTGCATGTGACGAGTGGCAAACCATTCGCGACGGAAGACGGAACAGTCCTCGCGATGAGAAACGCCTTTGGCAGGGGCACAACTCTCTGGATTCCTTCCATGCTTGGAATGGGAGCCCGGCACGAAGGCAATGAGGCCTTGTCGAAATGGCTGATGGCGGAGTTGTCGGGCGATTTTGCGAAGTTTCCGATCCGTTTTCAAACGTGGCAGCCCAAGTTGTTGATGCGAACCATGAAGACGAGCGAAGGTTACCTCACCATCGTCGTCAATAAATCCTCTGAATCAAAGAATGTTTCCATAGCAGTGGCTGATAGTGATTTGAAACCCGCGATCTTGTTCGCAGACAAACTCGGAGCCGTGACCAATCAAAGACTGATGATTCATCCCGAAGAAACCTTGGTGATTGAGTGGAAATAGCTGAACTACCAAAGAAGGCAAGAAGACTCACAATCGCAAAAAATCACGTTGAACCAACCAACCTCCTGCTTGACCAATCAATCAACAAACACCATGCCAAGTCTCCGTTTTGCTGGCGCCCAACTCGATGAAATTCCACTGATTACTTGCCCCTGCGGCTAGGCCCGCCATGCATTCAAGAAAGATAGGAACACCCTTGGCACAGTCCTCTCACGGACATTCATGCAAGTTGTCACAAGCAAATGATGGAGATCGACATCGTCCTCGAGAGCGAACGACATTTCTAGGCAGACGACGAAATCATTACGCTCAACCCCACGACCAGCCTGATGATCCGCCCGGGATGTGTCCACCGTGCGGTCGGTAAACTCCGTATCATCGATGTGCCTATGCCTCCATGAGATCCAGAAGAAGAATTCGAAGTATAGGATTCACCCCAAACCAAACTTCCAAGATGTCCACATACTTTCATTCGCCGCTACGGTTGGCATTCGTGATTTTCATAGTCCTAACGACCTATCGTGCCACTTCCGCTGAAGTGCCGTTGTTCAATGGTAAGACTCTGGACGGATGGGAGGGAAACCTCGCGGTTTGGCGAATTGAAGATGGCGCGATCGCAGGCGGCTCGATGCAAGGCAACCCGCACAATGAGTTTCTTGCAACCACCAAAACGTATCGTAACTTCATCCTGCGTCTGAAATACCGGATTGTCGGCAGCGAAGGCTTCGTCAACGGTGGGGTCCAGTTCCATAGCGCCCGCCTCCAGGAACCAGCATACGAGATGATAGGATATCAGGCCGACGCCGGTCCAGATTGTTCAGGCAATCTTTATGATGAGTCCCGGCGCAAGAAGGCGCTGGTGCAGGCTGATAGAGCTCTCGTCGTCAAGATCGAAAAGCCTAGTGATTGGAACCGTTACGAAATCCGTTGTGAAGGACCGCACATCCGTATTACGCTAAATGATATTCTGGTGGCAGACTATCAGGAGGAGGACCCGGCCATCCCGCTTGAAGGCCTCATTGCCTTGCAAATCCACGGAGACAACAAGGCGGTTGCGTCATATCGGAACATTTCCATCGAAGTGTTGCCGGAAAATTCCGGGGCAAAGGAATCTGGAATACCAGGCGGTTTTCGCCAAATTCAAGACCAAGATGCACAGGCGCTTGTTGCCGCAAAGTTCGCGGTCACAGCACATGACCCCAATCTGAAGTTCGAAGGCATGGAAAAAGTCGCGCAGCAGATCGTCGCAGGAACCAATTACCGCATGACACTCAAGGTTTCAGACAAGGGCAAGCTGCGCCGGGCCGAGTCTGTCGTGTGGCGGAAACTCGATGGTCAGCATTCACTCACGGCTTGGAGGTGGCTCGATGGCGTATCTGTGAAGCCGGCAAACAAGTAAAGTCGCCCCTCGCGGTTCCAAATTTGATGCTGTTGGCTTCAAGACGCGGGACTTCAGATCGCCGAGGCATACGAAATATGAGCCGATCAGGCCATATCGCGAGTGCTCCGGACAATTCTAGATTTACGGGAATGAAAAAGGTCAAGTTTGGATGTCTGGTCGCGCTTGCATTGCAGTTGCCGCTATCTGCTGGCGAGTTGTCGAAGGATCAAGCCAGCCGGACTTCAGGTAGCACCATTCATGTCGGTAAGTCAGGCAATGATTCCAACGCTGGCAATGCGGACTCGCCGCTCCTTACGATATCTGCAGCGTCGAAAATGGCCATGCCGGGAGACGAAATTCTGGTGCATGAGGGAACGTATCGCGAATGGGTCAAGCCGGAACGTGGCGGCACCAGTGAAGATAAACGCATCAGCTATCGTGCTAAACCCGGACACAAGGTGTATCTTAAAGGGTCGGAGAGAGTCACTAACTGGGTATTGCTTCAGCCGGGTGTGTGGATGATTGAACTGCCAAATACTTATTTTGGTGATTATAATCCGTTTGCATTGAACATTTCGGGGGGATGGCTCGAATACGGAAAGTGGAGGCATCGTGGCTGTGTTTACCTGAACGGGACAGGATTTATTGAAGTGGAATCCATCAATGAACTGGCTATGACCCAAAACAGTTGGCAAGCTTACACGGATGAGAAAACCACAACGATTCATGCCAACTTCGGGAATGCGGATCCAAACAAGGAGCTTACGGAAATCAACGTTCGGGAAAGCGTCTTTATGCCAAGTCGTACGGGTGTCAATTACATCACGGTGGATGGCTTCCACATCACGCAGGCTGCAACCAACTGGACGCCTCCGTCGCAAGACCCACAGATGGGGGCGATAGGGCCGAGACTTGGAAAGAACTGGATCGTTGAGAATTGCGAAATCTTCCATGCGAAATCGACCGGTATCGTGCTCGGGAGTTCGCCTGGTGTGGACTATACCAAGATTGATTCCTATGGAGGGCATATCATCCGGAACAATTACATCCACCATTGCGGACAGGGCGGTATCATTGGGAAATATGGCGCTACCCGTTCCAAGATCACCGGCAATTTGATTGAAGAGATCAATAGTTTACGCGAATTCGGCGGTTGGGAAACTGCCGCGATTAAATTCCATCGTTCGGTCGATGTGGAGATCTCCAACAACTTGATCCGCCGTGTGCGTAACCAATTCAATTGTGCCGGATTCGGAATCTGGATTGATTTCGGCAATCAAGGAACGCGGATTTCAAGGAACATCCTGTATGATATTGATAACTATTGCATCCATTTGGAGATGAATCACGGGGCGATGCTCGTGGATCACAATGTGGTCGTCGGAGACACCTTCGCGGTCGATCCCAAACAAGCGGATTATTCCCAGCACAGGGGAGGGGTGAATACCAGCACGGAAGGGGTGGTGTATGCTCATAATCTCTTCGTCGATGCCAATCAGGCCTACACCGAATTCATCACCCGCTCTTCGATGTATTTCAAACCGCACACGGCAATCCTGGCGGGCGACAAAGATGGAACCCATCGGGAGGACAAATGGTTCAACAACATTTTCATCAGACGGGGACTGGATCAGATTCCTTTTTTGCGTTACGTCCGGGTTCCGGGTGCAAGTTCCGCGTTGAAAATCAACGTGGAGGATTTCAAGGGTGCTCCTGACATGATCGTGGATTACAATCTCTATCTTGAAGGTGCCCGAGGCTCTTCTTTTGGAGATACTCATAGTGTGGAGGATTCATTTCCAACAGGATTCAAGATCGAGACCCGTCCAACCGGAGCGACCCTCCGTTTCTCAATGAAAAAGGCCTACAGGCAGGTGGCGTCACCGATCATCGACAAAAAGTTGGTCGGTGTATTCTCGACAATCGGACAGGCAATTGAGGATCAGCAGGGAAAAGCAATCGCCGTTAACACCGATTTCAATGGGAAGTCGTTTACCCCCCCCACAGTCGGCCCCATTTCAGATCTCTCAGAGGGAATCAACGCGATCTCTTGGGACATTGAACACTAACATTGAAGTAAAATCAGAAACGAAATGAGTCCCACTCGCGCTCTTCTAGCCGCTTTTCTGCTGATTTCCCGGCTCACGGCCCAAGTCGAATCGGAATTGCCCGATGCCAGTCATCAACTGGGCATCGCAGACTCCCGGTTCACCCTCGATGATAAGCCATTTCCCTACACCGGAGTCAGCTTCTTCAATGCGATCTACAATCCAGCCTTCAATGCGAGTGCCGAGGCACGGTTGAAATGGCTCAGGAAATTTCAGGCCTACGGCATCAACGTTTTGCGCGTCTGGTGCCAGTGGGACAACGGGCTTGGCTTCGTCGATGCCTCACCCGATAGCACACTTTATGATGCCGACGGGACGTTGCGCCCGATCCCACTTGCGACGCTCAAGTCCATTCTCGCCGATGCCGACCAGCTCGGGATGTGTTTGGAAATCGTCATCTTTTCGCAGGAAAGTTTTTTACAGAAAATCCACCTCGCAGCACCGGCCGACGAGCGTGCCGTTGCCGCGCTCACACGTGAGTTGGCACTGTTCCGCAACGCGGCGTTTCAGATCTGGAACGAACACTCAGACTCTCGCGTTCTGCACTTGCTCAAGGTGATCAAGTCTATCGATTCGCAACGTTTGGTCACGAACTCCCCGGGCTACTCTGGAGACCTGGGTAGTGATGAGGAGAATGCCGCGCTCGACTACCTCAGCCCGCACACCTCCCGTGATGGACGCTATTGGGAGATTGCCCCACAAGAGCTCGGCTCACTCGTTGAAAAGTTTCTCAAGCCCGTGGTGGATGACGAACCGGCTCGGAACGGCACTGCAAAATTCGGTGGGCCGCAAGGCGAGACATCACCCTTCGATCATATCGTGCAAATCCTTAATGTCTGGCAAGTTGGGGCTTATCCGACCTACCACCACGACATGTTCCAAACCGGCTACGGCACACCTTCCTGCCCTCTATCAGGTAGCCCTGATCCGGAGTTCAATCCTTATCATCGCATGGTCTTTGATTTTCTGTCACGCCGAGATCGACTTCATCCGGTCGCGTCGTCAGAGCCCGATTCGAAACGCTGAACCGACAAATATGGCCCGATCAGGCCATACCATGAAGTGGTCTGAGAGGCTAATCATAACTCACCGAATTTGCCGCCACAGGCTCTCTGACGATCCATGACGTCTGAGAATTTAGCAGGCTTGTTGGCGACCATGTCTTCAAATGAAATCATCCAGTTTTACCCTGATTCTCTCGATCTTTGGAATCATCCAAATCGCACAAGGATCGCCCGTTTACAAAGACAAGAATGCGCCCTTGGAACAAAGGGTTTCTGACCTCGTAGGGCAGATGAGTTTGGCAGAGAAAATCCAGCAACTGAACCAACTCTCATTCGGGATCAACCTAAACCCCAATAACAAGGGCGAAACGGTCAACGACGTCGCGCCTGAGGTTGGCTCGCTGATTTATCTCAATGAGGACCCTGTGGAGCGCAATGCGATTCAGCGGCGGGCCATGGAGAAATCACGACTCGGAATTCCGATCTTGTTCGGATTCGACACGATTCACGGGATCAAGACCGTCTATCCAATTCCACTGGCTCAGGCATGCAGTTGGAATCCGGCTTTGGTTACCCAAACCGCCGCAGTCGCCGCCCGGGAAACCAAGCTCACGGGCATCGACTGGACTTTTTCTCCGATGATCGACGTGTCTCGCGATCCGCGGTGGGGTCGTATCGCTGAAAGTTATGGTGAGGACCCTCACACTGCTGCGGTGTTCGGGGTGGCCACGGTCAAAGGCTATCAGGGTGCAAAACTATCGGATCCCTTCAGCGTCGCTTCTTGCTTGAAGCATTTCGCGGGCTACGGCGTGTCCGAGGGCGGCAGGGATTATCGTGCCACCGATATTTCCACTCAGGCGCTTTGGGAGACCTATTTGCCTCCCTATGAGGCCGGGGTAAAAGCGGGTGCCGCGACGTTGATGAGCGGATTCAATGACATCAGCGGCGTGCCGGCGTCGGCCAATCACTACTTATTGACTGAAATCCTGAAGCAGGGTTGGAACCATGATGGATTCGTGGTTTCCGACTGGAATTCCGTCGAACAATTAATCGCCCAAGGCGTCGCCAAGGACCGCAAGGAAGCAGGCCTGAAGTCGTTCAAGGCTGGCGTCGAAATGAACATGGTTGACCGCATCTATGCAGATCATCTCCAAGAGCTACTACTAGAGGATAAGATTACCATGGATTCGATCAACGACGCGGTGTCCCGGGTATTGCGCGTTAAGTTTCGCCTCGGATTGTTCGAGCAGCCATACACTCCGATCGTGCCAGAAGCCGATCGCTACCTCAGGCCCGAGGATAAAATCGTCGCCGCCAAGCTTGCCGAAGAATCGATGGTGTTGTTGAAAAATGAACGCGCTGCTTTACCCATTTCCCCCAAGGTCAAATCACTGGCCTTGATCGGGCCGCTTGTCAAAGACCAGGAAAATCTCCTCGGCTGCTGGTCGGGAAATGGCAAGGCCAAGGATGTCGAATCCATCTTCGAGGGCGTCACCCGCGAGTTCGGGGATAAAGTCAAACTATTGTATGCCCGCGGATGCGACTTTGACGGCACGGACGAATCCGGATTCACCGAGGCCATCGACGCCGCTGTTAAGGCCGATGCCGTGGTGATCTGCATCGGCGAAAAGAAAGCCTGGAGCGGCGAAAACTCCTCCCGCTCGACGATCGCCTTGCCAGCCATTCAAGAGAAGCTAGTTGCTCGCCTGAAACAAACGGGTAAACCAATCATTCTGGTCTTGTCCAATGGTCGGCCATTGGAATTGCAGCGACTCGAACCGCAGGCCGATGCCATCGTCGAAATATGGCACCCCGGTGTCGCTGGTGGCACCCCGCTTGCGGGCATCCTTTCCGGGCGGGTGAATCCTTCTGGCAGATTGGCCATCACGTTCCCGCTCGCAACGGGACAGATCCCCATTTACTACGGCATGAGGTCCAGCGCCCGGCCCAACGACGGAAACTATAAAGACATCTCCACCGAACCACTCTATACTTTCGGACATGGCCTGAGTTATACTTCTTTCAACTATGGCAAGGCTACCCTTTCAAAGGGTAAGTTGGCCAGTGATCAGATGCTCACCGTTCAAGTTCCAGTAACCAACACAGGTTCCGTGGCGGGACAGGAAACCGCCTTTTGGTTTATCTCGGACCCCGTTTGCTCCGTATCACGGCCCATGAAGGAGTTGAAACATTTTGAGAAAAAGACCATCAAGCCGGGCGAGACCGTCGTGTTTACCTTTGAAATCGATCCGCAGCGGGATCTCAGCCATCCCGATTCCACTGGCAAGAAGCTCTTGGAAGCTGGTGACTTCCACGTTCGGATCAAGGATCAGAGACTGACATTTGAGTTGGTGGACAATGATGACCGTCCAACAGTTTCCACGCCGGTCCCACCGCGATGAAGGTATAATTGCGTGTGCTCTTTTATCCGGCGGACACGCGATACCCGGGCCAAGGAGGGGCGATGCATGATCGCCCTTGCTGTATACCATTCCGACGAATTGCACGAATTTATTATCGTCCCTATCCACGCCACTAACACTCATCCTTGCTTTGCTCCACCAATGCACCGTTATCGTTTACTCACCGGTGGTCTCATTCTTTTGATCTCCACGGTCGCCTCTCTCGCCAACCCAGCTGGCCTCGGCGGTCAGGCCGCCCCTAGCATCACCGCATCCGTCGCACAGATCGCCGCTTATGAAGCCTCCGATTGGCAACTCGCCTGGTCTGACGACTTCGATCGCGACGGTCGCCCCGATCCGGCCAAGTGGACTTACGAGTATGGTCTCGTCCGAAACCGCGAAGCCCAGTTCTTCACCCGCGATCGCCCCGAAAACGCTCGTGTCGCCGAAGGCCACCTCATTATCACCGCTCGCAAGGAGCCTTGGGAAAACGCCTCTTATACCTCTGCCAGCCTCACCACCCAAGGTAGATTTGCCTTCACCTACGGCAAGATCGAGATCCGCGCCCGCGTCCCTGCCGGTCGCGGCACCTGGCCTGCCCTTTGGACTCTTGGCACCGACATCAATACCGCAGGATGGCCCGCGTGCGGAGAGATCGACATCATGGAATTTGTCGGGATGACGCCCGACACCTTTCACTTCACCGTTCACACCAAGGCCTTCAATCATACCCAACGCACTCAAAAAGGGGCCAATATCGCCGCGCCAAACGCTGCGGCGGACTACCATCGTTTTGGCATCATTTGGACCCCCGAACGCATCGACTGGTTCTTCGACGGTCGTCCTGTCTTCAGTTTCGCTAACTCTGGCAAGGACCCCGACGAGTGGCCCTTCGGCTCGCCCCAATACCTCATCATGAACCTCGCCATCGGTGGTGCCTGGGGCGGGCTAGGGGGCATCGACGACACAATCTTCCCCGCTGAATTCCGCGTCGATTACGTCCGCGTCTGGCGTCGTCCTTAGTCTGCTTGACGCCGCCTTTCGCGTCAGTCCCATGTTTTTGGATCACACCTATATCTCGAAGCAATCCCCTTTTTCTCTTCTTCCTCATGACGGCATCATCAAATGTTAGGTCTGCCAACCAAACTTGCTTGCGCCGGTCCACTCCGCTTACGGTCGCCCTTTTTACGGGACTCGCCGCTTTGGGGGCGGCAGCTGGGTAGACAATGCGGGATATAGCCGCTGCGCAATGCGTCATTCCATCTATCCCGAGGGCTCCTACGGCGGGACCGGCGGACTACGAGTGGTCCGGGGTCTGCCTTAAGGGTGAGTCAATACCGGCTTTCTCTCCCTCCAGACCGCCCATCCACATCCATGGCGAATCACTCAAGGGTGCCCTCGCTAACGTAGCGCCATCGTCCAAAACAAAACGGCTTGGTCGGGCCATACCTGTTTCATCGAAATTGGCTAAGTTTTTAAGAGGTTTGAGTGGTGAAGCTCAGCCTAGGCGAATCCCGCAAAAAAACCAACTTCCACCTCCGAGCGAAATCCATGAAAAACCTCATCTAATCTTCGATTTGCCGACGCGTGCTCATACTCGCGCTTCTTTCCGGCACTACTCATGCCAGCGCGGGTGACATTATAAGAATCGACTTCGATTCCTCGGGTTCCACTTTCACCTATCCTTTTCCTTGGGCGGGTTATGGATCGGGTGGCAATGTCGATGTCGGCAACTAGGTCATTTCGACCATGGATACGGCGCTGCTCGGCACGGCTGGCAGTAACGCCTTGCGGCATTATGCAGACCTTTCAGGAATCTCCATTCTTCCGATCGTGGACTACACCTACTGGGGATGTGGACTCAGTGTGACCGCCGTTCCTGGCGCGTCATTGCCTCCGCCATCGCTCGACCGCAACGGCTGTCTTTAAATGCCGTGGTGACTGGCCTGCTCTCCGACTTACTCAGTCCACTGGCAATGTGACGGCCCTTTTTTGGGTGCCGGATGGGACAGTGGAAGCTGCCGACGGCAACCGCGATCTGGTCTTGCAGGTAAGCTGTCCGATCATTCACAGGTCGAGTCTGACGAAGAGCCGTTTCCGTCTCACCAGTCCGACGGGATTTGGTGGCGGGACATCGCCTGCGACTTTTTCGGCCAATTATGCGGCAGTCAATGAAATCGAATTTCATCCGGGAATCACCAAAGGGGCCGAGAATTTCTCATTCGATGCTGGTAAGTAGCTGATCATAGACAACGTCGTGCTCGTTGATGAAGCTCCGCCCGCTGAGACGTCCTTGTTGACGCTCGATTTCGTCAACCTATTCCAATCCTAGAGCGGCACCTATTTCGATTGCGCCGACTACGGCGACCCATACATGCCAAGCAACACTTCCCCGGTCCTTCGATCTGAGATCCAACGCACCAATGGAGGGGGGATTCCGGTTGCCGTTTTGCTAGCGTGGACACCAGTGCATGGGCGCAGGTCATCAATCCCGTGCCGCCGGGGGCTGTTTACTCGACTTATTTGTTTGGATCGACGGTGGGCTACGATAGTGCAACGCAGAACAGAATGGCTGTTTCCTCGAAACTGGAGGACTACCGCTTGGACTTCGATGTGCAAGCGACCGATTTCAGTTCGCAGCCTAGCGGTAAGGTCATCTTGGTCTTAGAAGCACCGGATGACACCATCTCGCCTCCTTACGTCGATACCAACCGGGATTTGATTCTCAACGTTGATATGGCTGGGATCTTGTCAAGTTGATATAGTTCTTTTTTCCTATCATTTGGATGGGCTTTGTTTGATCGGTTAACAACAGAGTAGAAACGAGGAGCAGTTAGCGGGTGATG
>JAIXQH010000042.1 GCA_027484055.1 Verrucomicrobiaceae bacterium | reverse complement strand
ATTTTCCATTCGGATTCCGTCATGCTGCTTGGATAACTGGCCATGCCGAGTTTCTCCAATACATGACTAAACTAGTACAGATTAAAATTCGGAAAGTTAGTCTTTTTAAGACAGCCTCTAAATGATGAGTCCCTCATGACGCGTTAGGTGACTTTTATTTCCAGTATCCTCTTCGCCGCGCTGATTGGAAATGCGGCGGCGGTGACAGCGTCATTTGCGATCACTAGCTCATGGTTCACTGGCAAAAACCAAGCCGACAGGCAAGCGTGGCCGAATCAAGCAGAGCAAGGAAACCGATTTACTACGCCGCTGGCGGGTCAAGCGTGACGGGTGGTGAAAAAGATTTCCATGCGGTGGTGAAGATCGTCGTAAAAACGCTTTTTAATGGCTTCGAAGGCGGCTCGCGTGTCGCTCTCTGCGACATCGATCTGCTGTTCCTCGAGTTTCATTTTTTCAGCGAAGGCTCGTTCCATTTCCACGAGAGAATCGAGAAATTCGCGGGCGGCGCGAGTGTGCTCGACCCCATCGACCAGCGCATTTTCTAACCGGGAATTGCGGGTAACGGCGATGAGATTGCCACCGGCAAGCTGGTCCATGTATCGAGTGCGACTCTGACGGAAGGCGCGGTGCTCGGTGTCAAAGGTGATTTCGTCGCGATCCACCAGTGAATCATAGGGGCCGGCTTTGGTGAAAAACTTCACGATCAAGGGGATGGTATCGACGAGCATGAAAAGCAGAGTGAGGACGATGTAAGTGAAAAATGCGAATTGGCCCCCTTCACTCCCCGCCTTGAAGAGCGAATGAAGTGCGAGTGTCTGGGTGAGGATGTCGCGGCGGGGTTCTGCCCGCAGCGCAGCGAGGCGGTTTGCCTCTTCCGTGGCGACTGCGGAGAGTTCGCCTTGCACGCGGTTGAGTTCGGCGAGGCGAGTGTCGATCTGCTGCTTGATGGTGTCGCGGAGGGAGTTCTGCTGGGTGACGAATTGCTCGGCTTGATCACTTTCGACCTTTTGCTTGAGGCCCGCGACGCGCTCGGCTTCGGCTTTGTTCGTCGCGGCGATTTCCGCGAGTTTCGTTTCAAAGAGCTTGATGGCGGTGGCTTCTGCTTGGCGTGACTGAGTCTGAAGGGTGGATTTCTCGGCGGTGAGATGTTCGAGCAGAGCGCCAAGCCGCTTGGATTCCTCGCGACGGGGTTCGAGTTGATCGGCGCGAATCGAGCGGGCACGTGGGCCTTCGCCTCTCATGCCGGAACGCTGGCCATTGAGTTCGCGCTCAAATTCCGCCTGCCAAAAACTAAGCTCGGTTTGAAGTTTCGCATATTGGGGGGAAAATTCAGCGGTCTGCGTCTCGATGACGGCGAGGCGATCTCTGAAGGGTGCGGTGCCCTCTTCGATGGCTGCCTTGAGCTCAGTTTGCTGCGCGGCGGTAAGTCCGGGAATTGCAGACTTCGCATCTTCCGTTTCCTGAAGGATGAAGCGGGCTTGGAAAGACTCGTTCCACTTGGCCCGTTGCTCGGCCAGAGCCGTTTCCAAGACTGTGACTTGGCTGCGGACTTTTTCTTTTTCGTTCTGGAATCCAGCCCGCACGATCTCGATTTCCGCCGCGCGGTCCTTTTCAATCACTGACGAAATCGTGTCTCGGAATAAAAGTAGAACCAATGGATGCGCGATGGTGATCCCCATTAAAATCGCAACAACGAGTCGCAGGCAAAATTGGGTGAATTTCCGGAAGATCGAGGCATAGGCCCGGTAGCTAGCAAGCAGGGCGCGGTCGATCGTCAGAATGATAAACGCCCAAACGGCGGCAACCGGATAGATGACCTGGGGATTGTCCGTGAGCGTAGAAAGGGCGTAGGCACAGGCGATGAAGGCAAAGGCACAGGGAACCAGCACCGTAGCGCCGAAAGCGACGTATTTTCGCTGCTCCCAGGCAGGACATTGTTCGAGTGTCTCAGTGCCGGCGCCGGAGAGCCAGAAGAACGCGCGTTTGATGGAGTGCATGGGATTTGGTTGTAACAAGAATCTACTTAAGGGTTTTGCAGGATATTACAATTTCTCTTTGAGAAGGGAAAACTGTCCATAGCCTGAGGCTGCAAGTTTGCATTTGTGCCCAACATTCGTTCGATTTGAACGGGCCGGATGGCTCGCAAACAGAGCCGCAGTGACAAGTATCCCGGAGGATTTCCGCCTGGCATTGAAGCATTTCACAATTTACCTGACCCTCGCACCGGCAAGCCCAAGTGCGGCCATCGCATTGCAGCAATGGCGGACCGGAGCATTCTCCGTGGCGGAGCTGAGTTCCCCCGGCATTACCTGCGGCTTTTGGTGACTGGGACTGCTGCAAACTGAAGGAATTAAAAGGTTTGAGAAAAAATTGCCTCGGCGAGCGTAAGATTCGCGGGGTTTTTGGTAAGACTCCATGAAACACATGGCCAGCCAACCGCAAGATCCTCAAGAACAGCTCGTCGCGCTGATGACGCGACACCAAGCAGCGCTTGCGGCTTACATTTTTTCCCTGCTACCAAACCGCGCCCAAGCGGACGACGTGCTTCAAGAAACCAATCTTGTCCTCTGGCGCAAAGCGGCGGATTACGACCCCGCCTTGCCCTTCATGCCCTGGGCCTGCCGAATCGCCCATTTTCAGGTGAAAGCCGCGCTGCGCGATGCCTCGCGGGACCGCCATGTGTTTGATTCCGAGTTGATCGATTTGCTCGCAGCAGAAGAAGGCCCGGACCCGGAGGCGACCTCGAAGCTCGATCACGCGCTGAGAAATTGCCTCGAAGAGCTATCTGTGGAAAAACGCGAACTCATCCTCCATCGCTATCAACCAGATGCCTCGGTCCACCAAATGGCGGCCACCCGCAATCTCAGCCCGGGCGCGCTTTCCGGCCAACTCCACCGCATCCGCCAGATGCTCGAATCCTGTGTCGAACAGAAACTCAGCACTCAGCTCACATGAAAACTGACTACGATTCCAGTCGGCTGAAAGCCTTGTTGGCGGTGTTGCTCGATGGTGAACTTTCGGCTGCGGAAAAAGTTGAGATTAACGCCATTTTACGCAGCTCCGCCGCCGCCCGCGCCCACTACCACAAGAGCGTTCGCCTGCACGCCGCGCTGATGCGGCATCAGCCGGAGGTGAATGTCGTCGCATTTCCGCCACGCCGCTTCATGCGTGCGGTCGCCGTCACCGCTATCGCCGCCTGTCTTGCGCTTGGCGGATTCGTATGGCTCCAGTCGCCCACCGCCGCTCTCACCGGCAGCACCGCCGCGATCTGGCGCAGTGAGACAACAGCGCAGGATTTGTGTAAAATCCCGCAAGAACTCATCTCGGGATATGCCGAACTCACTTACCGCAGCGGTGTCCGGGTTATTTTACAGGGGCCATGCCAATTTAAAATCACCTCCGCCGAGTCCATTCATGTCACCCATGGCCGGGCGACGGTCAAAGTGCCCCATCATATCAATGGCTTCCATCTCGACACCCCCGCTGGCCGCATCACCGACCTCGGCACCGAGTTCGGCGTGGCCGTGGGATCATCGGAGACCGGGCCTGTCATCCTAACCGAAGTCTTCGACGGGGAAATCGAGATTCCTGCCGAGACCACTCCGCGGAAACGCATGGTCTCTGGAGATTCTCTCGCCATCCTCCGCGAAACGGGCGGCACTCGGCTCGTTTCCACCACCGGGGGATACGCCGTCTCACTTGAGGACTCCGCGCGCCGTCTGCCACGGGCCAGTTCACACCCGCATATGACTGGGAATCTCGCACTGGGAAAACCCGTCACTTCCCCCGCATTTTATGCCAAGGAGCAAGGCAACGTCTTCCCGCCGAGCAACCTCACCGACGGGCGTTTCAACGACTCCGGCACTCCGGGAGATTGGTCGTTCTGGCTCGCGCCCAATGGCGAGGCTGGCGAGTTCACCGTGGACCTGCTCAGCGTGCAACCCATCGGCCGGATCACTTTGCACAACACCCGGAATCGCAGCCATGGCGACCGTGGCCTCCACGATTTCATCATCCTCACCTCCGAGGACGGCGTCCACTTCGAGGAAATCCTCGAGGGTCGCCTCGACCGGATCCCCCAGCTTCCCGCTCCTGGGATCGACTTCCCCTCACAGACATTCCACTTCCCATCCACCCTTGCACGCTTCGTCAAGGTCGTGGGCCTCAGTCATTACTCACATCCTGATCGCCCGGCCACTAACCCTAACCAAGGCGGAGGCCTTAACGAAATCCAAATTTTCGCACCGTGAAATACCTAACCCCATCCTGCCTCCTCTTGGGCGTCTTACTCAGCGCCTGTGACTCGAAGCCGACCGCAAAGCCCCCGGCCGAGCCTTCCGGCACCACCGCCTCGGCCACAGACATTCCCAAGGTCGTCACCTTCAACGCGCACATCCGTCCGATTTTCTCTGACACCTGCTTCGCCTGCCATGGCTTCGACGCCAAGCATCGTGAGGCTGACTTGCGCCTCGATACCCCGGAAGGGGCCTACGCCAAGCTGAAGGATTCGAACGAACACGCAATCGTCCCCGGCAAGCCCGAGGAAAGTGCGATCCTCAAGCGCTTGTTTTCCACAGACCCCGAGGAAATCATGCCACCGCCGGATTTCCACAAACCCTTCACCGAGCGGCAGAAAAAACTCGTACAAGCCTGGGTCGCACAAGGAGCAAAATACGAAGAACACTGGGCCTTCACGCCCATCACGAAACCCAGCGTGCCCACCCTCACGTCAAATCAGGAGCGCGTCGCCAATCCCATCGATGCCTTCATTTTAAGCTCGCTGGAGTCTGAAAAAATCACCCCGTCACCCCTTGCAGATCGTGCGACTTTGTTACGCCGTCTCTCACTCGATCTCACCGGACTACCGCCTTCGCCGAGTGAACTCGCCAATTTCGTGGCAGACACGCAGCCGGATGCCTACTTGAAGCAGGTCGAGCGCTTGCTCGCCTCCCCGCGTTATGGTGAGCGGATGGCGATCCCTTGGTTAGACATCGTCCGTTTTGCCGATACCGTCGGCTATCATGGCGATCAAAATGCCAATGTATTTCCCTACCGCGACTACGTCATCAAGTCGTTCAACGACAACAAGCCCTTCGACCAATTCACCACCGAGCAGCTTGCGGGCGATTTGTTGAAAAATCCCACCGACGAGCAGCGCATTGCCACCGGATTTTTACGGCTCAATTTAATGACCCGCGAAGGCGGCGCCCAGCCGAAGGAATATCTCGCGAAATACATGGGTGACCGAGTCCGCTCCGTGGGAGCAGCTTGGCTTGGATTAACCACCGGCTGCGCCGAGTGCCATGACCACAAATTCGACCCGATCACGGCGAAGGATTATTATTCGTTAGGTGCGTTTTTCGCCGATGTTCAGCAGTGGGGTGTCTACGCCTCCTATGGCTCCTCGCCCGAGAGGGAGCTCAGAGGAATCAACAACGAAGCGCCCTTCCCACCGGAAATTTATTCAAAAAACCAAGCTCTTCAAGACCGTCTGCGTAGCCTGCAAGACAGAGCGGTAAATGTGCTGGCGGATCTGAAAAAGCCCGAAAATGACAGCGCGATTCAGCAATGGAGTGCGAGCCAGGCCAAGTTCCTGACTGAGAATCCAAGTGCCTGGCAGGTTCTGACACCCGCCGTCGTGACCGCCGCCAAAGGCACCGCATTTGCAATCACGCCAGAGAAAGCCGTGCTCTTCACCGGGCGAGTCGTCAAAGATGAGAAGTTTACGGTCCGCCTGCCGTTGCCAGACATGGCCATTCGCAGCATCCGTTTGGAAATCCTCCCAGACGCCAAAAATGCAGACCGGGTAGGCCGTGGCCCGCTGGGGAAATTCACGGTCACCCCCACCTTTACCATTCTCCCAGCTGCGGCACCTCCACAGCCCTTGAAAATCGCGTGGAGCCAAGCGGATCGCCGTACCCCTCAGAAGTATAAAAATGGCGAAAGCAGCCCACTGCTCGAACCCGTCTGGGAATCAGCCCCCGCCCTCATGGAAATGCCGCAGGATGCTGCGGCACTGCCGCACCACGCACTCTACCACCTTGCTGCCACTCACCAAGCGACGGCCGACCAAGTGCTGGAAATTTCCCTCGCCACCGCCGACCTTGGGAAAATCCGTGTTAGTGTGACGCCATTTGGTGACTCCGTGCCTGGCGACAAAAGCGCGATCCGTCCTGATTTAGCGTCTGCTCTTCAGGCACCTGCCGCCTCGCGCAGCGGTCCTCACCAACGCGAACTCGCCGCCGCATGGATGCTCAGCACAGTCCCCGATGCGGCCTTGCCCACGTCTTACCTAGATCTGCGTCAATCCATCGCCGCCTGCCGCGCGGGCTTTGCGAGCTCGCTCATTTCACAGCCCGTCACCGCCGATAGAATCCTCCCCACCCACATCCTCCCCCGGGGTGCATGGATGAATCCTGGTGAAGAAGTGCAACCTGCTGTCCCGAATTTCCTCCCTCACGCCTCCATCAGAAAAGACGGCACGCGCCTCACTCGCCTCGATCTCGCGAAATGGTTGATGGCCCCGGAAAATCCACTTCCAGCTCGCCAATTCACCAATCGCCTCTGGAAACAATTTTTCGGCAAAGGTCTCTCCAATGTGCTCGATGACCTCGGCAACCAAGGCGAGTGGCCGTCTCACCCGCAGTTGCTCGATTGGCTTGCCGTCGAGTTCCGCGAGTCCGGCTGGGATGTGAAACACATGGTTCGTCTGATGGTCAGCAGTCAGACCTATTGCCAAGTTTCCGCTTCGCGTCCCGACCTTGCCGAGCGTGATCCTGACAATCGCCTGCTTGCCGAGCAATCCGCCCGCCGTCTCGACGCCGAATTCATCCGCGACAATGCTCTCTCCATTTCCGGCCTCCTCACAGCCAGCAGCATCGGCGGCCCCAGCGTGAAGCCCTATCAACCGGCCGGCTATTACCAGAATCTCAATTTCCCCGAGCGTGACTACCCCGCCAGCACAGGCCCCGATCAATACCGGCGTGGCCTCTACATGCATTGGCAGCGCACCTTCATGCACCCCATGCTTGCTGGATTCGACGCCCCTAGCCGCGAGCTTTGCACCGCAGACCGCTTCATGTCGAACAGCCCGCAGCAAGCGCTCACCCTGCTCAACGACCCCACTTTCGTCGAAGCCGCCCGTGGCTTTGCCCTACGCCTCGATCATGAAAAACCCGGCGCGACGGATGAGGAAAAAATCCAACACGCCATGCAACTCGCCCTCGCCCGCGCCGCGAAGCCTGACGAACTGCCTTCCCTCATCGAGTTCCTCAAGTCCCAGCGCCGCGATTACCTCGCCAAGCCTGAGGACGCTGCATCCTTCCTCAAAGTCGGCCTCTCCGACCCCGGCACCGGTAAAGCTCCTGCCGAACTCGCCGCCTGGACCCAACTCTGCCGCGTCATCCTCAACCTGCACGAAACCATCACTCGCTACTGACCCATGAAGCATCCACTCATCGACTCGTTTGAGCGCTACCAGCAAGATTTTAGCCGCCGCACGTTTTTGCAAAAAAGCTTCGCCGGACTCGGCGGCATGGCCCTGTCCCAGCTACTCGGAGCCAACTCCAGCCCCAGCGCCGCCCAACCCTTCATCTACGGCCAAGGCGGGCTGCACTTTCCCGCCAAGGCGAAACGGGTCGTCCATCTCTGCATGGCTGGCGGGCCATCTCACTTGGAGTCCTTCGATCCCAAGCCGAAACTCATCGACCTCAACGGCAAGCCATTTCCCGAATCCTTCACCGCTGGCCAGCAGCTCGCCCAGCTCCAAGGCGCCAAGCTCATCGCCCGGGGATCGTTCACCAAATTCAAAAAATGGGGCAGCTGCGGCACCGAGGTTTCTGAGCTTTTTCCCCACATTGGTGCCATTGCCGACGACATCTGCGTGATCCGCTCCATGGTCACCGAGCAGATCAATCACGATCCCGCCCACGCCTTCATGAACTCCGGCTCGATTTTAAAGGGCCGCCCCAGCATGGGTTCATGGCTGCTCTACGGCCTCGGCTCAGAAACCCAAGACCTGCCCGGCTACGTCGTCATGGTCTCCCGTGGCGTCGAGCCCGACCAACCGATTTCCGCCCGCCAATGGAGTGCCGGATTTCTCCCCAGTAAATTCCAAGGCGTCCAGTTCCAGAGCAAGGGCAGCGCCGTCCACTACGTCGGCAGTCCCGAGGGCGTCTGCCAGTCGACCCAGCGCCAAGTCATCGACGAGATCCAGCGCCTCAACGGCGTCCTCCGCGAAGATCGCATCGACCCAGAAATCGAAACCCGCATTTCCCAGTACGAAATGGCCTTCCGCATGCAGAGCTCCGTGCCCGAGCTGTCCGACATGAAAAACGAGCCTCAACACATCCTCGACCTCTACGGCATCAAAGAACCCGGCGACGGCTCATTTGCCAGCAACTGCCTGCTCGCCCGCCGGATGCTCGAGCGCGGCGTGCGCTTCGTGCAGCTCTATCACCGCGGTTGGGACCATCACACCAAGATTGAGGCGAAAATGCCCGCCTCCGCCAAACTCACGGACCAAGCCTCCGCCGCCCTCGTCACCGACCTAAAACAGCGTGGCCTGCTCGAAGACACGCTCGTCATCTGGGGCGGCGAATTCGGTCGCACGCCGATGGGCCAAGGCGATGGCCGGGACCACCACATCAAGGGATTCAGCATTTGGATGGCAGGAGCCGGCATCAAGCCCGGCATGACCTACGGTGCCACCGACGAACTCGGCTACGCGGCGGAAAAGGACATCGTCCACGTCCGCGATCTTCACGCCACGCTGCTCCACCAGTTCGGCATCGACCACTCACGCTTCAGCACTAAGTTCCAAGGACTCGACTACAAACTCACCGGCGTAGAACCTGCGAAGGCGGTGAAGGCGATCATGAGTTGATCCACAGGGACGCATGAAGATTTGTGGGTTTCAGTATCATGAGGAGAAGGGGCTTGGACCCCTTTCTTCGGCGAATGCTCCGACATGGAATCAACCCTTGAAAGTCTGAGTTATCACAAGACGAGCTGCGGCAGAGCGGTAACCGTTTTTCCCACATCCCCCGTTCACTGAGGTGAATCGGGTTGTTGGGGATGGTTGGGGTGAGAACGCAGGAAGGTATCGTGTGGTAGTTATGATGTCTGGAATGATAACTTCGATTTGGTGCCCTTGGCATGGCATTGGGCATTGCTTCTTATGCTGGTCGCTCTGGTTCTATCGATTGGTGCCTCCCCCTTTTGCTTTCCTTTACGCTGTTCAAGCGCGGCTTAAGCAAGTCTGATGTTTACCAGCAACAACGCCGCATGTTCGCGAAGACATCTTTATTAAAACGCTAACGGCCACCACCCTCTCACCACATCTATGAAACCATACCACCTCATCGCCACCTCTCTCCTTCTCAGTGCCGTGCCACTCAGCGCTGCGGACAGCATCGAGCTTAAGCAACAATGGATCGTCGGGAAAAAGTATTTCCAAACCATGGAAATGACCCAGACCAGCAGCATGGCCATCGGTGAAAAAACCATGGATCAGAAAATGAACATGACCTCGGAAATCAGCAGCGCGGTCACCGCTCACGAGGACGGTCTGCGCAAGCGCCTCATCATGCGATACGAACACATGGCCATGACGATGGACATGGCGGGCCAGACGATGGGCTTCGACTCCGCCAAACCGACAGACGACGCCATGGGCATCGGCAAGGGCATCCAGCCCATCATCGGCAAGGACATCAAGATGCTCATCAGCCCGCAGGACGAGATTCAGGAAATCGAGAACTACGACGAGTTTATCGCCGCCCTCGCCTCAGGTCCGGGCGCAGCGATCGCTGGCAAGATGTTCACCAAGGAATCCCTCACGGAAATGGTCAAGCAATCCGCGCTCAAGTCCATGCCAGGCCACCCGGTCAAACCGGGAGACTCATGGACGTTCAACACCTCCATGAAATTGCCACAAGTCGGGGCCATGGAAGTGAAAGGCGCCTACACATTCAAGGCCATGGCACCCCACAAGGGCATCCCCTGCGCGGAAATCGCGATGACCGCCACCCTCAACCTCGCCGCCGACACCTCCCCTGAGGATGCGAAAAACCAAGCCCCTGAAGCGGCGATGTTAAAATCGATGGGCATGAGCATCAAAAACGGCACCATGACCGGCACCCTCTACTTCGACCCAGCCCTCGGCATGGCCCGCGATTTCGAAATGAAACAGGCCATGGAAATTTCCATGAAAAACCCTGCCGATCCCACCGCCACCATGACGATCCCGATGAAACAGGACATCCAGATGAAACTCACCAAGATCGAGGATCTGAAATAAGACCATTGCGCACCTCTCCTCCAGTGGCCGCTTTGGCTTGCCGGTTCGGAAGAGGATGAAAAGTTGCAACTATTGCGGCGTACGGGGTTGAACCTCTTACGCCGTATTTATGAAATCCCACACCTTTTGGTTCAACCTCACCCTTATCGCGACATCCGTCGCTCTCGTTACGGCATCGCTCGGGAAGTCCAAGGGTAAGGCTTCGAAAAATCCTGCGGACAAAGAGCAACCAATCCCTGCGGACAGCATCCCCGGCGACTTGAATGGCTGGCACGTCTGGACGGCTTCCAGTGGCCAAAAGCTGGAGGCGAAATTCAAGACGCTTGAGAACGGCATCGTCACCGTAGAGGAAAAAGACAAAAAACAGCTCCGCTTCGCCCTCTCTCGATTGAGCGAGGGAGATCAGCAGTTTGCCAAAGCCTGTCAAAGCGCCCGGCCTCTCGCGCCGATGTCGCAGGCCGTCATCCACCAAGCCGCCGCCCGTCTCGACGAGACGATCAACGCCTCACTCAAGCGCAACTCGGTGGCGGCCAATCCACCAACCACGGATGCCCAATTCGTGCGTCGGCTTTACCTTGACACCATCGGGCGGATTCCCACCGAGCAGGAGGCCCAAGCCTTTCTGACCGATCCCTCTTCCGCCAAGCGAGCCACGCTCATTAACACCCTGCTCAACTCGCCGGGCTACACCATGAACCTGTTCAACTGGCTCGCCGACATGCTCCGCGTGAAGGACGACTACGGAAAAGGCACCAAGGCATTTCTCTACGAAGACTGGCTTAAGGACCAGATCGCGATGAACGTGCCCTGGGATGTGATGGTGCGGGAAATGCTGACCGCAGATGGCAAGCTGAATGTCAACGGCGCTTCTGGCTTCCTCCTGCGCGATGCCCAGATGCCGCTCGATGGGGTCTCGAATCTTCTCACCACCTTCCTCGGGGCCAACGTCTCCTGCGCCCAGTGCCACGACCACCCCTTCGCCGACTGGACCCAGCGTGACTTCTACAGCATGGCCGCCTTTTTTGGCGCGACCGATGGCTTTCACGAGGACGTTTACCGGAAAACCCGCAAGCTCGCGAAAAGTGAAGAACTTCCGCGCATGGGTAAATACGTGGTGAACCAACTACTCAGCGCCAACGCTTACAACCTGGTGGACCTGCCCACCAATCACCTGAAATTTCCCGCAGACTATAAATATCAAGACGTCAAGCCAAGCGCCCCCGCCGTTCCCGAATTGATTCGTTGGAGCGACACGGCCAAGGAAAATCCCGCCTACAAGGTCACCCTTTCGCAGCCGTCCCAACTCCGTAACCAGTTCGCCGCGTGGATGGTTCACCCGGAAAATCCCCGTTTCGCTGCCTCCATCGCCAATCGCGTTTGGAAAAAAGTTTTCGGCCTCGCCGTGCAAGAACCGGTTTCCGATCTCGACGACCCCTCCGCCGCCAGCAATCCCGAGCTGCTCGCGCAAATCACCACCTACATGAAGCAGGCGAAGTTCGACCTGCGGGAATTCCAGCGCATTCTTTTCAACACCGCCGCCTACCAGCGGCAAGCCAGTCAGGCCCCGGAAGATCCCAAGACCTGGCGCTTCCAAGGCCCGACCTTGCGGCGGATGACAGCCGAGCAAGCATGGGATTCCATCGTCACACTCGCCGCCGGGGATGAAGCGGATCACCTCCTTCTCTGCCGTAGCGAAAATCTTCAGAACACCGACGTGCCCGCAGATGCGATCAATCTCGTCACTGTGAACAAGCTCATGGACGAAATGGAGGAAAACGGTATTTCGCTCAAAGGGAAGGGCAGGAAAAAAGGCGGCAAGAATCCCAAGGCCACCGTGGATCTCTACGAAGGCGGCAAACCGCAAATCCGTTCCGGGCTCGTGCTCGCCCGTGCCAGTGAACTCCCGCAGCCCGCGCCGGAAAACCACTTCCTGCGACTCTTCGGCCAGAGCGACCGCCTTGTGTCCGACACCAACACCAACGACGGCAGCGTCCCTCAGTTGCTCCAGCTCATGAACGGTCCCGTGCAGGAAATCATCACCCATAATTCCGCCGTCATGGCCGCTGCCACTCGGACGAAAGCCCCGGCGGATCAGATTTCCTCGCTCTATTTCAGCTTCCTCGCCCGCCCGCCCAGCGCGGACGAATCCGCCAAGGCCCTCGCCGCGCTGAAGGGAGGCCTTGGCATTCCCGACCTCGCTTGGGTGCTGCTCAATTCCCGTGAATTCCTCTTTGTCCCTTAAATCATTCCTCTCTCACCCTCATGAAATCCGATCTTCTCCGGCTCAATGAACTCAGCCGCCGCACCTTTGTCGAACGCATGGCCCAAGCCGCTTTCGGCATCACCCTGCTGCCATTTATTCCCGGTGAGCGCCTCCACGCCGAGGAAGCCGCCGCTCCCGGCTTCGGCAAGGCCAAGGCCGTCATCATGCTTCAGCTTTCCGGTGGGCTGAGTCAGATCGACAGCTTCGACCCCAAGACCGGTGACTCGAAAGGCCCAGGCAGCGCCCTCGGCACCAAGGCCGGCTACCAGGTTTCCTCCTACCTCCCAGAGATTGCTTCCATCGCGGATAAAATCACCGTCATCCGCAGCATGACCGCCAAAGTCGGCGTCCACGAGCAGGCCCGCTACCTCATGCGGACCGGTTTTGAAAAACGCGGCACCATCGTGCATCCCATCCTCGGGGCCTGGGCGCAGCACTACCTCGGCACCAGTCACCCGACCCTGCCGAGTAGCGTCTGCATCAATCGCCCGGCCAATCACGGCAATGGATTCTTCCCCGCGACGATGAGTCCCTTGCCCATTCTAGATCCTGCCGAGGGCCTCCCCCATGCCATCCCGCGGGCTCAAGCATCCATCATGGACCAGCGCCTCGCCCTGCTCCACGACATGGACCACCATTTCTCCGACACCACCAAGGACAGCGGCGTGGCGGCCTACAATGAGTTTTACGAAAGCACCCTCCGCCTCATGAAAGGCAAGGACCTCCAGTGCTTCGATCTCAACCAAGAACCTGCCAGCCTGCGCGAGAAGTATGGCAACAACCGCTTCGGCCAAGGCTGCCTCCTCGCACGCCGCCTCGTCGAGGGGGGCGTCCGCTACGTCGAAGTCGAAAGCGGCGGCTGGGACATGCACAAGGACATCGATGGTGGCATGGAAGATCGCGGCGGCGAGTTCGACACCGCCTTCGCCGCCTTAATCCGTGACCTCGATTCTCGCGGGCTTTTGGACAGCACCATGGTCGTTGTTGCCACCGAGTTCGGCCGCAAACCCGAATTCGACGGCAGCGGTCGTGGTCACCATCCCCTCGTCTTTTCCTGCGTCGTGGCCGGCGGCGGTGCGAAACGCGGTTACGTCCACGGTGCCAGTGACGCCGCTGGTGGCCACGTCGAGCGCGATCCAGTCACCGTCGGCGATCTCCATGCCACCGTCGCCCACGCCTGTGGCCTGCCCATCGCGACCCCAGTCATCAGCCCCAGCGGCCGCCCATTCACCATCGGCAACAAGGGCAAGCCCGTGCTCGGCTTGTTCGCCTAAGCAGTAGTCGTGCTGACTGCCCGGCCCTGACCTCGCCCGATTTTCCTCCCACAGGACAACCCGCTTCTTTTAAAACCGCCTCGGAGGTCACTCCAACCAAGAAACCCAAGCCTTCCATGATCCACCTCCGTACTTCGCTCCTGCTCGGTGCCTTTTCCCTCACCGCAATCGGCGCAGAAATGCCGCCGACCCGTCCATTTGATGGGCCTGGAGCACCCTTGTTCACGCGGCTCGATGGGAAACCCGGCGTGAATCCACCCGTCACGGCTGAGGGTGATTTCCTCGTTGGCCCCACGTATGTCGCTGCGCCTGAGGCACAGGTCGTCGCGGGTGTGCCGCAGGGAAAAGTCGAGCAATTCTCCATGGACTCCAAGGAGTGCAAGCTCTTCAACCCCGGCATCGCCCGGGAAGTCTTCGGCACGGTCGATCCCAAGAACCCGAAAACTCTCATCGTCGAGACTCATCCCATCGACTACCAGCGCACGGTCACTGTCTATATTCCCGAGCAGTATGTGCAGGGGACAGCCGCGCCATTCATCGTCATTCACGATGGCCCCGGCATGGGTAAATCGGACATGAACCTCGCCCATGTGCTGGACAATCTCATCGCCCAGCAACGGGTGCCCGCGATGCTCGCCATCCTGATTTCCCATGGCGGTGGCGACGCGCAGGGCCACGAGCGCGGGCGGGAATACGACACCATGTCCGGCTTGTATGCCGAGTTCATCGAGCATGAAGTGCTGCCACGGGTGGAGAAAAACTACGGGGTCAAGCTGACGAAAGACCCCGAGGGCCGTGCGACGATGGGCACGAGTTCCGGCGGATCTGCGGCGCTCATCATGGCATGGTATCACCCGGAGTGGTATCACCGCGTGCTAACCTTTTCCGGAACTTTTGTGAACCAGCAGTGGCCGTTTAATCCCGAGACACCCGATGGTGCGTGGGGCTTTCATCAGACGCTCATCCCCGAGAGTGCGCCGAAGCCGCTGCGCATTTGGATGGCCGTGGGCGACCGGGATTTGCTGAATCCCAACGTCATGCGCGACGGCATGCACGACTGGGTAGCGGCGAACCATTCGATGGCGACTGTGCTGAAAGCCAAGGGCTACCACTATCAATACCTCTACTGCCTGAATGTCGGCCACGGCCTCGGCCCGGCGCGTGCGCAAATCCTGCCGTCCGCGCTGGAGTGGTTGTGGAAAGACTACGCCGCCACATCGAAACACTGATCGCGTCGCCTCTCAATCCCCCCAGCTCATCCGCTCGATTTCCCATTTGTAGCCCTCACCGCGCGGCAGGATCCGGCCGAGTCCGGGCCAGGGCAGGTGGAAGCCGTAGCAGCGCTCGCGGGTTTCGCAGGTTTGCTTGAAGACGCGCTTACGAGTGGCCACGGCTAGCTCGGGGTGATGATCAAATTCGATGAACCACGAGGGATCGGTGAACATCAGCAAGTGGTTGTGGGCCAGGTCCATCAGGTGAAGCAGGGAGTCCTTGCCGTCCTTGATCCGCAGGATGCAATGCCCGTCGGTATGGCCCGGCGCGGACTCGATGGTGATGGCTCCGCCGAGCAATTGATCGCCGCTCTTGTTGAGCTGGAGATTCGGCTGCAGGACATCGAAGGCCTCGCGCACCGTCTTAATCATGTTGGGGATGTTGTCGCGGCGGTGAGATTTGGAAAAATCTGGTTTGGGCGCGCGCCAGAAGTCCACTTCCTCCTTTAGCACGTGCACTGCGGCATTCGGGAAAAGCGGTTTTCCCTGATGCACGAAGCCGCCGATATGGTCGGAGTGGCCGTGGCTGAGGATGCCCTTGGTCACTTGCTCGGGGGCGATGCCGATGGATTTCAAACCATCCCAAAGCCAGCCCATGTTCACATTTTCGCGGATGCCGAATCCAGCATCGCAGACGATGACCTCGCTGCCGATCCGCAGGACTAGGACATTGACGTAAAGCGGGAGGCCGTCGCTGCGCTCGCCGTGTTCCTCAAGGTCGCGGATCATCGCCGGGCGCTGATCCGGGGGCCACATTTTATCCACCCGGTCGTTGAAGAGCATGTGGGCGTCGCTGATCGACCAAGCTTCTATTTCACCGATGTTGAAATGGTAAACGTAGGGGTTGTTGATGTTCTTCGGCTTGCCCGCAGCGGGTGCATTCTGGGCAAGCGCCGGTCGGGTCAAAGTGCCCAAGCCCAGAGTCGCTGCGGCGGTGCCAAGGAAATTGCGGCGGGAAAACGAGGACATGGGCGTGGATTTAGAGCAGGGTTTCTGGCGGGAACTACGCCATTGCCAGCCAGCCTAGCCATCCGGACCGAAGGGCCAACTATTTTTATTTCCGGGAACTTTTTTCCGCCCGGCGGGTATGTAAGGATGCGGATGCGGCCCGGGTCTCGGAAAGGAGTAATTCGCGCAAAGCCGCAGAGGGAGTTTGAAAGTGGCTGGCGCGTCAGCTATGATTTCAAGGTCTCCCGGAGCGCATCCAGCGCGTGGTCGATTTCTCCCAACGTAGACGAGAGCGGCGGCATCAGCACTAGGGTGTCGAGGATCGGTCGGGTGAGCAGGCCATGGCGCTTGGCTTGGTGGCAGATCGCTTCGCCGAGGCGCTCGTGGACGGGAAATTTTTCCCCATCGGGTCGGCGGAGTTCGATGCCAGCGATGAAGCCGCATTGGCGGATTTTATGGACTAGGGGGCTGGTCGCTTGGAGCTGCGCGAGTCCAGCGGCGATGTGGGCGATTTTTTCTGGGAGGCGCTCGAGCGTTTTTTCCTGGGTGAAAAGGTTAAGATTCGCGAGGGCGGCAGCACAGCCGAGGGCGTTGGCCGTGTAGCTATGGCCATAGGAAAAACTGCGTTCGGGGCTGCCGAGGAAGGCGTCGTAGATTTCCCCAGTCGTCAAAGTCGCGGCGAGCGGGAGGTAGCCGCCGGTGAGTCCTTTGGCGAGGCAGAGGAAATCCGGAATCACCTGCTCTTGCTGGCAAGCGAAGAGTTTACCGGTGCGGCCGAAGCCGGTCATCACCTCGTCCAGAATCAGATGCACGCCCGTCTCATCGCACCACCTGCGGAGCGCGGCGAGCATCCCGGTGGGCCAGGGGCGCATTTCATTCACCCCTTGGATCAGTGGCTCGATGATGACAGCGGCGATTCTCTCCACGGGATGCGCGCTTAGTTCAGTCATGCTGGAGACCTGAATCACCGGAAATCCCCTGCCGCTGATGCGCTCCACAAATCGCTTTACTCCGCCTAACGAAGCCGCTCCGAGCGTGTCTCCGTGGTAGGCATTCGTGAAGGCGACGAAGTGATCCCGTCCGGTTTCACCCGTTTGCTGGCGATACTGACTGGCCATTTTCAACGCGCACTCGATGGCCGTGGACCCATCATCCGAGAAAAACACTCGCTCCAGAGAGCCGGTCGGGAAATAGCCGCACAGCCGCTCCGCCAGCTCTGCTGCCAGTGGGTGGGTGAAGCCGAGGAACGAACTATGCGCGATTTTTCCCAGCTGCGCAGTGATCGCCTCGTTGATTACCGGGTGGGCATGGCCGTGGATGTTTGTCCAGATCGACGAATTTCCATCCAAGTAGCGGCGGCCTTCCGAGTCCCAAAGCCACACGCCTTCCCCCCGCACGATGACGAGCGGCTCGTGCCCACGCGCGCACCACTCCGCTTGGCGGGTGAATGGATGCCAACAATGGGCTTGGTCGCTCTGCAAGCAGCGGCGGGTTTCTTCGCGCATCCTTGAAGAATGGTGATTTGCCGGAAACAGGCAAATGCCGATTACCTGCAAAATTTGCATACTTTTCCGAGTGTTTCATTGCGTTCCTGAAATTTCAGGGCAAAATGGAGTCATCTAGCAGCTGTTGTGACACGTTTGTAACGCGTGCCAGAGCAGCGCTAGGTTCCTTCCCCTCGTAGTGATTATCGGCGGATGTTGGTCATATACTCCCGACGTCCGCCGATATTTTTTTCTCCATGGTTCACTCCGATTCCGCTTTCATTCGTATTGCGCCGCGTCCGAGTCCTCGGTAATGGTCCGCCCGCATGGCCACGATTAATTCCAATTTCCTTAAGCTCAAAGCAGGTTACCTCTTCCCTGAAATCGCCCGTCGCGTTCGAGTTTATACCGAAGAGAATCCCGATAAATCCGCACGCATCATCCGCTGCGGCATCGGCGACGTCACCGAGCCCCTTCCTGCTGCTGTCGTGGCAGCGATGCACGAAGGGGTCGATGAAATGGCCACCCGTGAGACCTTCAAGGGCTACGGTCCAGAGCAGGGCTACGAGTTCCTCCGCCAAGCGATTGTGGATCACCAATTCGCCGACCTAGGGATCACTGCGGACGAGGTTTTTATTTCCGACGGCTCGAAATGCGACACTGGGAACATCCTCGACATCTTCGGCAAGGGCAACGTCATCGCCATCACCGACCCGGTCTATCCCGTCTATGTGGACACCAATGTCATGGCCGGGAATACCGGAGAAGCGGACGAAAAAGGTGCCTACGAGGGGCTGCTCTACCTGCCATGCAACGCGGCTAACCAGTTCGTCGCAGGTGTGCCCACAGAAAAGGCAGACATCATTTACCTCTGCTTCCCCAACAACCCGACGGGTGCCGTCGCCACCCGTGCCCAACTCGAAGCCTGGGTGAAATACGCCAAAGCAAACGACGCGATCATCCTATTCGATTCCGCCTACGAAGCCTTCATCCAAGATCCCGACATCCCACGATCGATTTTTGAAATTGAAGGTGCCCACGACTGCGCCATGGAGTTCCGCTCATTTTCCAAAAATGGCGGCTTCACCGGCGTGCGCTGCGCCTATATCGTCATCCCCAAGACACTGACCGGGAAATCCGACACCGGCGAGCGCATCCCTCTGCACCAGCTCTGGTCGCGCCGCCACAGCACCAAGTTCAACGGCGCGAGCTACCCAGTCCAGAAAGCCGCCGCCGCCGTGTTTTCACCGGAAGGAAAAGCCCAAGTCAGCGCCCTCATCGAGCACTACATGGGAAATGCGAAACTCCTCTGTGAAGCCGCCGCTGCCGCTGGGCTCACCGTCTTCGGTGGCGTGAATGCCCCCTACGTCTGGGTTGGCTGCCCAGCGGGACTCAGCTCATGGGACATGTTCGACAAAATGCTCAGCGAGGCCCAAGTCGTCATCACTCCCGGCTCCGGTTTTGGCTCTGCGGGTGAAGGCTATTTCCGGATTTCCGCCTTCAACTCACGGGCCAATGTCGAAGAGGTCTGCCGCAGATTGAAAGCACTCGTGGCCTGAGTCTTAAACGTAAGCTCCCCTCATACTCAACAAATCCTTACAAAATCCACTTGCAGTGCGAGTGGAATAGGATACCTAAACCACTGATGAAAACGACCTTATTGATCACCGCTGCCGCCGCCGCCCTGCTACTCACCTCCTGCAATACCATGATCGGTCTCGGTCGTGACATGCGAATGGGTGGTGAGGGTCTGGAAAGCACCGCCACCAAGGCAACCGGTGGTAGCTCGAGTCACGAGACATCCGGCGCTCCTGTTTACTAAAAGCCAGGAAAAATTCACGACTGCTTCAAGGCGTGTCTCCTCACGGGGACACGCTTTTTTTGCGGGTTCAAAAACCCCGCCAAAACTGTAGCGCGCAGCCCAGTGTCGCCACCCCGTAGAGCAAGCCCGTGATGGAAGCGAGCCTCCACCGCGACTGGTCCGCCGTCACCCAAGTGATCAAGTCGCGGAACATATACGGCATCCCCACGCAGAAAAGCGAGCCAGTGAGGATCACATAAGCGAATATCGGCACCAACAAACGTGACCCCGGGTCTTTCAAAAACGCCGCGCCCAGTAACGGGGCTGCCAGCATCAATCCGAGCAGGCCTAGCGCACGCACGGCCAAAAAGTCCCGGATGCTCACACAGACCAAAACCAGTGTGATGGGCACCAAAATCTGAAGAGTCCCCTTAGCGCCGTTAAACTCCCCAAGATCCATCGCCAAGGCACTCAGCGTGCCCATCCCCGCAGGCGCGATGAGCAGCCAAAACCACGCCAGCCCCACTCCCATCAAGAGCTGCCCTAGCAACTGATTGCGCGGAAATTTTTTCAAAAAATCCTGCACCATCATCGGTTTCAACAACATCAGCAGGTGGGTGCCAATCAACCAAACCGAGAGCACCAGTCCGGTGGAAAAGAGCGAGAGAGTCTGGTAGGGGTGCATGACCCGCTTGGACTAAGGCTCTAGGGGGAAACATTCAAGCGCCATCTGCCGGAGTGTCGGGGTCAAAGGTGAAATCAGCCCTACGCCCAAGAAAAGCTCGTCAACGAGTTTGCCATCCCCCCGCGAGGACTCAAGAATGTGCCATGAGCCCCGCTGTTGATACCCTCCTGCTCGCCTTCACGGCGGAAGGAGGACTCGCCCTACCCACCAGCGCCCTCTTCATGGGCGCAGAGCCACACCCGGCCCTACAGGACTGGCCTAACTTGCTCGGCTGGCAGCCCTTCAAGCCCCGCGCGGCTGCATGGGAGCGTGCAGGATTTCACCGCGCGGATGATCTTCCCAGCGGGAAATGGCCGCTTGTCCTCATGCTCCCCGGCAAGTCGCGAGACGAGACGCTCAGTTGGTTCGCCCTCGCCCGCAGCCGCCTCGCACCCGGCGGCACACTGCTCGTCGCCATGCCCAACACCGCAGGCGCTGGACGTTTTGAAAAGGAACTCGCCAAGGCCACCGGGGCGATCTTCTCCCTCCAGAAGCACAAATGCCGTGCTTTCCATGCGACGGACGACGGCACATGGGACGAAGCGCAGTTTCAGGAATGGCAGCATCTCTCCGAGCTCCGGGAAATCAGCGGCTTCACGGTCCAGGCTGGCATTTTCAGCAGCGACCACATCGACCCCGGCTCCCAGCTTCTTGCCGACCACCTCCCCGCCCATTTTCACGGCCGCATCGCAGACCTTGGTGCCGGGTGGGGCTTTCTCTCCGCCGCCCTTTTACAGCGCTGCCCCAAGCTCACCCAGCTCGACCTCTACGAAGCGGACGCCCGCGCACTCGACTGTGCACGGATCAACCTCGCCGCCCAGCCCCAAGAAATCAGCTACCATTGGCACGACGTCAACACCGGCCTACTCGCCATTTACGACGCCATCATCATGAACCCACCCTTCCACACCGGTCAGGCCACGGATGTCGATCTCGGGCGCGCCTTCCTCAAAGTCGCCGCCGCCTCACTCAAGCGCGGTGGGAAATTACTCCTCGTCGCCAATCGCCAACTGCCCTACGAAGCGGCCCTCGAAGTCAGCGGCCTCGCTTGGCGGAAAATCACGGAGGATAAAATCTATAAAATCCTCTCTGCCGAGAAACGCTAAACCACCCACTCATGAAACTCGTCAAACTCCTCGCCAACCTCGGCTACGGCTCCCGCAAGGAAGTGCAGCGACTCATCCGCGCCGGTGCCGTCACTGACGCCACAGGCCGTAGCCTTAGTGAAAATGAAGTCCCGCCCCACGACCAAATCCGCTTCCGTGGTGAAGAACTCGATCCCCCAGCCCCACTCGTCATCATGCTCAACAAGCCAGATGGCTACACCTGTAGTACCGAAGACCCTGGCGACACCATTTACGATCTTCTGCCACCCCGCTTCGCCCTCCGCAATCCCGGCCTCAATCCCGTAGGCCGCCTCGATAAAGACACCACAGGCCTCATTTTGATGACGGACGACGGGAAACTCCTCCACAAAATCATCCACCCCAAGTCCGGCTGCCTCAAAGTTTACCAAGTCCAGCTCGACCGCCCGCTAGAAGGCCACGAGGGCGAGCTTTTCTCCTCCGGTACCCTCGTCCTCAATAGCGAGACCCGCCCACTGCTTCCCGCCAAGCTCCAAGTCCTCGGTGAAAAGGAAGCCCTAGTCACCCTTCACGAAGGACGCTACCACCAAGTCCGCCGCATGTTCGCCGCTGCGGGAAATCACGTGCTCAGCTTGAAGCGCATCTCCATCGGCGGCCTGCGACTCCCTACCGACCTCGAAGAAGGCGAGTGGTTCGAGCTCGATGCCGACGCCCAGAAATCCATTTTTTCAGAAATGATTGAAGATTCCGCCGAATCCTCCGCGTAAATGGTCAGCACTATGACTCGTCGCGAAGTTCTGCAATACGGCTCCCTCAGCAGCCTCGGCCTCCTCGGTGGCCTCGGTTTTTCCCCGCGTGCTCTGGCAGTAGAAAAAGCACCCTCGTCGCCCCTCTTCAGCGCCATGGGGATGGCGACTTCAATCGCTAAAGCACCTCTGATCAAAGCGGCAGGCGGCCAATTTATCACGGAGAGCGTCGCCAGCTTTTTAGTGCCAGATAAAGCCGATGCCGTTTTCGCCGAGAACCTGAAAAAACTTGCCGACTGCCCCTTACCCATCCTCGCCTGCAATGGCTTCATCCGCCCAGCTCATCTCCGCGCCGTCGGTGCTGAGGCAAATCACCCCCAAGTCTTGGATTGGGCTAGCATCGCCTTCCGCCGCCTCAAACAAGCCGGTGGCACCTACATCATTTTTGGAAGTGGTAACGCCAGGCAAATCAAAGACGGCTGGCCCCTAGATAAGGCAGAGGCGCAATTCGTCGCGCTCCTCCAAGCGATGGGTCCGCTTGCCGAGAAAGAAGGCGTCACCGTCATCGTCGAGCAACTCCGCGCCTCAGAATGTAATTTCATCAACCGCATCAGTGACGGCGCCAGAATCATCCGCGCCGCCGGCCACCCTCATGTCCGCCTCTTGGCCGACCTTTACCACATGGCGGCCATGGGCGACAGCCCCGCAGATTTGCAGGCCGCGCTCGACGTGGTCGTCCATGTGGAAATTGCGGAAAACAACTCTAAGCGCAGCGTGCCAGGCGTAGCGGGTGACGATTTCCGTCCCTATTTCCGAGTGTTAAGAGCAGGCGGCTACAAGGGGGCCATCAACATCGAGGCCCACGGCTCAGACGCCCAGATCACCGCCGCATTCCCAGAAATACTCAAACAAGCCGCTCAGAGCTAAGGCGCATCACCCAAGGCCGTCGCTTTCAATAGCCCAAGCCAGCGCGATGCCTGGGAATCACGGATGAGGCGCAGTGCGTGGCTCAAGCGTCCGGCGGCGATCACGCTCGGTTCCACCACGGCGTCGTCGGGGATTTCCACCAGCGGTGGCCTTGGTTTCTTGAGCACCACATTCAGGCGCTCCCGGATCTCGGGGTCTTCGGCATCGTCGCGCGCTTTCTCGATCGCAGCGAGCAAGCGTGGCGATGATTCTCCCATTTGGCTGAGAGCCTCCTGCTGGAGAGTGGGATCTGGGCTGCTCAATTTTTCAATCAGTCCATCCGTCTCGGCCGTGGCGTGGTTTCTGGCTTCCAGCAAGGCCTGGCGCGATAGACCTAGCTGACCCTTTTCTTCCAAAATCGCCTCGATCAAAGGAAATCCCTTCGTGCCCGCCATCACCAAGAGCGCCGTGCTGGCAGAATCCGGCACCGCGCCTGCCGTGAATGCCTCCGCTGCGGCGACTCGCACCATGTGCGCAGACGGGCTGGACCGGCGCGGCATCACCCGCACCTCGCAACTTCTCAGCGCCCAGCATTCACCTCTCAATTCTTCGGGATCCGGGTCGTCGTGGAAGGTTCCTGAGAAGTTGAACGACACCGTTGGCCGGTGATGTTGGACTGCCATCCAGATCGTGTAGGTGGTGTCCAGATCCTTCCAGACCTCACCTCGTTCACCCATCGTGAGGGTCCACCCGAGTTCTCCATGCGACGAAGATCCCGTGCGGGACTCATGTTTGACCGGGCCGACCTCATCCGGGAAATTTTGCAAGGCCCCTGAAAAGTTTGAAAATGTCGTCTCCAGCAAACGGGTGTCACCGTCCAGTGAGGCGCGCCAAACATCAGGCCCATAGTTTTTCCAAACCCCATCCCAGTGGCACAGAATCGCCACTTCCACCCGGATCAGCAGGCAATCATGGGGAGGGAGATTCTCCAAGCGCAGCTCCGCCTCTTCGTCGGTCTTGAATGGACCCAGCAACCTGTGCTCGCCCGCAGGAGAACGGCTGTATTTTCGCGGACTCCAATCAGGATGCTTCTTGGCGGGGTCAAAATCCACAGTCCGGTGGACCATGGGCAGGGATGAGGCGAATTCCGCCAATAAATCCACCGAGCGAGAAGCGCTCTGCGCGGATAGGACCATTCCTAGATAGAGAGGGATCCAGTGCACCCTCCGCTGTCAGCAAGAATCGAGCCATGATTAGGGTGGACCCATTCATCGTGATTTTCACCCGCCATGGTGAATTCGGCGGCACTCATGATGCTTGGGCCGAGTTTCTTTTCAATCAAGGTGACGACTCACAGTCCGCGCCGGTTGGGCCGGGTTTCAATCTCGAACGAACCGCTTGCAGCGGGGACTCCACCCATTTCCAGCAGGCTAGGGCCAGCATCCATGTCACTATGGCGAAAATGGCTACGCGTAGAACCGCGCCCCAGTCGTTGTTGAAAGGTGCACTCCACAAAAACCAAAAAAGCTTCCCGGTCACCAAAGGCGCGAGATTGTGGAATAGATAAATTCCATAAGAAAGCTGACCCACTCTCTGGATCGCTGGATTTTCAAATAACCACTTCCAGCGACCGGGCAGACCCAAGGTGCCGATGGCGATCAAGCCGCAGAGAGCAAGGGATAGAAAGCTTTGTTGAAAGGCCCTAAAGCCCCAGGTGGGTAAATGCAGTCGGTGAGCCGTAACGATGAGGCAATATCCGACCAAGCCGCTGCCAACCACCCACTTCAAGCGCCGACTCTGCCAAGGCATCTTCTCGTGAATGGCCAAAGCCAGCAGCGACCCGACCCCGAAATAGTCAAACGCCATCCATGTCAACAACTGCGGCGAGGCAAACCAGGGGTTGAAAGAATCCTGAAACATCCGTGAAAATGGACCTACCATGCTAAATCCCAAGAGCGTAAGAATGAGCCATTTTCTGGGAGTGAACCAAATGACGAAAGGCCAGATCAGGTAAAACTGCTGCTGCATCGCCAATGACCAAAAGTGGTTAGTGCCCGTCGGCCAGTAGCTTAGCGTTGCCATGTGAAGGTTCGAGAGATGGAAAAAATACCATCCGAAATTCACGAAGAGGTCTGGCGCGCAGACCAGCAGTCCCAATAACAAGGCGAGATAATAAGGCACCAGTATTCTTAATCCCCGGCGCAGTTGGTAATTTTTTAGTGCCTTAAGCCGCCAAGCACCACCAAGGCCTCGATGGCGTTCTTGCTCTCTCAACAAAGATCCCGTGATGAGATACCCCGTAAGAACGAGAAAAAAGAACAGAAACACCTCAAACGGGAAAATCCGCGGCCAGCCTGCCGGACACCAGTGATCCCAACAGATCCCCACCATAGCGACTGCTCTTATCCCATCCAGCTGCACTGCGCGCCCCTTCACTCCGCTCTTGAAATCATGATCTCGCTGACCCTGCACGTGTTTTCAGAGAAAAAGGTAACGTGCCATTTTTTCTAGAACTCGATCTGCAGTCTTAGAATCAAGCGTGAGTCCCGATGAGTCGCTACGACCCAAACGCTAGATGGAATTATAAAATATGGGTGGGTCTTTAAAATAACGTTCAAAAAAATTTGAAAAAATGATTGACCAAGTCGGCGATCGTCGGTTCTCTTGTCCGTCAGCACTTTTCTCCCCTACTACAATGAAGATCAGATCACTCATATTTTCGGCAATCGTCTTGCCGCTCTCGGCCCAAGCGCAAATCGCGGTTTGGATGTCGCCTAACGACGTGGAGTCCGCCTCCGCACCCAGTGCTAACATCTCGGGTGTAGCGACTGAAACATTCACGATTAATGGCGGTAACCCCTTCGGTACCAATCCATCTGGCCTTCTTGCCAACGGAGCCACCTACAGCAACACAGGTAGTGGTACTGGCACAGGCACAGCCTTTCTCAGCAACGGAACCTTCGGAGGTACCTCCACCGGGACCTATCTGAATGGCAGAAGCGGTTCAAACACCATTCTTTCCCTTAGCACCCCAGCCGCCTACTTCGGCATCTATTTCCTTGCAGCTGATGCTTTCAACGAAATCGTTATCTCCAGCTTAGGAACCACTCTCCTTACCTTTGATACCGCAACTCTTCTCACCAAGCTCAATGGCGGTGTCGGAACGGTGCAAGCCATCAACGGAAGTGTTTATAATACGGCTGACTATTTCGGCAAGCCAGGCTCCGGTACCAACCCGACACAAGCCTACGCTTATCTACACTTCATCGCCGAAGCAGGCGTGACTTTCGATAAGATCGAACTCAAGCAGCGCGTTGGCGCAGCGTCCTTCGAAAGTGACAACCACAGCATTCGCACAACAGCACCAACCACCCCTGGTAGCTTAGTTGCAGTTCCAGAGCCTTCTTCGCTCCTTCTCTCACTCAGCACTCTCGGCACCCTCATGTTGGTCCGTAAGCGCAAGTAATCTAAGTCTTAGAACTTTCATTCAACACCCGCATCCGCCTCACAAGGGTCGATGCGGGTTTTTTGTGCCGCAAATTCGTCGCTACTCAGCAGCGGCGGCGAGCACTCTGTGGGAAGTGCATTCGCCAATAGGCGTTGGTTTCATTAGCGGCCCCGCCTACGACGCGTATTGCTAGCCATTACACGCTGCACTGAGCGAGGGGGTCCACCGACCACTTGAATCGTCACTCGATTCGTTCGAATCTACGACTTTTACTTAGCCACCTTGATCCTTGCTGGCACATCTTTGATCTCGATGCCGACCTTGGTTAAGGCGTCCCAGACTTTGAGTAAGCGCTCAAGCGGAACTGTTCGGTCAGCCTCCAGTTCAAGTTTCCGGCCTGGATTTTGCTTTTGATAGGCCACCAAGTAGGACTCCAGCAGTCCTTCCGGCACCGCTAAAGAATCCAGCGTGATGGCTCCTGCCGCATCCAATGCCAGAGTCGAGCGCGTATCTGCCACGGTATCCGACGCAATCTCGCGGACCGTAGGTAACTCGATGCGTAAAACATCTCTCGGCTTTTTGAAGGCAGTCGAGACGATGAAAAACACCAGTAGCACAAACAAGATGTCGATCATTGGAATGACGGCGACTTGGCTGCGGGTTGTTTTAGGACGGTAAAAGCGCATATGCGTCAGATGGAAGTGGGCTTCTCGCAAGCATGGCTTAGCTCGTTGAGCAGCGATTCCATCCGAGCGGTAAGGAGTTCAATGCGGCGCGTGAAATAACCATGAGCCACCACACATGGAACGGCGATCGCGAGTCCAAAAATCGTGGTGGTCAAGGCCTCCGCAATCCCGCGTGCGATGGCGAGATGGTCCGAATTGTCTCCTAAGCCTTGGAAAATTCTGACCAATCCAGAAGCTGTCCCTAAAAGGCCGAGTAATGGGGCGATGGTGATAATGGTGTCCAGCACCGAAATGCCGGCGTGCAGCCTTAATACTTCCTCGCGCGCCTTGGCCTCCACCGCCGTGGTGATTTCATGGTGGCTCTTGCCCTTATATTTGATCACGACCCAGCCAAGCCTCGCGAGGGTGCTACTGCCTTTTTCAAACTCAGTCACGATGGGGGCAGTGGTCCCTGCGACGAGGTGGTCCGGAAAACGACTCACTGCCTGCTCCAGATCACGCGGAATGACTCGGCTCTTTGACAGAGAGAGCGCTTTGTAGATGATCGCCATGGTCCCGGCGATGGAAGTCAGGCCGAGTGGAATCATAAAAATTCCGCCTTTCTCTAAAAATTCCCAAGCGGATTGCAAGCCGACAGCATCGGTGGCGGAGGCGACATAGGTTAAATGTTCGATCATGAGCTGTGATTAAAAGTAGAAGTTGAAGATGATTTCGAGAGGTTCGGTTTCGTATTCTTTTTTGATGCTAGCGGGCATTCCTGGGATCTCCGCATCGCGGATGGCATTGAGTGTGAACCCTTTCTGGGCGACGCCCGTTTCCATGTTGCCGACGAATTGGACCGTTTTCACGCGGCCACTGCTTTCGACAAAAAACCGCACGGTCAAAAAGCCAGGAGTGATCAAATCTCTGTGACGAATGCAGTTACGCTGCCATTCCTGCTCAACCGCCCGACTGATGATGGCTTGATAGCGGCCTAAAGGGGTGTCCGTCACGTTAAGCGCACTGCGGCCCGTTCTTGAAATGGAGCCCACAATGGCCGTTTTTTTCTGATTTCCCCGAAATTCTGGAGCGGTGGTCTCGGTCCGGATCAGCGGAGGCTTTGGGGAATTCTTCGCGGCGGTTGTGCGACTCTCTCCCGCTTTAGGCAGAGTCGGCGTCGAGGTTTTCATTTCTGCGGGATCGGGAGTGCTTTTCGGAATGGGTACATCCACCGGATTCGGCCCCTGTAATAAGGCGGTCTGTGGAGGCGCAGCTGACTTCAGCGCATCATTGCCAAGTGGATTCGGTGAGTCTCCGGCGAGGCTCTTTTCGGACTGTGGCAGCGGCGGGGGAGCCTGCTCAGGCATCGTCGGGCTAGGTGGTGAGGATGCCGCAGCTCCAATTTTCCCATCTTGGTAAGTGCTCTCGACCGTCTCGATGTGGTCGGGGTTCCTTGGTTTGATGCCGGATTGAGAGGGTAGGGGAGGGGCATCCCGAAACGGCACCCGACTGCTCGTCACTTGGGTATCGCGCTCGCCAATGAAATCTGGGCGCTCTGGTTTTGCGAGAACTTGATCTTCGGAGGTTCTGGAAAATTTGGGTCCTCTTGCCTCGCTTGGCGGTGAGGCCGTTGAATCCAGCATGGTTGCAGGCGCATCTTGCAGAATCGTGATCGTGCGCTCTGAAGGTGCTTCTGCCTGTTTCAAGGGACGATCCCGCAGGATGGTCGAGCGAATCGATGCAAATCCCAAAAGCGCGAGAAATACCGCATTCAACAAGATCGATAGCCCAAGCGCCACCGCCCACAACCGACCGTCTTGATGATTTACGGATGAATGAGCTGTATCCATGAGCAACACGGCAGTTTTGACCGGAAACGCATGAGGTGCAACAAGGGAAATCCGTGATAGGTCGATTCGATCGGTTTAACACTTTCAAATTACAGAAGTGTCAATGTTGGCTGGTTTGTCCGAAAAGCGATCATTTTGAGATCCTTGAGATGGGCTAAACTCAGTTTTTGTCGAAAAATGAGATAATTTGTTGCTCGCAAGTCGGAACTAAGTCATTATGATCCACCTAAACCGCATTTTTTATGAGCACTACTCAAATGGACGGCGCACAAGCCCTCATCAAAACTCTCGATGATCTCGGGATTGAATACATCTTCGGTTATTCCGGCGGTGCCGCGATTCCGATTTTCGACGCCTTGGAGACCGTTCCGACGAAGATGAAGTTCATCCTCGTGCGTCACGAGCAGGGGGCCGTGCACATGGCGGATGGGTATGCCCGTGCCACGGGACGCCCGGCTGCGGTTCTTGTGACCTCGGGTCCAGGTGCGGGAAATACCGTGACGGGACTCATGACGGCGATGATGGATTCCGTGCCGATGTTGATCATCACCGGGCAGACCGTTACTTGGATGCTCGGGAAAGACGCCTTCCAAGAAGCGGACATCTTCGGCATCACCATCCCGGTGGTGAAGCATAACTACTTGGTGAAAGACACGAACTCCCTCCCGCGGATCACCCGTGAGGCCTATCACATCGCCACCACGGGACGGCCGGGTCCGGTCTTGATCGACGTGCCGAAAGATATTTCTCAAGGGCCCTTCTCGGGAGAAATGAATCCTCCCTTCAACCTTCCTGGCTACGACCCCAGTGGCTCGCTCAAGATTTCCAAAACCGCCATCCAGCAGGCGGCCGAAATGATTGCCAAGGCGCAGCGCCCGGTGATCCTTGCCGGTCAAGGCTGTATGATCGCCCGTGCGGATCAGGAACTCATGTACTTGGCAGAGACGCTGAATTGCCCAGTGACTTCCACCCTCCTCGGCAAGGGCGTTTTCCCAGAAAATCACCCGCTCTCACTGGGGATGCTCGGAATGCACGGCACCGCCTACGCGAATAAGGCGATGGTCGAGTGCGACCTCCTCATCAATATCGGCTCGCGTTTCGATGACCGGATCATCGGCCAGCCTTCGAAATTCTGTGCCACGGCAAACATCATTCACATCGACATCGACCCCGCAGAAATGGGGAAAATGGTCCGCGCGCATGTCGAAATCGTCGGCGATGCCAAGGCCGCCCTCACCGAGCTGAACGAGAAAATCGGGCCGCTCGATACCACCGAATGGATCGGCAGGCTCGACGGCTATAAAAAGAAATTCCCACTCTCCTATAAAAAACAAGGGGGACTCCGCATGCAGCAAGTCATCGACGAACTGTATCAACTCACTGAGGGTAAGGCGATTGTCTCGACCGACGTCGGCCAGCACCAGATGTGGGCCGCACAATTTTATAAAAATCACGAGTCCTACCACTGGCTCTCGTCCGGCGGTGCAGGCACCATGGGCTTCGGATTCCCAGCTGCCATCGGTGCCCAGCTTGCCTGCCCGGATAAAATGGTCATTTCCATTTCCGGCGACGGCGGGTTCCAGATGACCTTGTTCGAGCTCGCCACCGCAGCCATTCACAAGCTCCCGATTAAAATCGTCGTCCTCAACAACCACTACCTCGGTATGGTGCGCCAGTGGCAAGAGCTGTTCTATGAAGACCGCACCTCGGGCGTGGACCTCGTGGGGAATCCGGATTTCTGCAAACTCGCCGAAGCCTATGGCATTCCATCCGTCCACATCAAGCGCCCGGCGGACGTCACTCGTATGTTGGAAAAGGCCCTCGCCTACAATGACGGCCCCATCCTCATCCACGCCGAGTGCGTGAAACACGAAAACGTCTTCCCCATGATCCCAGCCGGTGCCGCGCTCGAAGACATGATCATCGAGGCACCCAAGCACCGCATGGCCAAGCCGATCGGTTCCACATGATCGGCCCCTGTTTGAAATCTTAAACTACCTATCCTCCATGCCTTCCATCATCACCACCGACACTCCTGTCCCGGCACCCGCACTGGTTCGTGGCCCGACTCACACCCTCTCGGTATTGGTCAGCAACGAACCCGGCGTCCTCATGCGCATCTGCCAAGTCTTCTCACGCCGCGGCTTTAACATCGACTCACTCGTCGTTTCCGAGGGGCGAAATACCAATTTTTCCCGCATGACCATCGGCATCTCCGGTGACCCCCAAGGGCTTTCGCAAATCATCATGCAGGTGAACAAGCTCATCGACGTGATCCAGTGCTCCGAGCACGACACCGAAGAAGCCGTCGTGAAAGAACTCATCATGGTGAAATTCCTCGCCGATGACACCCAGCGCACCCAAGCCCTGCAAATCATCGAGCACTTCGGCGGGAAAACCGTGGACATCACTCCCACGTCCATGATCGCCCTCGTCGCCGGAAATTCCTCGAAGATCGACGCGGCCATCAGCATGTTTTCTCAATTCGAAATCATCGAGACCGTTCGCACCGGCAAGGTCGTCATGGCTCGCGGTGAACAGCCGACTTGAGTCGGGACCTCCGCAGCCACTGATTAATTCTCAGCAGATCATTGCACGGCATCGACAAGGGGCGGCTAACACGCTCTACTGTCAGCGCGATGAGCGAATCTCTGCATACTACACACGGCGGGCTGAAAAAATGGGTCGATGAAATGATAGCACTCTGCACCCCCGACCAAGTCGAGTGGTGCGATGGCTCACAAGCCGAGTGGGATCGCCTCACGTCCCTGATGGTGGAAAAAGGCACCTTCACTCGACTCAATCCCGAGAAGCGCCCGAATTCCTTTCTCGCCCGCTCCACCCCGTCCGATGTCGCCCGGGTCGAGGAGCGCACCTTCATTTGCTCCAAGCGTCCCGATGAAGCAGGCCCTACGAATCGCTGGACCGAGCCCACAGAAATGCGCGCCCTGCTCACCGGGAAGTTCACCGGCTCCATGAAAGGCCGCACCATGTATGTCATCCCTTTCTGCATGGGGCCACTCGACTCACCCTTGGCGAAAATCGGTGTGGAAATTTCAGATAGTCCCTACGTCGTCGTCAACATGCGGATCATGTGCCACATGGGCGCCCACGTTCTCAAGCGGCTCGAAGACGAAGCGACCGGTGCCACCCCGAAAAAGCGCGACGGCCACGCCCAATTCATCCCCAGCCTCCACTCCGTCGGGGCACCCCTAGAACCCGGCCAGGCCGACACCACTTGGCCCTGCAATGACGACAAATACATCGTCCATTTCCCAGAAACCCGCGAGATCATGTCCTACGGCTCCGGCTACGGCGGGAATGCCCTGCTCGGGAAAAAGTGCCTCGCCCTGCGCATCGCCTCGAATATCGCCCGCGAGCACCAATGGATGGCTGAGCACATGCTCATCGTCGGCGTCCACGCGCCAGACGGCACCAAGACCTACCTCACCGCCGCCTTCCCTTCAGCCTGCGGCAAGACGAATCTCGCCATGCTCATCCCGCCGAAATCCTACCTCGACGCCGGTTGGAAGACCTCCATCGTCGGAGATGACATCGCTTGGCTCTGGCCCCATGCAGACGGGAAACTACACGCCATCAATCCAGAAACCGGCTTCTTCGGCGTCGCTCCCGGCACCGCCTACGAGACGAATCCCATCGCCATGGATTCCATGAAGGCGAACACCATTTTCACCAACGTCGCCCTCACCGACGACGGCGACGTCTGGTGGGAAGGCATGACGCCGGAAAAGCCCGCCCACCTCATCGACTGGACCGGCCAATCTTGGACGCCCGACTGCGGTCGCACCGCCGCCCAAGCGAATGCCCGCTTCACTGCGCCCGCCGTCCAGTGCCCCACCATCGACCCCGAGTGGCAAAACCCAGACGGCGTCCCCATCGACGGGATCATTTTCGGTGGCCGCCGCCCCACCACCATGCCGCTCGTTTACCAAGCGTTCAACTGGAGCCACGGCGTTTACGTTGGCGCCACCATGGGTTCGGAAATGACCGCCGCCGCTGCTGGCACCATCGGAAAAGTCCGCCGCGACCCCATGGCCATGCTGCCATTTTGCGGTTACAACATGGGTGCCTACTTCGGCCACTGGCTGGAAATGCGCCGCTACCTCACCAATCTCCCGCGCTTCTTCCACGTCAACTGGTTCCGTAAGGACGAGGACGGGAAATTCCTCTGGCCCGGCTATGGCGAGAACATGCGCGTGCTCGAATGGGTCGTAAACCGCTGCCACGGTGCCGCCGCAGGCTACGAAACTCAGATCGGTTGGACTCCCGCCTTCGAGGATTTCAACATCCAAGGCCTCGACGGCTTCACCCGCGACACCTTCGACAAAGCCATGGCCTTCAACCGCGCTGAGTGGAAAGCCGAACTCGTCAGCCAAGGCGAGCTCTTCATCGACCTCTACGACCACTTGCCCAAGGAACTCATCTTCCAACGCGAGCTCCTCGCCGCTCGGCTTTCGTAATGAAAAATCCTCATGGCAAGCCGCTCGATCCGAGTGACTTTAGCACCATGACACCCAGCCCCGCCCTCCGTCTCGCCGCCTGCCAACGTCCGGCGGGTCCGGTCGTCATGCGCCAGCGCTGGGCAGGCTTGCTTTTCCTGCATTGGCCGGTCGATCCCGCCCTCATCCAAGCACGCCTCCCTGCGGGCCTTTTCGTGGACACCTACGACGGAAATGCCTGGCTCGGCGTGGTGCCATTTTTCATGGAACGCGTCCGTCCCACTGGCCTATTTCCCGTGCCGTGGCTCTCCTGGTTCCACGAGCTCAACCTCCGCACCTACGTCCACGATGCAGCGGGAAATCCCGGCGTCTGGTTCTTTTCGCTCGATTGCAACCAGCCCCTCGCCGTGGAAATCGCCCGTCGCCTGTTCCACCTGCCCTATGAACATGCCGCCATGAGCAGCCGGAGAAATGGCCGGTCGATCCACTACGAAAGTCGTAGGAAATCGCCAGAGGCCATCACCGCCGTCTTTGATTACGAGCTTCCCCAACACACCCAGCCCGCCATTTTCGGCACCCTGGAGTGGTTCCTCGTGGAGCGCTACCTCCTCTTTTCCAGCAATCCAGCAGTCCAGCTCTTCTGCGGGAAAGTCCATCACACGCCCTACCAGATCGCCCCCGGCGCCTGCTCCCGGTGGTCCACCGAACCTTTCCACTTCAATGGATTTTCCGAACCCGCCCTCCCGCCACCTTCTATCCTCACCGCGGCCGCGGTCGATGTGCAGATTTTCCCGCTGCGTCGCCTAGCCTAGCCTGTCATGCCTTATTGGACCGATTCTCACTGTCACCTCCAAGATGCTCTTCTCGGAGACTCTGAAACGCTCATCGAGGCCATGAAATCCGTAGGAATCACCACGGCGGTGGTGAATGCGACGGGTGAAGAGGACTGGGCGGCAGTGGAAGATCTCGCCAAGCGCTATCACGGCTTGGTCTTACCCGCCTTCGGCATCCACCCCTGGCAAGCGCATACAGCGAGCCCCGGTTGGCAAGCGCGCCTGCGGTGTCTGCTGGAAACGTATCCTCACGCCTCCGTCGGGGAATGCGGCTTGGATCTCTGGGTGGACGAGCCGAGTTTAGAAATCCAGCGAGGCGTCTTCCGCGACCAGCTTGAGCTCGCCAGCGCCTTGGCCCGTCCTGTCACCATCCACTGCCTCAAGGCATGGGTCGCCTTGTTCGAGGTCTTCGCAGAATCACCGCCACCATCCCGATTTCTGATGCACTCCTATGGCGGATCGATCGAAATCGCCCGGCGCTTGATCCCACTAGGGGCGTATTTTTCCTTTTCCGGGCACTTTCTGCATCCTCGCAAAGCGGCAGTCTTGGAGGTGTTTCGCCAGCTCCCCCGCGACCGGATTCTTCTAGAAACGGATGCTCCTTCCATGCTGCCACCCGCAGAATTCCTTCGGTATCCCGGACCCTGCAATCATCCAGCCAATTTACCAGCGATCGGAGAAGCCCTAGCCTCTGCCCTGGGCATGAGTGCGGAGGACTTGGCAACAATGACCCGGGAAAACAGCCAGCGCTTTTTGGCGTAGGCGAGCACCGAGCGGGCGGCGGTTTGACCAGAGGCGTAAGCAAGTTTCTGATTATTTCTGTCTCTCGTAATTTTTGTGTCTCTCGTAATTTTTGAAGGAATCGCAAAAGGTGAAAAAGCCATTCCTTAAGGGAGAGTCGTTTCCCATGCGCAGGCAAAAACCCGGCTGGCGAGATGGCTAGATTGATTTGGACTGATCCAGCCTTGGGAGACTTGGGGCAAATCGCCGATTACATTGCCCTAGATGGCCCTGCTACTGCGAAACGTTTGGTTCAGAGGGTTTTTCAACGGGTCGAACTGCTCGTAGATCAGGCGATGATCGACCAGCGCTCGAAAGTCGTCGATGAGTGCTCGCGCATCAAGGACTGGGAAATGGACATCGTCATTGGCCGCGCTGGAGGGCCGCTGTGGTGGAAGTCAGAGCAAGGCTTCTAGGGCGCTGGCAAGTTCTTCGTCTGCCCGCAGCACAACCGCGTCGATTGGGAGGATGATTCCATTCCGGTCTCGTAGGAAATTGGCGGGATGGGCATCGAAGACGGCCAATTGATCGAGGTCCCGGTAGAATGAGAGTGATCCGCGGTGACCAGCGGAGAAGCCCTCTAGCAGCGAGAAATGGCGGGCTTGGAAATAGCAGATCATTTCCCCGGCCGTGCATGCCTCGCCGATGATGGTGGGCTGGCTAGTGATGAGGGCAAGGCCTTCAGTTTCGCGGGTTACGCCTAGCAGATGGATGTCGTCATCGAAGCAAAGGTTCGCTAGCAAAAGCCGCTCCAAATACTCGGAAGGCAAGGCGTGGGTGAGGGTGGGCTGGCCGTTTGCTAATATGACAGTGAAACCGTATTTCCCGGGGTAGGTGGCTTTGTGATAAACTTGATCGCCACGTAAGGTCCGGTGTTCTTCGCCGCCTTTGATGAAACCCCGCAAAGCGTCTTCCGCATTTAACCAGCAGCCGACGTCTTTTGCCCAGATTTCGAGGTCACGTTCTTGGCGGCCTTGAAGAATTCTTCGCTGGCCCGCCTGTGATCTTCCTCCTGTTTCCGCAGTTCTTCCAAGCTGACGCGCGGCTGATTGTAGCGTGCTTTCAACGTTTCTTCTCGGCTTAGGTTCACGATTGCTTTCATGGTCGCTCACGTTCTTACCCGGGCAAGTTAGCCGAAATCGGCCCAATGGCGATTCTAAAATAAAGCAACGCAGTAGCCGCCACATCCCTTCGATTCCAGCCTTGGAATTTCGGGGTTAAAGCCTTGCGGTCGGGACTCTAGAATCCAAGCTCGCCAAGAGCCAATAATACGCTAGTTTTCCCCTCATGGCAGCAACACTAAGAACCATTGATGCAACCGTTTCTGCTGATGGGGTCGTGACCACGGCAGAGCCCATCTTTGGACCTTGCAAGGCTGTGCTCACGCTCCTCGTTGATGAAAAAGTCCCCAATGCCGTCACACGTGCTGCCATGGACGAATCTACCGAAGATCTTCCACGCTATAACACCATGGAAGACATTAGAGCAACCCTAGGAATCTGATGAAACGTGAGGCGATTTTCAGGAAGCAATTCCGCAAAGACCTCGAGCGCATCAAGCGCACTGGCAGAGACACCACCAGACTCCTGGAAATCATCGAATTGCTGACCGATAACCAACCACTACCGCCAAACAGTCGCGATCATCAACGGATAGGAAATCTCAAAGACTATCGCGAATGCCATCTGGGTGGAGATTGGTTGCTCATGTATCAACTTTCCGACGACACGGTCACCTTCGTCCGCACGGGGAGCCACTCCGAACTCTTCGACTGACATTCGCTACGAACTCATCATTGACTCTCTGGGGTCAGTCCGCGCATCGCGACAAAATCACAGCAGACACAAGTAATCGAGAAGCTGAAACGTTGAAAGGAAGTGGGTGCACGCTCAAGCCCCTGAGGTCATGCTATATTTCCTGAAAAGCAAGGCTCACTCCACCTTCACGCCAATGGCCTTGCCCATTTCCGCAGCGACGAAGGCGTTGCCGGCCGGGTTCAGGTGGACGCTGTCGTCGGTGAGGATGCCCTTGGGGAGGTTGTCGGGGTTGTTGGCTTTCAGATGGTCGATGAAGGCCTTGCGGAGATCGCACAACTGACTGCCGGTGTCAGCGGCGACCTTGCGGCTGATGGCGGCATACTCCTCAAGCATCGCGTCGTACTCGTTGCTTCCGTCGCTTTTCTCCCCGATGACGGAGGGAGTGCAAAGGATGACCCGGGCACCGGCGGTGTTGAGTTTCGCGATGATGTCTTTCAATCCCACCTCGAAGAGTTCCTTGGTGGTTCCGCCAGTCATTTCACCCTCTTTGTTTTTCTTCCAATGCCAGACGTCGTTGATGCCGATGTAGATGAAGACGATGGTGGGCTTTTTGGAAATCACATCCTTTTCGAGGCGCGCCTGGAGGTTCGGTACCTTGTTGCCGCTTATGCCCGCGCCGAAGGTCTTTATCCCAAGATCGGGGTTCGCAACCTTGATCGCTTCGGTGAGCAGCGTGACGTAGCCCTGCGGCTTCACGCCAGCGGCGGTGATCGAGTCGCCGAAGAAAACGATGCGGTCGTCCTTTTTCAGGGGCTGGGGAGCATCCCCGGCGAGAAGGGCGGAGGGGAGGAAGAGAGTGGCGGCGAGCGCTGCGATAGTGGTGGTGTGGATTTTCATAAGGCGATCCTGCGGCTATCACCCGAAGGCTGACTAGACAAGCGTGTTTTCCCGGATGGGGAAGATGGATCCCTCAATCTTTCCGCGTCTCTGGGGTTGCGAAAAATGATAATCCATGTGGGAGTAGAAAAAGTAGAGATGCTGCTGTGGGCTGCCTAGTTTGTGCAGCGTATGGGCAGGGACCACGCGTACAAGTCGCCTAGCGGATAAAAATGGTGACTCATAGCATTTTTGCTTATGGGTAAAAGCTGCTCTTTCACATCACCACCACTCGCATGCTCGAAGACGGAGCCGACATCCGCTTCATCCCGCTGTTCTCGGCCTCGAAAAGCTACCCACGGCAAAACCCACTCGGCAGAAGGTCCGAAAATTGGACAGGACAAATCGCCCGGAAGACCGTAGGATGCCCCCATGATTACCGTTGCCCAAATCATGAACGAAGTTCTTGAGCTTCCGCGGAGTGATCGCTCCTACCTCGCTGCCAAACTCATCGAGAGCCTTGATGAGGAGCAAGAGCTTTCGCCGGAATGGATCGCGGAAATCGACAGGAGGGTGCGGAGTCGCACATCTGGAGAATCTACGCAGATCCGCCAGGACGAGTTGCACCGAGATATCGAGAAAATCCTTGCGTGATGAGATTGGTTTACCTCCCGGAAGCTCGCCTCGAAGTCCTCAGGTGGATTCCAAATCATAGCAGACGCAAATCATCGAGAGTTAGACCCCAATCCATAACTCCTATGTGAGGGAAATCTCGACCGCTCCCGCGACACCCTCCAGCGCGTCAGCGGTTTCCAAGCGCCAAGACACACCAACACCTTATTGCTAGGAATTTGCTTTTGGGGTGAAGGCCGTTGAGGGGGGCTTCGCGTTGCGATGCCCGCCCAAGAAAAGCGGGTGGCCGGACCGGAGGCGGGGAAAAGAGGGTTGGTGAGTGAATTGGCGGCGGATTGGCCTGAGGCGCAAGCAAGTTTCTGATAATTTCTGTCTCTTGTAATTTAGCTTTGGGGGTGGAAGCCGTTGAAAGAGCCAGTGGGGCGGGACCGGCCTGCCTGTCGTCTTGTCCGCCGCAGCTTTAGCGAAGGAGGAAGCCAGTGGGGCTCTCAGCGTCAGCGGCGACGCGTGACGCGCTGTTTCATGTGGACGATAGTCACCACTTGAAACTCATCACTGAAAACACGGTAAATGATTCGGTAAGAACCTTCATGCACCTCGCGCCTGCGCTGACCATGTGATGCTCATGCCACGCCGAACTCGCTGCGGATGGATGCGTGGTCATGCGTGCGACCCTCTCGCAAATCGGCCAGACCGGCTTCGATTTTCTGGCAAACTAGGATTTCATACATCAAGTCATCCCAACTGGCAGTGTCCGGCAATTGACGCACAAGACGGGCTGCTGCCTTTTTGACTGAAGTGTTTTTGTCTGCCGCAGACATGGAGCGAATCAATCTTCAAACAAGGCACGACGCAAGCCGCCAGTCCGCGTCCGTTAGGCTTGTTGGCGCGCAAGATTCAAACGGTCTCACAATTCAAGCCACTTCCGCAGCAAGGCATAGAGGGCAGCCCGGTCGGGTGCGGTGATTTGGCCGACCACCTTCCGCACCAAGCGCACCTCCACAGTGCAGATTTGCCCCTTGATACCGCTGGGAACATTCAGACCCGCCTCCGCCCACTGGCCGATGATCAAATCAGCGTTTTGTAATTGCGAAGTGACCGGCACCACGAGCAAATCGCCCGGCCAACTGCCGTGACCCACCACAATCGCAGGCCTCACCTTGGAACTGCTCAAATCCGTAAACGGGATTGGCAGTAGCACCACATCAGCGCGTGAGCAGAACATTGTAAACCTCATCAGCCTCGTTGTCCCAAGCACCCATCAGCGACCGTTTGCCCTGATCAAGCCACTCTCGGCGCTCGGCGTCGCCCTCTTGCCCCGTCTCCAAGGAGATTTGCACCACCGAGTTTTCGGCCAACTCCAATGGCTCAAGCGGCCGGAGTTTTCCACCCTCGTAAATAGCACGGATCGCGACAGTCATGCACACATCCTACCCACCATTTTCCTTCGATCAAACCCTTTCTCCCGCCCTCAACGGCATCCCCTTCGTCGATTCAGCGGTCGGGGTGCTCGTGTTCGCCGCCACCGCCCTGCTCAAGGACACGGTGAACTGCATCGATGACCTGCTGGATGGATGGGTTGCCGAACAAGATCTTCAAGGCCTGAGCGGCACCACGAATGCGGGAGATTGCACAGGAGGCCGTTGAGGGGGCTCCGCGTTGCTATGCCCGTCCAAGAAGAGCGGGTGGCCGGACCGGAAGGCGGGGAAAAGAGGGTTGGTGAGTGTATTGGCGGCGGTTTGGCCAGAGGCGCAAGCATGTTTCTGATTATTTTTGTCTCTCGTAATTTTGCCACGACACCCTCTAGCGTGTCAGTAGCTTCCAAGCGCCAAGCCCCACCAATACCTTATTGCAAGGAAATCGCTTTTGGGGTGAAGGCCGTTGAGGGGGCTTCGCGTTGCTATGCCCGCCCAAGAAGAGCGGGTGGCCGGACCGGAGGCGGGGAAAAGAGGGTTGGTGAGTGAATTGGCGGCGGATTGGCCTGAGGCGCAAGCAAGTTTCTGATTATTTCTGTCTCTTGTAATTTTATGAAAGCGCTCAAATACCTCACCTACGTCGGGAAACTCGCCGGGTTCGTTTCCGCCCTCAACGTCATCCCCTTCGCCGATCCAGCGGTCGGGGTGCTCGTGTTCGCAGCCGCCTCCGCTCCTCAAGGACACGGTGAACCGCATCGGTGACCTGCTGGATGGATGGGTTGCCGAACAAGAGCTTCAAGGCCTGAGCGGCACCTCGAATGCGGGAGATTGCACAGGAGGCCGTTGAGGGGGGGCCGCGTTGCTATGCCCGTCCAAGAAGAGCGGGTGGCCGGACCGGAGGCGGGGAAGAGGGCGTGGTGGCTGAATTGGCGGCGGTTTGGCCTAACTCGCAAGCGAATTTCTGATTATTCCTGTCTCTCGTAATTTGTGTGTCTGCAATTATTTTGAGTGCTCGATAGGAAATCTGACTTTTTAAAATATCAATCCTGCTTCTCTAAGCTCCAATCATCGAACGGGTCTTTGTAGAAGTAGTAAGTTACATCACCGAGGCCACAGTTTACCCGAATCGGGAAAATGGTTGTGCCGCCTGGAATCTTTGGCCCCCCACCAGCAGTCAGGATTTTGCCGCGCTTAATTTTCAATTTAACATCTTCGCCAAGCAACATTTTTATACTCGGATAATCGAGCATTTTCAGCACTATTTCCGTAGACGGCCCCCCGTATTTCTCAGAGCCGTCATCTGCGACATTGAGCGAAACCTTCTGTTTCACCTTGTCTTCGGTCACCATAGTTTCCAACACGCTCTTGGCATCTTCATTTCCATTTTTTACGGCTTTCTTAATCCATTCTATTGCTTCTTGATGATTTTTTTCAGTACCAATTCCAGTTTCGTAAAAAAGCCCAAGGCTAACCTGTGCACCTGAAAAGCCCTGTTCAGCAGCTTTGATATACCATTCCACGATTCCTTGCTCAGCCACTTTGCGCGACCATTCCTTGAATTTTTCAGGATCTCTATCGACTCCCATACCGAATTCGTAGGAAAGGCAAAGGCGACATTGCGCATCCACATCTCCTTGCGCTGCAGCTTTTAGACTCCATTCCAAGCTTTTCTCTGGATTTCTAGGAAGTCCGAATCCCGACATGTAAGCCTCACCGATCCAACTTTGAGCGACAGCATTCCCTGATTCTGCCAGTTGAATTAGTTTGGGAATACTTTGCTCGAAGAAAGCATCTGCTCTCTTTTGAGATTTTTCAACAATGTAGCCTTTCTGATATTTTTTACCCAGTATATACTGACCAAAGCAACTAGCATTGGCAGCCGATTTTTGGGCAAGGTTGATCGCCTCAACTTGATTGCCAAAATCCAAAACCAATGAAGAATAGACACCAAGCGCATCTGAATCGCCTGCAAAGGCTTTCTCTTTTATGGAAGAGACATATTTGGCAAATGGCGACTGGACAACTGCATTTTGAAAACCGCCGGTCTCTTTCTGAGCATTGGCTTCGCCGAGCAAATTACCCAAAACTAGAATAATGAAAGCACAGGATAACCCTAAGAATTCAATTCTTCTCGGAAAGTTACTCGACTTTTTGATAATGTTCATAGCGGCTAGCGTGAGATGGAGGAAATGAAAGACCTAAAGCTGAATGTCATGTTGAAAAATATGCTTTGTATATACACAAAAAGTCCTCAATTTCGTGAGGTGCCAGAACTTGAACCGACTTTGGGAAATCAGATGCTTCGAGCATTTCGCCCGAAATGTCTAGGCTCAAAGCACGAGCTCCTACCCGCGTACCTGCATGGAGGTAGACATGTTGTGGGTTTAGTTTGAGATATGCACCGAGACGCAAGGCCGTATCGTATATGTAAAGTGGGCCAAGGCCAGAAACCGGCGAAAATAAATCCACGAGAAGCTTGTGCAAATCATCAAATGAGAGGCATGCATTCAGATGCCCTTCCACACCAACGAGGAGCTTCTTCGCCTTGTTTAGCGCATTTCGTTTGAGACGGCGTTGGTGAGAAAACCGCTTCTCGTTCTGGTTGATAGCAAGGGCCGCGTAGTGGATGGCATCGTTTAGCGAATGCTTTCTGTGGAATTGCTCTATCTGTTCGTTTAGGTAGGCAAGATTGTGCTTTTGGTAAAAAAGTACAATAACTTCCAGACTGGCACCTACTGGCGGCGTCACCGGTTTACATACGGTCGTAATTGGTGACGAACAGCTCATTGTAACACGGCTCATAGTTGGGACGCGACTCAAGCTAGGTCAACACTTAAAATAAATCACTAGAGACATAAAAATCACAGCAGACACAAGTAATCGAGAGTTAACTTGCTGCCACCTCGTGTAAGTGAAAGTGACATCTGCACTGGGCGGCCCGAAGTGTGTAGCGCATGGGCTGAGACCACACGTAACAGTCGCCGCAAAAACTCCTTGGGAAGGCGGTCACAAGTCCTTGCTCTACGGGGAATGTCACACACTCACTTCACCACCACCGGCGGCGGAAACGGCTGCTCGGAAATGACCCAGTCTTCGTTTTTGTCGCTGAAGGTTTTCAAGGCCCATTCACTTGGAAGTAGGGCGACGAGCCAGCCGTTGGAGTCGCGGGCGAGGGCGGCACCGAGTGAGAGCGCTGGGCGGGCATCGGGTGCGAGGGGATCGCCTTCCTTGGGTTTCAGCCAGCGGGCGAGGGACCAGTTGGCTTGCTCGATACGGGTTTCGGCGGCGTATTCGCCTTCGAGGCGGTATTGCAGGACTTCAAATTGCAGCGGACCGACCGCGCCGAGCAGGGGGATTTGTGGGCCGTCGGTGTCGATGAGGGTGAACTCGCTGGCGACGCCTTCTTTGAGGAGCTGTTGGAGACCATCACGGAAGCGCTTGTATTTCGCAGTGCTTTTATTGTGCAGGAAGGAAAAACACTCGGGGGCGAAGCGGGGGATTTCGTCGAAGGTGACGCCCGGCCCGGAGGCGAGGGTGTCGCCGATGAGTAAATCGTAATTTCCCACCAACCCGACGACATCGCCGGCGAAGGCGTCGTCCACGGTTTCGCGCTCGCGGGCGAAGAGGCGTTGGGAATTGGCGAGGCGGACCTTGTCGCCGGTGCGGCCGTTGATCACGTCCATGTCGCGCTCGAATTTCCCGGAAACGATGCGGACGAAGGCGATGCGGTCGCGGTGCTTCGGGTTCATGTTCGCCTGGATCTTGAAGACGAAGGCGGAAAATTCCGCAGACGCTGGGTCGATCATCATTCCGCCGCTTTCACGCGGGGTAGGTGGCGGGGAGAGTTCGAGGAAGCGGTCGAGCAGGAGCTGCACGCCGAAGTTGTTCGCCGCACTGCCGAAGAAGACGGGGGTGAGCTCACCGGCGAGGACTTTTTCTAGGTCGAAATCCGCACCTGCGCCTTCGAGCAGTTCGAGTTCCTCGCAGACTTGGGCGTAAGTTGCCTCTTCCATCGCCGCTTTCACGCTGTCGTCCTCGATGCCTTTGACGCTGACCGGTGCCCGGAATGCGCCGTGCACGGTCCGCTCGAAAAGGTGCACCTGCTTTTGTTCCCGGTCATAGACGCCGCGAAATCTCGGGCCATCACCGAGCGGCCAATTCACGGGATAGGCATGGATGCCGAGCACGGATTCCAACTCGTCGAGCAGGTCCATGGACGAGCGTGCTGGGCGGTCCAGCTTGTTCATGAACGTGAAAATCGGCACCCCCCGGCGGCGGCAGACTTCAAACAATTTCCGCGTCTGGCTTTCGATGCCTTTGCCTGCGTCCACCACCATCACGGCGGCGTCCACGGCGGTGAGCACGCGATAGGTGTCTTCCGAGAAATCCTTGTGCCCAGGGGTGTCGAGGATGTTCACCACGCAGTCCTTGTATTCAAATTGCAGCACGGTGGAGGAAACGGAAATGCCCCGTTGCTTTTCCAAGTCCATCCAGTCGGAGGTCGTCGCGCGTTGGTTTTTCCGCGCGGTGACGCTGCCAGCGAGATTGAGGGCACCGCCGTAGAGCAGGAATTTTTCCGTCAGTGTCGTTTTCCCGGCATCGGGGTGGGAAATGATCGCAAACGAGCGACGGCGTTTCACCTCACGCTGCAAAGCGGGCGATGGGATGGCGTAAGGAGAGACGGACATGATGCGGGCGCAAGGGACTAGCCCCCACCCGGCGAACGATCAAGCCCGGATGAGTCCGGATGCAAAACGCTCCATCGCTAAGCGGATGCCTGCGGCCTTGTGGAGCGTTTCTTCATACTCTTTTTCCGCGTCCGAGTCGGCGACGATCCCGGCTCCGACTTGGTAAATGAGCTGCTCGCCCGTGCGAATGAGCGTGCGGATGGCGATGTTGAAACTGCTTTCTCCATGGTAGCCGAGCCAGCCGATGGCCCCGCAGTAGAGGCCACGGGGTGCGGATTCTAACTCGTGGATGATTTCCATGGCCCGCTTCTTCGGTGCGCCGGTGATGCTGCCGCCGGGGAAACACGCGGCGATGGCGTCCAGCCCATCGATCTCAGGCCGCAAGGTGCCGACGACGGTGGAAACGAGGTGGTGAACCTGGGCGAGCGTCTCCAGCCGCAGCATTTCCGTGACCTCGACGCTGCCGAATTCGCAGACTTGGCCGAGGTCGTTCCGCAGCAAGTCGGTGATCATGATGAGCTCGGAAATCTCCTTGGCGGACGTCTGGAGTTCGTAGGCCGAGCGGCGGTCTTCGTCCGGATCGGTGAAGCGGGGGCGCGTGCCTTTGATCGGGCGGGTCTCGATGCCGCGCCCGGAAATTTTCAAAAACGCCTCTGGTGACGAGCTCAGCACCTCCCGGCCGTCCAGCGCGAGGTAGGCCGCCATCGGTGCGGGGGATGCTTCACGGAGCGTTTCGTAAAGCGGAAATAGCTCGCCCGTGACCGTCGCGCTGAAGCCTTGAGAGAGATTCGCCTGGTAACAATGCCCGGCGGCGATCCATTCCTTGATCCGTTCCACGCCTTCGATGAAGCGCGATTTCGACGTGAGTGGCGTAAAATCTCCCAGCGCAGCATGGCACTGACTGGGGCGCTGGAGTTGCTCGGAAAGCCCGCCGATTTCCCACCAAGTCCGCTTGCTGTGGTCGAACACCAGCATTTCCGGGTAGTCGCCGAAGACGAAATCCCCCTCGTAATCGACCCAGCCACAAAGCCCGCCGCAGGGGAATCCAAGATCGCGCGTCGGCCGCTTATCGATCGAGAGCGCTGCCCGAAGTCGGTTCAGATCTTCAGCACAATGGATGTGCCCGCGCAGCATCTGCGTCGGGCGAGCGGCGATGACGGATATCGGCCGCGGCGCACCGGAAGGCTGGTTTCCTGCGGTGTCGAAAAACACCAAACCCGGCAAATGCCGCAAGTGCGCGGCGACGTCGATGGGCGACAAGCCTTCAAGTCGCTTGGGACATGCCACCACTTGCATCAAAGATTCCGCCATCGCTCCAGAAACCAACGCCTCTTGCCGCCATGACGCAAGCGGGAAGCGCGGAAAAGTGGTCGGGCTGGCGGGATTCGAACCCACGACCCCCTGCCCCCCAGGCAGGTGCGCTACCAGACTGCGCTACAGCCCGTTGTTGAACGGAGGGGGGAAGAAACCAGTCCCCGCTGGACTTGGCAAGCACGGAAAGCAGGGAGACTCGCGCTTATCGCAAATGTGGATTGGCAATTCCGCGAAATCCTGACATTTCACCTGAATGAATCGCATTAAAACGGCCATCGTCGGGGCCAGTGGCTACACCGGCATGGAGCTTCTCCGCCTGCTTTTGGTCCATCCGGGTGTGGATCTCGTCGCGGCGACGTCGCGCCAAGAAGTGGGGAAATCCTTGGGTCAAGTCTTCCCCCGCTTCCAAAAAGCGCCGGGCGCGGACTTGACGTTCATGTTGCCCGATCCGGATGCCATCCACGCGACGGGTGCGGAGGTGGCGTTTCTGGCTCTTCCCCACGGCGTGGCTGCGGAAATTGCCCGTGCCTTGCTGGATCGTGGGCTGCGTGTCATCGACCTCAGCGCGGATTTCCGCCTGCGTGATGCGGGGGTTTACGCCGAGTTTTACGGGCACGCACACCCGGCTCCGGAACTGTTGGTCGGGGCGGTTTATGGTTTGCCGGAGATTCGTTCCGAGGAAATCGCCGCCGCTCAGCTGCTGGCAGCTCCGGGATGCTACCCCACGAGTATTTTACTACCACTCCTGCCGCTCCTGCGTGCCAATTTGATCGATCCCAGCACCATCGTGGCGAATTCCATGAGCGGCGTTAGCGGTGCCGGGCGCACGGCGAGCATCCCATTTCTGTTTTGCGAGTGCAACGAAAGCGCCCGTGCCTACGGCGTGCCGAAGCATCGTCACTTATCTGAAATCGAGCAGGAGCTCAGCCTCGCCGCAGGCGAAACGGTGGTCATCACTTTCATCCCCCACCTCATCCCGGTGAACTCCGGCATCGCCACCACCACCACGGCGAAGCTGCGTGAAGGCGTCACTCCGGAGGCTGTCGGCGCTGCGCTTGATCAAGCCTATCAGGATTCCTATTTCGTCCGCCTCCTCGGGCGCGGCGGCTGTGCGGATACGAAAAATGTCACCCGCACCAACTTCATCGACATCGGCTGGCAGCACGATCCCCGCACGGGGCGTGTGCTGCTCATGAGTGCTGAGGATAATCTCGGCAAAGGCGCAGGCGGGCAAGCCGTGCAGTGTTTTAACCTGATGTTCGGGCTGACTCCCACTGCCGGGTTGCAAAATTTTTAAGTTCACCCAGCATTTGTCGACCCGCCCCCACAGCACCCCATGGAAACTCCATTCACTCGACTCAAAGGCGGCGTAGGCGCGCCTCAAGGATTTCTCACCAGCGCGGTCAGTTGCGGGATTAAGAATCCAGATAGCGACCGCCTCGATCTAGCCCTGATTTACTCGGAAAAGCCCTGCACCTCTGCTGGTACCTTCACCACCAACCGGGTCAAGGCTGCGCCAGTCCGCGTCTCCCAAGCACACCTCCGCAAGGGTGAGCTCCGCGCCGTCATCGCGAACTCCGGGAACGCGAATGCCTGCACGGGTCTGCTCGGCATCCGCGATGCGAATGCCATGTGTGACGCTGTCGCCAAGCCGCTCAAGCTCAAGCGCACCGAAATCGGTGTGGCCTCCACCGGGGTCATCGGCCTGCCCATGCCGATGGTCCGCCTAGAGCCACAGTATGTTCAGCTCCTCGAAAAACTCAGCCCAGACCACGGCTCAGACGTCGCTGCGGCCATCATCACTAGCGACACCCACGCCAAGGAAGTCGCTATTTCCTTCGATCTCGGCGAGCACCGCGTCCGCATCGGAGGCTGTGTCAAGGGGGCCGGCATGATCTCACCCAGCATGGCCACCATGCTCTGCTTCATCACCACGGACGCGAAAATCTCCAGTGATAATCTCCGTAAAGCCGTGCTGGAATGTGTAGAGGACAGCTTCAACCGCATCACCATCGACGGCGACATGTCCACCAATGACACCGTCATCGTCTTGGCAAATGGCGCCTCTGGCATGCCGTCCTTCCGCCGAAATAGTGCGCTCTGCAAGCAGTTCCGCTGTGCCCTGCGCTGGTTGATGCTTGAGCTGGCCAAAGCGGTTGTCCGCGATGGTGAGCGCGTCACCAAGTTCGTCACCGTCACCGTGAAAGGAGCACGCACTTATCTTGATGCGAAAAAAGTCGCCGAGGCGGTTTGCAAGTCCGCCCTCGTCAAAGCTTCGTGGAACGGCGGCGATCCGAACTGGGGCCGCATCATCCACGCCGTTGGTTACTCCCGCGCCCGCATCCGTGAGGAGTTGGTGGACATCCACATCGGCGGCAAGGCGGCTTGCCTCGGCGGCCTTCAGGCAGAAACCCCCATGGACGAACTCCGCGCCGCCGTTTCCCTGCCCGAGTTTGAAATCAGCATCAATCTCAACCAAGGCGACGCCGAATACACGATGTATTCCAGTGACCTCTCACCCGAATACATCGACTTCAATCGCTCGGAATACGCGTATTGGAAACAAGCCCGCAAGGACGGCCTTGTGTGATCCACTCAGCGGAAATTGGCCGTCGCGCAGATTTGAAATAAAATCGCGAACAGGATCAATTGCACCCCGCCCAGCGCCAGTAGGCGATTGAACGCCGGACCTGGGGCGAAGGTCAGCACACCCCAGATGATCCGCAGGCCGATGAGAAATACCGGTGCGCCCGCGATGGCAAAGGTCGGGTGACCGTAGTAGATCCAGAGCAGCCCTACGAAGACGGCCACCTTCACCTCCAGCCAGATCACGGCCACCGCCACCTTCGGCCCGAATCTGACGGCGAGCGTGCGTTTTCCGGTCGTCGAATCCTCGGCGCGGTCTCGGAAGTTATTGATCGAGATCAACACCGCCGAGAGCAAGCCGACTTGGAATCCAAGTAAGAACGCCTCCGGTGGCCAGGTGCCGAGCTGGATGAAGACCGTCCCCGTCACCGCCACCAGCCCGAAGAAGCCGATGACAAACAGCTCACCCATCCCGCGATACGCCAGGGGAAATGGCCCGCCGGTGTAGCCGTAGGCAAAAAAGAGCGATGGGATGCCGATGGCGACGATTGGCCAGCCACGCGCTTGCACTAGCACCGCACCGCAGAACGTTGCCAGCGCGAGAAAGCCCACGGCGAGCTGCATCACCGTCTTCGGCTTCAGCAGGCCAGCGGCGGTCACCCGAGTCGGGCCGAGTCTGCGCGCGGTGTCGGCCCCTTTTTCGGCGTCGATTGCATCGTTGAAAAAGTTCGTAGCGATCTGGATGGCGATTGCTCCGCCGAGGGTGCAGAGGGCCAGCAAGAGGTTGAAGGTGCCGCTCAGTTTCCAAGCCAGCACGCAGCCCGTCCACACCGGCACGATCGCGGCAGGCAGGGTCTTGGGGCGGGCAGCGAGGAAGCAGGCTTTGAGCGGCACGGGCATGGCGGGAGTGAAACGCTCATCCCGCGAGGAGACGAGTTCATAGTTGCCGAGGGCGCGGAAACCATCAATGAGTTGTGTGCCGCATTTTTCCATGAGCCCCATCACCATTGCTGCCGTCAAAGAACAAGCCGGGGAAATCCCGATCATCGCGGCCGTGCATGCCCAGCTCCAGTCGAAGGCGGTGCGCACGACGAAAGGCGGCAAGCCCTACTTCGAGTTGGCATTCGCGGATTCCACCGGTGGCTTTTCCCTCAAAATCTGGTCCGACTCACCCATGTATGCCGCCGCCGAGACGCTGGTGGAAAATACGGTGCTCCGGCTCGAAGCGGAGTGGACTCAGAATACCTATGGCGTGAATCCGAACCACCTCGCATGGCATCACCTCGACGAGTCCGCCATCGCCGACTTCCTCGCTGGTGACCCGGAGATTCGTTACAAACAAGAGGCCGACTACGCCGAGATCCAAGCCCTCTGCGCCAGCCTCCGCGATCCACGGTTGCACGCCTTGGCCGCGCATTTCCTCGGGCAGATGGGTGACCGCTTCCGGCGCACCGCCGCCGCGAAGAAGAATCACCACGCCCGCCGCGGTGGCTTGGTGGAGCACGTCGCGCAAATGATGCGCTCCGCCGTGGCGCTCTGCCCGGTTTACCCTGAGCTGAACCGCGACCTGCTGCTCACTGGCATCCTTTTCCACGACTGCGGGAAGCTTTGGGAAAATTCTTACCCAGAAGATGGATTCGCCCAGATTCATAGCATCCATGGGGAAATGCTGGGGCACATCCCGCTCGGTATCGAGTTGGTGAATAAGCTCTGGAACGACCTACTCGCCGGCCCCGAAGCCGAGGCTTGGAAGGTGCTGAAGCCCAGCACTGAGCTGACTCGGCTGCACCTGCTCCATCTCATCGGCAGCCATCATGGGCAGTATGAGTTTGGCTCGCCCGTGCTTCCCCGCACTCCAGAAGCCCACGCTCTCCACCACATCGACAATCTCGATGCGAAGCTGGAAATGCTACGGGACGCTTACGCACAGGCGACGGAAATCGCACCCGGGATCTACGACCGCGTTTTTCCTTTTCCGACAAATCTGGTGCGGCCGCTGCCTAGTCATTGAGCGGGCGAAGCCGCTCTTGGAATTCTGCGGTCCATAGCTGGCGGACGATTATCTCCTGAGCATCTTCCATCCGTGCGTGGTCCGCTGGGTCTGCATCTTCATGACCCGCCAGATGCAGTAAGCCGTGGATGAAGTAGCGTAAAAGCTCCCGCGCCAGTGGCTCTCCATAATCCGCTGCCTGACGCTCTGCGACTTCCACGCCGATGACGATTTCCCCGTGGTGAAAGGTGATCACATCCGTCGCGCCCTCGATTTCCATGAAATCCCGATGCACCCGGTCGCTCGTCACATCGTCCACCAAGGCCACTTCCACCGTGGCCAGCAGGGCGAGCGGCGACTCTTCCTCGGCAGCAGCCTCCAAGGCGAGACGCGCGGCTTCTTCAGAGATCGCCTCGAAGGCCGTCAACCAGCACTCTGGGATTTCGACCACTTCTTGGTTGTTACCGATGATGATTTCTAGAGACATGAAAGGTTTCAGGCGCGTTTGGGGGCTGTGATCATCCGCCCGCCTTGGGTCGCGTCCGAATTGCCACGCTTGGTCGCGCTGGCGTCATCCTTCGGGTAGTCGATGCGGCTGTGAAGCATGCTGCGCAGCGTGCCGGTGAAGCTGTCTTTCACAAGCGCCAACTCACGGAGCGTGAGCGGGCAATCGTCGAGCTGGCCATCGTTGATTTTCGCCCGCACCAGATCGTCCACGAGGGTGCGGATTTTTGAGGGGGTCGGTTTTTTCAAGGAGCGGGATGCGCTCTCGATCGTGTCTGCCAGAGCGATGATGCCGCTCTCCCGGGTGCTGGGGCGGGGGCCGGGGTAGCGGAAGTTTTTTTCCTCCACCACCGGTAGATCCTCTGGATTTTCCAAGCGCCGATCGACTTTTTCCAACTCCGCCTTCTTCTGCTCTTGGGCGCGGCGATAGAAAAAATAGACCAAGGAATCCCCGTGGTGTTCTTGGATCACGTCGATGATTCGGGGGTTGAGCTTGTTCTTCACGGCGAGGTCGATGCCGTCTTTGACGTGGGCGAGAATGATCAACGAGCTCATCGTCGGAGTGAGCGTGTCGTGGGGATTTTCAGAGCCGTCGTGTTGGTTCTCGATGAAATAGTTGGGCTTCTTCAGTTTTCCTACGTCGTGAAAGTATGAGCAGACTCGGCACATCGGAGCGTTGGCCCCGATTTTCTCAGCCGCCGCCTCAGACAGCGCCGCCACGACGAGGCTGTGGTGAAAGGTGCCGGGCGCTTCCAGCTGCATTTGACGGAGTAGGCGGTGATTTAAATCGCTGAGCTCCAGCCAACTGATGTCGGTGGTGAGATGGAAGGTGCCTTCGAACATCGGCAGTAAACCACTGATCAGCAGTGCGGTGACCACCGCCGTGCCGAAGGCGGTGATGCTGCCGGCGGTGAGTGCTTGTAGGTGTTCCATCGCATTTGGCCCAAAGCATGCGGCGATGTCGAGGCGACCGAGCACCACCCCGATGACGAGCGTCACCGCGCCGACATAGATCCCGGATTGAAGGAGTTGCAGGCGTTTCCGGATTTGAAAAGCCAGCAGCACACTGGTCATCCCGCCGACGAGGCTGAGGATCATATAGGCCAGAATGTCTGGCTTGGGGATCAGCAAGCAGCCGATGAGGGTGACGAAGACAGCGGAAAACGAAGAAACCGCCCGCCCAAGTAAGACGCCATGGAGCATCGGTGCGAGGGCGAAAGGAACGGCGAAGAACCGGAGCTGCTCAGGGATGGCGCCACTGTCCACTAGGCCCATCATCAGGCGCAGCATGAGCAAATGAATGATCAAGCCACCCAGCACCAGCACCACCCGGCTATTGCGACGGCAGGAGGATTGTAGGCTGACCTGGAAAATGACCACCGCCGTGGCCGCGATGACCAGCCCGCCGAGTGCGCCGCTCAACGAATCGTCAGGGAAAGCCGTGCCGGCTGAAGATTTTAACACCAAAACGGCTGCTCCCACCACGAACAGGGCATAGAGGGATAATTTCACCCAGAAGCTATCCTCAAGGACTTGGACCAAGCGATTTTCGCTATGCACCCTGCGCTTTTTCCCGGACGAGAGTCCTTGCCGGGCTAAGCGCCAGCGCTTGATGGCATCCAGAAATCCCACGGTGATAAATGATTCGTTTAGGCAGATCGAGACTCACGGTAAGTCCTGCGGAGTGGCGGGAGCCTAGTTCCCAAGCGCCGAGTTGGCAAGACTGCAAATCGGCAGGGACGGATGCGGCGAATGGCTTAGCGCTTTAATCCTTCTGCCGTGGCGGCTTCAAAATCTGCCTTCGCGCGGAAAAAATCAGCACGTGCATCCACTTCCAGCAGGCGTGCGTCGAAGGCTGCTTGCTCGCGGATTTGAAGGGCGAGTAGGTCTGATGCGCCTTTTTCAAAACGCTCCCGTTCCCCGCGTTCTAGCTGCTCAGAAAGCTCGACGTTGCGACGTGTCTGGCCGATTTGTTCGGCGGCGGCGGAGATAGCGGACCAGCCGTCGAGGATCTCTGCGGTGATGCGTTCGCGGGTGAACTTGGCGTCGTTGTCGAGGCGGGCTAGCTCGGCCTTGACCACTTCAAGCCGGCCATTTGCTTCGTTGAGCGGCAAGGGCATTTTGAATTCGAGCCCCAGCATGGACTCGGTCTGATTCAAGTCTTTGTAGGGAGATGAGCCGATATCTTCACTGACCGTGGCGGTGAGATCGAGGTTGGGAAGAAGGCCGTTTTTTGCCAATTTTTCATCGATGCCGAACTTTTGTGCCACGAGATTGATGCGCCGTAGTTCTGGGCGTAGTCGGTACGCAGCCTTGGTGGCGGGGCCTAAATTTTCCTTCACCAGTAGCTCCACGTTGGGAAATTGAGCGGGCAGGTGCTGGCGTGTCACCTGGATCGGCTGGCCTAGAGCATCGCGAAAGAACAGTGAGAGCTCGATGCTCGCCGCCTCGAAGCGCCGCCGCGCCTGCACCACGGCGAGCTCACGGCTCAGGACGAGGCGCTCATTGTCCACTTTTACAATCGGTGCCAATTGCCCAGCTGCGACTAACTGGCCGATGGAGTCGTCGCGGTCTTGTGCAATCCGCCGCAGATTTTCCGTCACTCCCAGTCGTAGGCCCATGGCCAGCCAGTTGACGTAGGCGCGTGAGGCCGTGCGCACAATGTCCAAGCGCTGCCGTTGAATGAAGGGATCGGCGATTTCTTGGTCTAGCCGAGCTTTCCAGAGTGCGGCGCGTCGCGAGTCGATCGGGCCGTCCCGGAGTAAGTTGAGGCGGAGTCCCATGCGGAGTTCACCATCGACTTGAGTCCGGGATTTGTCGTAGTCCGCTAGATATCCGCTACTGATTCGGTAGCCGGCAAAGGCATTTCCACCCCAAAACGGCAGGGGCTGGTCGAATACGAAATCGGCCGATGATCCGTCATAAAACCCGGACGGATTGAAACTGCCCTTGGAGAGGAAGTTTAAATCAAAGGCACCCTGCGCTTGGCGGAGTCGTCCGGCGGCGATGTCCCGCTCAATGAGGGCCATGAGGTAGGGCGGGTATTGTGAGTTGACCGACTTGACCACTGCGGCCAGCGAGATCGGTTCCACCGTGGCTGCGTGAGCGAGTAGCGGCAGTAGGAAAAGGCACAGAGACTTAAGCATCATTTCTGGGTGGGTTCAGCATTCGAAATGACGGGTGGGAAGCCGTTGATTTGACGCCAGATTTCCATCCAGAGCGGCACACGATTCAGGAGGACCCAGCCATTTGCCCGCACGCCTTGGCGGAGGAAACGGTTGCTTGGCCAGCGCTCTTCTGTGATCTGACCGTTTCTGGTGAAGCGATCTGGCTTAGGTGCCACCACCACGCGGAACTTGCCCTTCCCATCATCTGCGGGATCGATGAAGACGACCTCTGCACCGAAAGTGCCGACGGCGACACTCGGCCAACCGATGAATTGAATCGCTGGCCAGCCCTCAAACTGGATTCTCACATCACTTCCCGGCACTACGATGCCCTGTGCATTCGTCGTGCGCGGCGTGATCAATGGCATGTCGTTTCCATCCAAGAACATTTCCACAAAACGGCTATCCGTTTCTGGGATGATCACACAGATCAGCGAGCCTGGGCGAAGATAGGTGCCGTCTGTCGCCTGCACACTGAGCACGATCCCGTCGCGTGGTGATTCGACCACTTGGCGCATGTTTTGGCTAATTTGGATGTCGAGCGACTTGATGTCACGTTCCGCTGCGCCCACTTCAGCCTGGGCCGTTCCTTTCTGGGCGCGGGTGCCGGAAATCGTCGAATCAAAGTCATTCACCGTGCGCTTCAGATTGGCTTCTGCGGCTTTCCAGTTCGCATCGGAACTCTCTTGGAGTTGTCGGGCGACCTCGAATTCACGAGTCGAGACCAAACCTGATTTTTGTAAATCGGCGATTCGATTTAGGTTTAAGACTGCGATCTCAGCGGTGATTTTTTCCGCTGCGACGCGTTGCGCTGCCGCATCGATCGCTTGACCTTTTGCCTGCTCTTGTTGGCGGATTTGAGATTCAAAGTCATCGACCCGTTGCGAGGCGGCGGCTTTCCGGACCATGAGGGCATCGTTTTGCGCGCGCAAATTCACAAGTAGATTCGGGTCGTTGTCCTCGATTTCTGCAATCACCGCACCCTTTTTCACAGACTGCCCTTCCACCACATGGAGCTTGCGCACATTTCCTGAGACCGGAGCCTCAACATTGATGCGCCGATCTAAGGGATCGAAGGCGATCACCTTGCCGGTACCGCCGACGAACTGCTGCCACGGCAGGAACCAGACTCCTAACATGATGATGACTGCGGCGACCGCTAAGTAGCGAGCCACCATCCGAGGGAATCGGGAGGAACCCGCTCGGGCGATGGCGGGCAAACTGCCCTTGTAATCAAAACGTTGATTTGTCGAGTGGCTCATGAGGCAGAAGAAGTGAGAGATTGATCGAGTGACACCTGCTGGCCACATTTGGCAGCGACGAGGGGATCACGGGTGCCGATGATCACGGTCCACGGCAGTTCGGGAGACAGAATCACGGCGGTGAGTTCGGTCATGCTTGCGGTGTCCATTCCATCGAAAATATCGTCTAGCAGCAGCAACTTGGGTTGCAGCGCCAGAGCCCGCGCGAGCAACAGGCGAGTGCGTTGCCGTGAGGATAGTGTCAAACCACCCGTTACCAACTGCGTCTGCACACCCGCTGGCAAGACGAGGATATCCTCCGCCAAGCCCACCGCTTTCAGCACTTTCTGAACGGTATCCAACCCGACTTCTGGCCGCCCGAGCCTGACGTTCTCGGCGATGGTGCCGTTGACGATGTCGAGGGACCGGATCAGCATGACATGGTTGCGAAGTTGTTCCAAATACCAGGATCTGACATCTAAGCCGTTGATTGCGATGTGGCCGCCTGTCGGAAAGCGCAACGCGAGCAATAAATCCAGCAAGGTACTGCACCCACTCCCCTGCGACCCCGTCAGCGCCACACGCCCTCCTGAAGCGACCATGAAAGTCACATCACTGAGAATTTCCCGCCCACCCGGGTAAGCGAAACTGACATTCTCGACTGATACTTCCAAGCCACCTGAGAGCACTTGTGGGAAATCTCCATCTTCTGTTTCGATTTGTAAATCGACCAAGTGGCCCAGCTTATCAACCGCCGCGAGCATGTCGTACCATGCTTCAAACTTCTTCGCCAACTTCGCGAGCGAAACCACGATCGAGCTGACGATCAGCTCACTGGCCACCAGTTGCCCTAGTGTCAACTGGGCTTGTAGTACTAACCAGCCACCCACCATCAACAGAGCTGAGCTCGCCACCACTTCCAGCAAGATCAGTCCGCTGATTTGGCCGAAGAGGATTCGGAAATGGCTGCTCCGTGCGCGTAGGAAAGCTCTGGCCAATTCATCCGCTCGCACCGTAGCCATTTCATAGCCTCCGCGCCCTTTGAAAAGTCGAGGATACCGGGCCAGCTCTTCTAGCCAGTTGACCATGTCGTATTTACAAATCGACTCTTGAATACTTGTAGCCACCGCACCCCGTCCCAGAACGAAGATGATGAAGGCCAGCGCCAGCACCAAGCCCACGGTGAAGGCGAGCAGGAAAGGGTGGTAGAAGCCCAAGACGATGAGCCCGACACCACTCCCCAGCACCACGTTGAAGCCTTCCAACATGAGTAATGAAGTGCCTTTCTGCACGGTCACCACGTCCAAAAAGCGATTGACCATCTCAGGAGCATGGATGCCATCCAGCGAGTCCGCCTTCACCCGCGGCAGTCGGTAGGCCATGTCTGCCGACAAGCGGACGAACATCCGCCGCTGGATGACTTCCGCGATATAGTATTGCAAACCCCGGATGACCCCGGAAAGAAAGAGGAAGGTAAACAGTGCTAGAGCGATGACGAGCAGCGCTTGTTGGAACGGGGCGCTCTGGGTGCCGAATGCTAAATTACTCACCAAGGCGCTCACCGCCAAGGGAGCTGCCAGATAGAGCAGACTGGTTATGACGCTGAAAAGCAATAGCGTCCGGACGTCCTTCATCTCCGGCTGGAGCAAGCCGAAGAAGCGCTTAATCGGGGAAATGTGAGCATGATGGTGGTCATCTGCCACGTCATGCAGGTGATAGACAGGCAACAAGGCTGGTGCTTGCTGCTCGTCATTTCCGCGGATCCCCTCCGCATGTCGCTCTGGCGCTGCGACTGCGAGATCGACGACTTCATTTAAATTTGCCAAGCCCAAGCGCTTGACCAAGTCTCGCCGAGAGATGACTTCTGATTCATTTCCCAGATCCGGGACTGATAGATGCGCCCGGAAAAATCCGCAGCGCCGGACAAGCAGCCAGCAGCCGGGATCAGCCTGCCAGATGACAAGCGGCTGGTCATTTCGCGCCATCCACAGTGCATCCCCGAGAGCCTGCCGAAACACATTGAGCCGGATGCCGACGACTTCTGCGGCGGACGCCAGTCGTTCTAGTGCATCTTCTGGGTATGAATCTGCCGCTTGTTTGGCAGCTCGCTGGGCAAATGTGCTGTTGACTCTGAGGTCCAGTGCATCTGCTAGACAGAGGAGCGCCTCGGCATCTCGGCTTATCGCGGCAGAAAATGGATGATTTGAAGAGTGCGTGTCGAGATCGGAGGCCATGCTTGCAGGGGTGCGGTTCAGGAACCGTGAAGGAGCGTTGAAGGGCAGACTACAGGCCAAGAACTCCGTTTTTTACAAGTGTGACTTTTTTTGTGAATTACAATTGACGGAGCAAATAAACGGCTTTTTACGGCTGACTCACCCGCAAGTCGGAGTGCTGCTTCTGACTTCAGTTTATGGGGCGCGCTCATTCACATCTTTCAAAACGCGGATGAGGGTGGTGTAAACCTCGGGCTCTAATCCTCGGTTGGGGCTGCCCTTGAGGCAGGTGCTGAACCATTTTCCAAGCAGGCTGCGCTGCTCGGCGGAGAAGTCCCGGGTGAACCCTGCGGCGAGACCGTGGAGTGTCGCTTCATCGCGGCGACCGTGGGCACGGGCGAGGATGGCTTGGTAGCGGGTGAGGACTCCGTCGAGTAAAACCCAAGGGAAATTCGGGTTTTTCGGGGGACCGAGTGCGAGTGATTTTTCTTCCCCGGTGGCCAGCTTCATCCCACCTCTGAGCGAGATGCGTAAGTCGGGCAAGCTGCCACCTTTGAACCACGCGGCGATGCCTCCGCTGAGGGCACCAAAAAGGCTGCCTGCGCCATGAGTGAGTCCACCAGTCGCAGCATCCACCGCCAATCCGGCGGTGCCACCAAGGAGGGCGGAAATGGTGGCGAGCTGCCCCCGGCCAAGTCCCCACTTGGTCCAAGTTTCACCGCTCTCGAGATCGATCTCTTGGAAGCTGTCCAACTGGGTTTGTGCGGTGAGCAGGTGATGGCGGTAAATGTTGAGCAGCTGGGAGAAACAGGTGCGTTCCAAGTCGGAGAGTGCGGCGAAGTAGCGTTTTGAGAGTTCGGTGGTTTTCCTTTCGCGGCGCGCGGGGATACTTAGATCTCGCTCTTCTAGGGTCGCGCTGACTCGGAGGCTGAAGGCGGATTCTAGGAAAGTGATGATGATCTCTGCCGTTTCTTCGCGACGGCGTTCCCACTCGCCTTCGAGGAGGCGGATGGTTTCTTCTAACTTGGGTCGCTGGGTTTCTTCGATTTCTAGCAGCGCTTTCAGCAGGCGTAGGCGTTCATCGTAGCGGGCGTGGTGAGCGTCGAAGCTACGGACGAGATTGAAGGCTGCACCGAGATGTGATCTCCAGGCATCTTCGTCGTTTCCAAGTGATTCATTTCTACGATTCAGGACGGCGAGGCGCGGTCGACCGGTCCAACGGAGGATTTCCATTTCCGCGAGGAAATCATCCCGCAGTGGCTTGGCTGGATCGACGATGTAAAGGATGCCGGCACCGTCGAGGAGGGGGGTGAGCAGGCGTGTTTCGTCACCGAATTCGTCACTGGCTTGGGCACAAAAGGTTCGCAAGGTGGCGAGGCTGGGCGTGCCTTCACCGTGGAGTGCCTGGATCGCTCTCATGGCCTCGATGGGGCGGGAAAATCCAGGGGTGTCGATGAAGCGTAGGCATTCTTGCCCGCCGAAGATCACTGGATGAGCTTGGCAAGCGGTGGTCTCACCGGGCGTGGGGCTGATGCGGATCAGGTCGTTGTCGTCGATCTCCAGCAAGGTCGCGATGACGGCAGATTTCCCCATATTCACTCGCCCGACGACGGCGAAGGTGGGGACGACCGGTCGCGCAGAACCGGTGCTCATTGCAGCTCGATGGAGGCGCGCTTTTCGATAACGATCAAAGGGCGATTCATCCCTTGAAAGGTGTCCACCTTGATTTTACCGGTGATCTTGAGATTTCTACCGATCAGTGGTGTGAGGCTTTCTTCGCTGAGATCGGCACCGACGCTGCTGATGAGGATGGAGCCGCGAGCTTCGTTGCGGGCGGCTTTTTGAGAAAAGAGGAGGTAGAGTGTCTTGCCCGAGGTGGATTTACCGATTTCCGAGAGCGTGCCTTGGAGTGAGACCTCGGTGCCGTCTTGGCTGGCGAGAAGCTCGGAGTCTGCGATGGTGAAGACGCCGCCCTTTTCGGTCATGGCGGCTTTTTGTTCGGCGGCTTTGGTTTCTTTGGCGGTCGATTCCTTATGGGAGATGTCTAAAAACTCTGCAGCGCGGCGGGAGGCTTTTTGCTCAGGGGTCTCGCCGAGCACAATGGGTGCTTCCGGGGGAGCTTCTTTATTTACAATCACTTCCGGCTCGGGTGTGGGTTCCGGCTCTGGCACGGAGCTGGGGGCGGGTTCTGGGTCAACTGGGGCGGATTTTTTCTTCTTGGTGGGTTTTTCTTCAGTGGCTGGCGCTTCGGTAGCAGCAAGCGCGACGGACTCGCTACTGAGCTTGGATTCGTTCCACTTGATCAAGGCGAAGCCGCCGAGAGCCAGCACACCCAGACCGGTGATGGACGCGAGGATGGCGGGTAAATTGGACTTTTTTTTCAATTTCTTAGGCGGCGTGGATCGCTCGGCTTGGCGCACCGCCCTGCGAACCGGTGAGGGGGCTGCGACGTTCAGCGATTCGGCGAGCTTTTCACGTGCCTGAGCGAGGGTGGTGCTCGCGGCGGTGAGGCGGAGCCACTTAAGCCATGCCCCGAGGCCGCCGCCATCTTGATCCAAGACCGCTTTACCGCGCCAGCCTAGCACGTGTTCGACCAGTGTGACGATCAGTTCTAAGCCGCGTTGGCCGTCGTTTTTACCGATGCATTTCATCGGTGAGACCCAGAAGGTAAAGCCCCGCCCTGTTTCAGCAGCGCCGATGACGATGGTGCTCAAGTCCGTCTCCACCCAGACGGATTCGCGGCCAAGTGTTTGGGATAGCAGCCCACAAACCTCCAAGGCTTGGGTGATGAGATAGACCGCTTCGCCGGAGGATAGGGGTTCTTTATCGACGAAGGATTGAAGTGTAGCACCTTCCACCCACTCGGTGGCCAAGAAGGGGAGACCATCGACAGGATCGATACCGCCGAGCAGGATCGCACGCAATGCGGGGTGTTTCACCTCAGAGATTTTGTCGATCGCGAGTTGGTAAACTTCTTGTTCAGCGGCCTCGAGGCCACCGCCATTCACGCCGAAGGGGAATAGTCGACGCACCGCTGCGGGCAGTCCCGTTTCCTGATCGATGGCGTGGAACACGACCCCACTGGAGTCCTGAACGATAAGGTCTTCAATTTGAAAGCGTCGGTTCACGTGGCGTTATTTACCACGGGCAAGGTGCTGCGCCAAGCTAGGATGTGGCTAGAATCAAGAATTTGCCGGGAGGATTAAGGGTGGGTAGACTCGGAGCTGATTTTTGATTTAGTGTCTTACCTCTTGTAAAATCGAACGAGACTTTGGACTGTCCTTCATGCCCCGAGAGCCAGATGCCGACCCCCGTTTCAACGAGTTCATTATCCTGCAGGCTCAAAATGCCGGACTTTTCCTCGGTCAGATCCCCAATCCCATGACCGGACAAACGCAAGTCAATCTCCGTGCCGCGCAGTCAGTGATCGATTCGCTCGAAATGCTGGTTTCTAAAACTGATGGAAATCTGACAGAATCCGAAGATAAGCTCCTTCATACCGCTCTGCGAAATCTCCGCCCACTCCTGCAAGTCGCCACCTCTACCTCCACGCACTGAATCCTATGAATTTCGACCCCTTCCATATTGGCAACGTCCCCGTCGGCGGACCCGTTCCCTTTTTTATCCTCGGGCCTTGTGCGCTTGAGAGCGAGGCCTTTGCTTGGGAAATGGCGCGCTCGCTCAAGGAAGTGGCAGACCGCACCGGGATTCATTTCATTTTTAAAGCCTCCTTCGACAAGGCCAACCGCACCTCGCTCGGAGCATTTCGGGGGCCGGGCGTGCTTGAGGGCTGCCGTATTTTGGGTGAAATCGGCAAAGAACTGGGCGTCCCCGTCACCACCGACATCCATACCGCTGAGCAGGCAGAAATCGCTGCGGAATTCATCGATCTCCTTCAAATACCGGCCTTCCTCTGCCGCCAGACCGACCTTCTCGAAGCGGCCGCCAAGACCGGCCGCGCGGTGAATGTGAAAAAGGGCCAATTCCTTGCCCCACTCGACACGGTCAATATCGCCGGGAAAATGCGCGGCTTCGGCTGCACGAATTTTCTCATCACGGAGCGCGGCACGACCTTCGGTTACAACAATCTGGTGGTGGACATGCGCTCGCTTTACTGGATGCGGAAAGAAGGGCTTCCTGTCATTTTTGATGCCACTCACTCCGTGCAACGTCCCGGCGGACTTGGTGGCGCGACGGGTGGTGATGGTGAACTCGCCCCCGTCCTAGCCCGCGCGGCAGTGGCGACCGGCCTCGATGGCCTGTTCATGGAAGTGCACTCAGACCCGCTGAATGCGATGTCCGACGGCCCAAATCAAATTCCTTTGGAATTCATCGAAGACCTCCTTGTGAAACTCATTTCCATTCACCACGCCTCGCACTCCTAATTCTCAAGCACTTGCGTCGCTTTATCACCATTTTTGCGCTCATATCGCCCTGTGCTGCGGGTGAGGAGGACGCGCTGCAACTTCCCAAGAGTAAATTCCAAGCCACCGCGCTGCTGCCTCCAGGGAGCGAGCTCAAGGACGTTATTTTTCCCGCCTATGATGAGAATAAAGGTCTGGTGAGTGCGCTGAAGGCGAAAATCATGACCCTCGTCACCCCAGAGCAGATCGCGGCTCAGGCGGTATCCATCGAATTTTTCAACCCAGACCAAAGTTCACGCGGGCACGTGAATCTCGTCCAGGCGCTGATGGACCGAGGGAAAGGACTCCTCAGTGCGGACGAACCCGTGGAGATTCAATACGACCAGATGACCTCTAGCGGCACCGGGCTACGCTACTTCTTTGAGCAACGCCAGGGCTTTCTCCTTGGTCCCGTCAATACGCACATCCGCCAAAATCCTAACGAGAAGACCATGAAAGCATCCTCCACTAAGCTCCCAGCCACGGCCGCTCTTGGCATGACGCTTCTGGCTCAGCAACTCACCGCCGCCCCCCCGGCACCGATGACTTCAGAGGAAGTCGCCGCGATCCAGGCGGATGCCGCGCCGCATGCTCCCGTCGCGGCAACGGCCGCTGCTGCTGCCAAGGCTAGCTTAGCGGCGGATCTTGCCGCTTCTGAAAAAGCCAATCAAGCGACCAGCGACTTGCTCCGCCAAGCAGGCCTACCCGGCGTGCCAGCAGCGACCATCCCCGCACCTGATAAGCCGCTCGACAAAAAACCTGGCCCGACGGACACGATCATTACCAGCGACGGCGGATTTTACTTCGATGCGGCCGAGGGCGTCTTCGTTTATTTAAAAAACGTCACCGTCAAGGATCCACGCTTCACCCTCTCTGGGGCCAATGAATTGAAAATCTTCCTCGCGAAGAAAGCCCCAGTCACCAAAGACCCCAAGTCTTCAGAAGAGCCGAACGCTGAGAAGACGCCCAAGCCCAAGAAAGAGACCGGTCTCGGCGGTGGGTTCGACGGGGTGGAGCGCATCGTCGCGACAGGTGCAATCCGGGTGGTCAAAGAAGCCAGTGAAGGTCAGGAACGCGTCGAGGCCAGCGCCGCGATTTTCACCTATAATGCCAAGGCCGAACAAATCACGCTCAGCGGTGGTTACCCGTGGATCGTCCGTGGAAACCAGTATCAGCGTGCCAAGCAGCCGGACTTGAACCTCCGGATTTTTCTCAAGCCATTCAGTGTTGTCACCGAAGGCGTCTGGGAAACCGTGCTCGACATTAAGCAAAAGCCCTAACACGCCGCTAGCCTCCCCATTTCATGTCCGAAATCTCGCACCTGCCCGGCTCGTCCTGTTCCCACACCGAGACAGCCGTCCTCCACGCCAAGGAACTCCGGAAAACCTACGGTGGCCGCGCCGTCGTAGATGGGGTATCCATCACCGTCCAGCCTCGTGAAATCGTCGGCCTGCTAGGACCCAATGGGGCAGGGAAGACCACGTCCTTCTACATGATCGCCGGCCTCGTCCCTGCCGATAGCGGGAGTGTCTGTTTCAATGGTCACGACCTCTCCCATATGCCCATGCACCGCCGGGCGCGGCTCGGCCTCGGCTACTTGCCCCAAGAAGAATCCACCTTCCGGAAACTTTCTGTTCTGGATAATCTGCTCGCCATCCTCGAAACGCGCCCCCACCTCAACCGCGCCGACCGCCTCGAACGTGCCCATGAGCTGTTGGCCCGATTCAGGATCACCAAACTGGCCAAGTCCCTCGCCATCACACTTTCTGGAGGAGAAAAGCGCCGCTTAGCCATCGCCCGCTCGCTTTGCTCAGACCCCACCCTCCTCATGCTCGACGAGCCCTTCGCCGGCATCGACCCCATCGCCGTTGAGGACATCCAGCGCATCGTCCGCGACCTGCGGGATCGCGATGGTCTTGCCATCCTCATCACCGACCACTCTGTCCGCGAGACCTTGAGCATCACCGACCGCGCGTTCCTCATTCACGATGGACGGGTCATCCTCGAAGGTGATTCTGAAGAACTCGTCAACGACCCAATCGCCCGGAAATACTACCTCGGCGACGACTTTAAATTGTAACGCCGCGCCTCCCTCTTCTCAGCATGAGGCGCAGCAGTTTAGCGGGTGCTGGGATCAGCCCTCGTCGGTCGGTGTGGCTTCGTCGTCGCTCGCTTCTACGTCTGCGCTCGTCGAGTCGTCGCCGTCTGGGATAACGATGGATATGTCCTGAAGTTTCTCCGAGCCCTTGAGCGTGAGGAGTTTAACGCCTTGGGCATTCCGGCCTGTTTCACGGACTTCTGCCGCACGGATGCGGATGCTTTGGCCGCTCGAGGTCATGAGCATGAGTTCGTCTTGCTCGGTGACGGTGACCGCACCCACGACGGGGCCGGTCTTGTCGGTGACTTTCATGGTGATGATCCCCTTGCCACCACGGGATTGCAGGCGGTAGTCCTCGAAGGTGGTGCGCTTGCCGATGCCATTTTCCGAGGCGACCAGCAGCGTGCTGCCTTGGGTCACGAGGGCGAGGCCGATGACGTAATCCGTCTCGCTCGGGCGGATGCCCATGACGCCCGCGGTGCCGCGACCGAGTGGGCGGGTGTCGTCCTCGTGGAAGCGGAGGCTCATGCCTTCGTGGGTGACGAGGATGATTTCGTCGCCACCGGAAGTGAGCCGGACGCCGATGAGCTCGTTGTTTTCTTCAAGGTTGATGGCGATGATGCCGTCCTTGCGGTAGTTTCTGAAGTCGTTGACGGCGGTCTTTTTCACCTTACCGCTGCGGGTGGCGAAGAAGACGTAGCCCGCCTCCTCGCGGAAGGTGATGTCATTGCCATTTTCATCCACGGTGCGCTCAAGGCGGAGGAGGGCGGCGATTTTTTCCTCGGGCTTGAGGTTCAGCACGTTCTGGATGCTGCGGCCCATCGCGGTGCGGGAACCTTCTGGGAGTTCATAAACGCGCTCCACATACATGCGGCCGGTGTTGGTGAAGAAGAGTAGGTAATCGTGCGCCTGCACGCTGAAAAGGTGCTCGATGAAATCGGCCGCTTCGTCCTTTTTCGTGCCGCGTGTCTCCATGCCTTTGAGGCCTTTTCCACCACGGCCTTGGACGCGGTATTCGCTGGAAAGGGTGCGCTTGATGTAGCCGCGGTGCGAGAGGGTCACGATCATCGCGTCGTTGGCGATGAGGTCTTCCATGGCAACTTCACCCACTTCTGCGACGATGTTGCACTTCCGTGGGCTGGCGAAGCGGTCTTTGATGACGCGCAGCTCGTCCTTGATGATCGTAAGAACCCGTTCTTCGCGGGCGAGGATGTCCATTAGGTCGAGTATGTCGGCAAGCACGGCGTCGTATTCCGCTTTCACCTTGTCCCGCTCCATGCCCGTGAGCTGATAGAGGCGGAGTTCGAGGATGGCGTTTACCTGACGCTCGCTGAACGTGTAGGTATCACCCGAAATAGATGCCTGCGAACGGATGAGGATGCCCAATCCTTCTGCGGTGGCGACGGGGAAGTTGTAAGCCGCGAGGCGCTCGCGGGCTTCGTCGCGATTTTTCGAGTTGCGGATGATCTTGATGAATTCATCAAGGTGGCCGAGTGCGAGCAGGAAGGCTTCGAGCAACTCGGCGCGTTCTTCCGCTTTTCCCAAGAGATAGCGAGTGCGGCGGATGACGACTTCGCGGCGGTGCTCGATGTAGGCATCGATGGCTTCCTTGAGTGAGAGTTGCTTCGGGCGATTTTTATGAATCGCCAGCATGTTCACGGAGAACGAGGTCTCCATGGAGGTCAGCTTGAAGAGCTGCGCCATGACCACTTGCGGGCGGGCGTCGCGCTTGAGTTCGATTTCGATGCAAGTGTCTTCTGCGGATAGATCCCGCATGCCGGAGATGCCGGTGAGGATCTTTTCATTCACGAGTTCAGCGATGCGTTCCTGCAGGGTTGCACGGTTCACGCCGTATGGGACGCCGCGAATGATGATGATGGAGCGGCCATTGGCATTTTCCTCGATTTCCATTTTTCCACGCATCCGCATCGAGCCGCGGCCGGTGCGGAAGTATTCCTCGATGCCACGGATGCCGCGGATTTCGCAGGCAACTGGGAAATCCGGCCCTTTCATGTGCTGCATGAGCTCGGGCAGTGAGATCTCTGGATTGTCGATCTGCGCGCAGATTGCATCGACGACTTCGCCGAGGTTGTGTGACGCGAGATTGGTGGCCATGCCGACGGCGATGCCGGTGCTGCCGTTGACCAAAAAGTTAGGGAATGCGGATGGCAGAACGGATGGCTCTAACTGGGAGCCGTCGTAGTTCGGAATCATATCGACCGTGTCCTTGTCGAGGTCATCCATCATCGCGAGGCCGAGCGGGTGGAGACGGGCTTCGGTGTAACGCATGGACGCTGCAGAGTCGCCTTCTACGGAGCCGAAGTTACCCTGACCGTCGATGAGCATTTCCCGCATCGACCAAGGCTGGCCCATGTTGACGAGGGAGGTGTAGATGGACATGTCGCCGTGTGGGTGGAAGTTACCCATCGTTTCACCGACGATTTTGGCGCATTTCACGTGAGGCTTGCCGGGACCGACGCCGAGCTGCCGCATGGCATAGAGAATGCGGCGCTGGGAGGGCTTGAGGCCATCGCGCACATCGGGAAGTGCGCGGGAAATGATCACGGACATCGAGTATTCCAAGAAGGACTTGGAAAGTTCTTCGGCGACGTTGATCGGTTTAATATTAGCTTCGGACATCGTATCAAAAAGGGTCAGGAATCAGGGTTAGCTCAGACGTCGAGGTTGCGCACGTTTAGCGCGTTGTCTTCAATGAATCGTTTGCGGGGCTCGACGATGTCACCCATGAGGACATCGAACATTTTGTCGGCTTCGACGGCGTTGTCTTCATCGAGACGGACGCGAAGGAACTGGCGGACTTCTGGGTCCATGGTGGTTTCGAAAAGCTGCTTCGCATTCATTTCTCCGAGGCCCTTGAAGCGCTTGATCTGGACACCGCGGCTGGCGATTTCGAGGACTTTTACAAGGATCTCGGGCACGGCGAAGATCGGGGTGATCTTTTGTTTTTCCCCGTCCCCTTCGACGATTTCGAAGAGGGGAGTGTCGTCATTGAAGAAGACGGTGGTGTCGATGCCACACTCGGTTAGGCGTGAGAAAATGCGGGCGATGGCGTGGGACTCGTGGAGTTCGTGCAGGTTCGCCCGGCGTGAGGGACCGGAGTGGGCGGCAAGCTCTTCTTCAGTGAGGATTTCGTCGAAGAGGCGGAGGTCTCGGTTTTGAGCAGCGAAGGCGCGGAGGTCAGCTTCTTTGGAGAAATAGGTGAGTGCCTCGTCGTTGCCGGTGCGGATGCGGATCATGAACTCGGGCAAAGCGCCGTTAACCCGGGCGGCTAGGTAGTCTTTGAAATTGCCGCCGTTGCCCTCGATGGTGGAGGAGAAACGGGACAGGGATGAGAGGTTTTCAAGGGTGACTTTAAGCTCTTCTGCGGTGAAACTGCGGGATTTGTCGTAGGTGCGGAGCTCGACTTCACCGGCACCGAGGTCGATGAGGATGCGGTTGAGCTGGTCATTATCTTGCACGTATTCTTGGCGTTTTTTCCGGCTAACGAGGTAGAGTGGCGGCTGCGCGATGTAGAGGTAGCCGCTTTTCACAAGGGCCGGCATGTGGCGGCAGAAAAAGGTCAGCAGCAGGGTGCGGATGTGGGAGCCGTCCACGTCGGCATCAGTCATGATGACGATTTTGTGGTAGCGCACTTTTTCGATATTGAAGGCACCTTCTTGCTCGCCGTCGCCGATTCCTGCGCCGATGGCAGTGATCATGGATTGAATTTCCTTATTCTGGAGGGCGCGGTGGAGGCGGGATTTCTCAACGTTGATGAGCTTCCCTCGGAGAGGGAGGATGGCCTGGGTGCGCCGGTCACGGCCTTGTTTGGCAGAGCCACCGGCGGAGTCACCTTCGACAATATAGAGCTCGGATTTCGCAGGGTCTCGCTCTGAGCAGTCGGCGAGTTTTCCGGGAAGGCCGCCGCCTGACAGGGCCGATTTACGGACGGTTTCACGGGCTTTTCTGGCAGCCTCGCGGGCGCGGGCGGCGTTGACGGATTTTTCGATGACGCGTTTGGCTAGGCCGGGGTTTTCATCAAAAAACTGCATCAGTCCCTCGTAAACGATGGATGAAATGACGCCTTCAATCTCGCTGTTGACGAGCTTGTCCTTGGTCTGCGAACTGAAGCGCGGATTCGGCATTTTCACCGAAATGATTGCAATTAGTCCCTCGCGGACGTCGTCGCCGGTCAGAGCTGGGTCTTTGTCTTTGAGGATTTTGTTGACCTTTGCGTATTGGTTGATGCCGCGAGTGAGAGCGGTCCTGAAACCTGTCAAGTGAGTGCCGCCGTCACCGTTAGGGATGGAATTGGCGAAGCAGAGGATCTGATCGTTATAAGAGTCGTTGTATTGGAAAACGACATCGGCAAAGACGTCGTCTGTGGTTTTTTTTCCATCGTAGTCGAGGTCGATCGCGCGCTTGCCATGGAGAATGACCGGCTCATCGTGGATGAGAGTTTTGCTTTCGCCAAGTTGGGCGACGAATTCTTCGATGCCCTTGGCGTAGAAAAATGTGGTTTTCTTCGCGGATTCTGGGCGCTCGTCTTCAAGGTCGATGGTGAGGCCTGGGTTGAGGAATGCGAGCTCGCGAAGGCGGGTGGAAAGACGGTCGAATTTGAACTCGATGGTATCGACGAAAATCGTGGCATCCGGGAAAAAGGTAATCATCGTGCCGGTTTTACTCGGATCGACCTCGCCAATGACGTGGAGCGGGATGGTGGTTTTGCCACGCTCGAAGCCGATAAGGTGGACTTTGCCATTCCGCATGATTTCTGCTTTGAACCAGTCTGAAAGAGCATTCACGCATTTCGCACCGACGCCGTGGAGGCCGCCCGAGTATTTGTAGGCACCTTGGCCGAATTTACCACCGGCGTGTAAATTAGTCAGCACAAGCTCAACGGCGGGCATCCCGAACTTCAAGTGCATGTCAACAGGGATACCGCGACCATTATCGGAAATGGAAACGGAGCCGTCCACGTGGATGGCGACTTTGATGCGGCTACAATACCCTGCTAAATGTTCGTCGATTGAGTTATCGAGAACCTCGAACACGCAGTGGTGGAGTCCGCGCTCGTCGGGATCTCCGATATACATCCCGGGACGCTTGCGGACGGCATCAAGGCCTTCGAGTTTATCGATCTGCGCGGCGTCATATTGTTGCTCTACTGCAACCTGCGTTTCGGCTTTCTGTGGCTCATTCGAAGTCTCGGACATAGTGGGACCGAAGTTTCCAGAATTGTAGGGCTAGATACAAGGAACTTCGTCATAAAATCAGGCTTTTTTTGGTGTCCAAATAAAAATCATAACCATCTGGTTATCATTAGATTACACCCCTTTTATTTCGCGACCCAGCCGCTTAAAATCCAAGTGACTAAAACACAGAGGCTCGCTGCCAAAATTGAGTAGGTAATGAGTCGAACGGTGCCGGTCGTTTCGCTCCATTCCAAGTGCTTCTGATCCACCAACAAGTCTGCCATGATATGGCCTTTTCGCGTTGGAGAGACGGGTAAACGTGGGATATTTACGGGCTGCTCACGAGGAGGAGATTCTAAAGTGGGTTGAGTTTGATGAGCAACTACGATCGTGGCCAGCGGGATCAATGGAGCCTGTATCGTCATCCTACAGCAAGGGCAGGGTCCTGATATGCCTGCGAGGTTTTGGCTCACGGAAAGCCGTAAACCACACCCTAGGCAGGTGAAAGATAGGCGTTGGTAACTGCACTGTTCCTGAGCTGATCGCACATTTAAATTTATGTTGATGTGGAATCGGACATCAAGCAGGAAATTCTTATCTCAATTAGGTCACGGTTTGATTGCCAAACACTCGCGTTGCCAATTCAATAGAGCGTTTTCAGGCTCGAGTTCACCCGCAGCGATAGCTTCGAGAATTGCGCGTGGAGCAATCAATGAGCCATCTATGTCAAACCTCTTAGCAGCTTGCTCGCGAGCAAGAAGAAGAGCATCGACTCTATTTTCAAAATCGCGATCTCGCTTCCTTCGGGTGGTGCTGGGTCGGACAGGCCACTCGGACTCCGGCATCTTTTGAACAAACGCAAGAGTGCTACGAAGACGTTTCGCGCGGTCTGGACGATAATGCGGTGGAATCGGGAATTGTTTATTGGCGTCGAGTTCTATGCACCATTCGAGAAGTTGACGATTTGGAGCTACCATGAATGAAGGTCTATCCCACGCCTTTGCCTCTTCATCTCGCCAGTGCCAGAGCGCCTTGAGACAGGCTAACCCATAACGTTCAAGCCGCCCCGAACCTTGCACTCGCCAACTTTCTTCTTTCGTGTCGTCGCGTAGCAAAACGCGCTGCTGTGCTGCTTTGCAGCTTTCCTCGAACCAGTGATAACGATCTTTTTCTTTCAGAGCTGTGACGATTTTATCACCCATTTCCAATAGGTAAAAAACATCGTTCAGCGCATATTCGACCATTTTGGGTGAAAGAGGGCGCTTCCCCCAATCGGCTTTTTGTGAAGATTTTGATAACTCGACACCGAAGTATAAATTCACCAAATCACCTAGCCCAAAACGTTTTACACCCAGTAAGCGTGCGCCAATTTGAGTATCATAGACCCGCGCCGGCAGCGCTCCAAACTGGCGTTTGAACATGGTCATGTCATAATCAGCTCCGTGCATCCAGACCGTTGCGATCGAGAGATAGGATGCCAAGGATGACAAGTCCTCAATGGCAAGGGGATCGATTAAAACACACTTTTCGCGATCAGCGAATTGTATCAAGCAGAGTGATTCACGGTAACGATGAAGACTATCCGCTTCAGTGTCGATGGCACACACCGGGCTCGAAGAGTCGCCACAGCTCAAGCGCAAGTGGTGTGAGAGCTGTTCGGCTGTATCGATCATGGATGGACACATTACTTAGGAATCCATTAGCTTGGTTCATCTAGGAAGTAAGTGGACTGCCTAGAAGCTTCTGGATTACTTAGTAATTTTAACGCGGTAAGATTCGTTCTGGATGCCGGGTGGCGGGCCTTGGGTAATGAAATCTCTTAACAGAGGATCATAAATTCTCCCATCTGTATCATACTTACTCTCAACCCGGATACGAACACGGCCTGCAGTATCGGTTTCATCTAGGACTGGTCTTTGGCCGGGTCCGTAGACCTGAGTGAATACATTCCATTTTGAGTCAGAGACAAAGTTGTTCCAAGTCAGACCCCCGTCAAAGCTACGTTGTAGAGTATACTGGACAGCAGGGATTGTTTGTAATTTTTGGTCTACCTGAAATCCGTAGTATTGTCTTTCTTTTACCTCTAGGGTGATGATGGTAACTCCCCCTACGTCGTTAGTCACAACGGTGGTATATTCGATAGCATGATTTCTAGGTGCTTCAATTGTAGGAATGCTTCTTTCGAATCTAGCGCTACTATCGAGTATCCATTCTGTCATGTTGTTAAAACCGTCGCCATCGGTGTCATCAAGAATGTTTGCTTTAGTGATGCCGTTTGTGATGGCGTAGTCTGTGTAGCGGTTAACAACTAAAATTGGGATCTCAAATTTACGATTGGAAAAATCATAGGCAACTCCCCCGGTGTTGAAAGTGCGACTCAGCTCGAGCTGGAGCATTCCCCGACTACCGCCCCGCAGGAGAGGAGGAAATACAAAAGATGTATTGTAAGGAGATGTCAGTAAGACCCGCGGATCTCGCCCTGTGAGATAGGGTGGAAAAACGGCAGCAGGTGATCCGGACGCATTATCGATTAGATCGAGAGTAGTTGAAGAGGGGTTCTGCGGATCGACCATGCGTCTTATGGAGACATGAAGCTTGTCCACATTCGAGAATACATTTGAGGGGGTTAGCCCCTGCCAATTGACGGTGGTTGGTATAGATTGACTGAACTCAACAAATCCAGGGGGTAACCCGTCAGCGTTATTGGGTTTTATTAGTTTATTATTGAGAGTTCTTGCGAAGTCAAAACCGCTTACTCTATTATTTAATTTAGCAGTCCCTTCAGCCATTTGGAAAATGGTAGATTTTAGCGGGGCAGGAACTGTCGGTTGGTTCAGACGAGGAAACACGTATTGATAGACCCCTCGTACGACTTCTGATTCAAATTTTGATCTTTGCGCAGCGGAGTAAGACTCCGATTTGTCATAGATTGAAATGTTATACTCTGGAGCCGAGCCGTTGTGGAGGTTGTAGTAGAGTCCGAAACTTCTGTCGGTGAAGCCGCCGGACGGTCTTGGTAATTTAGAGGCCGGTGCCGCGATGAGCCTAGCTGTGCTCGGGCTTCTCGGCTCGATGGCCAATGCGGGAATGACACTGACAATCGAATAATAATTTGCTGAGCTTCCCTCTTGGTCTTCTATATTCCCATACAACAGGTATCCCGTAGAGCCTAGCGGGCATGGATCACCGACAATATTGGGAGGCCAATAAGCAAAGCGCCTGCAGCCAGTGGTGTAAGTGGCGTTACCGTCGCGAACATTCACATCAAAAGTCCCGCCCGAGAAGACGAGTCCGTTTGGGCCAGATCGGTAGGTTTTGTTGGTGCTCGTTGAAAACACGATTTCCGCCGCAGCAGGGAGGACCGCTATCGCCATGGCTGCGGTAAAAGTTGAGACAGAAAGGGTTTTGTATCGCGACATGAGAGCAATCTGTAACCCTGTGCTAGGTCTGACAAGTGGAAATTTGTAAGTTTTCACAAAATTTCGAATACTTTGTAGTTACCAATATTTAGATAACTTGAAATTTTGCGGCCTGATCCGGAGTTAATTCCATCACCTTCCACGGCAGGCCGTGCTGCATCAGGTCGTTCATGAATGCATCGGGATCGTGCTGCTCGATGTTCCAAACTCCCGACTTTTTCCAATCCCCAGTGAGTATTTGCTTGGCGCCAATCATGGCCGGAACTCCGGTTGTGTACGAAATCGCTTGCGACCCGACTTCTTCAAAACAGGCTTCATGGTCACAAATGTTGTAAATGTAGATGGCCTTTGCCTGTCCATTTTTTATTCCGGTAATTACATTGCCAATACAAGTTCGTCCTTTCGTGGAGACTCCCAGGTCGCTCGGATTGGGCAACACGGCCTTGAGAAATTGCAATGGTACGATTTCAACTCCTTGGTAAATCACCGGATCAATCCGGGTCATGCCGACGTTTTGAAGAACTTCTAGGTGATTTAAGTAGTTGGTAGAGAACGACATCCAAAATTGCGCACGGCGTAGAGTCGGGATGTGCTTCACCAGTGACTCCAGTTCTTCGTGATACATTCGGTAGATTTCATAAGTCCCCACTCCTTCGGGGCAGGTGAATGACTGATGCTTAGACATCGGTTCTGTGACGACGAATTCACCTGCTTCAAAGTGCCGACATTCCGCCGTGACCTCGCGAATGTTGATTTCTGGATTGAAATTCGTCGCAAAGGCCTTGCCGTGGTTGCCACCATTGACGTCGATGATGTCGAGCGTGTGGATTTCATCAAAATGATGCTTTAGCGCCCATGCCGTGAACACATTCGTCACTCCTGGGTCAAAACCAGAACCCAGCAAGGCCGAAAGCCCTTTTTCTGTAAAGCGATCCTGATAATCCCACTGCCAAGAGTATTCGAATTTTGCGACATCCAAAGGCTCATAGTTGGCGGTATCCATGTAATCGCAGCCCGCCAGCAGACAGGCATCCATCAAGTTGAGATCTTGGTAGGGCAGGGCCACATTGATCAGAAGCTTGGCCCCTGTTTCTCGGATCAGTGCAGCGGTCTCCTCCGCGTTATCCGCATCGACTTTTGCGGTTGAAATGACACGACCTGTCCGCTTTTTGATCTCTTCAGCGATGGCATCGCACTTCGACAAGGTTCGTGAGGCGAGCGTGATTTCCCCAAAAACCTCAGGAACCATGGCACATTTGTGGGCGACGACACTGCCGACTCCTCCGGCTCCGATAATTAGGACGTTGTTCATAAGCTGAATAGAAACAATGCGTGGAAGAAATGCGGCAGGCTTGCAAGAAATTCCCCGTGACGATCGGCCATCTCTTATAAAAATTTGTGACAATTTTTGATTCGCCCGGCGTTTTCATCCTTGTAAGGGTAGCGCCCGAACCGAAAAGCAACCAGCCGTATGAATCTTCATCGCCCCATCAACTCCACTTTCCGCCGTGCCGCAGGCTTCACCTTGCTCGAAATCGTCATTGTTCTCGGAATCATTTCCATCCTCCTAGGCGGTGCCATTTTCGCCAGTAAGGGCATCATGGACAACGCCAAGATCGGTCGTGTCGACTCGGACTTTAAAACCTACGAGACGAATTTGATGCAATACCGCACGCTCGCCGGCAGCTACCCCACCACCCAGCAGGGCCTGAAATCGCTCAAAGAAAAGCCAACCAGCACTCCGGTCCCACGCCGTTGGTCTGCCATCATGGATAAAATTATTTTGGACCCTTGGAATAACGACTACATCTACAGCTTCCCCGGTAAAAAGAATGCCACCACCTTCGAACTCATAAGCAAAGGACCCGATGGCCAACTAGGAACTGCCGATGACCTCAGCAACCAAGACGAGTGATACTCGCCCAGGGTTCACACTCATCGAGATCGTCATGGTCTTGGCAATCGCTGCGATTGTCTCGGGCGGAGCCATCACCTTCCTCATCTTCTCCTCGGACGAGCGTGATTTGCGTAAAACGTCCGGAGAAATCGAGTCCCTCGCTCGGCGCGCTCGCACCACCGCCATCTTGCAGCAGACTCCTTACGCGCTTGAATTCACCCCAGGGCTGATCCGGCTACTGCCCTTCGCCCAAGCCGGTCAATCCACCAAACACACCGCCCTTGGAAATCCCATCGGCGGGCGCAAAGTCGAAAAAACCACCCCCACCTCCCCAGAAGAGGCCCACAGCCATACTCCCACCTACGCCAGCTTCAGTCCGTCGGCCGATATGGCCGTGCTGATCCGCCGTTGGAATAGCGATGACTGGCAACCCATGAAAGACGGTAAACCCCAAGTCTGGCGCTTCGATCCAGACGGTCTCTCAGAACCGGTCTCCGTCCGGCTCGAACTCGGCAAAAGCTGGACTCAAGACGCCTACCACCCGCTCAATGCCACCATCAGCGACAGCCAATTTGAAATCAAGTGACCCGCTGCCCACACCACCAGAAATCTGGCTTCATGCTCCTCGAAGTCGTCATGGCCATCGCCATCTTTAGCGTCGCGGCGACCGGATTTGTCGTGGCTCTGCACAGCATGGGGAATGCCGCACAACTCGTGCAGAGCGAGCTCCGCATCACTCGAATCCTTGAAAGCGCACTCGACGAGACGCTCTCCCTCCCCGTTCTCGAAGAAGGCGTCAGCAACACCGCGGTCGGTCAGACTGGCATCGAACTCGACACCACCGTCAAAATCCTCGACCAACTCGAAAACGAAGACGGCCAGCTCCTCCAAGAAATGTATTCCATCACCGTCGTCGCCAAATGGTTTGAAAACGGTCAATGGCAAGAGCGCTCCGTGGACACCTGGCGCTACGGACGCATGTATCAACCATGAACCTAGGCCCCGTCAGATCCAGAAACGCCGGCTTCACCCTTCTAGAGTTGATTCTGGCGATGCTCCTGCTCACGCTGCTCGTCGGCATGGTCTTCGGGACCGCCCGCTCGTCGCTCGCCCTCGGTAATAGCATTGTCAAATCCCAGAACGAGGAAATGCTCGAGCAAGCCTTCTTCGAGCTCCTCAGCAACCGCTTCTCCACCCTCCCCGGAAATACCCGCTTTGACCTCAAGGTCGAAGACTCCGGCTCCCACTACCTTTCCGATCTCACCCTCCAAAACGTCCCCCTCAGCTTCACCTGGGGCGGCCAAGAGCGCATCGCCAAAGCCATCCAGCTCAGCACCGTTAAGAAGCGCAGCGGCTACCTCGACATCGTCCTCAAATACTACGAAAATGAGATTCTCGTGGACCCATCCGCCGCGAGTGCGACCCCGAGCGATGAAAAACCCTTCGCCGAAATCATCCTCCTCACCGACGTCGCCTACTTCGAGTGGAAAGTCCTAGATGGACGCTCCATGGAGTGGCAGTTCGACTGGGACCTCCAAGGCCGCATCCCTCTCCAAATTGAACTCACCATGGCCATCGGTGCCAAGGGTGAGGAAATCCGGCAAATTTTCTGGGTACCGCCCAAGCAGAATCCCGAAGTTCTCATGCGCCAGATGGTCCAAGCCGGCGGAGAAACACCCGCTGGTGCCGGAAATCCGGGCGGTGCAGGCAATCCCGGCGGCGGCTTCACCCTGCCAGGCGGTGAACTGAACCCAAATCCCACCCCCGGTAGCCCCCGCCCACCGAGCCCTCGGAAACCATGATCTCGCCCTCCCACCTCCAAAATCCTCGGGGCGTCGCACTCATTGCCGTGCTCTGGCTCATCGCCATCCTCGGCATCGCCTGCTTGGCCACCCTTCGGGTCATCTCCTTCGACATGGAACTCGCCACCGCCAAAGTCCACGGCTCGCGCGCCCGTCAAGTGGCGGAAATGGGCATCGCCATCGGCTCCAACCCCGCCGTCAAACGCTCCGACCCCATGCTCCAGTCCTTCAACGAAGAATTCGGCGAAGGCTACAACGTCCGCATCATCTCCGAAGGCGGCCGCTTCAACATCAACCGCATCCTCCTCCAAAACGACAAACCCCTCCTCCGCGACATCTTCATCGGCTGGGGCCTCGACCTCGATGCCGCCCAAGAAATTACCGACGCCCTCGGCGATTGGATCGACCCCGACGACAACGAAGCCCTTAACGGTGCCGAGATAGGCTACTACGAAAAAGAAGGCCGTATCAACCAGCCCTTCAACCGCCCTTTCTACGACCTCGGTGAAGTCAGCCTCGTCCGTGGCATGAACCTCGTCGAAGCCGTTCGCCCAGACTGGCGCGACTGGTTCACCATCTGGAGCAGCTCCGGGCTCGACATCAACGAGGCCCCCGCCGAGCTCATCGCCGCCGCCGCCGAAGTCTCCGTGGACCGCGCTCAAATCATCCCCGAGACCGTCCGCGGCGCAGACGGCCTGCGCGACACCCTCGACGATGTTCCTTTCCAAAGTGTCGAACAGGCCCTTACCCTCATCGGAGTGGATTCACAACGCACAGACATCCTTAGCCGCTTCGCCGCCAGAGACGAGACCACCCGCATCGAGAGCATCGGCTCCGCGGAAGGCTCTAAGCGGAAAATTACCGTCATCGTCAGAAATCGCACCGGCAAGCCGGCTCTCCTTGAACGCACCGAAGAAATCATCCCGTGAGTAAAACGACCCAAAACGTTCTTCTAGTCCCCGGCGAATCCGGCTGGGAAATTTGGACCGGCCAGACTACCGCCGAGTTCACCCTCCACACCGCCACCACCACCTACCGTGCTGCGGATCTCGGTGCCATCCCATCGGGCGAGCTGCTGCTCCTATTTCCCGTCAAGGCTGTCACCGCCTTGCCCATGCGCGTCACGAGTGAAGATCCCGCCCTCTTCCCAGATCTTGCCAGCCTTCACGCCGAGCGTCTCGGCCTCCGCCCAGATCCCATGGCCGGGCAGCTTGCAGACGTCTTCATCATCTCCCGGGAAGCGGAAAATACCGCACTGCTCTCTGTGCAGCTCCGCGTCCCTGCCGAGGGCGACTTGCCCCCACGTGGCCCCAAAAGCTTCGACCTCTCCGCCCGAGCCTACCCCCTCACGGGCGACACCCTCGCGATCTGGAAGGAGTTTGACCGTTGGGTCTTCTCTCTCTCCCACCAGGGGAATCTCGTGTACTGCCAAGCCACCACCGGCACCTCCCATAGCCCAGACGCCGCCCTCGCCCGGGAAATCCGCATCGCGCTCATGCAGCTCGCCATGCAGAGCCTGGAAATCGAGCCCACCCGCATCGTCATCTGGACCCACGCGGACGATTGTGATCCCAGCGCCATCACCCAAGCCTTCGGCGCACCCGTGGAAATTTCCGCCCGCCCCGCCCCTGTCCTGCCTCAACCCCTCAGCAAGCTCCTCCCGGCCGATGTCCGTGCCGCCCGCCGGGAGGCACTCCGCCGCCAGAATATCCTGCTCGGCATCGCCGCCGTTGCCCTGCTCTACCTAGGAGCCATCGGCTGGTTTGGTTATGGCCTCTGGAAAGATAGTAAAGAAACCGCCGCCCTCATCCAGCAAGCCACCGACGCCGCCCCCGAAGGCGACGCCTACCTGCTCCACATCGCGAAATGGGACGAGCTCGCTAACGCCATCGATCTCAAAAATTCACCCGTGGACATCCTCAACCGAGTCGCTTCCTGCATCCCGCCCAACAGCGGCCTACGCCTCAAATCCGCCGATATCACCGCTAATGAGCTCACCCTCATCGGTGAAGCACCGCTCCTCCAAGCTGCCAACACCTTCAACCTCAACTTGGAGAAAAACAACGACCTCGCCCAATTCAAATGGCAAGTCCCAGAGCCCTCCCAGTCCACCCGTGGTTGGGAATTCCGCTACATCGGTGAAATTCCTGTTTCTCAATAACCCAGCCACACCGCGCTCATTCTTCACCGACAATTCCTCGCCCCAGCGGCATTTTCCAGTCAGCGCCTTCCATTTCACCTGCCTCATTCCTCATTCATGTCACCCCGCGAAAAAAAACTCCTCATCCTCTTTGCCCTCGCGGGATTCATCATCCTCAACATCCTCGGCTACAACTACGCCCAAGAAAAGCGCCTCCAAGTGGACGCCAAACGCAGAGACGCCTTGGCAAAGCTCGCCACCGCCGAGACCTTTCAGGAAAATAGCGCACAAGTGACCGATGAAATGGACTGGCTCCGCGAGCACGAGCCTCAGCCCGCCGCCAACCAAGAAGTCCAGACCGCTCTTCAGCAACTCGCCGAGCGCGAGGCCCGCGCCACCGGCCTCACTATCAAAACTCAAAAACCCCTGCCCACCGACGCCACCGGCCTCCATTACCACCGCGCCAAGCTCCAGATCACCGTCACCGGCCCCGAAGAAGCCCTCTACCGCTGGTTCGACCGCCTCAACATGCCTGAGCAATTCCGCATCGCCTCACAGATCCGGCTTTCTCCCAACACCACCGACGACACCAAAATCGACTGCACCGCCACCATCGAGCAATGGTTCGTCCCCGCCACCGACCCCGCCCTTTGAAATCCATGATCTCAAAATCCCTCATCACCTTTTTCCTCGCCCTCAGCGGCCTCGCCGAGGCGGATTTACCGAAAAAAATCCCACTCACCCGCTACACCACTCTCTGGTCGAACTCACCCTTCACCGCCAAGCCGCCACCACCTGACGCCGTCGAAGCCGTCAATCCGCTCGACGACTACGCGCTGCTGGGAGTCTCATCCATCGGCCCCACCGGCTACCGCGTCACCCTAATCAACAAAAAACAGCCAGACGAACGCATCACCGTCGATTCTGACAAATCCAACACCGGTTTTAAAATCCTCGAAGTCATCCGTAAATCCGGCGACCCCCTCGGCACCGAAGTCCGCATGTCCTCCGGCTCCATGACCGGCAAGGTCGCCTTCGACTCCAAGCTCCTGGTCCTCACCCCAGCAGCGCCTCCCAAGCCAGTCATGAACCCGAACGGTCAGCCCGCTCCCGTCATGGCAAATGGCCAGCCCGCGCCAGTCGGTCAGACCATCGTCAACGGTCAGCCGGTGCCAAATGGCCAGACCCCCGTCATCCGCCAGCCCCGCCCACGGGTGATCCCACCACCTAGCGTCCAAGCCCCAGCTCCTGCCGCTCCTGCCGCCATCCAGAACACGCGCCCTACCCGCCACGGTAATTGATCTCCGTGCTGCTCCTTTTCCCAAATTCCTTTCTCATGACATTCTCACGTCCACTCAGCCTGCTTCTCCTCGGCCTCGCCACCGCCACCGCCCAAGACGCCACCGAAGCCCCACCCGGCGTTCCCATCCCAGGTGAGGTCCCGGCACCTGCTGCTGGGAAACCCGTCATCCGCAAGCCCGCCGCACCCGCGCCTGTCGAACCGGCCCCCGCCGCGCCTGCCACCGTCGCCCTTGGAGACACCAAGATCACCAGCGACATCAACGAGCAGAAACTCAGCGGAAATGCCCTCGCCGGCCTTTACCGGAAATACACCGGTCGCCGTGTCATCGTCTCCTCCGCCGCCGCCGTTGCCGAGTTCACCTTCGTCCAAGAAGCCACTCCCCAAGACCCACTCACGTTCGCAAGTGCTGCCGAACTCCTGAAAAAGGCCGCCACCATCGAGGGCTTCGTCTTCGTCCCAGATGAGCAGGACCCGAACCTCGACGTGCTCACCGCCGCCGCTGGCATCAAGCCGACCCAGCGCGGTGTGGCCGTTTACAACGAGAACTCCGTCCTCCCCGAGGGCGACGCTGTCATTTCCTACGTCATGACGCTTAGCTACATCAAGCCGGTCGAAGCCGTGAACACCTTCAACCAGATCGTCGGCGCATTCGGCACCTATGGCTCCATCGCCGCCGTGCCAAATGCCTCCGCCGTCGTCATCACGGAAAACACCTCGCTCATCCGCAAGCTCATCGACCTCAAAAAGGAAATCGACAAGCCCGGCTCCGTGCAGGGCACGCGCTTCATCACCGTCAAGTACGCGGACGTCACCGAAATCGCCGAGACCCTCACCACCCTCCTCACTGCCCAGCAGACCACTCAACAAACCGCCGGCATCCAGCGCGCCCCAACCGGTACCGACGCCCCCGCCAGTGGCCAGCCACCCGCTAGCCCCGGCGAGGCCTCCAGCGCGGAAGCCCCACCCATCCAAATCGTCCCCGACCCCCGCACCAACCGCATCTTTGCCATGGGCCGCCCGGTCGATCTGGTCTTCGTCGAAGGGCTCATCCGCGAGTTTGACGTGGAGACCAGCGAGAAAAACTACCTCCGCCGCAAGCTTCGCTTCCTGAAAGTGTCCGAGTTCCTCCCCATCGCCGGGGATGCCATCACCCGCGCCTTCAACGGCACCGGGAACTCCGGAAACTCCGGTGCCGCAGGTAACCCTCCCGGCACCGCCGGCGCACCCCAGTCCAACGGCACCAACAACCGCTCCGGCTCTTCCAACCGCGGCAACAACTCCACCGCCAACCGTTCTGGCAGCAACTCCAACTCCAGCGGCTCTAGCGGCTTCGCTGGCGGCGGTGGTGGTGGCGGGGGGACGAGCGACGGCCTTAACGCCCCAGAAACCAGCTCCGCCCCAGAGCGCCTGCTCGTGGGCCGCACCTTCCTCGTCGCGGACAACATCACCAACTCGATCGTCGTCCAAGGCCCACCGTCCAGCCTCGAAATCATCGGCCGCCTGCTCGACCAGATCGACGTCAAGCCAGACCAAGTCATGATCTCCACCGTCATCGGCCAGCTCACCCTCAACGACAATTACACGGTCGGTCTCGACTACCTCCAACTCGGCGGCGACGTCGTCGGCAGAGGTGGCAGCGGTGGCGGACCGATCTTGCCGATTCTCAACCAAGTCATCGCCGCGATTCCCGGTACACCCGGTTCTGGCACTCCAGGCCAACCAGGCTATGTCGCCCCCACGCCCGGCACACCCGGACAAAGCACCTTTAACCCCGGCCAACTCCAAAGCCGCTCAGGCCTCCAAGTGTATGGAAAAATCGGCAATAACCTGAACGTTTACCTCAACGCCCTCCAGCAGAAAACCGACTTCACCGTGCTCTCCCGCCCGAGTATTTTCACGGCGAACAATCAAAAAGGCACCATCTCCAGTGGTGAACGAATCGCCATTCCTACCAGCAGCAATAGCTTCGGCAACACCGGCAACGCCTCCACCAACATCGAATACCAAGACGTGGTGCTGAAATTGGAGGTTATCCCACTCGTCAACTCGGATAAAGAAATCACCTTGCAAATCGCACTCCTCAGCGACGAGCAAAACGGCAACCAAACCATCGACGGAGCGGGAGCAAATGGTGGTGCCCTCACCGTCCCACGAATCTCCACCCGCGAAATCCTCACCACGGTCACCGTGCCGAACAATGAGACCATCGTCCTCGGCGGTCTGATTATTTCCAAAAACAACAAGGACAAGAGCGGCATCCCTATTCTTTCCAGCATTCCCTACCTCGGCTCACTCTTCGGCAGCACCACCAACAATAAGGACCGCACCGAGCTGATGGTCTTCATGCAGCCGTCCATCGTCGAGAGCGAGCGCTCACTCAACGCCGTGCAAGCCGACATGGACGCCCGCTACAAAGTTTCCGGCAGAGCCCGTAAATTTGCGGATGAGGGTGACGTGGAGCCACTACCCCAGGATCTCCCACCTGTCCCGCTGCCGCCACTCGCTGAGAAAGAAAGCACTCACAAGGCCGCACCAGCGCCCAAGCCCGCCAGCCCTGCCGCCGTTTCGAAAAAATCTCACTCCACTCCGATGCTCCGCAAGTGACCGGATTTCTTCTGAAAATAGTTTCATTAAACTTTTGAACAAGACGCCACCCTGTGTGTCTAATTTCGCCGAAGACCAGACTCCGGTTCGGTCTTCATGTAAGGGTGAACAGCAGTTGTTCAAAGTCTCTAGACCGGCGAGTTAAATCGCCAGTGTGTTGAAGTTGATCAGCTTAGCCGTCGGAGTGGGTGCTCCGGCGGCTTTTTTATGCCTAAAATTTCGAGCACCACGCCTGATCAATCTCTAATCCGCCGATGAGATGGAGGATCGGAGGCGCAAGTGCTGATCGGAGCTGCGTTTGAAGACGAAAACCAACGATTCACCCAAATGGGTGAAGGAGCACTGGATTTCAAATTCACTTACGCGTCTATGACCGTCGCAAACTCGCCGCGAGGCAAAACGTGCCGGGAAAAGCGAATGAAGAAGCTCCGCGCTACCCAGCCGCACCCACGCTCGTCGAGATGCAGCTACAAGCCGCTCATCCACCCACTCGCACCTTGTCAGGCCCCATCGCATCCGCTAGACCACGAACATGAAAAGCCCCCTCAGTCTCATCGCGGCTGCATCCCTCGTTGGTTTGGTCATTGGATTCATCTTAGGCGGGCAGCGCGAAAGCGACACCCGTCGTGCTGGTGCCACCGCCCAGACGGCTGAGAGCCGCCCGACCCGTTCCGCAGACCGTTCCGCCACTCGGCCTCAGGAAAGCTCTAGCGACGAACTCCTCTCCAGTCTGCTCAAGGGGCACGCGGTTCAGGAACTTTCCAGCACCGAACTCTCAAAAATCCTGGCGCAACTCACCACCTTTGACCGCAATCAAGATCCGTTAACCTCAGCCAAGCAGAACTACCAGCTCCAGCTCCTGCTGCGTAAAATCTCCCCCGCCCGCCTCAAGGAAGTTGCGGAGTCCCTCCTGAAGGATCCTGACTCCAAGCAGAACATGGGCAGCTACTATGTCATCGCCGCCCTCTCCGCCCGAGATCCGCAAGGAGCCATGGCCTGGGCCAAGTCTCAGCCCAACCCAGAACGGCTCGTTGGGATGATCCTCTCAAACACTGCTAAGGACGATCCAACGGGGGCGGCTGAAGCCCTCCGCGCTGGCCTCATGAATGGCTCATTCAACTCCAACGACATCTACAGCACAACTTACAGCGTCACTGGCGCGATGGCGAAACTCGGTAAAGACAGCCTCCTCGCGTTTTTAGACTCTCTCCCAAGCCAACTTCAAAACAATAGTCTACATAGCGCCATTCGCGAGCTCCCCGAGGGTGAACAAAGCGCCGTGCTCGACGAACTCTACCAACGCTCGCAAGACGGGAGGATGGAAAACTACAGCTTCTCCAATCTCTTATCGAACTCCTCTCTTCCGCCTGCCAAAATCCAAGCCTGGCTCGCCACCCTCAAGCCCGGAGAAGGGCGAACCAGTCTCGAACTCACCTACGCCAGCAGTCTCTTCCGAAGTGGTAAAACTGAGATTGCTCAAGACGCGCTCAGCCGCACCCTCTCTCAAAACTCTGGCAAGGAAAAGGAAGTCCTGCTCAGAGCTTTGGGAAACACCTACTCCTACCGACCCGGCGACATCGAAAAAATCACCAGCCTGCTTCCCCCTGGAGTTGAAATCAAAGCTGATGACCTCAAAAACCAATCGAATAATTCGTTTTATAACGGCTTTGACTCCCTTTTAACACTCACACACGCCATCCAAGATCCGGCGGAAAAAGCCAAACTCCTCACCACCAGCTTTCAGAACCTCACCAAATCCATCGAAGATTCCTCACGCTCATCTCGCCTCAATGCGAACGACTTCGCCATCGCAGAAAGCCAAATTGCCGCGCTCAAGCTAAGCCCTGAAGATGCCGCCACCGCGCAAGCCGCACTCGCTGCCGCGAAGGCTGCCAAACCCAAAGAAAAACGCTAAGCCGTGAATCGTCTCATCCTCTCAGTTTCCCTCCTCAGTCTGCTCCCGCTAGCGGCGGAAGAGCTCCCGAGAATCCAGTCACCCGCCATCACCGAAGCCAGTGGCCTCGCCGTTTCCAGCGCGAATCCTGAGTTCCTCTGGACCCACAACGACAGCGGCGGTACTCCACAGGTCCACTTGATCGGCAGTGACGGCTCGGACCACGGGCAAGTCACGGTCTCCGGCTGCGCGAACACGGATTGGGAAGACCTCGCCTCCTTCACCCTCGCGGGAAAAAACTACCTGCTCATCGCCGATACCGGGGACAACGACGCCAAGCGCCCCAGCGTCTCGCTCATCATCATCCCCGAGCCGAGCCTGCCCGCAGCAGGAAAACGTCTCGAAGCGACCGTCGCCCCTGCTTGGCAGATTCACTTCACTTACCCCGGTGGCCCCCGGGATTGCGAGTCCGTGGCCGTGGATTCGAAAGCGGGGAAAATCCTCCTCATTTCTAAGCGCACCAAGCCCCCGGAAGTTTACGAGCTCCCGCTCAGGCCAACCAAGACGGAGGCAAGCATCCCACTCAGCGCCGTCCTCATCGGTAACACCGCTGTCGTTTCCGCCGCCTTGCCTTTCATGCCCTACGGAAATCAACCCACCGGCCTTGACATCAGCGCCGATGGCCAACTCGCCGCCGTCATCACCTACAGCGAGATCTTCCTTTTCCCACGCCAGCCAAAGGAGACTTGGGCCATTGCCCTCTCTCGCCGACCCACCGCACTCCCGCCTCACCATCTCAAACAAGCCGAAGCTGTCGCCTTAGCGAAAAACGGAGAAACGGTCTTCGCCATCTCAGAAGGGAAAAGCTCCCCCATCATCCGCTTGCCAGTGCCACAACTACCCGCACCTTCTCCATGATGGCCTGTGAGTCGATCCAGGTCTCCGCCGAGAGCGACAGCTGAAGTACAGTCTACTAGCGAAGCAAAGCAGGCGAACTCTCTAAAAACCAACAAGTCCCACTTATCACGACCTAAGCTCATTGTGTCACAGTCGATTCTTCACAGGGAGAATCGCAAACGCATCGTCATAAATGATAGATCCAGAATTGACTAAATCCTGAATCAATTAGAGTCTGTTTCATCGCCTATTAAATCATTTATAACTTATGAAAATTCTAGCCATATTACCGATTCTCTGCGGCATCAGTCTTTTAGCGACCAGTTGCGCCACCTTTCCAAGCAATCGAGTTCAAGAGGTTTCATCTTCCGCGAGCGCCACTGCCAAAAAGACATCTCTGACCTATTCCATCACGAGTGCGTCAGAAATGTTCGAAGGGAATCGCCAAGTGGCGCCACCTGCGGCAAATGAACAGGCTGCCAGACCTCTCGTAGCTGCCGCGACCCATAGTGATCGCTTTTCCTCCGTCAGCTCAGGCAAGGGCGGCGATGTGCATCTTGACGTCGAAATGCTAAACTACGGCAACGGCGCCGTGGCGATGATCTCAGGATTCATCAGCGGATTTACCTTTCTTACCATTCCAGCAGTTGCCTCTGACAATTATAAAGTCACTGCAACGGCTCGAAGCTCTTCGGGCAAATCAAAAAAGTATCTTATCGATGACGGAGTCACCACCGTCATCTGGTTACCTATGATCTTCGCAATGCCCTTTAATAGCCCCACCACCGTCATCCCGAAAGTGCAGGAAAACATGTATCGCGATTTGATTCAAAAAATGGCAGCCGACGGGATCATCCCCAAGTAAGCGGCTTGAAAGCATCGTTACTTCGATCTTTTCTTCCGATCAGGCCTGTTTCGTATGATCTCTGCATGAGTTTTTCAAAGAGCTAATCGCAGATATAATTTCTTAATCATCCGAGCTCCGTGCCATGACCCACTCCTCTCCACGCCTACTGCCACTCGCCGTGTTTACGGCGCTCTACATGATCGCGGCCGTGGCGACTTCGATGGCTCAGGGGAACTCGGAGTTTATCTTTTACATCGTGGTGATGCTGATCCTGATCAGTGTCGTCACGCTAGTACATCGGGCGATTTCACTGACAACAGGTTTGCTGTGGGCTCTTTCCATCTGGGGGCTGCTGCACATGGCGGGCGGCCTAGCGCCGCTACCCAAAGGCTGGCCTTATAGTGGTGAGCAGGCCGTGCTCTACAGCGGGTGGATCATCCCACATCGGCTGAAATATGATCAAATCATCCATGCCTACGGCTTTGGTACCACGACTTGGGTCTGCTGGCACGCGTTGCGATCCATGCTGCAGCGTGTCGGCCACCCACGACTCCAGCCAACTTTTGGACTCCTCGTCCTGAGCGCCGCAGCTGGCGCAGGCTTTGGTGCGCTGAATGAAGTGGTCGAATTCATCGCCGTGCTGACGATTCCTAACACCAATGTCGGCGGTTATGAAAATACTGGCTGGGATCTGGTGGCGAATCTTATCGGAGTTACGACTGCGGCGCTGATGATTCGCTTTCTTGCGAAGTCTTGAACCGGGTCCTCATGAACGGTGAGTTTTCATTTGGGAGACTATTGAAAATAATCAACTCCTGCAGACGATTGAAGGTGCTCAATCCAGTGATTTTGTTAAGCGACTTCATTTAGGTTCTGAATGACTGCGATCAGCTCCCAAGACTGTTGCCCCTCTGCGTGAAGAGAGGTCACTCGGAAGATCCGCATGAGTCAGCGTTTCCCAGTTCAGATTCCAATCAGTCCTTGAGGCCCGAGGCCTGATTTGCTCGATAATCAGCTTCCGAGTGTTCGTCAGGGCGACTCCAGCACGGTTGTGGTAGTGGTTGTAACCCACCTCCCATGTATCGTATAGGTCACCGGTCGGGATAGGATTGCGGCACACGCCATGCATCGAATTGGTAAGAAGCTGGGTGGCGAGAAGTTCCATCGCGGCAGTGTATCGCTCCTGATTTTCTGAATACACGTCCACCCCTTGGTGCCAGGCAACCTCCGCTGCGTGGAGGGCCGATCCCAGAGCAAACTGGGAATGGTGCCCATTATCGCGACATGTTTCTTGAGACAGTCCGTCAACCCACTTCGTCGGAAATGACCAGAACTTGTCCAAGTCACCACCGTCGCCCGCAATCGGTTTAGGCTTGGGACCGTCCGTTTTCAGATAGAAATAGGCCTGACTTCTGATCTTCAAACGCGCGAGACCTTGGAGGAATAATTCTTCGTCTTCGTTGAAAACGGAAATCGCCATCATAGCGTCAATTTGGGTCAGATCCACGTTGCCATTCCAAGAACTCGCGGTGGTCAACTGGGCATAAAAAGCGCGCTTGAACATGGCTTGAAGGTTCGCGATCTCGCTTGGAGGCCATCCGGGATAAAGGCGCATTATTTCAGCCGCCGGGGCAAGGACCGCTCCGATCCAGCCCGCCTGCAACCGATCTTGATCCGAGCCGCCGGTGAAGGCCTGCAATCCCGCCCACGAATTGAGAATTGCGATGGATCTCTCTGCATAGATCGCGTCATCGGTGAAATACCACAAAAGGGCTTGGCTGTAAGCCGCGATGGCGTCATCTCGCGAGACTTCAGCATCGCGATTCTTGGAATTGATAGTCGCCAATCCATGCGGGCCACGTGTCGCATGGCCCGAACTCTTGAGTCGATCAAACTCGCCTTTCCACGGTTGGGATCCTTCCTTGATCTTGACCTTCACAAAGTCCAGTTCTGCTCTGGAATCAAGCGCACCAGGGGGGACAAAAATCATGCCGGAAGCGGAGGTGCCCCACATCCCGAACGCCATGAACAGAGACATAAGAATCTTCATGCATTGTAGCATTCCATAAGCGCGAGACCTGCACAAACCGGAACTTGTTCAATAAGGGCATAGCGACTTGCGAGTCGCATCCACTGCAAAATAGAAGCATGAGTAAAAACAGGACGCTTAACTCCATTGGATAGAGCGCCTTAGAGCTTCGCTTGGTCGTTTAGGGTGCGACGACGGCTAATCACTCGGGTCAGTTCGCAGACCTGAACAAACACGTCTCCGATGATGAGAAAATATGCCATTGCGGAGACTCCAGAGAACGAACCGTCGCCAAAAGAAAATTTTAGTATTCAATCGTCAGGCTTGTTTTTTCAGGTACATTTTTCCTTTAATAAACCTGCACTATACACTCAAAGTTCTCATGAAGACCACTTGCACTCTTTCGCTTTCCCTCCTCTTGCTCGGGAGTCTCGCCAAGACCACGCAAGCTGCCACCATCACCTATGCTGGCTTCGTGACTGGACTCGAAGCCACGAGCTGGCGGACCGCTGGCGTGGCGAAAACCATGAGCTTCACTGGCAGCAACATCTACGGAAGTAGCATCGGTGCCGTGGACTGGGGTAACGTTGGGGAAGGCTACAGCGCTCCGGGATCTGGCACGCTGTCATGGTCGTACCAAGGAATTTCTGGCGACAATGGTATGTATGCTGGTGACGCCCGCTATCCGACTATCGATAACATTAATACCGGAGGCGGGGACAACTTCCCTGGTTTGATCTACGGTGATCCTTCAGTATTTACTTTCGGCCTTGAAGGCAGCACCTCCACCTATACCGGCATGGTCGTGCGGGTCGGGGTTTTTGCGGACATACTGGGTGCGGATGAAGCCGGCGCAGATATGAATAGAACGTATCGCCTAACTGGACCCGGCGGCGGTGACAGTGGCGACATCTCCCTGCGCGCCGGTGCAGCTGGTAGCAGCACGCCTGAAATCTATTTCTTCGATATTACGAACCTCTTGGCAGGTGATGCCTTCCAACTAATCTCCACCCGGAACGGGATTTCAGGGCCGGGCTACATCGGCCCCATGTCTTGGGATATTGCGCCCGTGCCAGAGCCCAGTGTGATGGGGCTCAGCAGCCTCCTCAGCATTGGCCTACTGGCGCAGAGAAGAAAATAAGGCTCCATGAAATCGTCCGCCATTTCACGGATGCTGTAGGTGAAGTTGGCCTAGCTGACGAAGGGATCGAGTGCTTTAGCGGAGTTGTTGAAATTCGAAAAACGATTATCTCGCGCGGTCCTTTGGACGATTGAGTTTCCCAAGTTCCACCAAAGCATCAATTCTCCGGTGGATCGATAAGTAACAACTTTGCACGCAGATCAGAACAACTAACGTCCAGATTCCTGGGTGTTTCTGGTAAACAAGAATTACAATAACAATTACAACAACGCTGAAAATCCAATCAATACACGTGATTTTCGGACCCGCTGCCGCTTCTTCAAGCCTAGCGATCTTCAATGCCGCTTCCAAAGCACGCTGCTCTTCGACTTCGGCTTCAAGTAGATCATCACGCTCTTTTTCGGTAATCACGGGTGGAATGCTTTAGTTGAACGGCCTCTCCCGGCTGTTGCTGAAACGACCGGGACTTTCGGGAATCGACTTTTTCAATCCATCCCGATCACTGCTTTGAAGCGGAGGAAGGCGGCGTCCCATTGCTCGGTATCGGTGGGGGCGAAGGAGCGGAACTCGAAGGAACGGCGGATGAGATCGCGGCCGGACTTGAAATCGGGGAGATTTCCGGTGCCGATCATCTGAGTGATGACGTTGCCGCATGAGGTCGCTTCGACCGGGCCGGCGAGGACTTCCACGCCAAGGGCATTGGCAGTGGCTTGGCTGAGGAGTTCGTTCTGGATGCCGCCACCACCAGCGTGGAGGCGTTGGTAGGTGCGGCCGGTGAGTTGGCAGAGGCGCTCGTAAACGACGCGGTATTTCAGCGCGAGTGACTCGGTGGCCACGCGGAGGACTTGGCCGTGATCGGCCGGGACGGCTTGGCCGGTTTTTTCGCAGTAGGCGCGGATCTTGGCGGGCATTTCACCGGGGCTGGCGAAGGAGGCGTCGTCGGGGTCGATGAAGGCGCTGAAGGCTTCGGCGTCGGTGGCCATGGTCGCCATTTCGGCGAAGCTGAAGGTCTCGCCGTCGAGTTCCCATTGGCGTTTGCATTCTTGGATGAGCCAGAGGCCGCCGATGTTTTTGAGGAAACGCACGGTGCCGGCCACGCCGAGTTCGTTGCAGAATCCAAGCTCGAAGGCTTCTGGGCTGGTGATGGCGTCTGCGGCTTCTACGCCCAAGATCGACCAAGTGCCGGATGAGAGCCAAAGGTTTTCCTGACCGCTCATGGGGATGCCAGCGACGGCGGCTGCGGTGTCGTGACAGGCGGTGGCGACGACGGGGATGCCGGATTTCCCGATGAAACTGGCGACTTCCTCCCGGATCGGTCCGAGCACAGTACCGGGTGCAACGACCTCACCGAAGATCGCTTTCGGTAGGCCCAGGGACTCGATGACGCCCCAAGCCCAGTCGCCGGTACGGGCGTCGAGCAGTTGCGAGGTGGAGGCGACGGTGCGCTCGACCGCTTGTTTTCCGGTGAGCCAGTAGGCGAGAAGGTCGGGGACGAAGAGGAGTTGTGCCGCATTGAGCAGGGCAGGGCTTTGTTTGCGTGCTTCGGCGAGCAGGTGGAGGGAGCTGTTGTAAAAATTCGTTTTCACGCCGGTCTGGGCGTAGATTTCCACCTCGGGCAGGATGGCGTGCATCGCTTCCGCCATGCCTTCAAAGCGTGGGTCGCGGTATTGGTGCGGCAGCCCGAGCAGTTCGCCGTGCGAGTCGAGCAGGCCGAAGTCACAGCCCCAGGTGTCGATGCCGATGGAGACGATTTTGTCGCCATGCAGGGCGACGGCGCGGCGCAGGCCTTCGAGGATTTCGCGGTAGAGGCCGATGATGTTCCAGAACGAGCCACCGGGTAAATCGGTGCCCGGATTGTCGAAACGATGGACTTCCTCAAGCTCGAGTTTGGAAAAATTCGTCTTGGCGGCGATCACGCGTCCGCTACCAGCCCCTAAATCCACGGCGATGAATACTTTTTCGGAAGTCATGGATGGAGTTTTTGGCGGGACGTGAGTTTCTGGCAAGCTGGATTTGAAATTTCCGGGCGGAGATTATCTGGTCAGCGGCGGGGGATTCATGTAATTTTCTGGCCATGGAAGACCGCATCATCAGCGACGCCCGCTTTGCCGACTTGGCCAAGGTGCGTCAGGCGCGTTTGTTGACCGAAGAACAGCGGGTGCTTGAAGGGCCGCGACTTTTTGCAGGGGTGTGCGAGCGGATGAAAGAGGGCCTGCGAGATGAACGGCCCGGCGCTTCCGAGCCTGAAATTCATCGATTGCTGCTCCAACGCCTCGCCCGTTTGCGAAAAATAGATACCTCGCGCCGTGTAATGCCATGAAACAAGGGGAGGAAGCGGTGGGCGTTTTACTAGATGCGCTGAACGAACTGGGCTTGGACTACATGGTTGTCGGCTCTTTTTCATCCAATCGTTACGGAGTTCCACGTGCAACGAAAGATGCGGATTTTGTTTTGAAAATCGTCGCTGCCGACCGTGAACGCCTTTTCGCGATGCTGCCAGCCGCTTTCAAAGTTGATCCTCAAGTGAGTTTCGAAATGGTCACCGGCACCTGGCGACAAATCATCCAAGTGCCCGAAATTCCGTTTATGATCGAGTTGTTTGAACTCAGCTCGGATGCTCATGATCAAAGTCGATTTTCCCGCAGGAAGAAGCTCACGCTGTTATCTCGCGACTCGTGGCTGCCTACTCCAGAGGATGTAATCGTTCAGAAACTCCGTTGGTCGAAAGGCGCGAAAAGAACCAAGGACTTCGACGATGTCGTCGCGGTGATGGGCGTTCAGGGAGAACGCGCACTCGACTGGTCCTACATCGAGTCATGGTGCAGCACCCACGGAACGCTGGAAATCCTCGCTGAGGCCAAGGCGGAAGCGGCACCGGCTTGGGAAGATGATGTGGAGTAGTGATCAACTACCGGGGCTTCGTCATTTTCTCGGGAGTTAGCAAATCGTCGAGATGCTCCTTGCTCAGCCAACCTTTTTCGAGCACGAGGCTGTAAACACTATTACCGGTGGCAAGTGCTTCCTTGGCGATGGCGGCGCTGCGTTCGTAGCCGAGCACGGGGTTGAGCGCGGTGACGAGGCCGATGGAATTTTGCACATAGGCGAGGCAGCGTTCGCGGTTCGGCTGGATGCCGGAGATGCAGCGGGTGTGCAGGGCGATGGCGGCATTCCGCAACAAGGTAAGGCCGAAGAAGAGATTGAAGGCGATGATCGGTTCCGCCATGTTCAGCTCTAACTCACTGGCTTCACAGGCCATGGAAATGGTGACGTCGGCACCGATGATTTGGTAACAAACTTGGCTGACCATTTCCGGAATGACCGGGTTCACCTTGCCGGGCATGATCGAGGAGCCGGGCTGCATGGCTGGGAGCCGGATTTCATAAAGGCCACAACGCGGGCCGGACGAAAGCCAGCGCAGGTCGTTGCAGATTTTCGAGAGCTGGACGGCGGCGGTTTTCATCGCACCACTCATCAGGGAGAATGAGCCGCTGTCCTGGGTGGATTGCACCAGGTTTTCCGCAAGGCGGACCGGAAGTCCACTGACTTCCGCGAGGTGGCGGGTGCAGAGTTCCGCATAGCCGGGCGGGCTGTTGATGCCGGTGCCGACGGCGGTGGCGCCCATGTTCACGTCGAGAAATTCGTCTGCCGCACGCTCGATGTAGCGGATGCCGTCCTTGATGGAAGAGGCGTAGGCGGAGAATTCTTGTCCGAGGGTCATGGGCACTGCGTCCTGATTTTCCGTGCGACCCATTTTGATGACATCGGCGAATTCAGTGGCCTTGGCAGCGAGGGCCGCCCTGAGTTCACGAAGCGCGGAGGTGGCGTCGCGCATGGTGAGAATGACGCCCAGCTTGATCGCGGTGGGGTAGGCGTCGTTGGTGGATTGCGAGCGGTTGACGTCGTCGTTCGGGTGGAGAAATTCGTACTGGCCTTTACGATGACCGAGGATTTCGAGCGCGCGGTTGGCGATGACCTCGTTGGCATTCATGTTGGTCGAGGTGCCAGCGCCGCCTTGGATCATGTCGATGGTGAAATGCTCATGCCATTTCCCGGCGATGATCTCGTCACAGGCAGCGATGATCGCGGCAGCACGGTCTGGTTTCACCACGCCGAGTTCCATGTTCGCCCGCGCTGCTGCTTTTTTCACATAGGCCAAGCTGCGAACAAAGTGCCCGAAGTGGTGAAGCGGGATGCCCGAAATGGGAAAATTCTCCATGCCACGCAGCGTCTGCACTCCGTAGTAGGCTGTGTCGGGAAGCTCGCGCTCACCCAGCGAGTCATGCTCTTTCCGCCAAGTCGCGACGACGGGTGAGCGTCCGGAAACGAGGTGCTCGTTCGCCGCTCGCAGACGCGCACTTAAGCGCCGGGCGACGTGACCGACCATACGGTAAAAAACCTCCGGCTGCTCGGTCCGGATTTTTTCAAACACCTCTCGTGGAATTAACCGGACTTTTACCTCCGTGAGCGCCACCGCCGATGCCGAATGCGGGAGATCATCCAACAGCACGCCCTCGCTAAATGCTGTGCCACGCGTCAAGGTCGCGAGACGAGTGGAGCTGCCATGATTTCCCCGAATGATTTCGATTTCGCCCTCCTCGACGATGCCCATCCATAAGCGCGGCATGGATTCATGAAAAAGGTAGGCTCCGGTGGGGAAGCAATGCGTGCTACCCTGACCGATGAGCACTTCCAACTCATCCGGCTGAATCGCCATGGTCTCAGCGAGTCGAGTGATGCGTTCGTTTGAGAAAATCATGAGGTCAGTTTACGGAAATCTCGAGTGCCTGCATCCATAAAAAACCCACCGCCAGAAACTCTGGGGTGGGTGTCGTAAAGCGGGTAGCTAGATAGAACTCATTGATTCCCTTTCCGCTTGAAGAGCAGAGCAGCGGTGGAACGCGCGATGACTCCTTGCAGGTAGGCAACCTCTTCGGCGTCTAGGTTATGATCGATAGCGGCGAGTTTCTCTTGGGCACGCTTGATGGCGGCTTCGACTTGTTCCGCGTCGATTTCCGCTTCACCTAGGGCACTATCCGTGAGGACGATGACCTTGGTCTGAGTAACTTCTGCAAATCCGGAGCCGATGGCCAACGCATTCACTTTTCCATCCACCAAGTAGCGGAGTTCTCCAGGCTGCAAAGCGGTCACAAGTCCCGCGTGCATGGAGAGAATTCCCATTTCTCCGTCAGCTCCTGGGAGATAGACGTTTTCCACGGTGCCGGAGAAAATCTTTTTCTCAGGGGTGACGATGTCGAGTAGGAGAGGCATTATTGAATGTAGTTCTAGGTTAGAAGTTATTTGTTATGAGTCATATTCACTTCTAACCACTAACAAATAACGCTTAACAGATTCAGTCTCGTGGGACTGAATCGATGTTACCCTTCATGTAGAAATTACCTTCTGGCACATCGTCGTGTTTACCGTCGAGAATTTCTGCGAAGCCGCGTACGGTGTCTTCGATGGAGACGAGCACGCCGGGGACGTTGGTGAAGACCTCGGCCACGTGGAAGGGCTGGGTGAGGAAACGCTGGATTTTCCGGGCACGGAAGACACTCATTTTGTCATCGTCCGAAAGCTCGTCCATCCCGAGAATGGCGATGATGTCTTGAAGATCCTTGTAGCGTTGGAGAACCTGCTGGACACCCCGGGCGACGCGGTAGTGTTCTTCACCGATGATCTCTGGAGCAAGCGCCTTGGAGGTGGATGCGAGTGGATCGACGGCTGGGAAGAGTGCTTGCTCAGCGAGCGAACGCTCAAGAACGACGGTGGCGTCCAAGTGAGCGAAGGTGTTTGCCGGAGCTGGGTCGGTCAAGTCGTCCGCAGGAACGTAAACGGCTTGGATCGAGGTGATGGAGCCCTTGTTGGTGGAGGTGATCCGCTCTTGGAGACCGGCCATTTCCTCGGAGAGGGTCGGCTGGTAACCCACGGCGGAAGGTGTTCGACCGAGAAGGGCGGAAACTTCGGAACCAGCTTGGGAGAAACGGAAGATGTTGTCAACAAAGAGGAGGACGTCCTGATTATCCTCGTCGCGGAAATGCTCAGCCATGGTGAGGGCGGAGAGTGCGACGCGGAGACGAGCACCTGGAGGTTCATTCATCTGGCCGTAGCAGAGGGCCACTTTCGAGCCTTCGGTGAGGACTGGGTTGCCGTCTGCATTGAGTTTTGGATGACCTTTTTCGTCCTTTTCAGTGGCGATAACGCCGGACTCGATCATTTCCCAGTAGAGGTCATTTCCTTCACGAGTCCGCTCACCGACACCGGCGAAGACGGAGAAACCACCGTGGGCTTTCGCGATGTTATTGATGAGCTCCATGATGACGACGGTCTTGCCGACGCCGGCACCACCGAACATACCGCCTTTACCACCCTTGAGGAGTGGGCAAATGAGGTCGATGACTTTGATTCCAGTCGCGAGAACTTCCGTATTGGCCGACTGCTCGGTGAGAGCTGGAGCGGGACGGTGAATCGGAGCGCGGAATGCAGCATCTGCGATTGGCTCGTTTTCGTCCACAAGGTCACCCGTGACGTTGAAAATACGGCCGAGAACCTGCTTGCCGACTGGCACGGAAATGGGCTTGCCCAAGTCAGTGATCGCCATGCCGCGCTTAAGGCCGTCCGTAGTGGACATGGCCACGGCACGCACCCAGTTGTCGCCAAGGTGCTGCTGCACTTCGAGCACCAGTTTCGTATCCACGCCGTTGAGGACGTATTGGATTTCGAGGGCGTTATAAATTTCTGGCAGTTTGCTTGCCTTGGAGAAGTCAGCGTCGATGACGGCGCCGATGATCTGAACGATGGTTCCTTGGTTGCTCATGGGAAAAGTAGGATTTGATCAATAATGAGTGATCGGAGTATTAGATGCGAACTAGCTTGCTGCGCTGTTCCGGGGTGAGAGTAGAAATATCAACGATTTTAAGTGAATTGCTTGGGCTTTCAATCGCGGTGACCGAACTTGCGTTTACGGTTACTGATTCTGGCATGCGGTACATTGCTCCAGAGATGGGATCTACGATGAGCATTCCGATGAGGCCACCGAATAGGATATTACCGAAATACCAGCCATTCAGGGAAGCCGTGACCGTTTCTGTAGCGACAACTTTTCCATTTTTACTGATCTCGACAGTATATTTCCCGGACTTGAAGTAGCTTGGTGAGCGATTGAGTGTCGCACTAGAAGGGGTGACGCCTTCAGAAACGACAGAGCCGTTATGATCCTTCACCTTGTAAGCCAGCTTCGATGGTGAGCTATCAATGCGTGTGACGATCTGATTGGAAGATACGATCGTTGCGCAACTTGATAGAAAAAGCAAAATACACGAGAGTAAGGCGTAGGTAAGTTTCATGGGATGATTAAAATAATGAGTTATTCCATAGCCTTCATGGCCGTCGTGATTTCGAGTAGCTCTGCGGTGATGGCACCTTGGCGGAGTTTGTTATAATCGAGAGTGAGTTCCTTGATGAACTTCTTCGCATTGTCGGTGGCCGACTTCATGGCGACCATTCGGGCGGAATGCTCGGAAGCGCGTGCCTCGACGAGGGCTTGGAAAACGAGGAAATTCACATACAGCGGCAGAATCGCGCCGAGTACATCCACAGGGGAGGGTTCGAAGAGGAAATCGTTGGTCTCAGCCTCCGCGCCCGAACCCGTCGGAGGTATCACTGGGAGGAGCTGAATGACTTCTGGCTTCTGTGTCATCGTGTTGACGAAGCGAGTGTAGCCGACGCTGACCTTATCGTAGCTGCCTTCTAGGAATTGCTTGGAAAGCAATGCGGCGATGGCACGTGCATCGGCAAAAGGCACTGGATCTTTCACCGAGAAATCTGCAAGCACCTTGCGGCCTTGTTTCTCCATCATGATGCGTAACTTGCGACCCACGGTGACGTAGTCGGCAGTGGCGGAGGTCTCGTTACGAATGACGCGAGCCAAGTTGGTGTTGATGGCACCGCAGAGTCCTTTGTCCGTGGAAATAATCAGAACGAGCTCACGATCTCCCGCGCGTTTTTCCAAAAGTGGATGTGTCGCGTCACTGAAGCCTTCGCTGATGTCTTGGAGGACACCGTTGAGCTGCTTCGAATATTCACGACCGGCAAGCGCTTGGTCTTGCGCCTTCTTCATCTTGGCAGCAGCGACAAGCTGCATCGCGCGGGTGATTTGCGCGGTGTTTTTTACCGATTTGATGCGTCGGCGGATGTCGCGGAGGTTGGCCATTTTGGATGAAAAAAGTTATTTGTTATTAGTTGGAAGTTATAGGGTGGGAAATCTGCAAGAAGTGTATCTTAGACGAATAACTTTTAACAAATAACCCCGAATGATCACTTCCAGGACTTTTTGAAGTCTTGGATGCCTTGGCTGACGGCTTCGACCATGGCCTTGTCCTTTTTAAGATCCGGCTTTTCATTGCGGATTTTATCCAGCAGATCGCCTTTACGGGTGTTGAAGAAATCACCAAGAGCCGCCTGGAAGCGCTTCACATCTGCCACGGCGACGTCGTCGAAGTAGCCGTTTTGCATGGCGAAGAGATAGATGGACTCCATCTCCATGGCGAGCGGGCTGTATTGGTTTTGCTTGAAGAGTTCGACGATCCGCGCACCGCGGTCGAGTTTCTTTTTGGTCGAAGCGTCGAGGTCGGAGCCGAATTGGGCGAAGGCTTGCAGCTCGCGATACTGAGCGAGATCGAGCTTGGTGGTGCCGGCGACGGATTTGATGGTCTTGGTTTGGCAAGCGGAACCGACGCGGGAGACGGAAAGTCCGACGGAGATCGCAGGGCGGATGCCTTGGTAGAAGAGGTCGGTTTCGAGGTAGATCTGGCCGTCGGTGATGGAGATCACGTTGGTCGGGATGTAGGCGGAAACGTCGCCAGCCTGGGTTTCGATGATCGGCAGAGCGGTCAACGAACCACCACCGGCGGACTCGGAGAGACGTGCGGAACGCTCAAGCAAGCGGGAGTGAAGGTAGAACACGTCACCTGGGTAAGCTTCACGACCGGATGGGCGGCGAAGGATGAGCGACACTTGGCGGTAAGCCACGGCGTGCTTGGAAAGGTCGTCGAATACGATGAGGCAGTCTTTTCCTTGATCCATGAAGTACTCGGCAATCGAGCAACCGGCATACGGCGCAAGGTATTGCATGGCAGCGGCGTCGGAAGCGGAAGCGGAAACAATGGTCGTATACTCCATGGCGCCTGCGTCTTCGAGGATCTTCTGGATCCGGGCGACGTTCGAGAGCTTCTGGCCGATGGCGACGTAGATACAATACATCGGCTTGTGGTTCTGGAGTTTGCCATTTTCCGCTGCCTTGTTTTGCTGCGCTTGGGAAATGATGGTGTCCACGGCGATGGTGGTTTTACCGGTTGAGCGGTCACCGATGATGAGTTCGCGCTGACCACGACCGACAGGGATCATGGCGTCGATGGACATGATGCCGGTCTGGACGGGAACGGAAACGGACTTCCGCTTGATGATGCCCGGCGCGATTTTTTCCATCGGGTAGTAAGCGGCGGCGGCGATGTCGCCTTTGCCGTCGATCGGAGCACCAAGTGCGTTGACCACGCGGCCGAGAACGGCTTCGCCAACTGGCACGGAGAGAAGTTTGCCCGTGGTGCGGCACTCCGCGCCTTCGGTGACAGCGGCGTAATTTCCGAGGAGCACTACGCCGACTTCGCTTTCTTCCAAGTTGAGAGCCATCCCGGTGACGCCACCGTCGAACTCGATCATCTCGTTGAGCATGACGTCGGAGAGGCCTTCGACTTTGGCCACGCCGTCTCCGACTTGGCGGACGGTGCCGACATTGGTTTTTTCGACGGACGACGTGATGCCGGCGATTTGTTGTTCGAGTTCTTGAAGGATGCTGCTCATGACAAGGTTTCTGTTAAAAAGTTAAGAAAGGATAAAGTTAGAAGGCGTTGGCGAGACGTTCGAGGCGGCCTTTGACCGAGCCGTCGAACACATCATTTCCGACCCGGATGCGGAGGCCGCCAAGGAGGGTGGGAGTGATGAGGTATTGGATCACAAGATCTGGACCATATTGCTTGGCCAAGCCTGAGACGACGCGGTCTTGGGTGGCGCTGTCCATTTCAACTGCGCTTTCCACCGTCACTTGGCGACGCTCGATTTCGAGGCGTGTCAGGCGCTGAATGGCGGCGAGGATCGCTTTGAAATCGCGTGGTTTCGCCTCAATGAGACGAGTGACTACGGATTTCAGCTTCGTCTCGTCAAAGCGACCGTCTGTCTCGCAGAGGCCAAATAGGCGACGAGCAGCAGCGGCGGCAGTCTTTGAAATTTTCATACAGTGGAGGAGGAACGAAAGGGTCTTACGCTTCGACTTTGGCGAGTGCGTCTTCGTTGATGCGTTTCTGGTCGTCCGCATTGAGAATTTTCCCAGTCACCTGTGAAGTGGTGGCGGCGACGAGGCGGCCGAATTCGCGCTTCAACTCAGTCGCGAGACGGTCGCGGTCAGCCTTGGCAGCAGCTTCTGCCTTTGTGAGGATGCTCTGGGCGCTCGCGATGGCTTCTTGTGATTTTTGTTCGGAAAAAGCGGCCGCACCGGCCTTGGCTTCTTCCACGAGGCGGACAGCTTCGGCGTTTGCTGCCGCGATGGCGGCGGCGGTGGTCGTAGCCGACTCAGCAAGCTGCTTTTCGATTTGCTTCAGCTTCGATTCACCGTCGGCGATGCGGATCCGGCGCTCTTCAAGCATTTTCTGGACAGGGCCGAAGGCAAATTTTTTCAACACAATGATCACCAAGAAAAAGTTGACCACTTGGGCAATGAACAGCGGAACGTTCAATCCAAAGGTGGATGTAATACTTTCCAAGATACCTGGATTTTCGGCAGCGGTGGAAGCAAGTAGGGTGATCATGTAATGTAAAATTTGCTGGAGAAAAAGAACTGCTGCACAGGCGATGAAGCCTGTGCAGCAATCATAAATTAGAACGGGACAGCGAAAGCGGAGAGAATGAAGATACCTTCGATAAGCGCCGCAAGAATGATGGAAAGAACGAGAATCGGTGTCGCTGCGCCTGGGTTACGACCTGTGGCTTCAGCGGCTTTGGAGCCGAGGATACCGATACCGATTGCGCCGCCTACTGCTGCGAGAGCTACTGCAAATGCTTTAGTGAACATAGTGTTGATTTAGTTTGTGTTGTTGTTTCCTTACTATCCCCACAGTCTTTGCCATGGTCGGATAGAGAAAGTGTTTAATGATGTCCGTGGTCGCCAGCCTCGTGGTGCTCATCTCCGTGATCACAGATCAGTTTGAGGAAAATCGCACACAGTAGTGTGAACACGAGTGCTTGGACGAAGCCCACAAGAAGCTCCATAAAATAGAAAGGTAGTGCTGGCAGGAACGCGATGCTCTTAGGAACCAAGTTCATCAAGGATTCCAAGGTTTGTTCGCCGCCGTAAATGTTACCGAACAATCGGAAAGATAAAGCCACCGGACGAATTGCAATGGAAACCATTTCCAATACTCCGACGAACAGGAAGATCGGCACCATCATCAACAACATGATTCCACTGAAGCTACCTTTGGGAGCAAAAATGTGTGCGAAGAAGCCTGACACGCTGTTTTCTGTGAGCGCCCAGTAAAACCAGAGAAGAGCAAAACTGAATGACATGGCCGCAGTCATGTTGATGTCTGCGTTTGCGCCTCGAAGTAAGGGCGTGAAAGAAGCATGCCCGTGTGAATCCAGCGCAGTCCATCCGACAGTGCCGACACCTGGGATCAAGCCGAGGTAGTTACTCACTAAGATGAAAAAGAAAATGGAACCGAAGAACCAAAATGTTCGATGCGTCAAATGTTTGCCCATCAGACTTTCGAGGAAGTTGTAAAGGGATTCAAAAGCCCATTCTGCGAAGTTCTGCAATCCAGAAGGAATCAGCGACATCTTCCCAGTCGCCATCCGACAAAAAACAACGATCACAAGTGCCGCAATCCAAACCATGACCATTGAGTTGCTGATCGGGAGAGACTCATGGAGCTTCTGTGCGTAGAGTGGTAACGCGTGGTGCTCTTCGCCTCCGGCCGCAAAGGCAGAGGTCAGAGTGAGTGAGCTTAGGGCAAGCGTGGTAAGGAGGTAACGCATGAAAGATTCCTGCTACGGCAGGCGAGGGTGATAATGAATCACCGCTAACCTCAGCAAGTTCTATTTGTGAAAAATTTCACAAGCCCATTCATTTGACTGATAATCAGCAAATTACAATTTCTCAAAAGTTTTCCAACCCGCGACCTGTCGCCCTGTGTTACCACCCACGCATTTAACCTTTTCTCGCGGTGATTTCCCTCCACCCAGAGCTGTCATTTTGAGTAAAGAACCCTAATTCCAGTCGGCCTTAAATTCCATTATTTCGAGAAATACCACTCCTTTCGTCATTTTCCCGCGCCTCCTTTCCCTTCCTGGCGATTGCAAAACCCTTCTAAAAAACGGCGCATAACACTTTTCTCCAGCCACTAGTCAAGCCACCAATGCGAAAAAATCCCTGTATTTTCAATAGGTTTTCTCTTGCCAAGGCGTAAGCACGTTCGCACAAACGTCCCTGCCATGAACAAATCTGAATTGATCGAAGCCATCCAAGCCGCCCTCGGAAAAGAAGCCACCAAGCGCTCCGCCGACGAAGCACTCGAAGCCGTCCTCTCCTCCATCGCCAAAGGCGTGAAGAAGGACAAGAAAGTCCAAATCATCGGCTTCGGAACATTCGAAGTCAAAAAGCGCGCAGCTCGCCAAGGCCGCAACCCGAAGACCGGAGAAGCGATGAAAATCGCCGCATCCAAGTCGGTCGGTTTCAAGCCTTCTTCTGTGCTCAAAGCAAGCCTGTGAACCCAATGAGACTCCGGTCTCTTATTTTCACTTAAAAATCCACAAAAGCCCCGGCCAATCGGTCGGGGTTTTTTCGTGAAAACACGATTCACCCAAATTGTTGAGTGGCGTGCGACAGGAAGTATCTGGGATTTCGACATTATGCGCTTGTTCTTCTAGGTCTCCTTTCACAAAGCAATCGCCAAGCCAATCATGAAACCAAGAATCACCCTCGCCGAAACCCAACTTCTGGATGGCACGACACTCGCCCTGCAAGAGCACGACGGACGCAAGTCGCTGCTAGTTCACGGCCAGCAAATTTGTGGTCCTGTCACGCGTGCGGCCGAGGAAGAATTGGCACGGCTCGCCTGTGCGCCATTTCGCCCAGCGCGCCAGCCACTGATCTGGTTTTCTGGCCTTGGCCTCGGACATACCATCTCCGCTGTCGCGAAAGAGCTGCCGCAGAAACGCGCTACGTTCATCGTCGCAGAACCGCTGGCCGCGATTCCGGAGTGGCATCGCCATCACATCCCCGAGAGCCCCTTACTCACCGAGCCACGTGTCACACTCGAAAATGATTGTGGCCCCCAAGGCCTAATTCGCCACGCTGGACGACTCCATGCGATTTTGGTCCACCTGGATGCCTCGCCGACAGGTCCGCGCAACCGCACTTGGGTCGATGAACGACGCTGGGTCTCCGCGGCTTACGAAGCGCTTCAGCAAGGCGGTCTGCTTGCGATCGCCGGATCGCGCCATGTTGCCAGTTTGACTCGTCGCCTTCAAGGCTCCGGCTTCGAAGTCGCCGAATTCACCGTCCCATCCTCACCCCACGCCAAACGCCCCCGCTTCCTGCCCATTTGGCTGGCTCGCAAGGGCAAAGCTGCCGATTGATCTTTCTCTCACAGCGTGCATCATCCCCCCAACTCCATGGCTCGCTACACCCCTTTGCATCTCATTCCTGCCTTGATCGCCGCCGCCTCACATGCCAGTGAAGTCACTGTAGAAAAACGCCCATTTTCCATCGAGAAATCGTTTGCTGCGACCGCTCTCCCTTCTGCGGACTTCTTGATGCTGCTTAAGTTAGAGCCTAAGCTCTGGGAAAAATTCACCCTCACCCACCTCACACCCCATGGCACTCAGGTGAAAAAAGGCGATCGCCTCGTAGCCTTCGACACCGAGGAGCTCGACCAGAAAATCGAGGACGCTCGCCGCGCCGTCGCCGTCGGCAAGCTAAGCCTCGCCCAAGCCGAACTGGACGCTCAGACGCTGCAACAAAACGCCCCGATCAAGCTCGAAGCCATGCGCCGCGCTGCGGACATCGCCAAAGAGGAAAATGCGTATTTCACCACCACGCTCCGCAAAGCCAAAGAAGATACCGCCACTCAAGCCCTCAAACACGGCGAGCAAATCCTCTCCAACCAGCGCGAAGAACTCAAACAGCTCTCGAAAATGTATGAGGCTGACGACGTCACGGAAAACACGGAGGAAATCATCCTCGTCCGTCAGCAAGATGCCGTCGCCTCTGCGGAATTTGCCCTCCGCATGGAAGCACTGGACCACAAGCGCACCCTGGAGGTCACCCTCCCCCGCGAAGCGAAAACCCTTGCCGATGCCGAGCGCGACACCGCACTCGCGCTGAAAAAAGCCGAGGCCGACATCCCACGCGCCGTGGAAACCAGTCAACTCACTCTCGAAGCCCTCAAAGTTGCCCAGCGCCGTGCCGCAGAAACCCTCAGCCAGCTCGAAGCCGACCGCGCACTCTGCGAAATCACGGCTCCTGCCGCCGGTTTTTTCTATCACGGCCCGATTGAAAACGGTCGCTGGACGCCATCAGAAATCGTCAAAACTCTCATCCCTCAAGGCCAGCCACCGCTGCACAAGACTTACGCCACCTTTGTCCCGCTGAGCACACCCTTCGCCCTGATCGCTTTTCTCGATGAGGCCACGGCCCGCTCACTGGTTCCAGATGCCAAGGGTGACGCCATCCTCACTGGCCGCGAAGATCTCAGCATCTCGGTGAAACTCGAAAAACTCGCAACCATCCCCGCGCCGGATGGCACCTATCGTGCAGACTTCTCGCTCACCTGGCCTAAGGAAATCACTCCCAGCCTCGGCACTACCGCGCAGATCCGGTTGATTTCTTATCACCAACCAGCCGCCATCAGTGTCCCGACTAAGGCCCTCAGCTACGCCCCTCAAGGCTGGACCATCGCCGTGAAAATGGCCGATGGCAAGACCGAGCAACGCAGCGTCCAGCGCGGCCGCTCTTCCAAGGATGACACAGAAATCCTCGCCGGCCTCGAAGTCGGCCAAGTCATCATCATTCCTTGAGCGCGAAGCCGAAATAACGCTCGGCATTCCCATAGCACACGCCACTCACCAGCTGAGACAGCGCCGTGAAATCATCCGGCAGCTCACCACGGTCCGCTTCACCACCGACCATGTTGCATAGAATCCGTCGGAAATACTCATGCCGTGGAAACGAGAGGAATGACCGTGAATCCGTCAACATGCCCACGAATCTGGACAGTAGCCCGGTCGAGGAAAGCGCCTCCAGCTGCAGCTCGATCCCGTTTTTCTGATCGAGAAACCACCAACCCGAGCCAAACTGGATTTTCCCAGCCACCGTGCCGTCTTGGAAGGCCCCGGTGAGGCAGGCGAAGAGGTAATTGTCGCTCGGATTGAGGTTATAAATCACCATTTTCGGCAGAGCGCCATTGCTGGAAAGCGCATCCAAGTAGTTAATCAGCGCCGCGCCCTGCCGCGAATCACCGATGGTGTCGTAGCCCGTGTCAGGGCCGAGTTTCGCGGCGAGTTGCGAGTTCACATTCCGGAACGCACCTAGGTGAAGCTGCTTTGTCCAGCCCTTCGCCGCATCAAGCTGGCCAAAGAAAACCATCAGGTAAAATGAGAATTTCTCCTTCTGCTCCGGGCTCGCAGCGCGACCCATGCGCGCATCATTGAAAATCATCGCCGCCTCTTCATCCGTGCAGTGGAGCGCAGGTAAGCAGTCAAACCCATGATCCGAGAGCCGCCCCCCCGCCGCATGGAACGCATCGTGACGCTTCTGCAAGGCCGCCAGCAAATGCGAAAGCGTGGCGATGCTGGTGCCCGAGTTCGTCTCAAGTTTCTCCAACCATTGCGCCAGTAAATCGGGCCGATCCACGAGGAACGCCTTGTCCGGGCGGAAGGTCGGTGCCACCACCGTGCTCAAGTCAGATGCGGCGATCGCCAAGTGGTCCGTCAGCGGGTCCGCCGGGTCATCTGTCGTGCCCACGACCCGCACATCGAACTTTTTCAACAAGCCATGCACACAGAAGTCCGGCTCAGCCAGCGTCGCATTCGTCCGCTCCCAGATTTCATCCGCCGTGTCGGGCGAGAGCAGCAAATCGATGCCGAAGTAGCGCTGCAGCTCGATGTGCGTCCAGTGGTGGATCGGATTCCGCAGCGTGTATGGCACCGTTTCCGCCCAGGCTTGGAATTTTTCCCGTGGAGACGACGCGCCGGTGATGAGGTTTTCGTCGATCCCATTCGCCCGCATCAACCGCCACTTATAATGATCCCCCCCTAACCAAATCTCAGAGATGTCCGCCCAGCGGCGGTTACTGGCGATTTCCCGTGGCGAGAGATGACAATGGTAGTCGATGATTGGCTGATCCTTAGCCACCTCATGGAACAAACGGCGGGCAGTGGGAGAATGAAGCAGAAAATTTTCGTCGAGGTAAGCCATGGCGAGACCATATCACCGAGATGTCGCCCGCTGGCCAAGCCGGAAAAAAGGATTTTTTCGCCCCCCGCAGCGGCGGGTGCGGGGCGACGATCAATGAGAGCGAGCTGAGGCGGAGCACGGAGAGAATGGCTCCCGCCTGCTTTAGAAGGAATAGGCTACGCTGAGCGAAATGACGAAGGCGGAATTGAAGGAGAGGGACGCTTGGGAGCCGCTAGCGCTGAGGTCGTAGCTTTGAAGATACTGGTAGCGGGCGCTGCCGAGGATCGACCAGTCATCGTTGATCTTATAAGTGCTGCCTAGGCCGAGGTAGATGCCGGGGAGGAAATCGGTGCTGGAGTCGCTGCCGCTGCTGGTCTGAGTGCCGACGTTGGTGATGGTGGTGGAGGATCGGAAGGAGTAACTGCCATCAGCGAGGCCGAGGCTGACACCGGCTTCGACTAGGACGTCGAACTTTTCGGTGACGGGGATTTCCAAATAGCTGCCGAGGTTGAGGAGGGTGAGATCCACATCCAGCTCGCGGTTGCCGGAGACCAGCCCGGAACCGCCGTTAGCCGTGCTGCGGGTGGGGTTGTCGGAGAGCAAGGGGCCGGGTCCACTGGGGTTGCCAACGAAAGGGGCCGCGGGCGCTGGGGTTCCGCCGAGGCTAAAGCTGTCCGTGGTGGTGGTGAGGCCGGAGGAAAGAAGGTCTTGGTTGTCCTCGTTAATCCGCGAATATTGGAGCCCCGCGCGAAAGCCCCAAGTGGCGGGCCGGTTGCCGCGACCGTTGAAGCCGGCGGCTCCCATGTCGTAATAGGCAAAAATTTCAGCACCGGGCTTGGAGCTGCCATCTTCGTCGGTATTGGCGTTGGCGAGGCTGTTGGTGATGGATTGGTTGATGGAGCCGCTGCCAGCAGAGTTGTATTGGGAGCTGTTGTTGTAGGACCAATTCCAGGTTTGGCCGCCTAGGTTTCCAGATGAGTCGAGACGGACGTAGCCGTTGTCATAGTTGCGATTAATGCCACTGCCGAGGGGCTGCAAGGTGTTGGGATTATTAAAGGTCCCGAGGCCGGAGAACTTGGTTTTGAGGCCGAGGAACTGAGCGTAACCGGCACCGATCCGCCAAGGTGAAGTCGTAGCAGGGGTGGCGGTGATGTCGGCTAGACGGGTCTCACCTGCGTAAGCAGTTGCGGCGGTGAGAATGAGCAGTGGCAGCGGGAAAAGGCGGGCATTCATGGCGATGAAAGGGATAGGTTTTTCAGGGCTGAGCGGCGTCTCAGTCGTCAGAGAGATTGATTTCGTTCACGCGATAGTAGCGGTTTGGCACGGTGGACGGCGGGGCGCTGGTGAAGGGAGCACCGCTATCGATCCACTGCATGCGGTTGTTTGCCGCTTGGATCGGAACTGGGCAGTCGAACCACTCAGTGAGGTTTTGACTGTAGCGGACGCGATACCAAGTACCTGGGGTGGAGTCGAACTCGAGCATGACGTTGCGGTCAGGCAGCACGACGAGTCTCGGCTCGACACCGGCACCATTCGAGTCAGGCACGGCGGATGTGGGGAGGGTTTGCACGGAAAGGACCGGAGCGAAGGGGCTCGGGAAGGTGCGAGTGCTGGTGTAGAAGGATAGCTTCACCGGGATGGTGACATTGACCGCGACGGGATAGGGGAAATCGACATAAACATCAGGACTGCCGGGTGCGCTGGAGGCGTTGTAAAGACGCAGGCTTGGGTAGGCAGCAAGGTATGACGCAAAATTGACGCGGAGACGGAAACCGTTGATCGGCAGTGTCGTGGTGTTGGTGACATCAACGGTGACCTCGGAGAGACCGTTGAGCGGTTGAGGCGAGCCAGTGATTCCGATTTGGAGCGCGGTGAGCGGAGGCGGTGGGGTAGGTGTTGGAGAAGGCGTTGGCGTGGGCGTTGGAGTTGGCGTTGGCGTTGGCGTTGGCGTTGGCGTTGGCGTTGGCGTTGGCGTTGGCGTTGGCGTTGGCGTTGGCGTTGGCGTTGGTGTTGGCGTTGGTGTTGGCGTTGGAGTTGGCGTTGGCGTTGGAGTTGGCGTTGGCGTTGGCGTTGGAGTTGGCGTCGGAGTTGGTGTCGGCGTTGGCGTTGGCGTTGGCGTTGGCGTTGGCGTTGGCGTTGGCGTCGGAGTTGGCGTCGGAGTTGGCGTCGGAGTTGGCGTCGGAGTTGGCGTTGGCGTCGGAGTTGGCGTTGGCGTTGGCGTTGGCGTCGGAGTTGGTGTCGGAGTTGGTGTCGGAGTTGGTGTCGGAGTTGGTGTCGGAGTTGGTGT
>JAIXQH010000002.1 GCA_027484055.1 Verrucomicrobiaceae bacterium | reverse complement strand
GGAATCACCGTTAGCGGAACGAACATCGATACGGGCGGGCGCGGCGTTACAGGGAATGCAACGTTTCATCAAACGACCGGAGCGATGCTTGCAAACATCAGCGGCGACAACACATGGGCTGGGTTTCTCCGCATTACAAACACAGGAGGCGCGTTTGGTATCAAATCTGATGCAGGGACTTTGACTCTCAGCGGCGGCCTTCGCTCGAATATCGCGAACCGCAGTTGGGATGTCGGCGGCGCGGGTGACGTTCTAATCTCCGGTGTCATCGGCGGTGCCACGAGTTCGACTGCATCGGGCACGATGGGCCTCAACAAATTTGGAGCCGGAACCCTCACGATTTCTGGTGGCAGTAATACCTTTGGTGGGACTACCAGAAGCACCGCTGGCACGATTCTTCTCACAAATGCCGCGGCGCTCGTAAACTCCACGGTCGACATGAATACTGCCGACACGGGATTAGTAAGATTTGGCCCGTCGCTCACCACCGCCACTTTCGGTGCCCTCACGGGTTCACGGAATCTTTCGTTGCTCAATACCAATGGCACGCCTGCGACGGTCACCTTATCAGTCGGAAATGCCAGTACCACCTCTTACACCTACACAGGTGTTCTCTCGGGCGGTAACTTGTATAAGATTGGCTCTGGCACGGGAACATTTACCCTAGATCCAGGCACAGGGGTGTCCGTTTCGATCAATTCGCTAAGCGCCAATGCGGGGGGTGCCTTGATTCTCAAATCCGGTAACATCAGCACCACCGGGATCGATCCTTTCAACACTGGCTACACCATGGGAGCCGGCGCTCGGGGTGGCACTTTGACCATCGATGGCGCAGCCCTCTCCCTCGCATCAACTCGCCGATTCGTGATTGGAGCTGCTGTCAATGGATCAACCGGGAATTTGATCAGTGGTTCAGTAACTGCCGATTTGACCGTCATCGGCCACAACGGTGCGGCCACCATGAATCAAAGTGGCGGCACGCTCACCACCAACAGCGTGACTCACCAAGATTCGGGTGCCGCAAGCTATACGCTGACTGGAGGAACTCTGGTCACACAAACGATCGCCAACAACGCGATCGCTGCTGTCTCCAGCAGCTTTACCGTTAACTTGAATGGTGGAACTCTTCAAGCCAGAAGCGGCTCGACGAACTTGATCACCACTCAAAACACCGGCACGGCGACCACGGTGTTGCTCGGCTCTGGAAACACTCAGATCGACACCTCGGTGACGGGTACGACGATCGCTCGTCCGATGGGCGACATGAGTGGCCAAGCAGGCACCTTTACCAAAATTGGAGCAAACACCCTGACCTTGTCCCAAGCAAATACCTACACCGGTGCAACCACCATTAATGCAGGCACTTTGCTGCTCTCGAGCACGGGTTCGATCAGCAATTCATCCAACATCCAAGTGGGCACAAGTGCTACTTATAATGTCTCTGCCGTTACCGGTGGTTACACCTTAGGCAGCGCACAAAAGCTGTCAGGTGGCGGTAATGTCACGGGTGCTGTAACCCTTGCTGGAACCCATGCCCCCGGGATTACCGGAACGGCAGACGGAGTCGGCACTCAGGCCTTCTCCAGCACACTGAAATACGACACAGGTTCAATCTTCGAGTGGAGTCTGAGCGCCCCCACGACGGGAGCAGCTGCCTTAGCCAACGCTGGCACGTATGACCAAGTCACCGCCAGCGGTGCCCTCACGGGAGCCGACGGAGGTGCAGCAGCCATCTTCAAGGTTGTCCTCACAGGAACCGCCGCCTTCACGGATGCCTTCTGGAGCACCAGCAAGAGTTGGAACAACATCTTCACCGGCGGATCTGGCTCAGCAACGAACTTGGCTTCCATCTTCACCTCCTTCGATCCAACAGGTGGCCTAGACTCCGCCGGTATCGTGGCAGACGTGGGTCGGTTCAGCCTAAACGCGTCAACGAATACCTTGAACTGGACTCCAGTCCCAGAGCCGACGAGTGCCCTTGCAGGTCTGCTACTCGGTGCCGGTCTCCTCCGCCGCCGCCGCGCTTGAGTTAACAACTCAGCCGCAGGCGCTCTACTACTTGAGCGGTAGCAAACTAATGCTTCCGGTTACTTAAGTCCTTGATCACGCAGCATCATCTTCCTTCGGGAGAGGGTGCTGCGTTCTATCGTCATCTCTCCCTCTCCTCTCAGCATTTCTTCCATCAATCCAATCGCTATTACCCGATCATGAAAACCCACTTAAATCCATTCATCCTTTGTTCCCTACTACTCTCTCTGGCAGCGCCATCTGCGCGAGCTACGATTTTTTATTGGGACGGTAACAACACGACTTCGGCGGCCGACGGCGGCGCTGGAACCTGGGACACCATCACTAGCAACTGGAATACTGCCGCCACAGCTGGCACCAGTGTCACATGGCCTAGCGATGGTGGTGTCGACAATGATGCTTCCTTTGGGGGCACTGCAGGAAGTGTCACGGTCGACGCTGCTGGGATTACCGTGAACGATCTCACATTCGGCAGCACGGGTTATACCATCAGCGAAGGAGGACTTACCCTCAACGGAGGAACCTTGCCAGCGATCACCGTCACAGGGACCGCAACCATTAATTCCGCAGTCACCGGAACCACCGTGGCGGGTGGCTTCAACAAAACTGGAACTGGGACGCTCGTCCTAGGGGGGGCAAATACTTTTACGGCTGCCACAACGATGGTCTTCGGTGCGGCTGGCTTGAATAGAGGCAATATTCTTCTCACAAACGGCTCAGCGCTGTCCGGCATCACACTCATCAATAATAATGGCGTCACGAACGCAGCGACCGCTCAGATCCAACTCCAGGGGGGAATCACCGTTAGCGGAACGAACATCGATACGGGCGGGCGCGGCGTTACAGGGAATGCAACGTTTCATCAAACGACCGGAGCGATGCTTGCAAACATCAGCGGCGACAACACATGGGC
>JAIXQH010000037.1 GCA_027484055.1 Verrucomicrobiaceae bacterium | reverse complement strand
TTGGCAAAAGCCCCCCGATTGCCTAACGCACCGGCCCTGCTGTTGGGGCGTCGCCAAGCGGTAAGGCACCGGTTTTTGGTACCGGCATTCCCAGGTTCGAATCCTGGCGCCCCAGCCAACTTTCCTTCCAAGATATTGATAAGTAGGGAATATCTCTCCCGTTTAGGGAGCGTTGCTGGGACTCTGTTACAGTGGACTGTAACAGAAGGGTGCAAATCGCAGGCATGCGGGCGGTTCCAAACAGCTTCCGGCGGCATGGCGTATTCTACTTCAGGCGCGCGATTCCGCGCGATCTTAGGGCTCTACTCAATCGATCCGAGCTGTGCTGTAGTCTCAGGACGTTTGACATCGGGGTTGCCCGTGGCCGGTCCCGATCCCTCTATCTGCGTTCGGAGGAACTGTTTGAAATCGCGAGGTCGTCACCCATGCTGAGCGAAGCCGACCTCTCGCGGTTGGTGCAAGAGTTCTACGCAATCGTCCTCGAGCAGGACAACCACTGGCGGCTGGCCAGCGCTGGTCCATTGGACGAGAGCATGCGGCTGGCGCTCGTTGCCAAGTACTCAGAAGTGGCGGAGCTGGCGCGCAGAGACCTCGCCAGCAACAATTTCGTGGCCGTTGACCAGATTGGCCAGGGGATGATCCAAAAGCACGGGCTGTCGGGCAAGCTTGACAGGAAGGATGAGCGGCTGATCCAGCAGGCCCTGCTGCGAGCCGGCATTGACCTAGCCGACGCGGTTCGTGCCCGGTTCGAAGGGGATTTCAACTTCGAGCCGCGCGACAAGCTCCTGAAGGCGGCGATCGCGGGTGCCGTGGCGCCGGCGCAACCGCAGCCCGGCATCAAGCCAGCCGCTGAACCCGAACCGCCCCAGGCGGATGCGCCTCTGTTCACGTTGGTGGCTGAGGAGTTCCGCACCACCCAGGCACGGCGCAAGGTGTGGGAGCAGCAGACCGCGCTTCAGGCCCGCAAGACCTATCAGCTCTTTGCCGAGATGTGCGGGGACCGCCCGCTCTCAGCCTACACGAAGCAGGACGCGACGCGGTTCAAGTCGGTGCTGCTCGAGTTGCCCGACAACTATGGCAAGGCCGTCCAGTTCCGCGGCATGACCGCCGAGGCGATTGCGGCTGCAACCAGGTCCTTGGATGTAATCAGGATCAGCCCCCGCACGGTGAAGCGCCATCTGACGGCCATGTCCGCACTCTGGGACAGTGCAATCGAGCGGGGTGAATTCGAAGCCAACATCTTCAAAGGTTTCAAGCTCCCGGCGCAGAAGCGCGCCCAGGACCAACGGTCGATGTGGACGACCGAGAATTTGGACCGCCTGTTTGAAACCCCGATCTGGCGAGGCTGTCAGTCAGCAGTGCGACGCTCAAAGCCGGGCAATCTGATCATACGAGACGAGAAATACTGGTTGCCGCTGATCGCGCTCTACTCGGGCATGCGCCAGGAGGAGATCTGTCAGCTGCACGTTGCCGATGTCCGAGAGATTGAGGGCATTTCGGTCTTCGACATCAACGCAGCGCCACCCCGCCAGCTCAAGAACCAGAATGCGGTCCGGATTGTGCCGGTTCACAAGGAACTCATCCGGCTCGGTTTCCTGGACTACGTCAACGACCAGCGCAAAGCCCGTCACACCATGGTCTTCGATCAGTTGACGCCGGGCGGCGCCGACAGCCGTCTCGGGCACAATTTCACCAAGTGGTTCACCCGCTATCGCCGTGAGGTCGCTCTCTATGAGCCGATGCTCGACTTCCATTCCTTCAGGCACAGCGCCACCACGTTCCTGCAGCGGGCGAAGGTGCCTTTGGCCCTGATTGACGTACTCACCGGCCACAGCACGCCCGGTGAGACCGCAAGGTACAGCAAGGGCTATGAAGTGGCCGATCTCAAGACAGCCATCGACAGTCTCGACCCCAAGGTGACCAAATTGCCTTGATGGTGTTTGGAGAATCGCAGAGCGCGCTTGGCGATCCAGCAAGTTTCCAAATCTAATTCAGTGTGTTAACTGTGTCGCAGCCGGTGGTCCTTAAGTGCACCTGATCTTGCGGAGTTGGGAATGGAGCATCTTGTCGAGTTCAACCGTGACCTGCTTCAGGAGCTGAGGGAGCAGGAGGGCGAGACGGATCTGCCATTGGGCGATCTTGCCTTTGAACGATTCTGTGGCCCGCTCGAGATCGAAGGAGAGCTCGAGACTGCCGATCGGTGCGGATGGCGTGGATCCTTTGCCGGCAAGTCGCTGCGGATTGACGGCCAAGGTGGGGATCCCCGCGAGAGCGAAGGCGTGCTCAGTGTCATCGTCTGTGAGCTGTTCGAAGATGACGCGCCTGTCACCCTGAATGCCGCCGATGCGAAGAAGCTGTTTGGACATCTCTTCAACTTCGTTACTACCTCGGTCAAGCGCGAGTTCAGGGAGTCGCTGCACCTCGAGACGTCCGAGTTCGGGGCGGCCACCATGATTGCCGACGCGTGGTCCAAGTCGGCGATCACCAAGGTCAAGCTGATACTCGTGACGAACGGCCTCTACAGTGCCCGGACGGATGCCGTGCTGGCTGCGAAGCTGCCCGGCAAGTCGGGCGAGATTCCAGTGACGTACAACATCTGGGATCTGAAACGTCTGCACCGGGCGGAGACGACCGGGACAAAGGAGAAGATCGTCGTGCGCTTCGCCGAGGAGTTCGGTGGCGCGCTCCCGGCCCTTGCTGCCTCGGGCCCAGAGACTGCCTTTCCTTCCTATCTTGCCGTCATCAAGGGGCGGCAGCTCGCTGACATCTATGAAAAGTGGGGCGCTAGACTGCTTGAGTCGAACATCCGTAGCTTCATCCAGGCACGCCGCAAATCGGTAAACGAGGGCATCCGGAACACCATCCGCGACGAACCCGAGATGTTCTTCAGCTACAACAATGGCCTGTCTGCAACGGCCGACGGTGTGGAGACAGAAGCCGACGGGGCAGGGTTCAATATCCTTTCGGCCAGCAATCTGCAGATTGTGAATGGTGGGCAGACGACAGCTTCGCTGCATGCCGCCCTTCGTTCGAATGCCGACCGCCTTGACCGGGTTCACGTTCAGATCAAGTTGACGGTCGTGCCTCCCGAGCAGTCCGAGGCGGTGGTTCCAAACATCTCGAAGTTCGCCAACAGTCAGAACAAGATCAACGCTGCCGACTTCTTCTCCAATCACCCGTTCCACGTCCGGATCGAAGACTACTCCCGTGCCGTCAATGCGCCACCGGTCAGCGGTGCCTCCGGTGAGACGCGCTGGTTCTACGAGCGGGCGCGGGGGCAGTATCAGGTGGAACGTGCAAAGCTTGCCGGTCTCGAGCGCAGGGCGTTCGACAGGAGGAACCCCAAGCAGCAGCTGTTCGCCAAGACCGACCTTGCCAAGGTCGAGCTGTCATTCCGCATGGAGCCGCACGTCGTCAGCAAGGGCGCGCAGAAGGCGTTCGCAGCGTTCGCAACCGACATTGGCGAGACGTGGGACGCCACCGGCAAGCAATATGACCAGGTCTGGTTCAAGCGGCTCGTTGCCAAACTCATCATCTTCCGCGCGCTCGAGAAGGCAGTGCCGCGGCAGGATTGGTATCCGGGAGGATACCGCGCAAACATCGTGACCTATGGGATCGCAAAGCTGGTCCACGACGCCAGGGAGAAGGCCAAGGAAATCGACCTCGACCGTGTGTGGTCGGAACAGGCCGTCTCGGAAGGCCTGATGGCGGTTCTGCTCACGGCTTGCGAGGCCGCGGCGGACCAGATCACCCAGCCCCAGAGCGGCGTCCAGAACATCACGGAATGGGCGAAGAAGCAGGGGTGCTGGGCCGCGGTCCAGCGTGCTGACGTGCCTTGGGGCAAGGAGTTCAATGCGGTTCTCATCGACCCAGCCGCCGCAAAGGCGGCGCAGCGTGATGGGCAGCAGGACGAGGCTGTGGTGTCGGGAATTCGTGCCCAGGAACTGGTTCTGGAGAAAGGCGGCGCCTTCTGGGATCGGCTCAGAGTGTGGACGAGGGGCAGGCCCGGGTTCACGTTCAAGGACGAGAGCGCCCTAAAGGCCTGTTCAAAGATGGAGACCGTGCTGCCTGCCGAATGGCAGTGCATTCGGGCCATCAGCGTGCTCAACCGCGCCAGGTCCGAGGGCTACATAGATGATGAGGAGACACCGCGGATCAGGATATCGGTCGCGGCCCGCACCCACTGAATTCTGGCATGGTCAGTGGACGCGTCGCCAGCCGGCGCGCAATTTGATGCGGACTGGCCCGTCCTCATCGGGCGGGATCTGGCGCCCGCCGTCCTCAACCACCCGTATGCGATACCGCTGTGCGCCGTCATCCCTGGAGAGCTCGAACCCGTCGCCGACCTTGGCCCCGCTTTCGCGCAGGAACTTGGTCAGGTGGGTGAGCCGGTACTCATTGCGTGTGCCGTCAGGCCGATGGAGGCGGTTGTTGTAATACACGTATCGCAAGCGCAAGACTTGGCCATCAGGGGTTACGCACTCGATCCATTCCGATGGGTTCATCGATCCGGCGTCGAGCGCCGGCAGGAATGCCAGCAACTCGCCGTCGCCCTTCGGTACCACTATGCCCGCCTGGTGCCCGCCGGTCGTGCCGAGGTCGTTCGCACTCAGTACCTTTATGAAGGTCCGCTTCGTCATTGCCGCACCGGCGTGATTTCGAGCGCACGCCTCAGATCATCGGCATCCCTCGACGAAACCGGGACCGTCTCATTGGCAAGGCCGCTCTTCCAGGCGGAGCGGTCGATCATGACCTCCTCCACGGTATCCTTGAAGAACAGCCGGTAGATGGTGACCGGCTCCGTCTGACCGCGCCTGTGGGCGCGTGCGCTGGCCTGTGCCTCCAGGGCCGGGTTCCAGACCGGCGTGAAGTGGATGACGACGGTGGCGGAGGTGATGTTGAGACCGGCACCGGCCGCCTTTGGGTTCAGGATCAGGCAGGCGGGTCCGTCGACGCCCGAAAATTCGTCGACAATGGCCTGCCGGTCCTCCTGCGGGGTCGAGCCGTTGATGGCGCCCCACCAGACGCTGCCCAGCCGCTCTGCTGCGGTCCTGATTAGGTCACCGATCCGGTTGAAGAGCGCGAAGATGATCACCTTCCGCCCGTTGAAGAATGCTTCCCTCAGCAGCTCCAGGACCCGCTCGATTTTCGGTGTCACGAGCGGCAGTCCCTCGACGACCTCCACAGGTGTCTCATCCCAGTCTCCGATTTCGCCCTGCGGAATGCGCAGCCAAGGATGGGCGCAGACGAGCTGGAGCTGAAGGGTCGCCACCAGCGCTCCGGCCACCGGGTATTTGGCAAGCGTGGCCTCGCGCACATCAGCGTAATGGTCCGCCAACGCTTCATCCAGTTCGAGTGGCAGGTCCACGTCAATGCGCTCGGGCAGATCGGCCGCCACATCTCTGACACGCCGCTTCAGGATGATGGGGTCCGTGAGCTTCCCCAGTGCCTGCCCGGCTTCCACCGTATCCGGAAACTCGATCTCGAAGACTCTCAGGTTGCCCAGCAGGCCTGGAATTGCGAAATCCGCGAGCGACCAGAGGTCCTTGAGCGTGTTCTCGACCGGGGTCCCGGTCATCGGGATCGACCGGCGTCGCGGGATGGTCGCGACCGCCTTGCGCCGGTTGGAGTTCGGGTTCTTGATTGCCTGCGCCTCGTCGCAGATCACCCAGGACCATTCGAACGACGAAATCAGGGCGATGTCGTTGACCATCGTCTCGTAGGTGGTGATGACCACCGAGGCGACCTGCAGGTCCCGGTAGATCCCCGCGCGGTGTGGACCGCGATGGACATGGAGACTGAGGCCCGGCGCGAACTTGCTGAACTCCCGAACCCAGTTTGCCATCAGGCTTGTTGGGCACAGTATGAGTGCTGGCGAGGCAGGCTCGGGTGGATCCATCAGCAGCAGGGCGATCACCTGCAGCGTCTTTCCCAGCCCCATTTCGTCGGCGAGGATCACTCCACCGGTGTGGCTGAGCGTCTCCCACATCCAGCGGACACCCTTGGCCTGGTAGGGAAACAGGTCGGCCTGCAGGCCTTCGATCTCGATGCTGGCGGGCAGGCTGTCGGCAGCAATCTGGCCGGAATGCAGGACTTCCGGTTCCGCCTCCACGCAAAACCCCTCTGGAGGGCTGCGCATCAAACTTAGGGCGACCGTGTAGGGAATGTCATGTGCCCCGTGTTCACCGAGGGCCTTCGCCAGCAGTTCTGGAGCATCCGCAGGAAGGGGGCGGATGACAGCGCCATCGACCACCCAGCCGTGGGCAGGAGACGGGGCTTGGCAAATCCGAGCCTCTCCCCGTATGACCCGTCGGCCACCGAGTCCGACGCTGACGACGTTCGCAGCCCGGCTCAGGATCAGTACCGGGTCGATTACGCGTTCCGAAAGGGAATAACCCTCGGGTGGCGATGCCAGCAGGGAGGTGAAGTCAAGCGGCAGGGAATGGATGCCCGTCATCCCGCAGCCTCTGCGGCTGCTTGTGAGTTGAGGAGTGTGCGCAGTTCATCCGGTGCCAGCGGCACGGGGCGGCGGGTGTGTACCGCGCGATGGCAGTTCGGACAGAGTGGCAGGAGATCCGTGGCCGGATCATAGGGACGTGGGGCGCCAAGCAGCGACAGCGGCTCGACATGATGTACTTCGATGATGCCGCCAGCATCCCCATAGATCGACCTTGGTTCGAGCCCGCAGCAGGCGCAGCGCTCTCCGTGGAGCCGGATGCAGAGGAGGCGGTTTCTGGGGTTGCGCTCACGCCGCTTCACGGCGGCGAGGAGCACGCTTCCCTCCATTTCGTGCTCATCCTCTGCGTCCTGCTCGATGACGTCATAGCCGATCAGCTCCGCCATCGCCCCCATCAGCGGTACGATCACATCCCTGCACACCATAGGCATGGCAGCCTCTGGCTCCGCAGGCATCCCCCTCACAGTCGCCGTGATGGTGAATGCGCCCGAGGCCACCTGCCAGTCATCCCGCGTCTGGCCACCAAGGTCGAGCTCGACCTGGGAGCCAATGGAAGCCACCAGCGCGCGGGCCAGCCGGACATCCTCGTCCGCCGCCGACTGGATTTTTCTCACCACCTCGCCGGCGAACCGTCCGAATGCCAGCCTCACCCGATAGCCCCTGAGCCCGAAGGGTTTCAGCTCAACTACCGGGCCGTAGCGCTCCTCGAGGTCTTCAAACCAGAGGCGCAGGGCGGTCCGCATGCCGGAGCCGTCGACAGCCATGCCGATGGCCGCCCCGGTCCCGGCTTCGATCTCCTGCTGGATGATACCTTGGCTTGCCGAGATCACATCAATCCCCGTCGTCGTCGTCCAATTCGGCGGGTTCCGGATCAGGCACGTTTCTCAGCAGCTTGTGCAGGTTTGCAGAAATCTCCCCCCGAAGGTCCTCAAATACGGGTTCCAGCTCCGGATCGGTGTTGTTCTGTTCGGCCATCGCGAATGCGTAGAGCAGCAGGTCCATGCCCTCGACGGCGTAGCCATTGGCTGCCGCCCGCTGATAGATCTTTTGGTAGAAATCGTGGTGCTTGTTCAGCAGCACGCCGGGGACGTGGTCGGATGTCCCCGTGCTGCGGTAGGCCGGCTCCCAGAGGTGTCCGTTGGTGATTGAGGTGACAGCCTCGACGTGGATGTTGTCCGGGCTGACGTTGTTCTGCACCGGCGCCCTGATGCGGATCTTGACCCCACGGTTGTTGTTGATTTCTGCGGTCTGGGCCTTGTGATCCACTCCTGTGACCTGTGGCTTGGCGGTGTTCGGAGTGCCGGCGATGTTCTTGTTGGCACTGCCATGGTTGACCACGCCCTTCTGGTTGAGGTCGTCCCGGCTCTTTCGCCGGTACCGGGCACCAGCTTCGCGATAGACCGGCTGGAGGATCTTCCGGAGCCCATCTTCAAGGTCGGGATGGAACAGGATGCGTGACTTCTTCACGTCGATCCGGAACGCCTCGTCCAACTCATGTCCGAAGTCGAATTCGATGCGGAGAAGGGAATAGTGCGGTTCTGGCGAACCAAACACTTCCATCCAGCCGCCGTCCTGGATCAACCGGCCTTCCCGATAGACGTAGAAACCCTGCGCCCGGTTCGAGATGCGGGCAAACTCGGCTTCCTCCTCCTTGGTCATCTCGCTCCGGTGGGGCAGGATCCAAGCCTTCATGTGGGCGATCTCTTCGGTGCCGTCGAACATCTCCACCGTCAGCTTTTGCTTGTTGGCGGACAGCACCTGCTCCGATTTCGCGGGATAGAACGGGTTCCACGGCTTCACGGCCGCACCGTTCACCCTGATCTCGATGTCGCGCTCCCGCGTGTCCTCCTCGTCAAGGAACCGATGGAAGACGAGGGCGATATGCTTTGTGAGCGCTTCTGCCAGCCGATTCACTGCGGCCTTCTCCTTGGCGCCCGGCGTGTATTCCTTGGAGAGCAGCCGGTCGCAGTTCTCCCAGATCACAAGGGTTCCACTGGGGCCGCAAAGCTCCTCGAACATCTCCTCTTGGTCGCTGGTCACCGGCTCTGCCAGCATCTCCCAGACGTTGCGCCTTTCCACATGCTCGAGGTCCCAGGTCAGCTTTGCGAGGTCCGTGTCCTCGGACCTGCGCGAGACGACCGTGTAGCGCTTGCACACCGAGCTTGATGCGGTCTTGAGGCCCAGACCGAATTTGCCAAGGCTCTTGGCGTCCGGGCGGCGGTCGGCGCCATAGCGCATGGCATTCCTTACCTCTGTCTGGTTCATGCCATGACCGTCATCCCCGAAATAGACCACCTTCCTGCCATCATGCAGAAGGTCGATCCGGATGCTGATCAGGTTGGCGCCTGCGGCAATCGAGTTGTCGATGATGTCTGCTGCTGCGGTCCTTACGTTGTACCCGGTGTCGCGCAGTCCGTAGATCAGCCGCGATGCATTCGGGTCGTTGATCAGATCATGCATTCTTGAGTTCCCTGATCGCTTGATTTTGCCCAGTCGGCTGCTTCAGACCGCCGACAAGGTCTCCTGAGACAATTCTGCACTTGTTTGGGAGCCGCGCAACCATCCGGCAACTGCCGAAGGCAAATTGTCCCCATTGTTCAACCGGCTTGCGCACTCCCAGACCACCAAAACCCGCCAGCCCTGCTGGGTGAGGGCCTCCACGGCAGCGCTGTCCCGAGCACGGTTGGCCATGATCTTCGCCGTCCAGAACTCCGGCCGGGTCTTCGGTATCCTGAAATAAGGGCAGCCCTCGTGGCCATGCCAGAAGCAGCCGTGGACGAATATCGCACTCCGGTACTTTGGGAGAACGATGTCCGGCGAGCCTTGCAGGCCGCGCACGTGCAGCCTGAACCGGAACCCGAGGGCGTGCAGGCCCTTCCTCAACTTGAGCTCGGGCATTGTGTCAGCCGACCTGATCCGCGACATCATCTCGGATCGGGTCAACGGAACCTTGCGCTCAGGCACGGCGTTTCCGGACGGATTTCAGGTCTTCGGCATGCGACAGCCAAGGCGCCATCGCTTCGGCAATCGCGCTTGAAACCGGAGCAGCCACTGCATTGCCGAACTGCCGATATGCCTGCGTGTCGCTGACCGGAATCTTCCAGGGTTGGTTTGAGCCTCGACGCTCAAAGCCCATGAGTCGCGCGCACTCACGGGGCGTCAGCCGCCGCGGGTTCCGTCCCGGCTGGGCGATCAGGATCTCCGAGCCGTCCTTGTGGTAGCGGGCACTGAGCGTCCGAGCGACATTGTCGGGACCTGCAAGGCCGAATCCGAAACCGTTGCCCGCTGCCCGGTGCTTCTCGGCATAGCGCTGGAGATAGTCCCAGAGGCCGTCCGTCAGGGTGTAGCGCTCGTGGACCTTGCCATCGGGTTCAGTGGTGTAGCGGCCATCCGGAGCCTCGCTGCCATCCTCAGGGTGCAGGACGGAAGACAGCGTCGGGTTTGGACCCGGCGGAATATGGACATCGTCAAATGAAAAGGCTGCCCCATGGTCCTTGCGGAAGCCGGCAATGAAGATGCGCTCCCGATGCTGAGGTACCCACGAACGGGCATCGATGACGCGCTTGTCCACCTCATAGCCGAGCTCGTCCAAGGCGTTGAGAATGACCCTTATGGTGTTCTTGCGGTCGTGGCTGAGCAGGTTCTTGACGTTTTCGAGCAGGAATGCGCGCGGCTTGTGATGGCGGAGGATGCGGACGATGTCGAAGAACAGCGTTCCCTGCGTTTCGTCGGAAAATCCGTGGGCGCGGCCCAGCGAATTCTTCTTGCTCACGCCCGCCAGTGAGAACGGCTGGCAAGGAAAGCCGGCCAACAGAAGGTCATGCGGAGGGATGTCCGCTTCCTTGACCGTCGTTATGTCGGCCGCAATCTCGTGGTCCACCGGAAAGTTTGCGCGATAGGTTTCCTGCGAATAGCGGTTGATCTCGCAGGTGAAGACACACCGTCCTCCAATCTCGTCGAACCCCCTGCGGAGCCCGCCGATGCCGGCAAACAGGTCGATGAACGTGAAGGGTGCCTTGGCGTTGTTCATGAGCCCCTTGTCCTTACGAAACCCCCCAGTGCCGGGCAAGCTTCCAGGCTTGTTGGGTAGCTATTGTTCAGTGAATTGCCTTCAGCTCGATTTGCCGGAAATGACACGACCCTTGGCCTTCCTCCGGCTCCTAGATTTGGGATAGGTCTGCTGTCATGAAGCAGTGGGTGAAAGTGAACCAAGCGGCGGGATGATCGGGCCGCCTGCCCATTACCGAAGCTGGGACCGGGGAAACTTGACGCTCATTCGTCTGTCTGATTTGGGATCAATTCCAACAGGAGCGACCCGGAATGGGCCTTGATACGCAAGCCGTCCTCGAAGGCCATCCCGGACTGGATCGGCTCTGCAACAATCTTGCAAACGTTTACGGTGCCTCTCATGTCCGGAGGCGGCCGACGCGTTCTGTCGATTACTGGATCGTCGATTTCATCGACAAGGATGGTGAGCTGAAAGCCGTCAATGTCTTCCTGAATTCCATGGCGGGCGCTGACTATCCCGAGCTCGGTTTGGTCAACAGCATTCTGCTGACCATGGAGCTGGGTCCAACAAGTGAAGCTGTCCTGCAGTGCATGGCCCGCGGTGGCAGCGCATGGCTTCGTCGACATGGGCAACTGCAATGGGTTCAGGTTGATGTGGCTGCTCCGCTCTCCAGTTCGGATGGCTGATTGGCAGATTAATTATCAGATGATCTTGATTTTCTTTCATAAGTTCCATTGGTCAGCCGCAAAAAATTGTTCAATAATTGCCAATTTTAATATACCAGATTGAATATTCAAAACAGACTGACTGAACTTTTTGGAGCAATGAGTGACCGGATATTCCGGCACTACTCTGGATCTCACGAGCTTTATAGGGTGAATTATTTCGTCGCATTTCCCGAGGGATGCGCGGAACAGGCCCTTTTGCCCCTATATCCTTTGCAACCGATCGCAGGCTGCAAACGCAACCAAGCTCCTCGCTACCTGCTCCCACCATTCAGATGCCGTCGCAATTTCAGGTGTGGCGTCAACTTGAGCCGGACAGGCTGATGTTGAGGCAAAAATGCGATGCAGTCTTCGCGATCCGGTTTGCATCCATGGAGGGTCCCGTGCGGGGGCCGGCAGCGATGAACGCTGCCAATTGGACTGGAGGATGAAATGCGGAAGAAAGTGACGCGCGAGCTTCTCACGGATGCGGACACAGATGCGTTCAGGTTGGCAGTTTCCTGGGCGACCAAAGTGGGTCTGCCGGTGAAGCGGGTGTCCGACCATCAGATCAAGATCGCCCACTTCAATCTTTGGCCGAACACTGGATCATGGAACGACGATCTCTCCCCGCGCAAGCAGCCGGGTGGATTTCGGACATTCCAGCAGGCAGTGCTGCAATGGTGGCAGAAGGAGGACACCTCCTCCGACATTTCGCTGGAGGAGTAGGCGCTGAATACAGTTGCAAGATGTTGACAACTGAATTATTTTTAAAATGCTCCCCGAAACGCTACAAACTGGATCTTGATGCGTATGCATCTAGATCAGAACTCATCTTCAATTAAATTTTACTGTATATAGACTCCAGTCGCTCTTGATCTTGAACTTTATCTTCAGAATATCTATTCCTCAAATTCAACCTTTCTTCCTTTTCCGGGGGGAGGGAGATTTTTGGCCTGGGGGTGGGGTGATTACCACCATCCTTTCCATGAACGGCGGCGCTTGTGGGGATCTGTTGGCCAGCTGTTTCTCAGGCTTGCGAGCGCTTCAGCTTTGCGGTCCTTTTCAATCTGGTTTGTTGAGGAAGGCCACTCAAGTTCAACCCGCTCAAGCGCGTCACGGCGCCCCGCCAACTCCGAGAGACGGTCTAGGCGCTCATCAAGCTCCCAGCCACTGTCGATATGGGACCAGGCATTGTCGACAAATGCTGACAGCATGAACATGGCTTCAACTTGAGCTTCCTCGCGCGCCCGGGGACCCAGCGATTGCGAAGTTCCCGTCCGTCGCAAGGAGGAGAGCGCGCCAAGCGCCCGACGCGCACTCAGCCTTACTCCGAGAAGGCCAACCAGCGGATGCCGGATGCCTTCGTTGGTCCAATGAACTATCGTCGGATCCACACCAGCCCAAAGCCCGCGAACCAGACGCCAATGCCTTGAGACTTTTCTGGGTCGTCCGGGCTTATGGGCTTTGGGTTGTGGCACATCCAACGACCACGCGTCCGGCCCGTCCGTCAGTTCCCCGGCCCAAGACCGCATCCGGCGCGACATCCAAGCAGCCAGTCTCTCGTGGGCGGACACCGGCACATGCACCGCAAGTGTCGTGAATACACCGCTGGCCCGAAGTTCGTTGACATACATCCAATGGGCGCGAGTGCCTGGAACCCAGCCCTTCACCCGCAGATCCAATTCATGCGTCAGATCGGAAATCAGCTTTCCGGCGTGTTCCTCGGTGGAGATGCCAAGACGTCCATGGTCAAGCGTGATCCCGACATTGAACAGTGCCCCGTAATGCTGCGGCAGGAAAGATGCAGCTTCGTATATGGTTTCGGCCTGGGCGAGGCTCAACCATTGACCTGCCTGCGAAGACGGAGATTGGCCGTGGGCTTTGGCTGATCGGGTTCTTGCCAGCCGGTTCTGGGCTGGCGCAACCACAACCACTGGAGCCGTTGTCGTTGAGCCTTCGTCCGAATTGAGCATCCTGTGGAAGCGGTGGACACGCATCATCAGGTTGGCATGTTCGGTCATTGCGGCTGGATCAAATGCCCATGCCTCCGTGAGGTCCAGCCAGTAGTCGGCGAGCTGACGCCTGCCAACGCGTGACTTGATCCCGTCTACCAGCTGCCTCCGTTCATGGTCCTTAACCTGGAAGAAGGCCGCATCCACAATGTCGTTGAGCGGCCGTGGCGACACTTCGAAATTGTAGACATGCAGGAGGTAGTCGCGGATCTTCCGAGCCTTGAAGAGCGGGTCCTCTGCCCAGTCCGTGAGGATCTGGCTCTGTGCGGCGAGATCTCCGGCCACGACCGCATTGAAGTAGCTGACAAGATACTGGATTGAACCAATGGCCAGGGCTTCGGCCACCAACTGCTCCGTCACAGGCCCGGCGCTCGCAACCTGCTCAAGCCTGATCAATGCGTCACGGGCTGAACCGTCGCTGCCCGCAGCGATCATGTCGAGCGCACGCGGTTCATACTCAATGCGCTCCAGCTCACAGACCTTCTTGAGCAGCTTGAAGAGTGGCGCTGCGGTCAGCCTCTTGAACTGGATGATCTTGCACCGCTTGCGTAGTGCGAACGGCAGCATGGCGAGGTCGGTCGTTGCACCGATGAATTGCGCACCTGCTCCGGGCTCTTCTACCGCCTTGAGGATCGCTCCAGCTGCGGCTCCTGACAGCATATGGATTTCGTCGATGAAGAAAACCCAGTTTGACACCATTCCTGGGGAGAGTGTGTAGCTGGCGAGGTCCTCCACGTCGGCTGGGCGGTTGTGGCGGCCGGCATCGAGTTCGTACCAGCCGTACGCAAACCTGCCGTGCTCGACTATGCGCGTGCAGGTGTCGCACTGCTGGCACGAGATCGGCATCGTCCGTTCGCACAGCATGTCGGCCCCGATGATCCTAGCGGCCGAGGTTTTGCCGGTCCCGCTGGGACCGGCAAAGATCAAGGATTGGTTCGAACCCGAACGCAAATGCTGGCGGATGACCATGATGGCATTGTCCTGACCAATCACGTCGTCCAGAGCACGAGGGCGGTACTTGCGGGCGAGCTCAATCATTGGAAGGCTCCCGACGGCTCTTCAGGACTTCACACTCGCGGCGCCGACTGAGGGCCTTCATCTCCCGCAGGGCGTCCCGCGACAGCCCGGCGTCCGGCAAGAGTGGGTAATGATCGACGAAGCCATTCGTCAGCTCAACCCAGCCGTGTGCCTTGAGATAGCTGATATCGATGATGACATCATCCGGGTCGATAGGCGGCTTCTGTTCCATGTCAGTCTCCTTGAACAGGGCAACCGGAATGGCTGGCCCTGCTTTAGGAGGCACATAACGTTCCTATCACTTTGCCGGTCGGGGTTCTCACTGCGGGCTTTTTTATCGGTGCACAAACAGACAGCTTCGATGAATTCTCCTCTGCCCAAGCGTGGGCTGCAACCAAGAGGAGAGCCGATGACGTCATTTTCCGACCCCGCATCGCTGCGGGTCCCCATCATTCCGGCGGCGATCCTGAAGCGGCACAAGGTGCATGAGCAGTTCGACAATCGCTTCCGTTCCTGCGCACGCCTGCTGCAAAGCCTCTGGCGCCAGCGCCACAACCTGCCAATCGGGGCCTATATGCCGAAGTCGGGGCGCAAGCGGACCATCGGTTCGTTGCTCTCGACCGCCGCCGGCGCCGAAGGCCGCAACTTCCTCACCCCGGCCATCGCCGAGATTGCGCGGTTCGAGATCGCCTACCAGGAACGCAACGCGCTGATCGATCAGAGCCGCCTGTTCTGCAATCTGCTGTCCTCCATGCCGCTGGCGTTCAATGCCTTCGGGCCGCTGCGGCAGGACCGTGACCTCGCCGCCCGCGTCCTGCGTGCCATCATTCCTGGCATTGACCTCAAGGAGGTGCGCGACGTCCTGTTCGAACACTCCCCCGGTCGGCAGGATGACACCCTCACCGGGGACCGCAGCGCCTTCGATGTCGCCTTCGTCTATGAGGCCAGCAACGGCCAGATCGGCTTCATCGGGATGGAGGTGAAATACTCGGAAACCGGAACCGAACCCGCGCCGCCCGAGCTCAACCCGCGATACGCCGACCTCGCCCGCGGCTCTGGCCTCTATCGGGAACCGGACCATGCCGCATTGCGGGTGAACCCCCTGCAGCAACTGTTCCGTGAGCATCTGCTGGCACAGGCCGCCGTCATGCGCGGCGACTATGCGCAGGGCTACTTCGTGCTGGTGGCGCCGCGCCTCAACCACCTCGTCCAGAACAGCGCCGCGCTCTACGTCAGCTTCCTCAATGCGCCGATCCCGGGCCAGGTGCCGTTCGTCAACGTGCACCTCGAGCAGCTGGTCGAGGCCTACGGCTGGGCGGGCGAACTGGACCATGCCACGGCCCTTCATGAGCGCTACCTGGACTGGGGCAAGGTGCACGAGGTTGTGCAGGCGGCGATCCGGGCGAAGGGGCCGACTTGGCCCAAGCCGACGCCCAAGGCCGCCAATGACAACCCTGCCAAGCCCAAGGCGGCCTGACATGAACCGCCCGCAGTTCATCGATGATACGGCCTTCGAACAACTCCTCGCCAACAGTCACAGCACCGCTGGCGGGGACACCATCGACCCGCCGCCGGTCGTCAAGCTGTTCACCCCGGACGCCAACGCGACCTGGCTGCTAACGGAGATTGACCCCAACGACGAAGACCTTGCCTTCGGCCTGTGTGACCTGGGCCTCGGCATGCCCGAGTTGGGCTCTGTTCGTCTGAGCGAACTGGACCAACTGCGCGGCCCATTCGGGTTGCCGGTTGAGCGGGACCTACACTTCAAGGCAAGTCAGACTCTGTCTGCCTATGCCGCAGCCGCAAGGGCCCAGCGGCGCATCGTGGCATAGGCCAGTCAGATGGGCTGGGAGGGGCGGCGTCCAAATTGGGCCGGGTCCCACCGCCCATGAACTGCGAGGGCTTCGTTCCTGCTACGCGGCTTTCGGAATGGACCCAGGTGGGTGGCCGACTTGAGGCAACAGCACGGGTGGGAGGAAACCAATGCAGTCACGCTTCGTCCAGTGCTCCGCCATCACGCATCCTGGATTGGTGCGGGCCCGCAATGAAGACGCCATTGCGATCTCCGCCGCCACCGATATTTCTCCGACCGGTTGGACCGGCTCCCTTTCGTCAAGCGGCGGCTGGGCGCTGGTGGCCGACGGCATCGGCGGGCATGCTGGCGGTGAAGTCGCCAGCCGACTTGTGGTTGAACTGCTGAGACCGGTCATGTCGCTGCTGACCGACCGGCACTCAGTTGCGCAGGCGCTCACGGCGGCCAGCAACGGCCTGTTCGACACAATGGACCGTCATCCGGAATTGAAGGGTATGGGGACGACCATCGCCGGCGTCATCCTCCGGCGCGACCGGGCAATGGTGTTCAATGTCGGCGACAGCCGCGTCCACCTGTTCCGGGATGGACGGCTGGAGCAGATCAGCGAAGACCATGCAGTTGATGGCTATGCGCTAACCCAGTGTCTGGGCGGCCTTCATGGACCAAGGCAGATCGATCCTCATGTCCGGACGTTGCGCCTGTCAGCTGAGGCAAAGCTGTTGCTGTGCAGCGACGGCCTCACTGACATGGTTGCCGATACCGAGATTGCTGTGGTCCTTGGTTCAGATGAACCAGACCATGCTTCGTTGCTGTTGCAGGCAGCACTTGCTGGGGGCGGGCGCGATAACGTCTCCCTCGCAGTGCTAGAAGCTACTTACACGTGTTAGAAGCTGACAAGGAGCTGCAACGATAACTGGGTTGAGAATTCTTATTTGTGAACGGCGGCTCTTGGGCCGTTAGCGGCCTGGCTGTTTTCGGCCGGAGTGCCCACCAAGCAGATTTCCCTGTAGAACATTCGCCTACACCGAGAGGTCTGAAGCTGGGCCTGCAGGGGACGAGTCGGTTTCGGTACGAAAGTTCGCAAAAGCAGCTGTTACAGAGCCCCCCGTCCAACGAGCGAGGGCATCACTCGGAGGGGCTGGAAACGAACGATTGAGCAAATGCCCTCCTCGTCGTATGGTTCGGTATGTGTTTTGGGACGGGCAATTGCTTTTGAGAGAGTTTCGCTACCAAAGCTTTGCCCAATCGACGCTCGGCGATGGTGAATATTTCCGCTCCGACCCCGAACGCGCAGAGCGGGATTGAGATGATCAGCGCTGTCGAACTATTCTCCGGCTGCGGCGGCTTGGCGTATGGACTCTGCGAGGCTGGTGTGTGGCCAGCCGTGATGGTTGAGCGCAATGCCGCCGCCGTAACCACGCTGACGGAAAATAAGTCCAATGGCGTAAAACATGCGAAAGACTGGATCATCAAATGTGCAGATGTCCGGCAGTTCGACTGGTCGGAATATTCCGGGATCGACGTGGTCGCGGGAGCGCCGCCCTGCCAGCCTTTCTCTCAGGCCGGGCGCCACAAGGGGAAGCTCGACGACCGAGACATGTGGCCGGAGGCGATCCGGGTGGTCGATGAACTGTCGCCACTCGCATTCGTCTTTGAGAACGTCCGGGGCCTTATGCGAGAGATGTTTCGGGAGTATTTTCAGCAGGTTCGTGACAGCCTCGCCGACGCGGGTTCTGGGCGTGGATATCATGTCGACTACGCGATTGTGAACGCCGCCGACTATGGGGCTGCACAGCAGCGCCACCGCGTGATCGTGGTGGGCCTTCAGCGAGACTTGTTCGAGCCGATCGTGCTTCCAGATCCCAGCCATTCGCGCGAACGCCTGCTCTGGGATCAATGGATCAGCGGCGACTATTGGAGGCGACACGGTCTGCCGACGCCGGACGACAGCGCCATTCCGAAGCCAGACGTCGCGTTTGTGAAGCGTTTGCGGGACGACGCCGAGCGGCCCAAAACTAAGCCTTGGCGAACGGTCCGCGACGCGCTCCGGGGGCTTGGCGAACCGACCGGCAAGAATAACCATGTCCATCAGCCTGGTGCTCGATCCTACCCTGGGCACACAGGAAGCACACTGGATATGCCCGCCAAGGCGTTGAAAGCTGGCAATCATGGCGTCCCCGGCGGGGAGAATATGCTGCGCTTAGCGGACGGCGCCGTGCGGTATTTCACCGTTCGCGAGATGGCGCGACTACAAGGACTTCCTGACAGCTACCTTTTCCCCGGCTCTTGGACGGCAAGTACGCGGCAGCTTGGCAACGCCGTCCCAGTCGAATTATCGCAAGCTTTTGGCGGCTGGTTGGCGGAGCAGATCCACCCGATCAAGACGACATTGGCGGCCTGCCCCCCCGCTCTCTGTGATCGCGACCTAGCGCGGTGCAATGTCGTCGGAGATGAACCGCGACACCGCGCCGGAGATGCAGGTCAGACACTCGTTATGGAATTGATCTCGCCCAGCATCTGCAGCAACCGGGGGTTAGGTTGAAGGTTGGGTTCACCAAGCATCCACTTCTTGATCTGACCAATCTTTTACAAACCGCGTTCTCGCGCTCTAAATCCGCCGCAATGGCGTCAATCACCCGCCGCCGGCTTCCCTCCGCTGGATCCAAACACGAGCGGGCGCCTCGGCTCGAGCACTACCTCATAAGTGATCCCAGCGCCTTTGGGTCGTATTTCCGGATCATAGCCGATCGGCAGAGGGAAAGTTAGTCGGACCTCCCCATACCGCTCCCAGAAAAGGTAGGCAGCGAGCGAATGCATCTTTGATCCGATCGGAGTGACAATCAGATCATAGTCATCGATCAGGAAATCGTAATAGCGCTCGAGAACTGCCAGTGACTCATTGACGTGCAGTGTGGATACGATTTCGGTAGCGGTCCTCCGACCGCGCTCGAATTTGCGGTGGAGCCGTCGAGATAGATCAAGCCGCCACGATAAGGTTTCATCGCCTGGATTGCCGTACATCAATAATAGCAAAGACGGGTTCACAGCGTCCACCACACCCGTCGAACGATGTACTTCATACCCGGCCAAGATCGCGAGACAGGAACGCGCGTTCTGACTGCGGTAACCGGAGAAAGAATCGAGCGAGAGATTCTCGCTCATCTCAAGCGCCATTGATTGCGGAAGCAATTCAACCTCTTCAGAGCCGGAGATCGCGTCGTACTCCTCACGGCTTGGATGATAATGGATCGCGGCAGTGTAATAGACGAACTGACGCTCGCTGGCGCGGTGTGTGCGCAGCGCCTTTAGCGCCATGCAGATCGCGTAGGCTGGCTGACCTGATATATCGACGCCGAACACTCGCGCATCGCGCGGGAGTATTGCCAGTACGTCCCCCAAGGCACTTTCCAATCGTCCCGGCGCGCTGTGCGGCAAATCTACGACATGGACGTTCGCGGGTTCGAACTTGTGATTTGCAAGCTCGAAATAGCGCTCAAAGACGGAAGCGTTGCCAGGGACGTCGTTCTGAAATCGGATGAGAACGCAATAAGCGCCTGGCCGAAATTCGCCAACTTCCAACAGCCGGGAAGCGCGGTCCTCGAATCCTGCCGCGAGGATCAGGCCATCCAGTTTGCGCGTTGAGATGGCAACATCATCGAGCGCCCGCACGTCCGAGGCGACGCTGGAAAAGGGGGGGGGCATCAGCGCGGATCTCTATAGTCGAAAAGGTCCCGGGGGCGATCATCGCCGCTACGAAGCCGGCTTGTCCCCAGTTTCGCGAATTCGGCTGGTGAAACCAGCAGCAACTCCAGTTTGCCCTTCGAGAGACGGAGGTGCGCATCGCGCTGATAGCCAATGCTGAATGCTGGGCAGTAAATTCTATTCAATACGTAGAATGGCTTCTTTACCACGTCGTCGCGAGCGAACCCGGCCTTTCCAGAATCGAGGACACCAAATGTAATGAGGCGGTGCAGGACCGTCTCGGCGTCTGGCGACAATTGCGCGAGGTCGTTGCGCTCGATCGCCAGATATTGCCGCTTTCGACGTTTCTCTGCCTCGGCGCGCAGATACTTTCGGAAAGTAGAGCCTAGTGCGGACGTAGTCTCGAAAAGGCGGCGTCCGAGGCTGACGCGCTGGCCATTGATGATGATCGTGCCGGAAATCTGACTGAGGGACTCAAGCCGCTTTTCCGATATTGTACGAATAGCCCGGTCCTGATCGCGCGAAGCTGCCACTCGTGGGGCGTCCCTTCGATTTATGTTTGAGACCACGAAAATCTCCGATACGATCTCTAGCAAATTGCGCGGTGTGCGATCAGCGATGTTCCAAACGGTTGTCCAGCCCGCGTAGTAAGCGCCACGCGATTGACGGGCAAGAAGGTCCTGCAACTGTTCGACGCTCATCTGCTGGTCGCCGAGATAATCGGTTATATCGCTGCTACAGTACTGAAAATGACTCAGCCTCTGCTCAATGATACGCCTGAAATAACGCTCCAATTCACCCCGCGCCAATCCCCCGGACCCGGCGGAGCCGATAAACAAAATCTGTGATATATCATGCTCAACATAGTCCTGCCCGATCTCAAGGATCTTCCCGTTTGAACTAGTAAAGTCGAACGTTAGTTTCTCGGCGGACAGCTTGACGCAGAATAAGGGGTTCGAACTTATCATCAGGTCATTGATGACTTTCTGGACGTTGCGCGGAACGTAGGGCGTACCGGCGTCATCAAAAAGCAGATGAAACCGCGTCGAGATTAGATCAGGAAAGGCATCGCGCACGAGTGTGAAAAATTGCATCAGGACGCGGGGCTCACGCTCCCCCGGGCCGATGAACGCGTCGCGCACCCGTGCAACCTCATCCATTTCCACCCGCACCATAGTCGAGACTAGGTTCTCAAGCTCGGATTGGATCTCTGATTCAACCGAAACGATCCCAGGCGCAGGGACGAATTGTGAAAGAAGTTGTCGCAAAGCTGTAAGCTGAGACGGCTCTCGGAGCTCCTTGACAGCCACGCCTGCGGCAATGATCTCCAGCGTACGACGGATGATCTTGATCACCATCACGCCGGTGGTCAGCCTGCGATCCAGCTCGCCATCCCATTCATCGCGAGTCGCCAGCGGCGCGAATTCCCCTTGCCGACATGGGAAGTAGACCCCGAAAGTCTGACGGAAATCGATAATCTTGGCGGACGCGTTCGGGAAGAACGCGAGCGAAGCAAGGTAAGTCGACTTGCCAGAACCCCGATTTCCAGAAACATAGATGTTACCGTAGTCTCGGATCTTTTCTATCAGCTGCTCAAACGGCACGAACAATTCGACAGCAACGCTGGGGTCGGTGATTTCCTCGTAGCGCTGCAAGCGGAAAGAAACCGGGGCCTCAAATTTCTCTGTGACGAATGCCTCTTTTGCGATGACATAGGTGGTGTATCCGTTGTCATCTTGCAGAGCCCGACAAACGGCCGCGAATGACGCGGCATCAGGCGAGAGTACATCCATAATCCTCAAATAATAGCGCGTCCCGATATATTTGCGGATCGACATATTGGGGATGGAAGCACGTTGCGCGCGCAGGAGCCGCCAGATGTGCTGCTTGTAGTTTGTCAGATCATTGTTGCGACAAACCTCGAACGGAAGACTCCCCATCGCGCCGAAAGAGATGTCGACAATGCGAAAGCGCAAACCTCCCTTTGCATGCTGCTCCACTAGGATGTTACCGTCGTGCAGATCTCCGTGATAAGCTCCCAGTGCCTCGAGTTCGGCCAAGGCGCGGCCAACCTGCCTCGCGAACGATATTGCGACCTGAGAATTAAGGTGATGGTTCGTCTGCTGAAGAAACTCGCGGAACGTGATTCCCTCGATAAACGGGAATACTAGGCAATCTAGCCTGACCGGTTTGCCGAGTACGTCCTTAGCCACGATCTCGAGAAAATCCTGCGGTGCCACGATCGCGGTATCGGCAGGCAAACCACTCAGCATTCGCATCGAATTCTGAATATCCGACGCTGCGCCTGGTCGGACAATCTTGAGCACCACTCGCGTACCCAGCAGGCGGTGCCGCGCTTCGGCAACAATCGAATTCTTGCCGGACGAGATTATACTGAAGCTTTCGTATTTCTCGGCGAGGCTACCCATCACCTCGTCTCCCGACGAGGAAACATCGAAATGAATCAACAAGCGGCTGAGAAATAATCGTCCAATGGGCGTCAGGCCTCCGGCCGCCCCCGCCTCGACATACCCATGCCGCGCAAGCAAATCGACGATCCCGGCCTCGTGATTGAATTCGCCGGTCTCCCAGTCATAATCGAGTTCGAGTAGTCGCACGCCAATCTCGGGATCGCTCACGACCGTGAGCAGATCAGCGCTGCGTGCAATGATCCCATTCATGTCAGATTGGAGAGACGAGTCCGAGCTCACATCAGATACTTTATTTTTTGAATCTTGCGCACCCGGGTGACGACGTGCCCCAACAGATGGCACTCATCGAGATCTTGTGGATAGATATAGGTCTGAAAGTGCGCGCCAATATCTTCGGCATTGCGGCACGCCGCCCCAACCAGGCCCTCTAAATACTCCGAGTCGAGGAACAGTGAAGCCCTTTGGGCCAACCGTGGGTTGAGCGAGATCGTCGTCGCCTCGACTATGCTTCCAGGCGAATCCACGATCGTCACTATCAGGTCATACTCCCCCATGATGAGAATCTCCTGGAAGAAGGCATTTCCCGCTGGCCCCCCTACCATCGGATCGACGAGATCTTCCGCGTAGCGCACGAAATGGCCGTCCGCCTCTAGCCGCGCGCGTATGTCAATCCGCTTCGCTTGCAACTTGGCGGTACGCTCATGGGGGGACGGCGTATGAACCTGCGGACCGAAAACTAGGATTTTCAATCTGATACGGTCGACTGCGTTCGCGATGAGTGTCTGAATTTCTTGTGGCAAAAATTTCACCAAGGCTGCGTGATGACAGTTGAGATAGCCATCTTAACGCCCCGTCTCCCAACTAGTCAAAGCCTGAGATGGCCGATTCCGATAAGCCAATACTGTCGAAGCGTTGCTGCCGGATTACGCAGTCAGCCGCGCGCCGCGCGCGCTATCACGGCAAATGTGGGTACGGCTAAATCGAACTTTGCAGATCACACTTGCCTAGGCGCCAAGCCCACCAAGCTATCCGGCAAGTGAGCGATGGCTGCTCTCGAGATCAAAGGTTTCAGCGACGAACGGCCGAATTGAGGGCGCAAAGTCGAAACTCCTCCTCACGACAATTGAACCTCCCCCAACGGAGGGGCTGTTCATGCGATCCATGTTCGAACTGATCACCAGCCAAGTGATCGATGCGATCCAATCGGGTGCCGATGAATACCGGATGCCATGGCACCGTCCCGAAGGCCTGCGCCTGCCGTCCAACGCCATCACGGGCCGGTCCTACAGGGGCATCAACACCCTTGTCCTCTGGGCTGCCGCCGAGCGAGTTGGCTACCGCACCAACAAGTGGGCAACGTACCAGCAATGGGCCCAGAGCGGCGCCCAGGTGCGCAAGGGCGAGCGCTCAACCACTGTGTTCCTTTGGAAGCCGGTGGGGCAGGGGAGCGCGGCAGAGGACGACGGCAGTGACGCCCGCTCTGGTTCCTTTGTGGCGCGTGCCTTCCGCGTGTTCAATGCCGACCAGGTTGATGGCTTCGACACAGTTGAGCCGGCCGCGGCGAAGCTGGACCCGAGCCAGCGCATCGACCGGGCCGAAGCATTCTTTGGCCGTGTCCCAGCCAGCATCTGGCATGGCAGCGACAGCGCCTTCTATGACCCGCACTCTGACACGGTCTCGATGTCGTCGTTCGAGGCGTTCATCTCGCCCGATGCCTTCTACTCCGTCCTCAGCCATGAACTGGTCCACTGGACCGGCTCCAAGCCGCGTCTCGATCGTGACCTGTCCGGCCGGTTCGGTTCGGAGGCCTATGCGATGGAGGAACTGGTGGCGGAGCTCGGCGCGGCTTTCCTCACCGGGCATATCGGCCTGGGTTGTGAACCACGCACCGATCACGCGCCCTACATCAAGACATGGCTGCGCGTCCTCGGCGGCGATCCCAAGGCCATCGTGACGGCCGCCAGCCGGGCGCAAGCGGCGGCTGATTTCATAATCGATTTGGCTGAGGAGGCGGCAGGCGTAGCGCCCGAAGGAGACGCCCCCACTTCCAGCACGGCGACGAGGATGGCGGCATGACGGCCCCCATGTCCGAAGCCCTGTTCCGGCTCTCCAAGTCCAAGATCGCGGCGTTCGAGCATTGCCCCAAGCGGCTGTGGCTGCAGATACATCGGCGGGAGGAGGGGCGGTTCGACCCTGATACCCTTGCCCGCTTCAAGATCGGCCACGACGTCGGCGCCAAGGCGCAACTGCTGGTGCCCGGCGGCATCATGGTCGAAGCCATCCCCAACATACAGGCTGCCCTCGATCGCACGGCGAGCCTGCTGGCAAGCGAGCCCCACCAGCCGATCTTCGAGGCCACTTTCCAACGCGAGGACGTCCTTGTGCGCGCCGACATTCTGGAGCCGGACGGGCAAGGGGGCTGGCGCGCAATCGAGGTCAAGGCCAGCACCCGGGTGAAGCCCTATCAGCTGGCCGACCTGGCGACCCAAATTTGGGTGATGCAGGGCTGTGGTGTGCCGGTGACCGGCGCCTTCATCAGGCACCTGGCTGGTCCCATCATGTGGTCCCGGCCCGACATCTCGGCTGTGCGCTTCCGCGACACGGACGTCACACTGCCGATCAGACGCTACCTGGCGAACCGCGCCCTGGTCGCATCAGCTGCCCGCAGGGCGATCCGAGGGCCGGAGATCGAGCTTGAGATGGGCCGGCACTGCCAGTCCCCGTTCAAGTGTGAGTTCGAGGAGCACTGCACGAAGCTTCGTGAGCTGCCGCTTCTCGCCAGGTGACCTGAGTTTCGCCGTACCTGTCCGGGCAGGCGTGCAGCGCTTGCATTCTGCGCGGCAACCTTGTTACAGAGACCTGTAACAGAGGGCCCCAGCCAGAGCCCTTAACTTATTGATAAATTTGGGCTGGAAAGGCTAGTTGGGAGTCCTGGCGCCCCAGCCAATTTTCACGCAAATCGCTGATGGGGCCGGTGCTCCGGCCGCAATGGGATTGCCACGGCTATCATGATGACCGATCTGCTGGCGCGCTGCCGGCATGACAGTCCTTCGTTTGCGCGATATCGCCGCCCTAACCCTTGTCGCCGCGGTGCCGCACAACAGAGCGCGGGCAGAGCCGTGGACGGCGGCGCATTTGCTTGAAAATCAGGGAATGAAACTGGTGGAGCAGAGGGGGATCGAACCCCTGACCTCAGCAGTGCGATTGCTGCGCTCTCCCATCTGAGCTACTGCCCCGCACCAGTTCTGGCGCCCGCTTCGCGGGAGGCGTTCGTATAGC
>JAIXQH010000001.1 GCA_027484055.1 Verrucomicrobiaceae bacterium | reverse complement strand
CGGTCAGCCGAAACCTCCCACGCCATGGCGAAATCGGCTTCCGGGTCCACCGATCCATCGCGGGCCGGCAGATCGCGGACATGGCCAAAGCTGGCCAGCACCTCATAGCTGCTGCCGAGATATTTGTTGATGGTCTTCGCCTTGGCCGGCGACTCAACGATAACGAGCTGCATATTGTTCCTCACGTGTACGCGCGAGGGTGGGCGGCGGTTGCGGGATGCGTCAAGGGGGGCGGGGTCGCAGGGATTGGGCAGGCGACGGCAACAGGCAGTCTATTTGGTCGCTCAGAATATTCCCAGTGCGGAACATAGGCCGCGGTCAATAGATCGTTCAACGACAGATTCCGAATCGACTATTGTGCGTTGTGCTCCGGACACGAATTCAGTAAGTTCAATCTCTAAACATTGGCGTTGAGACAAAAGATTAATCATGATATCAGATGCAAAAATCAGATCATGGGCCCTTGTTGCGTATTTGGCGCTGATGGTTGCCGTTCAAGCGACGTTTATTGATACCGGACTCACGCCCAATAGCAACGCAATTTGGCTGTATTCAGGAGTGGCCAGCCTACTTATGGGCAGTCGCCTGCTTAATCCCTACTTTACTCCACCAGCCGATTCATTGACCAATGCCTTTGCAGCACTCTTGGCAATCATTCCCGCTGCGCAAGAGATTATGCCATGGACCACGGATGCGTGGGTCCTAGGATCGACAATAGCATACAGCGCCATCCTTTCACTTGTATCCATAGGAGTCCTAATCAGCCGGCCGCCTCCCGGCGTCGGGCCAGGCATCACTTGGCGGATGTTCGACAGAGCTGTGAAAGGCCTTGGAGACCCGCACGTTATTTTCACAATCCTTGTCGTGGCGGCAGTTTGGCTGTTCCACAGCGACAAGCCGGAAGAAGTATTCGCCATACTGGCCACTCTCACGGTAGTAGTGGTCCTCAAGCCGATTGAGTCACTCGCAGCCTACCTGGTTTGGTGGCTGGGCCAGCCGAAGGCAGCATTTCACGCCGACGCGATTGGGGTCGTCGCAGCGCATCAATCCCCGAGCATCGTCCTCATCCGGCAAGCGCAGCCGCGGGCGCTGAGCCCAGGAACCGTCATGCGGGTTACCGACCCGCATGGGCCCGAGCTTCTGGGAATCGCACTCAACTATGTTGGGCGAGATGAAGGCAACCTTCTCCGCGTTTTAACTACATCTATGCCGAACAGGCTCGCGGGCGGCCCCTCGATTTCAACTGACGTAGGCATGGCGCTACCCTTGATAATCGAAGAGCAAGAATCGGAGAGCATCCCGACGCTGCAGCGGATCAAGCGCCTTCGAGGCATTGTCGACAGTGAGACAAGCCCCGACTACCTGCTATTTGAGGTCATCGACGACGAGGGAATTGCCGAGGGCTGTCTCGCGGAGGTTCGCGTCGGGGAGATGCGGCAAGTTATCTATCAAGTGATTGATGGCGTGACCCGAGAGGAGGTCGTCCAGCAAAAGAACAAGTATGGCTACGCCAGAGCGAAAGCTCGCAAGATTGGTGCGTGGGACCATGCGGAATCAAAGTTCATTCCGGTACCTTGGATGCCACGTCTCAACTCTCCGGTGTTCCTGATGGAAAGTGACGAAGCCGCGCCTGCTCAGGACTGCATCGGCCACTTTCCTGGTACGCCATATGGGGTTCGCGTGGACGTTTCGGATTGCGTAACTCACAATACCGCTATCCTTGGCATCCTTGGAGTAGGAAAGAGTTACCTCGCCATCGAGCTTGTTGAGCGCATGATAGCACGGGGCGTAAAGGTTCTTTGCCTTGATTTGACCAATCAGTATGCGAACCTTCTTAGCGACTTTATTGACCCCTCATATGAGGCCGCACGGCGTGAAGAACTATTTTCCGCTGGAAGAGGCGGAGTTGCGCATCAGAACAAGGAGCAAGGCGGGTCACGTAATGCATTCAAACGGGCGGTGCTCGACCAGATGCGGGCTCTTCTGGCGCCCGGAGATGATCACTATCTCCGCGTATTTAACCCGGCTCAATTCCGCGTCACCAAGCAGGTTTCGGGAATGTTTCAAGGCAACGCTGAGTTGGCGCACCTGACAGCATCGGAGATCACGGCCATATTCTCAGATGCGGCACTTTTTGTCTGTCAAGAACTGGGGATGACCGACGAAGCGCGTCTGTGTCTCGTTTACGAGGAAGCTCATTCCTTAGTGCCCGAATGGAATTCGGTAGCTGCGGACGGTGACAAAGCTGCCACCGCAACTAGCGCGCGAGCCATACTACAAGGACGCAAGTATGGATTGGGTTGCCTCCTGATCACGCAACGAACTGCAAATGTGACAAAGACAATCCTTAATCAATGCAACACAGTGTTTGCGATGCGAACATTCGATGACACGGGCAAGGATTTTCTCGGAAACTATATCGGTTCGGACTACGCCAGTGTACTGCCTTCGCTACAACCGCGTCATGCCGTGATTTTCGGAAAGGGTTCGTCGTGTGAAAACCCTGTACTCATTCGACTGAACGATCAAGACGCGTTCCGCCAGCGCTTTCGCGCGGATAATCCGCTTAGAACTCCGACACCACAGGTGCCAATCGGAAACGGTGCGGATGCCATCGCATTGGATCAGGTCAAAGCTGATGAGGGTGTAGAACAAAGGCCCTCTCCATCGGCCACGCCTCTTTAGATGGCGCTGGCGGCAGGTCCTGCCATTACGGGCCGATTGCAATACTGGCGATCATCGACCCAAATCGGTAACCAGCATCACCCCAACGCCACCCGCGCCCCGGCGTGGCGCACCAGCACCCCTTCCAGTTCCAGGTCCAGCAGCACGCTCGCCACCTGGGCGGCGGGGAGGGCGGAGTGACCGGATTTGGGCGCTCTCGTCATTCCCAGGCCCGTCATGCTGAACTTGTTTCAGCATCCATGGGACCAATGCCCCGCAATGCGCGCTTGTTGAGGCCGTTCTCCCATGGATGCTGAAACAAGTTCAGCATGACGCGTGTTGCTGGTGGGGGCGACCGGTTCAGGCGCAATGCCGCCCTGTCTATGTTGCGGCCCGCCGCTGGCGACGGCGGGCGATGCTGCCCACGGCGCCGAGGCCCAGCAGCATGGTTGCCCAGCTCGCCACATCGGGAACGCCGCCGGAATAGGCTTGCACCCGCACCGCGCCGGCTGCGCTGGATTGATAGCCATGATCCAGTTGCACGTGGAACGGCCCATAGGAGAAGCGGCACTGCACCATCATCTGATCGGCGCATTCCGGGCCGGTGGGCTGTTCCGGCCCCGGCAGGGT
>JAIXQH010000006.1 GCA_027484055.1 Verrucomicrobiaceae bacterium | reverse complement strand
CCGAACTTTCCGACAAGCTCTTCGATTCAATCCGCGCACTACTCAAAACACCCGATGTCCTGCGCTCGGTCTGCAAAACCCATACGCAATAGACGAACTAACTTATGAGAAATGGTCTATGTGTTCTTTGTGGTGAAATCGTTTTGAAACTCAATGGATTTCTGGGTCACATGTCGTTAACTTAAGAGAACAGATTTTTGATGAGGAAGGCAGGAATACAGGAAGGAAGAAGTGGACAGGAGGCTCTTTTTCCTGCCTTCCTTATTTATATCCAAACATTCCGCTTGGTTGTTAAGAGTTCACCGCAAGGCGCAAAGGTAGCGAAGGAACGCGGAGGAAGACCTGCCTGTTTCATGGATTCGAGATCGGCGATCATCTCCTTGCCGTCGAGATTGCCGTCCATGAAATACCAACAGACGCCCGGCTTTGCAGAATCCGGCAGGTTGAGGAATTGATTATCGTGACTTCGCCTCCACAAGCCCGCGCTGTTTCATGCCGTCGAACCATGCCTGAGCCATTTTGTCATAAAGAGGGGCGGACGGGTGATTGATGTTGTTGGCATGAAGGTGTTTCCCAATCGAGGTGGGATCGGCGGGGTTCGTCAAAAAAAGCGAGTAGAGGTCAACCGTGGAAATCTTGCACCCTTTGGCAGCATAACTGGGCACGAGCTTGTCGCGGATCGAACAATTGTAGTCCCACAAATCCTGATTGAATTGAGCACGCGGCGTGATCTGTGCCACGATCAACTCGATTTTTGGCGCAGTGGTGGTGATGGTGTTGATCAAGCGGTCCAATTGAGCCGGACTCTTTGCACTGATGCCATTGATGCCGATTTGCAGCAAAATCACATCGGGGTGATGGACAGCGATTCGGTCGGCGATGATGCCTTGGATTTTATCAATCGACGCCCCGCCGTAGCCCTCGTGGTGATCTTGGTCGAGCGGTCGCAAATCGAAGACCGGGGCCACGGTGCCTGCGTGGGTGGGGTCGCCCCATTTGTTGTCCCACGGCTCGGGTGAACTGCCTACGAATTGAAATCGGCAAGCCGCCTGCTGCAAGCGCTTGGTCAACCCACTGCGATAGCCGAACTCGAAGGGCACATTCTTCCATTTTGGATTGTCGGTGTATCCGGCGGTGATCGAGTCACCAACCGGCATGATTCGGAGCGGTGTTTGATGAACGATTTCGCTACGCAATCCGCCGACGGAGCTTAGGAAAACAAGCAGTGCTACACAGGTGGCAGATTTCATGATGGGTATTCTTAGGTTGATCTATTTGCGAGTGATCGTTTCAAGGGTCACCGGTCCGAGAAGGCCAGATGCCAGAGGCTTGCCGCCCGGCTTGAGGGTGACATTGGTGCGAGTGAGGCGTTTTTCTTTTGGCAAAGTTTGATCGACTAACAAACGATTCCACCAAGTGTTAGCGACGCGGATTTCCAGCAGGTTGTCCGTGCGTTTGAGGGTGGCGGGAAGCTCCGTTCGGTAAGGTGGGGTCCAAATGATGCGGTCAAGATCCTGACCGTTGATCCGGATGGAGGCCATTTCCGCGACGCTGCCGAGGTTGAGGAAAAAGGGTCCAGTGCCAGAGGGTAGATCGAAGGTCGTCTGATAGGTGGCGCTGCCGGAGTAGCTGCGAATGCCTTCGTCCGGGTGCTTGGTCCAGTCCACCAGCTCATCAAACTGAATGGCGGCCGGCCCGCCCCAAGCGGGATCGAAGGCGACTTTCCACGGCCCGGAAATCTTCGCGGCTTCGGCGAAGCGGTCTTGGTTATCGGCGCCACTCCCCTTGGCAAGTGTGGTGGTGGATTTGCGGAAAACGACAAAGACCGAGCCGTAGGGTTCAAGACTGATCGGAACGAGCGTCCGGTTTTTTCCCTGACTGAAAGCCGTGGCATCGCGGCGCTCACCCGTGAGTGGATTCCACAATTCCGGCTGGCGACCTTGGATGCGGAAGGTGACGTCGGTTTGAATCGCGGTCTTACTTTGATTGCTGAGGAAATAGAGGTCCGCGTCGCCATCGCGGCGGTGAATCCAATCGAGGGTTCCCTTTTCCCACGAGACATCCGCCGGGATGCCACGTTTTGCGAGGAGCTTCTCGGCAGTTCGGTCAGCGACGATTCGGTCATTTTTCCATAACTCGTTGGCGATGGATTTCAATTCGGTTTCGCTTTCCGGCCAACCGCTTAGACTGGTGCTGCGAAGTGGTTTCGGCCCGGTGATGGCGACTCCGGCTTTGACGAATTCCCGTAATTTGCGTGCCACAGGCAATGATAGGACGGCGTGATCCGGTAGCACGAGTGCGCGGTAGCTGACGCCATCCGGCAAGACTAACAGCCCATCCTTGGCGGTGATGCGATTGAGGAGCGCGTCTTCATTGCACCAATCGAAGTCATAACCCGGCAAGATTCCAGCCGGTGCCGCCTGCTTCCGCCCGGGGACGTTCGGTGCATGGTCACCGACGTAAACGAGCACATCGGAGACCGGCAACCCGCGTTGCAGCATGGCTTGGCAGCGGTTCATGTAGCCGATGATTCCCTGCGCCATGCCTGCCCAAGTGATTTGTGGATTGAAATGAGTGCCCGCAAAATACTCTTGGCCGGGAATCCCAGCGGATGCAGGCGAGCAGGTGAAGGCATGCCAATACGTGAGATTGAGCCCGGCACAGGCCTCGTGGTCGAAGGTGGGTTTTTGCGCTGACCACAAGCTGTCATTCCAATGCGGGCCGACGGAGGTGAAGCCCTCACCGCAGACGACACGCTTCCCGTAAAGATGCGCGGCACTCGCCGGAGCTTTCATGAAAAAACGACTGCCTTCACTGGGGCGGTGGGGCGAGGGCACCCAGAACTCACCCATCGGCACGGTCTGCTGGCCGAGATTTGATAAAGCGTCAAATGGACCGATGTGTGGGCCGCCCGCTTCGCAGTGTGTGCCAAGCCCGTGCTGAGCGGCTAGGGTGGTGAGGGCGGCGTATTTTTGCTGCGCCATTAGCTCGGCGATGGTCTTCCGCAGGTCTGCGAGGAATCGGTTCGAGCGATCGCGATCACCGACGATGCGGCCAGCAATCACGGGTAACCAGGGCGTCAGATCGTAGCCGCGTGCCCGGAGGAAAGCGGCGGTAAGGGTGCGTGACCAGTTGAGTCCACCGCCTTCCCAACTGTCGGTTTCGATGGCGGCTAGCGCTTTGCCCTCGCCGACGAGTGGTCTTACCGCGTCGAGCAAGGGATCGACCGTTTTCTGCCAGTAGTTTTTCAAGGCTTCGGCATCCAGATAGTCGACCATCAGGCCTTTCCAAGCACCGCTGGATGTGGAGACGTGTCCGCCGCTCAGCGTCCAGCCGAAGCGCAGGATCTGCCAATCCCCGGGTGGGACTTGCCATTTCACACGGCCATCTGCGGTGCGTTGAGCGGTGAGATTGATGACCTCGCCGGGTTGGGTAGCGGCCTCGCCAGCCGTGGCGGGGATATCATCTAGCAGTGGCCGGCAATCCTCCGCGCTGCCGCCCAGTTCCTTGAACAAGGACTTTTCACGCAGTTGGCGGATCGGCGCGGATTTCCCGGGCTTGGAACGGTACGCGAGCAGCACCGTGTCCTGAAATGGCTTGGCCGCTGGGACGGGCAGTGGCTCATTCAGCTCGCGCGGGCCGGTCACGCTCAGTTCCGACCAAGCGATCAGTTTGCCAGACTCTTCCGGCTTTACGTCCGGCCCGCCGAGATTCCAGCCGCTTTGTGGACTGAGGCTCAGTTCCAGACCCAACCGATCCGCTTCTTTCACCGCGTGGACGAAAAGCTCCGTCCACTTGGGCGAGCCAAACAAGGGCCCCGTTGGTGTGGGTCCGGCACCTGCCCCAGCATCGAAAATCAAGCCACCGCCCATGCCGATGGCTTTCATCCATTCGAGATCTTTGGTGATTGCGGCCTTGTCGACATTGCCATTGAGCCACCACCAGAAGCAGCGGGTACGGGCGGCAAGCGGCGGCTTATCGAATGCGGTGGCAAGCTCATCTGCCGCGTGAGCCGAGTCGCTCCATGCTAGCAAACTGGCTAGGAGGATGCGGTGAATGATTTTCATGGTGGGTTTTTGGGTGATTCCCTTTTATTCAACAAACTCGGCTGACTTCCAATTGAAGCAGCAGTCCGAGTTTCTCGATCTTGTCCGCGATGTGGCCCACGCCGACCGCGCAGTGATGCGCCGGGCCGTGTGAGTTCCAGTCGCTCACAAATTTCCGTGCGCCGATGCTGAAACGGTAGCGGGAGTTGGTGTTGCCGATTTCTAAAATCGGCCCGGCCACAGATTCGCCTTCGGCCACAAGTAGTTTCAATTTCCCACCCACCGTTTCCACGACCGACAACAAGGTCACCGGGCCATGTTTCACGGACATTTCCACCGAGAGTCCCCTGCCCACTTTGCCATGATAGACGCTCAGCGGGCGCACCTTCGTCTTGCCCTCCGCGATGGCAATGTGCCCCGGTCCGTCGTGGCCCATGAGCACCACGTCATCGGTGAAATCCATGGCATAATACTCGGTGAACGAGCCGCCGACGCCGAAGCTGTCCATGATCTTCATGGCCTGCGCGTTTTTCACCTCGTATTCACCTGCGACCGGAATCCCTCGGGCGGTGAGCAGCGAGTTGCCGAGGATGATCGAGCTGATGGCGTCCTCGTTTTCCGCATTCCCCGTGCCGCTGTAAAAATAGGCCATCGAGCCAAGGTCGTGCTCCTTCACCAACTGGTCAAGCGCCACGGAAGTCCGCGCGGCGCGTTCCAGTTCCTCCTGCGAACAATCTGCCTGCACGGCGAACACCTCCTTAAAATGGGCGACGCGGTCTTCGATCTGTTCCGCAGAAACATCTCGGCGCAGGGCGGCGAGTTCGTCCACCTCAAGGATTTCCAAATGCCCGCCAAAGGTCGCGCATTGCAGCGTCGTATCCGTGGCGATGTCGAGCATCCCGCCGTAGTAATGGCCCATCAATCCGAGGCGATTGTGAAACATCGTGTGCGCCACGCGCGCCGCTTCGATCCATGCGTCCACTTCATTCCAGCAGACTGGATCATCATGCAGCATCCCGGTGACTTGGTGGAAATCGATCCGCGCTCGGTTGAAGACATTGGCGATTTCAGGCACGGGGCAGGCGGCACAATACGACAGCCACTCGCCGGTCATCGCCGTGCGGTCACCCATCGCATTGAACTTGGCGTAATCAATCGCCGCTTCCGGCACGAGATTCAGAATGATGACCGGCACCTTCGCCCGCTGCACCACCGGCAGCACGGTGGACGAAAGCGCGTAGGTCGTCACGTAGAGGAAAATCACGTCCACATCCGCCGCGCGGAATTGATGGCCGGCATCAAGTGCGCGCTCTGGATTGTCGATCAGGCCGAGGTTCACCACCTCGACACCGGGACGCTCAAGCTTTTCCTGAACGATTCCGACGTAGCCTTCCAGCCGCGACTTGAGTCCTGCGAACTGCGACCAGTAGGCTTCCAGGCCGATGCCAAAAAGTCCGACTTTAAGATGATGTGTCATAGGATTTCCAAGTTAGCGGCAGCCATCCCGCGCTCACAATGGATAAATTGACAAACTGCATGGACTTTCTGCCAGCCGTTGATTTGCGCCAAATGATCACGATTCCCGCCGCCGTTTGCGCCAGTCGCTGGGCGTGAGTTTGAGCTTCTGCCGGAACAGGCGGGAAAAATAATGCTCGTCCGTAAAGCCCGTTCGCACGGCGATTTCCTTCACCGAAAATGCCGTTTCATCCAGCAGATTGCGGGCACGTGCGAGGCGTAATTCCAGCAGATATTGATGCGGACTCAAGCCGGTGTGCGCGGCGAAGGTGCTGCGGAAGGCGCTGTAACTCACCCCCAGCTCCCGGGCCAGGCACGGCATGTCGAACTGGCTGGCGAATTCTTCTTGGATCCGGCTGATCGCGCGCTCGACCGCATGGACCTGCGTGGCAGCGGCGGTGGGCGGTGTTTGTAGCATCGAGTAAAATTGCCCAAGCAAATCCGCCGTCGCCCCGGCGAGCAATTGTTGCAGCGCTGGCGGATTCGCCCGCACGGCCTGCATTACACGGCTGAAAATGGCCAACACCGCGCCCTCGGCCTGGAGGCGGAGCACGGGATGCTGCGCGGATACGAATTGATGTTCCAGCCAGCGCCGGGCCATGTCGCCATCGAAGCCGATCCAGTGTTCATGCCAACCACTTTCAGGATCTGGTGCGTAGCGATGCCACACGCCGGGAAGCAGGAGAAACACGTGGCCAGGCTCGATTGGCACCGAAAAATCTGGTCGCCACTCAAGCCTGCCGCGGCCGCTCGAAATATAAACCAGCTGGAACCCATCGAGAATCCGCCCGTGCTGCCAATCAAACGCGTATCCTTCTGGGTGGCCACTTGGCGGATAGACCGCGTCGGGAGCAATATGCGATTCACCGACGGTCGTGGCGTAAAGTCCCCACTTTTCATCCCGCGAGCTGACGGGGAGGTAGCGGTAAAACGTGGTGGACTTGGATTTCATGCGTGGCCGAAGAAATGTGAAACTTTCTGATCTGCCAAGATCGGGCAGTCCCCATCCCCCAAAAAAATAGATACGCGGACCTAGCGCACATCTTGCGGCCATCTAGTTAAATGCCCTACCCGGGACGCGTCGATGGAACTGGGGGTTGCCAATCGAGAAAATCGCGTGAGAATAGGGCAACATGAAAACCATGACCCAAATCTTGACTGCCGCTTCTGCTGCGATTTTCGCCACCAATGCCCTTGCCGAGCCGATTGTCGTCGGCTCTGCGCTGCCTGCCGTGGAGCAGGTCAATCAGGATGGCAAGCCGGTAAAACTCGGCGAAGTCGGCGCTGCCGGATACTTACTCGTCTATTTTTACCCGAAGGCTGACACTCCGGGCTGCACCAAACAGGCATGCAGCTTACGCGACTCCTACGCTAAACTGAAAGAAAAGGGCGTGCTGATCTACGGGGTGAGCATGGACAAGGCTGCTGCCCAGAAAGCATTTCAAGACAAGTATAAACTCCCCTTCGACCTACTGGCCGATTCGGATGGCAAGGTCGTAGCTGCCTTCGGGGTGCCAGCCGCCGTAGGCTTCGCAAAGCGCCAAGCCTTCCTCTTCAAAGACGCCAAACTCGTCTGGAGCGATCTCACCGCCTCTACCGAAAAACAAGCGGACGATGTGATGGCATTCCTAGCAACCCAGTGAGGGCCTGCCTCAGTACGAAGAAGGGGATTGCATCCCCTTTCTTCACTATACCTATGGGGTATCCTTGGCAGCTAAGAAAGGGGATGAAATCCCCTTCTCCCTAGGTTGGACCACGGCCATTTCGAGGAGGGATTTGATGAACTCCTCATATTGCACAAGCTGCATCCTACCGTCATGGTGCTCGATGATCGCGGTCAAACTTTCCACCCAGTCGCCAGAGTTTAAATAATGAATTTCCCCGACTTGTTTGTCCTCTGGCGTGTGGATGTGACCGCAGATGATCCCGTCGCAGTTTTTATGACGGGCAAGATCTTGGAGTAACTCTTCGTAGCGATCTACGAAACTCACGGCGGACTTCACCTTCGCCTTCACGCGCTTACTCAGTGAGAAGTATTCCTTCCCCCGCCATGCGCGGTAGTGATTGTAGAGCCGATTCACCTTGAGCAGGAAATCGTAGCCCACAGCGCCTAACGAGGCGAGCCAGCGGTGGTTAGTCGAGACGCTGTCGAAGCCATCACCATGCACGACGAGGTAGCGCTTTCCAGCTTGGGTGGTGTGGATGTGCTCTTTGGTGAACTTGAGTCTGCCGAAGGCGAGCGGTAAAAAGCGCTCTAGGATGTCATCATGATTTCCACGCAGATAGATCACTTCGGTATCGTCGCGCTCCATCATTTTCAGAACCTTACGGATGAAGCGGCTGTGTCTGGCGCTCCATTTCCCGCCGCGTCTGAGCGCCCAGCCGTCGATGATGTCACCGTTGAGCACCAACTTGTCGCAGCGGATGTGTTTCAGGAAATCTACTACTTCATTCGCCTTGCTGTCGGGGGTGCCGAGGTGGACGTCGGAGATGAAAACGCTCTTGCAGGCATACTTGGGACGCTTGGCCAACTTCACCGGCAACAGCGGCGGTTGATCTGGCAGTGCTCCGGCGATCGACTTGAGCCGCATTTCAAACGCATCAATCACGCTGTCCCAGCCGAGTGTCAGCGCCTTGTCACGAGCGGCTTGGCGCAGCGGATGCAGTGGCTGGAAGTCTAAAGCGGCCACGGCGTGCTCTAGGAAGCTGTCCGCATCTCCCTTCGCTGTTTTTAAGCCATTTTCCCCAGCTTGGACATGAAGTCCCGCAGCGGCGTAGTCATAACTCACGGTGACCAGTCCACAGGCCATTCCTTCTAGCAAGACGTTGCCGAAGGTCTCCGTTTCGCTAGGAAACAATAATATATCTGCTGAGGCGTAGTGCTTGGCTAGGTCTTCACCTAACTGGACACCCGAGAAATGAATCCATGGATATTTCTCAGTCAACTTCTCACGCAGTGGGCCATCTCCCACGACGATGCAGCAGAGCTCCGGCATGGCAGCGCGCATTTTTTCAAAGGCTCGGATCGCGAGGTCGAAGTTCTTCTCAGCCGCCACCCGCCCGACCATGACGGCCACGGGACTAGTCTCGGTGGCACCCCAAGTGGCGCGCAGCTGGGAGCAGCGTTTTTCGGGGCTGTAGAGATCTGTATCCACACCACGACCGAGGAGATGCACATTGGTAAAGCCTTCCGCGAGCAGGCGATCCACCACTTCTTGCGAGGGGGTGAGCGTGCAATCGGCGCGTTGGTGAAAGCGTTTTAAATACGCCATCGCCACCGGCTGGAGTCCGCCCATGCGATATTGCTCCATGTATTGGTGGAAATTCGTATGAAAGCCACTCGCTACCGGGATGCCGAGGGCGTTTGCGGCTTTGAGCGCGGATTTCCCGAGCGGGCTTTCCGTGGCCACATAAATGGCGTCCGGGCGTTTCTTTTTCCAGCGCGCGCGAAGCTTGAACGGCTCCGGCAGACCCACGCGCACCTCGCGGTAGCCGGGAAGGGGGACGGATGGCGAGCAGGTTTCTCCCGGCTTGGCCACCTCGCCCGTGTGAATGATGTGGAGTCGGTGCCCACGTGCCTTGAGACCATCCGTCAAGCGTCCTAGCGTCATGGCCACCCCATTTACATCGGGGGCGAAGGTATCCGTCACGATGTCGAATCTCATCCGCCGATAGACTGCCTAGATAGGGTTCATTTCACTCGCCGCATTCTGTGTCGGTTTTGTCACAATTCTGGGTAGAGGACTTTTTCCAAATAGAGGCCGTCTGCCGGGGCGCATAAGGGAGATTTCCCATGCGGGAGTCCCGGTGCTTGATCGAGTAAATCGGTAAAATCATCCATCCGGATCCGACCCTGCGCGGCATGGACGGCGCCGCCGGTGAGTAATCGGACCATTTTATAAAGGAAGCCATCTCCCGAATACGTGATGCGGTAGCCATCCGGCAGGGTGCTGAGCGTGGCAGAGTTGATGGTCCTGCACCAGTCGATGTCTGGGGTTTCATTTCCCCGATAGGCGGCGAAGGCGTGGAAATCATGGCGTCCGATGAACTGCGCGAGGGCTAGGCGCAGGACGTCCACATCCAGCTGGCGGGGCAGATGCCAGGCCAATCCTGCTTTCAGCGGCGGCAAGACGGGATCGGTGCAGAGGTCGTAATGATAGATTTTCCCAATCGCGGAGAAGCGGCTGTGGAACTCGGCTGGGACTTCCTCACAGGCCATGATCCGGATGGCTGCTGGCAGTTTACAATTCAGTGCAGGCACCCAGTTGAAAGGGTTCATGGAAAGCTCAGGCGGCGCATCGAAATGAGCGACTTGTGCGAGTGCATGCACGCCGGTGTCGGTGCGGCCTGAGCCGTCGAGGCGGATCGCTTGCTTCCCCACCTCAGCAAGGGCACGGACGATGAAGTCTTGCACCGTGTTGCCGCAGGCTTGTGACTGCCAACCGTTGAAAGGACGACCGTCGTAGGCGATGGTAAGTTTGAGGCGCATGAGCAGTTGAGAGTGGGTGTCGAGTTTCAGTGAGCCTGTCAAAGGCTTTGTGCCTGTGCTTCGATTCAAAATGTGCTCTGGCTCCTCATCAAATTGTCGAAGGTGGAAGAAATTTCGTACCAATCGGCCTGCATCGCCTGTAAACCGACTTCTAAACCGATTTAGAGGCATAGGTCGCAAAGCGTGATCATTTCTTAAAAATCGCAGGCTGGCGGCAGCCCGGACAGGGGTGGAGGATTCCCCTAGCCTGTCGGTTGACTTTTCGATCATGGCCCGCCATACCCACGGCATGTCGTCTGCATTGCCGCCAAAACCCCGCATGGTCGGAGCGAAATCCCGAATTTGTATTATCGCTTCGAAATACAATGAACAGTTCACGGACGCGATGGTGGAAAACGCCATCGCAGAGCTCAGTGAGCTGGTGCCACAAGGGCGGGTCGACCTGATCCGCGTGCCTGGAGCCTTTGAAATCCCCGTGATGGTGGCGGCCATTCTTGACCGTGACCCACCGGCTTGCGTGATTGCGCTGGGCTTGATCATCCGCGGGATGACGCCGCATGCGGATTTAGTCGCGCAATCGGTGACAAATAGCCTGCAAGACTTGGCGGTGAGGTCGATTCGTCCGGTGATTCATGAAGTTTTGCTGGTAGATGACGAAAAGCAGGCCTACGCACGCTGCATCGGAGCGCAGTTAAACCGTGGCAAAGAGGCCGCGCGGGCCGCTGCCTCCATGATTGATATTTTCCAAGAACTCGACCGATCCATGCCGCGAACCGCACCTCCTAAGTCCAACCGCAATGCCTAGCCGCCGCCACATCCGCGAGGCGGTCGTCCAATTTCTCTACTGCGCAGACCTAGAAGGTGGCGCAGATCCGGCGGCACTGCGCGATCCGTTCTGGGACTTCGTGACGGAATCCGACCGCCGCAGCCTGCTCTTGGCGACCTTCCGCACGGTCCACCACTTGGCGCACGGGCGCGAGGGGCGGATTGCCGAATTTGCCGAGCGCCAAGCGACGGCGAGCCAGGCCCTGTCGGCGTGGCCGGAGGCGGAGAGTTTGAAAATCGACCTGAAGCGTATCGCCGAATTAGAATCCGGCTGGAGCACTTCGTTGGCCAAGCTGGAGCGCCTGCCGAAGGACGATGATGATGCCTCGGTGGCGGAAAGCTTCAGCGCGGCGCTGGAGGTGATGTTCAAAATCGACCGCGACCTGGCAGCGGCGCGGAAAAGGTTTCTGCTTGGACTGGAAGATTTCCCCGCCCTGCGCGGCCCCATGGAAGGAGTCGCCGCAAGCATCCGCCGACTGCAACGGATTTCCGATCGACTGCGGATGGTCGAGGAGCCGGAAAAATTTCCCGAGCAAGCCGACCTCGCTCGCCTTCGTGATTCCAAAGCGGAAATCCACGAACTGAGAAGGCTGGCGGACGATTTGGTGGACGCCATTTTAGCAAAAAAAGAACGCATCGACGAAGTGCTCGCCCAAGTGGTGGAAAACTTCGCCCCCGAGCGGATCGATCCGGTGGACCGGGCGATTTTACGTCTCGGCGCTTACGAAATCCTTCGCTCTGAGACCCCGCAGAAGGTGGTGATCAATGAAGCGATCGAGCTGGCTAAGCGCTTCGGGACAACGGATTCGGGGCGCTTCGTCAACGGGGTGCTGGACCGAGTCGCCAAGCAGGCTGCGGTGACTTCGGAGGGGTAAGGGTCTCTAAAATCGAGCGCCTGGAGGTGCTGGTCACTTTTCTGGCTGCTCGTGGCTATCAAATCGGGCCACCCCGTGCTCCCTCATTTTGGGATGAGGCGCACTTATACTAAACGACCGTCTGATTTGTAAGCGGACCGAATGGCTTGCAGCCCCCCCCCGCAATGAAGAATACGCCGGAGAAAATCCTGCCGGTGATGAAGCGAAAAAATGAGGCAGCCCTGACCTCATCTCGCCGCGACGGGGAAACCCGACCTAGCGCCCGTGACCGCCTTCATCACCTCGGCCCACGCCCTATCCACTCGATTTCCTACGCCGCCAGAGCTCGTTTTTGAAATGGGGAACCATTTCCCCGTGAGTACGCCGCTGTCGTTTAGAACATGAAGCCCACATCCGCTTTGAAAATTCTCGACCAACTCTCCTTTTTTCGCCATCTAGGCAGTGGAATGAATGGCATTGTTTAGCCAAGAAATGCAGTTCACACCTAAACCTCACTAAGCATATCCATGGGACCTACCGGTGTTCGCCTATTCTCTCTAATATTCATTCTCGTTGGTGGAGTGGTCTTTTGCTTCGGCGTGAAGTCCTTGTTTATAGCCAACGCCAGTAAGAGCTGGCCCACCGTTCAAGGGAAGGTTATATCATCATCAGTGGACTCAAAACGCAGCGACAAGGGCGGAACCACCTATCATGCGGAAGTGTTCTACGAATACAAGGTCGGTGGACAGACACAGTCCTCGAACGATGTCGCCGTTGGTGGCTACGGATCGAGTAATCCATCTCATGCTCGAAGAATCGTGAACAAGTATCCAGCAGGGTCAACTATCACCGTCCATTATTCTCCAAGCAACCCATCGAAAGCCGTTCTTGAGGCGGGAATTAGCAGGCAGGCCTTTTTTCTACCGGGTTTTGGGGCTGTGTTTTTCGGCGCGGGTCTCGCGATGTTCATTTTTATGCCCGGAGTCATCCAACGTCAGCAGGCTGCTAGAGACGTTTCGCGCCCACGCGTAACCATTAAATGACGATCCGCCAACGCACAACGCGAGCCGAACATCAGGGATCAAAGTATTTATCCCGACTTGTGGAAGAATTCGACTATCACGACTTCCACCTCCGTGGTTTCACCGTTCGCGATTACGGCCAATCCATCATCCTCGATTTGATCCACGGTGATGAGCCAGAACGCATGACCTCTTTGGAGTTTTCGGGTGTCGGATCATATCGCTTCTTGCACACGGGCGGGGCCATCATCACTTCCATCTTGGAGGTCTCGTTTATGGATGCAGTGCGCGAGACTGGAGCCGATTTCCCTGAAGAGTTCCGGCAATATGGAGGACTGTCGGTGAACTTTAGAAGCAATGAAGAATATGGTGCCTACTTTGAGAAAGAGGGGTTTCAGACTTGGATCATCCATTCGGCGATTGGATTTATCGGCATGGTTGTCGGACGAAGTCTGAAATCCATCCAAAACAAGACGGTGGATGTGGCGTGAAGCCCCGTAGTTGTATCAACATCCACCGCGACGACGGACGCACGGGCCGAAACTCTGCAATGGAGATGACGGTATGAAGAGAGCTTCGCGCGGGGCTTGGGCTTCGTCGCTTATAGAGGCGACCCTACATGTGTTTCGCTTGCCTTGATGTGCACATCGACGCCATCGGCACGCCGGAGTCTGAATTTAGGACGCTCACCAAAGAAAAGGGATGCTATCCCCTTCTCCCTATCGGTCTTCTGGCCGTTTCAACGTGAGAACTGCAGTCGCATAAAACGGCGGGGATGGGTGGGGTCACTGCTGAGATAGAGATCGCGCACTTCGACGTTCCGGACGGCTCCACTGGGGCTTTCTGTGACGGTGGCGCCACCGAGGAGAAGTGCCGTGGCCGCTCCATTTGTGCTGCGTGCAAGGTCAGTCCATGGGCCGCTGGGTGAATCCGCAGCTCGGACGGTGAGCGTCACATCGGTGGCTGCCGTATTGCGGGTGAACGTGAGCGCCAGCCGATTGCCGCTGATGCTGACAGCGGGCGCACTTGTAAACGTGTTTGGGTTGGTGCCAATGGCGTATTCGGCGATATTTTCTAGGCCATCGCGCTCAGGATCGGCATTGTCGGCGGCATTTCCGCTGTCGAGATGGGTGCCGAAGTGGGTGATGCGCCACTGCTCGCTGGCAGTGAGTGCGGCGAAGGCGGCGCTGATGCTGCGGTTGGCGCTGACGTTGCTGAACGAGTAGCTGGCGAGCACTCCCTGACTGACTCCATTCACTAGCACATTCGAAATACGATAGCCGGACTGCGGGGTGATGGTAAAGGCCTGCGCACCGCCGGGGGCTACGGCAACGCTGCCCGTGGGATTGATGACGCCGCCGACTCCAGCGCTGGCGGTGATGGTGTAGTCGGAGGATTGGAATTTCAGCGCGAGATCCGCTTCGAGTTGCTGTCGCTCGACGTCGCTCAAGGCGACTTTATGCACGAACACGTCGCCGATGTGGCCGTTAAACGCCGACCAGCCATCGGGATTGTTGCGGCCGACATTGATCGCGTTTGCGAAAGGACCGGCGACGTTTGGGACCAGCGAAGTCATCGCGCTGGTGGCTGTGATGCTGATCATTTGCACGCCGTTCGCATAGGCTTTGAGCTGGCCGTCGGGCTGGATGACGAGACTGAGGACCGTGACTTGTCCATCGGGAACCGCCGTGGTGCTGGTGAAGAGGGTGCCGTTCCGCCAGACGTCGAGCCTGCCCGTGCTGTTGCGGATGCCGAGCACGACGCGGTTGTAAAAAAGGTCCACGACGCTCGTCCAACTGGTGCCGACCGAGTTGCGGCGAGGTTTCACCGCCACGACCACGCTCACGCCATTCACCGCGATGGCTGAGCTGTGGGTGCTGCGAAGGAAGCCATCGGCATCGGGGTAGTTGTGGTTGATCCATTTCACCCCGCCGCTCATTTCGACCTGCGGCGAGCTGAGGGCACTAAAAGTCTCACCCGCAGGAAGGTAGCTGGGCCAATTTCCCGCAGCACCGCTGGCAGGGAGAGAATCGGTGATCGCGGAAAAAAGCAAATCCGCAGTGCGCGGGATACTGCGCACGTTGCTTTTCAGGGAAAAATGAAAGCCCGAGAGGTCCGTGCCGCCGACGGTGATTTGGAGGTCGGCGCTTGGGTAAAAACTCGCCCCGCCCGCCGCGACGAACCAGGTGCCGTTCTGCACGGGCTGTGCGTAGTTGCCGCTGGCGTCGGTCGTCACGGTGAACACCGGCGCAGCGGAGGCACCTGGGCTGCGGGAGAAAAAGACGCTCGCGCCCGCCAGCGCTGCGCCATCGCTGCGGCGAGTGACTTTCCCGCGAATGGTCGCATTCACCACGAGCTGGAAATTGATTCCAGTGACGTTCGCTGAACTCAACGTGACGGTTCGGTCGGCGGAGGTGTTGTGAGTGGCTGCCCCGGCGCTGACATACCAGGTGCCCTGTGGGATGGCTCGACTGTAGTTGCCATTCGCGTCGGTGGTCGCGGTGGTGACGGGTGCAGTGCTGGCATTGGCTACCTCGGAAAATGAGACAATCGCTCCTGAAATGGGCCTGCCGAGCGTGTCGGTCACGTTACCTGAAAGGGTGAAAGTCGTAGCTGTCCCCGTGGAGGTCACGGTCGCAAAGGTGACTCGTTTTTCCGTGCCAAAGGTGTAGCGATGGCCTTTCACTGTGACGTTTTTGAAAAGCAGTTGCGCGTCTGTCGCGGCGGCGATGGTGCTTGGTTTCACGGGGATCGTCTGGCCGCTGGCAGGATCTTGGACGATGTAGCTCGTGGGATTCACCCGAATAACGGCGGCGGGGAAGCTGACGAGCGCGTCGTCTGCGGCGGCAAGCGTCTGTGCGAGTGTGACGCTGTGATAACCGGTCGTCGGCGTGATTTTTGCGGGATAGGCAACCGACCACTCAGATTCGTTACTGCGCGAGGAGGCGTCGCGGACTTTGTAGCGGTAGCTGTAAGTGCCATCGGGTAGCGAGGTGGTGAGGAAAGTTGGGCTGGTTTGCCAGGTGCTATTCGGCCCATTTCCGCTCACGCACTCGAAGAAATAGCGCACGCCGCTCGGGTCGGTCGCGGTCTGGGCAGTCATGGAGACTTTGTTGTCGATGGTGGCGTAGGGCTGCATGACCCAATGCGCTGAGGCCATCGGCAGTAGAGGCCCGGCGTCGTCACGGGCCATCGCGCTGACTGGAGCGGAGGCTGCGCTCACATTTCCGCGCCCGTCGCGCACGGTGACGGTGTAGCTGAAACTACCACCGACGCTAAGGCTGGTTTGCGTCCAGCTCGGCGACGACCGCCAACCGCTGCTCGCCGCAGTCGGGCTGGTGCGGTCGAACTTGTATTCCACTTTTCCACTTGGACTGGTTAGCTTCGCCGCTGTCATGGTGATTTGCCCATCGGCGATACCGATCGGTCCGTAGGCGAAGCTCGCGCTGCCTGCGGTGGAGGTTTGGGCGGTGACACTCGCAGTGGCTGAGGGTGCACTTACATTTCCTACGCGGTCGCGCATTTTCACCGAATAAGTCGCGGTGCTTCCGGGAGTGAGCCCCACGTCGGTGTATTTGGTAAATGAGACCCAACCCGAGTCGTGGCCGCTGCCGGAAATGCAGTCGAAAAAGTATTCCACCCAGCCGCTGACGTCGGTGCCGGGGATGGCACTCATCGTGACGGTGCTGTCGTCCACGGCAGACGGCGCGACCAACCAACTACCGCCACTCGGCGCTGTGCTGTCGGTCGTAGGCGTGATTGTGGCAGGCGCGGCGGTATTGAAAATCGCAGCGACTTCGGTGGCGCTGAGAGCTTTCATGACGACACGGAAATCATCGATTCTTCCCGCAAAGTAGTCGCCGGTGTTGCCACGCCCGAGGTAGTTGGCATTTTCCATGAACGGCGCGTTCAGGCTGTCCGGAAAAAGCGTCATCGCCGTGTTGCTAGAGACGGCGGCACCGTCCACATAGAGCGTGCATGTCGTGCCGAAAAAGACGACCGCGACGTGCTTCCACGTGTTCGGTGCGATGGTCGGGCCCGTAAGGGTCTGCGTGGTGGTGCCGTCGCTGATGGTGAATCGCAGGGCACCGGTCGAGCCGCTTGGGGTCAGCCACATCACCCGAGTTCCGCCATCGCCGAGCGACCAGACGCGTTGGTCCGAGGCACCGCCGTTCCATTTCAGCCAAATGGCAAAGGTGCTGTCTTTGAAATCGTTCACTGAATTGTGCAGCTCGACGTATTGACTGCTGCCATCGAGCGGTAGGACGCGTCCGCCACGGGTAGGTGCGACGGTGTCGAGCGCTACCCGCGCGCCATTCATCAGGAATCCGTGATTGATCCCGAGCTGATCCATGGCGAAGACCGCGTTGTCCTTTTCAAACGTGTGCTGCGCGTAGAGGTGATTGTTCGGAGTGAGGGCCGAAAAACGCGCCGTGTCATTACCCCAGCCCCAGCCAAAATGGACGCCATTGCTGGCCGTCGCGCCGTTGGCCGAGTCGCCATCCATCATGAGCGAACCGCTGAAGTTTGAGCCTGAATAAACATAGGTCGTGCCCTTCATCACCGCCTCGCCGGAGACTTGGGTGTAGCTGGAGGCGTCGCCATCGCCGCAGTTCGCGTGCTCGATCACCTTGGCATTTCCAAAAACCCTCGCGTAGCCAAAGACGCGCCCCCAATCACGCACCTTGGCATTGCCATAGACTTGGGCGTTTTCTCGAACTTCCGCGCGGCCCGAGACGACCGCATTGTCGCGGACCTGCGCGTTGTCCCGCACCACGGCGAAGTCCTCGATGCGCGCATTGCCGCGGACTTGCGCGGAGTTCAGCACCTGCGCGTTCGGGCCGATAAAGGCGGTCGCGTCCACGGTCGCGGTGCTGCTTTTCCACCCGCCTCCCTTGGCGTGCTGGACCATCCCGGTCCGGCTTTGCACCGGATAACTAACAGCTCTCGGAGACGCATTCGTAAAGGCGACGGCGTAGGGAAATTGGAGGCCCGCGTCGGTGAGGTAGGCATTCCACACCGGCTCGGCGATCTTCATCGGCTTCGGGGTGGCGATGACGACCAGATAGAGTTTCGCCTGATCGGTGGAGAGCGTGATCGAGTTGGTCCCGACATTCCAAAGTGTCGAGTAGCTCGCATCCCCCGCCGCATTCACCGCCACGAGACAGGCGCGCCAATCGCTCTGCCGGACCGGGTCGCCTTGCGGCTGAAAATTACAACTCACCGTCGTGCCAGCGGTCGCGGTGAGCGGGATGATGTTAAATCCATACTGCATCGGCGCGTGCTCGCGGGCAGGCCGGAACCAACCCGGCGCACCCGCCATTTTCACCAGCGGCGTGCGCGTGCGCTGATAGAACTCCCAATCCGTGCCATCGTCCGCCTTGTTTGCCTGCGCGAGCCACTGCTTGCGCTCGAAATCCCAGGTGACGAGTTTTTTCGCCATGTCGCCCCAGAGGTCTTTCATCGCGCCTGCCTTGTCGGGCGAGCCGGAGGTGTCGAGCCGGATCATGCGGTCGATGATGAACTCACTGGTGCGCTGTGCGGGTGTCGCGTTGGTCCAAATGCTGTTCACCCAAGCCGCGCCGTAGCGGGCATCCTCACGCGCCGCTTCCCAGATCATGAAGGAATCGTAGTAATCACGCCCGTGCGACGGGTAATACATGCCGTTGTAAATGTAGCCCGCGGCCTGCGGATACGTGTTGAGGTATTGCAGCATCATCCAGTTCGCGTGTCCTTCCCACCACGAGCCGGAACTGTCACTGCCATTGAAACCCTCAGCACTCCCCTGCCAGACATGCCCGAACTCGTGCGGCGTTGCACCCGAGGGTGGATCGAAACGGCAGCTCGCCGGGTTCGCCATCGCGTAGAAAAAGCCCTTCGCATCCGCACTCGAGTAAGCGCCACCCCCTTCCCCGTCGTTGAAGGTCATCAGGAAATTGAAGTTCGCGCGGTATTTGTTCCCATCCACGTAAGCGGAGTTCGCCGACTCATTGATGTCGTGCAGCCCCATTTCGACGACCCAGCGATTCCATGCCTGCTCGAACATTTGTAAATTCCCCTGCGCCATCTCCTCCGTCATCGGCGTGCTGTCGCGATTGTAATAACCGAAAACCGTCCGGAAATGGTCCGAACGCCGGGTTTCATTCTCCGGGTCCTGATTGGAATACTGGGTTTGGTTGTCGAGAAACGCCTGCCCCTGAACCGTAGCGGTGAAGAGCGAGAGAAAAACGGCGCGCAGCGTGAGGCTGAGCATCGGTTTGGACCGGGCAGGCCGCAGGACGGGCCAGTGCTGCCTCAATCTGGCAACGAGCGATGAAGTAAATCCCGCCATGAGAGCCGAGATCCAGTTGCTGTTGCGAGTTTTCACATCCATTCGTCGCGAGCGTAGTTCGCCCTGCCGCTTTGCAAAGCCCACTTTTACGGGAGGGAAATAGGTAGAAGGGTATCGAAAACCCTCAGCGAAGATCAGCAAATCGACGATCAAGCGAAGAGTTTTCAAACCACGAATCAACGCAAATGCACGCGAATGAAGTTGGTTTTAGAATATAAACACCGATTCGCAGAACTAAAATTCTTCCCATTCGCGTCAATTGGCGTCCATTCGCGGTTAAAACACCTGGCTTTTCTAGGTTTGCTCCCTGGCTTTCTCGCTTGGCCTAAGTTTCGCAGCAGTGTATGAAATCGATCATGAAAACAGCAATCCACATTGAACTTCCAATGCCTGCCGGAATCGCAGGGTTCAAGCTACCTCCGGGCGTAAAACGCCGTCTCACAGCGTTGCTGGACCGTCAGGATTCAGGCACCCCACTCACAGCAGCCGAACGCCGTGAAGCGGAGGGACTCGTCGAAATGGCGGAGTTCCTTTCCCTGCTGAAAATGCGCGCGAAAAGACCCACTCAGGCAGCATGAGCAGGAATTTCAGCGTCGTCCCCCCACCCTCCACCACATCTTTCCCCAACGATCACCCGGCCTCCGCGACTTTCGCCGCCGGGTTGAGGAACGCATACATGTGCGAGTCATGGGAAATCTCGCCTACCATCAGGCGCAGCCGCAGGATTCCTTCGTAAACGGCTCCCGTGCTTTCCGCCACCTTGCGGCTGTAGGGATTTCCCACCGCCACCACGATCTCCAACCGGTTCAGCCCCACGGTTCCGAATCCAAAATCCCGCAGCAACAGCGCAGCCTGACGCGCCGCCCCCTCGCCTAGCCGGGACGCCCGCACCCAATAACCGAGGTTGCATACCCCGTTCACCCGGTTCAGGTGATTCAGCCCGCAGGAGCCGACGATCGATCCGTTCTCGGCATCGATGATCAGGTGCTCATACGACAACCCGCTCGCCCACGAAGCCACCGCATGCTCCACCCACCGTTCCGCATCCTTCCGTGTGTAATCCGGCGTCATCCAGCCCATCCATTTTGCGATGTGGTCGCGTGACTCGTCGGCCGCGGCATAAACCGCATCCATGTCTTCCAACCGATAGGGACGTATTGTAAATGGGCTCATCGGGGAAATCCATAGCGGTTAGGGCGTCTTATCGCAATTGTTTGCGCATTACCTATTATTGGGACCAGCCCGGCGAGGACTTGGGTCAAGAGGCGTGACGGATTGAACCGGTTTACTCTTCATAACGCCGAGTTCCAGACTTATGGGAGAATGCCAAAAGGCTGTATTATTCTCCAGCATCCGGCAGTCCCCGCATGGGCACAGTTTACCATCAAAGAAGAGGCATTTGTTTCGCTGCGAGAACTGAGCCTAGAGACGATGTCGCTGCGATGTTGCCCAAGAACAACAAGACCGCCGCGATCCCCGCTCCGGCCGCTAGCTCCCCCTAGTCGAAACGAACTGCCGCAAGGACGACAATCACTCCAAAGAAGAGCGCGAACTTAATCAATCTGCCGGGGGTCCACCGACGTCCGTTCATTTACCCCTCTCATCTGACAGAAGCGGCGCGGGATGACAAGCGCGGCAGTGGCAAGGGGGGTATTTCCCAAGGAGGCACTACAGCTTCCGCCGGGATACGGGCAACGAATCATCTAGCGCACGGAGCAGAAAGTCCACGGCGGTGGACGGATTGGCAGGGTCTGGCGTTCTTCCGTCGAGATGGTGCTTTCTCACGCGTTCGGCGTGCTTCACTGCCTGTGGCCAATGGGGTATCAGACCCGGCACGGAAACCTCAGCGGTTGCGGAAGCCGCGCAATCGAACCCTGCTGTCTTGAGAGCAGCCTTGGCAGCGGCCCCGTCCATGAGCGGAGCGGTGCTGCAGCTCAGATGCAGCAGGAGCCAATATTCGAAACACGGCGTGGAAGGAGCCAGAGAAACATTTCCCGCAGCGGCGGCGGCTTTTACCTGGTCCCAGATACCGTTTCTGGTGGCCACGTCGGTATCGATGACGGCCCAAACGTGATCGAAGGAAGTCTTGGAAAACGATTGGTTTTCCCGGTGTTTGCTCATGTCCGCCTTGCGCTCCTTCGCTAGACGCACGGCAGTGTCGATGACTTTGAGCGGGTGTGAGCCATCGCCGGGCTGGACGTGAATCTCAACCACGGAAAGCTTCATCTCATCCCGCAGGCATTGAAAGTAGAGTGGCTCAGTGACGGTGCCCTCGGTGACGATGAGAAAGGAATCCCCGGGATTCACTCCACTTTCCATTCGCCGGGCAGCGGCCTTGCGCAGGATGCTGCGGGCGGCTTCTTCCTTCCACCAAGGTAAATCTGCCATGGGTTAGGCGTCCTCCTTTGGCTCGGGTTGCACTTCCTTCGGGGAGCCTAGCAGGCCATGCGGGATGTAAGGGATGCTGCCGTAACGGCCCGCCATGTAGCCGCGTGCCCAGGACTCGTCTTTGCGCGGGTGGAAATCGGTGAGCGGGTAGAGGTGGGATTCTCCTGCGGCGTCTTTTTCGGTGAACCAGACTTGGTCACGCCTGAGAAGTGTGGGATCGAGCAAGAGCGGATTGTGCGTGGTGAAAAGAATCTGTGCGCCGCCGGGATTGGTTTCCGCATTGAAAACGAGGCGCAGGAGTTCGCACACCATCTTGGGGTGGATGCTGGTGTCCAGTTCATCGATGCAGACGACTTGGCCCTTGCGGAGGATGCTCAAAAGCGGCCCGGCGAGGGTGAAGAGACGGCGGGTGCCAGTGGACTCGGCGGACCAAGGGAGCGCCACGCCCTCGCCATCTGTGCCGCGGTGGAGCAGATTGATGCGATGGGCGGGGTCGGATGAGCTAGGGGTTTTGCTTTTACGGATTTCTTCCAAGTAGCGGGAGATGTCGGCTTTCTTTAATTCCTCAAAAAACTGATCGAATCTCCCCTCCCCGTTTGGGACCGAATTCCAGATTTCTGAGACCATCAACTGAAGTGCCTCTTTGCGTTCTGGTAGCTCCGCGCCGATCACGCCGATGTCCGCGTGGCTCAAGAGCGCGACGACTTGCTTGGAAAGCGCGGAATCTTTCTCAAATTCCTGGATGGTGAATTCATTGTCCACGCCCTGCATCCGCACGCTGAGATCGAAGAAACGAATGCCCTCTTTAAACCAACGATAGATTGGCTCGAGTTGCACGTCCCCGAGGCTGATGGCCTTGGAGAGGAAAAGAACATTGGGCAGGGTGAACTGGCGCATTTTCGGGTCCGGCTGGTAGCCGCTGGGGCGCTCCGGATTCCAATCGTAGGCTTGCATTTCCTCGCTCCAATCCCGGGAGAACCAGAGCTGGCCCCTTGGCGACGGGAAGGCACGCAAGGATTCGTGAAAAATCCGCTCGCGGGTGGCCGCCACCCGATACTCGTAACGCAGTCCGCCTGTGATGAAGACGATGGCAAATGCGGTAGGCTGGTCAGAGCCGCCGGGAACGAGGGCAAACGGCTCGATGCCAGTGATGGATTCCTCGGGATCAATGATACTGGCCGAGTTTGCGACCCAGGTAGCAAGGCATTTTAGGGCATCCAGCACGCTGCTCTTACCGCTGGCGTTCGCGCCGTAGAGTGCCACCGCTTTGACGAAGGAGGCTTCCTTCTGGCCGGGCAGCTCCGGGGTGAAACAATTCCCCGCAAGTTCCTTGTCCGCTTTCCCTGCATCGAAATTGAGGGTCTGCACGTCTTTGAAGGCGCGGAAGTTCGAAAACGAAAAGCTGAGGATCACGGGGGTGACAATGCGTTATTTTTGCAGAATCCAAAGTGTTTTTACGGAAAATCTGCAATTTTTTAAGAAATGATTCTTTTTGACCCCCACCGCAGAAGAGAAAATCACGTCGTCTTGCAAGAGACGTCGCTGCCGCGCAACTCGCTTGGGGGGTGGGGGCAGTTCTCTTTTTTATTGTTGCGCTAGGTCTCGGCCCACCACTGAACGGACTCTGCTGGATCTTGGAGGCGGATGGCTTGGCAGGGACGGCCTCTTCGAGCCGGACCGCTGCGGAGATCGGTCCCTGCCTTTGTTGGCTTACCCGATAAACGCCCGGTTAGCAGGCAGTTGGAACTCGCGGCGGATGGGGGTGTTGGCGGGGTCGGTGTGGGGCCATTCGGCGTCGGCGGCGAACTGGAGCCACATGCGGCGCTCGGTGGCTTCTTCGACGAGGGAGTTGCGGTCGATGCGGGTGCCGCTGGCTTGGCCGATGGCACCGGTTTGGTCGGTCTGGGTGTCCTTGTAGGTTTGCAGGGCGGCCTTGAGGGCGGCGCGTTTGGTGGCGGTGATTTTGGGGAGTTTGTCGGTGGCGGTCTTGTCGTAGATCGTCTGGGCCCAGCCTTCGAGCAGGGCGCGGCTGTTGTAGATCCTGAGGCCGATGCCGTATTCGGCGAGGATGTCCGGGTTTTTGGAGAAATGCTTCTGACGGGCGCGGGCCTGGAACTCGCGGACTAGGGCGACGAGGGCTTTTTGGGCCTTTTCCTCCTCGGCGGTGCTTTGTTCCTTGTGGCCGGTGGCGCTAACAGCGGCGGAGCCCTTGCCGCGGGCAGACTCGCAAAGGGTGAGCACCGCCTTGATGGCGGCTTCTGAAACGTCGTCTTCGCCGGGTTCCTCGCCTTCTTCGAGGGTGATGAGGGCGAGCAGGTAATCCTCCTTGAGGGCGGTGCGGCAGACTTCCTCGGTCTTGGTCAGGGAGGCGAGTTGGGCCTCGTTGAGGAGCGAGGGTGTGGAGCCGGGTTCGTTGGAATCCGGGGCGGGTGGAGTGGGGTCTGAGGGAGTCATCGGATGATTAGGTTGGTGTTCAGTTAGGGGAGATTTCGCAAATGATTGGAAATCAGCTTATTGCGAAGAGTAGGGAGGCCGCAGAAGAGAAATTCGGGGGTACAGCGAGGAAAATCCGGACTACATCTGCGAATTTCGTGCCAAGTGCAGGTGAATTCGCTAGCGCAGCGTGTGTTTTCGGGACCGCAGTAGAGGTTTTTAGCACCACAGTAGAGATTTTCCGGATTCCAGAAAAGGTTTACGGGAGCGCAGCGGTGAAAATCGGCAGTATAGTAGAGATTTTTGGGTCCACAGTAGAGATTTTCGGCACCGCAGTAGGCGACGGCAGGAATATGGAGAAGAGCTTTGCAAGCCCTCTCTTCGCGCGCGGAATGCCAAGGGCTAGGAACAACTGAAGACTTGGGTTGCGGAAAAGAAAGGGGATGAAATCCCCTTCTCCATGTTGGCCTTGCCCTCTCGATGAAAGATCGGTATCGACTCCTTTCGTTAGTGTCTCAACCCAGACCCGAAAACTTCCTACACCATCTATGAAAAAACCAATCCGCATCGGCCTTATCGGCTATGGCTTCATGGGCCGCACCCACTCGAATGCCTACTCGCAGCTCGCTCACTTCTTTGACACGGAGCATTTCCCCGTCCGCCAGGCCGTTTGCGGTCGCGACGAGGAGAAGGTCAAAGCCTTCGCTAAAAAATGGGGTTATGCCTCTTACGAAACCGACTGGCGCGAGCTGGTGAAGCGCGAGGACATCGACGCCATCGACATCTGCACGCCCAACGATTCCCACGCCGAAATTGCACTCGCCTGCATCGCGAATGGCAAAATGATCCTTTGCGAAAAACCGCTCGCGCTCAATGGCACGCAGGGTGAGGCCATGGTTGAGGCTGTGGAAAAATCCGGCTTGGCCAACCTCGTTTGGTACAACTACCGCTTCCTCCCCGCCGTCACTCATGCGAAAAACATCGTGGACGCAGGCGAACTCGGCCGCATTTTCCACTACCGCGCGAATTTCCTCCAAGACTGGACGATTTCCGAAGAACTCCCGCAAGGCGGCGCGGGTCTGTGGCGGCTGGATGCCGCGGCGGCTGGCTCCGGGGTGACGGGTGATTTGCTCGCCCACTGCATCGACACCGCACGCTGGATCAACGGCAACATCGTCTCCGTTTCCGCGATGACCGAGACCTTCATCAAGGAGCGCGTCCACACGGCGACGGGTGAAAAACAAGCGGTCACCATCGACGACGCCTGCGCGTTTCTCGCTCGTTTTGAAAATGGTTCACTCGCGATTTTCGAGTCCACCCGCTACGCCCGCGGCCACAAGGCGCTTTACACGTTCGAGATCAACGGTGAAAAAAAATCGCTGTCGTGGGATCTTCACGAGCTCAACAAGCTGTCCTATTTCGACCACGGCGTTCCCGGGGATCGGCGCGGCTGGAGCAGCATTCATTGCACCGATGGCGACCATCCGTATGCCGGAAACTGGTGGGTGCCGGGCCTGTGCTTGGGCTACGAGCATTCGTTCACCCACGCGCTGGCCGAGTTCTTCAAATCGCTCGACGAGCCAAGTGCGGAAAAACGTTATCCCGATTTCCGCCACGCGCTGGGCACGCAGTATGTCTGCGATGCTGTTTTGGAATCCGCCAGGACCAAGCAGTGGGTGGACGTGAAGCAGTCCTGAGTGTTGATTGAAGAAGGCGATTCGGAGATCGCCTTTCCTTGGTTTAACGCCCCATCCAACCGCCGTCCACGACGAGAATCTCGCCGTGGACGTAGCGGGAGGCGTCGCTGGCGAGGAAGACGACTGGGCCTTTGAAATCGTCCGGTTGACCCCAGCGGCCTGCGGGGATGCGGGCGAGGATTTGCTGGCTGCGCGTGGGGTCTTCACGAAGGGCTTCCGTGTTGTCGGTGGAAATGTAGCCAGGCGCGATGGCATTCACGTTGACTCCCCTGCCCGCCCATTCGTTGGCGAGCGCCTTTGTGAGCTGGCCGATGCCGCCCTTGGAAGCCGCGTAACCGGGGACAGTTAGGCCACCTTGGAAGGTCAGCAAGGAGGCGGTGAAAATGATTTTCCCACTGCCACGCTCGATCATTTTCGCGCCGATGTCGCGGCTGAGGAGGAACTGCGCATTGAGATTCACGTCGATCACCTCGAACCAGAATTCATCCGAGTGCTCGGCAGCGGGTTGGCGTTTGATGGTGCCAGCGTTGTTGACGAGGATGTCCGGCACGCCCTGCTCCGCCATGACTTGCGCGGCGAAATTTTTCACGGCTGCACGGTCGGTGAAATCGCATTGATAGGCAACGAAGGATCGACCGAGCGCGGTGACTGCCTTTTCAATGTCGCTGCCGGATTTTTCCAAATTCGCGCTGACGCCGATGATGTTTGCCCCCGCTTCGGCGAGGCCCATTGCCATGGCAAATCCGATGCCGCGCTTGCAGCCGGTGACGAGGGCGGTTTTTCCGGTGAGATCGAAGGAGGTCATCATCGTTTAACGGAGTTCGCTGATTTCCACGCGGTCCATGTCGGTGAAGGCTTGGTTTTCCCCGCCCATCGCCCAGCAGAAGCGATAACTCGCCGTACCACAGCCGCAGTGGATCGACCACGCGGGCGAGAGCACGACTTGGCGATCCGCGACCCAGAGCGGGCGGGTTTCTTGGGGTTCGCCCATCATGTGCAGGACCCGATGCGCGGCTGGCACGTCGAAGTAACAATACACCTCACTGCGGCGGTCATGCGTGTGGCAGGGCATGGTGTTCCAGAGGCTACCGGGTTGAAATTCGGTGAAGCCCATGACGAGTTGGCAGCTTTGGATGCCATTTTGATGAATGTATTGGAAAATCGTGCGCTCGTTTGCCTCGTCGCGGGTGCCGAGTTCCACGCGGTTCGCATCGGCGCGGCTGGCCTTAGTGGTCGGGTGGGTGCAATGGGCCGGGTAGCTGACGAGGTAGAAGACGGCGGGTTCGTCGGCATTTTCACTGGTGAAGGAAATTTCCTGACTGCCACGACCGATGTAGAGGCAGTCGTGCGCGGCCATTTCAAACTCCACGCCATCGACGGTGATGCGACCGGCGCTGCCGAAATTCAGCACCCCAAGTTCGCGGCGTTGGCAGAAAAAATCGGCTTTCAGCGCATCGTCATTTCCCAGCGCCAAAGGCTGAGTGGTAGGGATGGCGCTACCAATGACGGCGCGGTCTAGGTCGGTGTAAACGAAATCGATTTCCCCGGTGAGGAAAAGTTCATCGAGCAAAAAAGCATCGCGAAGTTCGTCGGTCCCGAGGATGCAGGCCTCGCGGGGTGATGGCATGTGTCGTGTTTCCATAAAAAGGTCGTCTGCCCGTGATCTTTCACCCCACCCAGCTACTGGCAATCGAAATCTGGACGACAAGCCCCATCATTCCGCCGGGAATCTTGTTGCCAAGTGCAGCGGCCTTTGCTCCGCTTGCCCTGTCATGGCCAACCCGACTAACGTGCTCTCCAGTGGAATCGAAATCATCGGTTCCATCCGCTTCTCCAACGATATGATCATCGACGGTAAAATCGAAGGTGAAATCACCTCCGACAAAGGCCGCGTCACCATCGGCGAGAACGCCGTCATCAAGGGAGATGTCACCGCTGGTGAAGTCAAAGTCTATGGCCATGTCGAAGGGAAAATCACCTCCCAACGCTGCGAGTTAAAGGACAAGTCCCGCATCAATGGCGACATTAAGTCCAAGGTCTTTTCGATGGAAGAAGGTGCCCAGCTGTCCGGCCGCACCGACATCGGCGGCTGATTTCCCCAGCCCTCCAGCTCTCGATTTTCAGGGTGGCATTTTAGCGTTCTTCCCAGCACTCGTCGTGATGCTCGGCAGACTTCGGCTCGAGGTGGGAAATGACTCGGCCATTGGGAAATAATAAGGCTGCGGCACTGGCTTCGATCTCGGTCGCCGCGTGGTGCGCCTCACCTACCGTCAGGTCGTCGGCGAAGACGAGGTGAAACTCGATCCAGTGCGTCCGCCCAGAGTGACGATGGCGCAGATTGTGGTAAGACAGCCCACGCTTGGCGACTTCAGCATCCAGCAGCTCGCGGAGCTGTTTCTCCATCACCGGGTCGCTCTCGTCGAGTAAGCCGGCTAAGCTCTCGCGGATCAGCTTGTAGCCCACGCGTAAAATATTCAGCGCCGCGAGGATCGCCGCGATGGGATCCCACCAGACCCAGTCGGTGTAATAATACAGGGCCAATGCGACGAGCACGGCCGCGCTCGACCAGACATCGGTCAAAACATGCATTCCATTCGCCCGCAGCAAGGGTGAGCCACTACGTTTCCCCAAGCGCAGTAGGGACAGGCCCAACACCAGATTCACCCCCGCTGCCGCGCCTGTGACAGCGGCTCCGAAGCCGAGATTCTGGAGATTCACCCCCATAATCATCTGCCGAATGGCTTCGTAAAAAATCAAGACCGCCGCCGCGGAAATCATCGCCCCCTCGAAGCCTGCGGATAGAAATGAGACTTTATCGTGGCCGAAGTGATGGGTCTCATCTGCCGGTTTATGCGCCAGCCGCAGCGCCCACACCGCAAAGCAGACGGCCAAGAAATGCACCACCGACTCCGCCGCATCCGAGTAAATCGCCGAGGAACCCGTGATCACGGCCGCGATGATTTTCGCGACTAAGAGCAAGCCAGCCGCCGCCAGCGAGAATGACATCATCCGTTTCTGCTCTTCGTAACTTGTCACAGACGGAACTGTGGAACACGGAAATTCCCTTGGCAACTCTGGGGGCAGAGAGATCACCGGGCCTCAGTCCATTTCCGCCACCGGCATCACATCCACTGCGACCGAGAGTGTTTGGCCACCGGCACCGAGTGTGACACCTCGGAGCGGGCTGACGTCTGAGAAATCACGCCCCCATGCGACGGTGATGTGGCGCTCGCTGGGGAGTACATTATTCGTAGGATCGGCGTCGATCCAGCCGGCGCGATCTCCGCAAAAAATGGACACCCAAGCGTGTGAAGCATCCGCCCCCGTCAAGCGGACCTTCCCCGGCGGCGGCACCGTCTCCAAGTAACCGCTGACATAACGAGCGGGTAGCCCCAGTGAGCGGAGACAGGCCAACATGAGATGGGCGAAGTCTTGGCAGACCCCAGCCCGTTTTTTCAAAACCTCAGAAACTGGCGTCGAGACATCCGTGGCGCGTGGATCGAACTTAAATTCGCTGAAAATCCGCTGCGTCAGCCCAAGCACAGCAGCCAGAATCGGCCGCCCGGGACTAAACTCGACGGCGGCATACTGCGCGAAGGATTTCCCCAGCGGCACCATCGGCGAGCCGAACCGGAACGCACCCGCTTCGGAGCCAGGCGTCAACTTTTCCACTTGGCAAGCGTCACGGATTTGCTCCCACGGCGGCGTGCCAAGTGGATCTGGATGCAGAGTTGGAAACACCTCGACGAGACTCCGGGCGATGACCTGCATCTTTTCATGCTTCCCCTCCACCTCGAAATAAGCCGTCGAATTCCCAAACGAATCCATGTGAACTCCACGGCTCACCGGGCTTGGAGAAATTTCCAACTCATGCCACGGACAGTGCTGGCTCGGTAAATTGCGCGGTGCCAAGCGAGCGAGATGGTGAGACACGGTGACGGAGCCTTCGTAAAGGTAGGTAGTCCGGTGAGTGAGTCGGTATTTCATGGTCAGTAAACCCGGCGGACGGAATGGCTAAAGTAGTGCTGCGTGATCATGTCCGCGAAGACTTCGAGCGAGGAGGAAATCGCCGTAAACTCAACCGCATCCGGGGCACGTCGCTCGCTGAAACGTCGATCCAGCTCGTGCAGGTGTTCGCGGATTTTAGGCATCAGGCCGAACTCTGGATCTCCGGAGAAAAGGCTGATTTCCCGCTCAATCACGCCGATTTGGAACGACACCGAGCGTGGATTGGAAACATCGAAAAAGATCAAATCCACCACCGCATCCAAGCGTGGCCGGGAAAAGTGGCGACGGCGGTAAGTCATCACGCTGTCGCAGGTCTCTAGCACTGGATCGAGCAAGGATGAATTGCCCGGGTCGGCTTTCGCGGCACTGCGGAGTAACTTCAGCACGCTGAGTGCCCGCTCGATCCGCCGCCCCACTTCTAGGAAGCGCCAGCCTTGGCCACGGGTCATATTTTCCGCCTGCATTCCCGCAAACGCCGCGAGGTGGAGCACTAGGGTGTCCAGAGTCCGCAGCAATTCCGAGACCGTCGGTGGAGTCGCCGGCGCGTGGACGATGCCTTCGAGCCGATTGAAAAATCGCCACGTATCATCGGAAAGCCGGTCGCGGGCTGCGGCGGCATTGAGCAGCAGGGAGCGCGTCAGGCTAGGAATACTGCCCCGCGTCGATGGCTCATGGATCAGCGCGGTGAGCATCTTCAGCGTCTGCGGCGGGTGGATGAGGGTTTCCTTCGGCACGAGGTTCGCCCCACGGATCAGGGTCAAGCAGGCACTGAGTTGTTCCTGCTGGAGTCGCCCTGCTTCGCCGCTGACATTGCGTAGAGTCACCCGGAGCAAGCGTGTCGCCAGTTCGATTCGCTCCGCACAACGGCCGACCCAGAACAATTGCTCGGCGATGCGACTCGGCACCTCCAAGGCCGACGGATGCCGATCTTTCTCGGGCCGAGGACTCTTGACTTCCGTTTTGGTGCTGAGGTCTGAGGAGGGGTCTGAAATCCAGACATCTTTGGTGAAACCGGCATGAGAAGGCCAGAGTTGCGGGGCTTGTCCCGTTTTCCCCACTCGCGCAAGTCCACCGGGCAGGACGACTGGACCATCTGATGTATTGAGACTAAAGGCGCGCCAGACGATTGGCCGCTGCCGGATGCTGCGTCCTTCCAGCGCCGGCGCTTCACTCGGTGTCACATCAAGCTGGGCGACGAAATCATAAGGACGCTCCTCGATCGTCGCCATCCACTGCTTACGCGCAGACGGCGAGAGATTCGCGCAGCGGATCGGTAAGAGCGACTCGCGGCCGAAGGCTGGCAGCAAGACGTAGCGGTGAAGCTGGTCGAGCACGCGGCGGCGCACCGATGGCTGGCTCAGCCACCAAGTCTCGACGAAGGGCAGTTTAATTTCCTCGCCAAACCACTTGCGACAGATCCCAGGGAGAAATGGCATCAACGCAGGACTGGAGGCAAATCCTGCACCGGGTGTATTGGCCAGAGCGACATTTCCCGTGCGCCACGCCTCGACGATTCCGGGCACCCCAGACCCACCGCCGCTGCCCCATTGTTCGAGCGGGTCGAGGTCGTGGTCCTCAATCCGGCAGGCCACCCCATCGATCCGGCGCAAGCCTGCAAGGGTTTTCAAATACAAGCGCCGCTCCCGCACGGTGAGATCCGCAGGCTCCACGAGGGGAAATCCGAGTAAGCGGGCTTTATACGCATGCTCAAAATAGGAAGGATGGCGGAAGCCTGGGGTGAGAAACACCACGTTCTGCATATCGCCACGTGCTGGCAGAATCGACTGCAGTGTGCTGCGCTCTTGGTTGAAAAATCTGCCAAGACGAGCCACTTGCAATGACTCAAATTGGTCAGATAGCAGACTGGAAACGACATTTCGATTTTCCAAGACCTGCCCGAGTCCACCCGGAGCGCTGGTGTGATCCCTCAGGACCGTCCACTGGCCACTCGCAGAGCGGACCAAATCGCAGCCCGTGGTCAGGAGAAATCGCCCACCAACTGGTTGGACTCCACGGGCATACTGGAGAAAAGCTGGGCTGGAGTGGACCAGATCTGGCGGAATCAGTCCCTCTCGCAGCAAGGTTTGCGGGCCGTAGAGATCGGCTAGGACTGCTTCGATCAAGCGCATCCGCTGGGCGAGACCCGCCGCAATGAGTGGCCATTCGCTCGGAGAAATCAGCACGGGGATGGGATCGAGCTGATAGGGCTGCCCCGCCCCACCGGCGTCGCTATAGACATTATAAGTCGTGCCCAAGTCGGCGATCATTCCTGCAGCAGACGCGCCAATGGCGTGGCGCTCCTCCGCATTCCAGCGCTGGATTTTCAGCCCTAGGCTCTGCCAATGCGGCCGTAAATGCCCGCTCGAATCTGTGATTTCATCCCATGCAAGTCCTTGCACATCAGCGCTTTGCTGTTGTGAGGAGGAGCTTTGAGATCGGATAGTTTCAGCCATGAATCGATGAAAGCGCTGCTGCGCTCGACACAGGCTCTATGGGATCATCCGCAAGTCCAGCGTGAAGGGAAAATCTGGGCTAGATGGTGCCTCCCGGATCTGCATTTTCCCACCCGTGTGTCCGTGCTCGAAGAACCGAGCCAAACGGCGCGACTCTGCTTCATACGAATTGACCGGGAAACTTTCATGACTGCGGCCACCGGGATGGGCGGCGAAATAGGTGCAGCCACCTAGCGAACGCTCATTCCACGAGTCATGCAGATCGAACACCAACGGCGCATGCGACGGGATCGTCGGGTGCAGGCAGTTCGGCGGTTGCCATGCGCGGTAGCGCACGCCGGCGACAAATTCTCCATGCGTGCCAGTGGGACAAAGCGGCACCCGGACCCCGTTGCAGGTGATGGAATGGCGCTCCCCAGTAAGGCCGCGCACCAGCAACTGCATCCGCTCCACCGAGCTGTCCACATAGCGCACCGCACCACCGGCGGCTCCCTCTTCACCGAGCACATGCCATGGCTCGATGGCATGGCGCAACTCGCACTCGATTCCCTGCTGGGTGAACTCGCCGATCCGTGGAAAACGGAACTCCAAATGCGGCGCAAACCACTCATCCTCAATTCGGTAGCCATGCTCACGCAAATCCCCGAGCACATCGCAGAAATCCTGCCATACGAAATGCGGCAGCATCCAGCGGTCGTGGATTTCGCTATCCCAGCGGACCAGCGGCTTGGTATACGGCTCATTCCAGAAACGCGCCACCAGCCCACGGAGGACGAGATGCTGCGCGAGGCTCATTTGATAATGCGGCGGCATTTCGAAATTCCGCATTTCCAAGAGACCGAGACGGCCAGTGGCACTGTCTGGGCTGTAGAGTTTGTCGATGCAGAACTCCGCGCGGTGGGTATTTCCCGTAGGGTCGATGAGTAAGTTCCGGAACGCCCGGTCCACATGCCATGGCGATGGGGTGCCGATGCCTTCAAGCGTTTTGAAGGCGACTTCCAGCTCGTGAATTGAGTCATTCCGCGCCTCGTCGACGCGGGGTGCCTGCGAGGTGGGCCCGACGAAAAGGCCGGAAAAGAGGTAGCTCAGCGACGGATGGTGATTCCAAAAAGTGATCATGCTCCGCAGTAAATCAGGCCGCCGCAGCAACGGGCTGTCCGACGGGGTCGCCCCGCCGATGATGATGTGGTTTCCCCCGCCGGTGCCGCAATGACGACCGTCGATCATGAATTTCTCAGTCGCCAAGCGGCACAGATGCGCCTCTTCGTAGAGGATAGAGGTGTTTTTCACCAAGGCATCCCACGAAGCGGCTGGGTGGAGGTTCACTTCGATCACGCCGGGGTCGGGAGTGACTTTCACCACGTCGATCCGCGAATCATACGAGGGCGCGGTGCCTTCTAGAATGATCGGCATTTTAAGGGATTTCGCCGTCCGCTCGATGGTGGCCACGAGATCGAGAAAATCTTCGGTTTCATTGACCGGAGGGAGGAAAATGTGCAAGCGGCCATCGCGCGGCTCGATGCAGAGTGCGCTACGAGTGATCCAAGATGCGGATTCCTGCTCATCAGGACGGCGCTCCCATGGACGATTCTCCGTGGAATTATCCCCTTCCCGGTCAAGCCGAGCGGTGACTTTTTCAAGCTCGCGGCGTTGGTAAGCCAATGTGCTGCCTGGGGTCTGGGGAAACGCCGGGACACTGCGAGTCGGATCTTGCGGGATGTGATAGGGGAACTCGGATTCCTTCACCCAGGGCAGCGAATCGAGCGGCAAGCGATACCCCATCGGCGAATCGCCCGGAAGCAGGAATAGGGTCTGATCTCTCAGGAACCATGGACCACTCGTCCAGCGTGGACCTTGTGCGGTCGTCCGCCGTTCAAGCGGTAGGGCGTAGCCGACACATTCGTCGATTCCTTGGTCAAACAAGCGAGTGAAACGCTCGCGCTCGCCCTTGTCCTTTAAATTGGATTTCAGGGGATCGACGTTGGCCGGCAAGCGCTTTTCCCGCCACATGTAATAAAGTGCGTCTTCGTAGGCCGGCATCATCCACTTAGGGTCCGCGCCGAGTGCTCCACTGAGCGCGGTGCCGAAGCGCTTCGCATCCGCCACGTCGTGACCATAATCCTGCGCTTCGTCGGCGATGAGTGAGTCATCTTCCCAGATCGGGTGGCCATCTTTCCGCCAGTAGCAGGCGAGCGTCCAGCGTGGTAAAACCTCACCGGGATACCATTTTCCCTGACCATAAAATAACAATCCCCCGGGCGCATACTTGGCCCGCAGGCGCTTGATGAGCTGCCCGGATAACAGCCGCTTAGTCGGCCCCACGGCAGAGGTGTTCCACTCGTCACCGTCGAAGTCATCCATCGAGATAAACGTCGGCTCGCCGCCCATCGTTAGGCGCACGTCCATGGTCTCCAAGTCCTCGTCGATCTTATGGCCTGTGGCCAAAATTTTCTGCCACTCTTCATCCTGATAGGGCAGCGTCGTCCGGGGGGATTCGTAAATCCGGGTGACCGTCATTTCATGCTCCATCGTCGATTCACAAGGCTCGACCCCGCCGGTGACAGGAGCCGCGCTGGTGGGGTCCGGCGAGCAAGCGAGCGGCAAGTGGCCCTCACCCGCAAGGAGGCCGGAGGTCGGGTCGAAGCCGATCCAGCCCGCGCCGGGGAGATACACCTCGGTCCAGGCGTGAAGGTCGGTGAAGTCGATTTCTGAGCCGACTGGGCCATCGAGCGATTTCACATCTGGCTTCAGCTGAATGAGATAGCCCGAAACAAAGCGGCTTGCCAGACCGAGATGGCGCAGGAGATTGACGAACAACCACGCCGAGTCACGGCATGAGCCAGAGGCGAGTTCCAAGGTTTCCTCAGGCGACTGCACGCCCGGCTCCATCCGGATTTTGTAGTCGATCGCGTGCTGAATGGTGGAGTTCATTTCCACCAGCACGTCGATGGTGCGGCCGGTTTTCCCGACGAATTTCTCGACCAGACCCTTCATGAGCGGTCCCGGCTCGGGAGCAAGAAGGAAAGGCGCGAGCTCGTGGGCTTGCTCGGCATCGTAGGCGAAGGGGAATTGTTCCGCAGTCGGCTCTAGGAAGAAATCAAAGGGGTTCTGAACTGACATCTCCACCACCAAGTCCACCACGATGTCCAAACGATCCATCGGCTTTGGAAACATCAAGCGGGCGAGGTAATTCGCCTGCGGATCTTGCTGCCAGTTGATGAAATGCTCTTCCGGGCCGACTTTCAAACTGTAGGCCAACACATTAGACCGGCAATGGGGAGCGGGGCGGAGCCTTACCACATGGGCCCCATGTTCGACGGGGCGTTCGTATTGATAACTGGTGCGGTGATGCAGGGCAACGTGGATCGACATAAGCTGAGTTCCAAATAGCACCTTCGATGCCGACTTACCAATAAAACCATTTTTCAAGTCGGCATCTGATTGATGACCAATGAGAAACAAATACAAAGGCCACTGGCCGCGGCGTCAGTTTCCAACTTCCATGCCCTACAAGATTGCGAGGAACTGTTGAATCAACTCGGTTTTATCCCACGTGTGGAAGTGGTTGCGGCGTAGGCGACGTTAGGGCTATTCCTAAGCCCGTGCAGGAACCGATTTTCGATCTCGTAAACGCAAGGGTCTGGCGCGGTGAAACGCTGGCACTGCGGGACTTTTCACTGCGCTTGGAGCAGGGGCAGAGCGTTGCGATTTTGGGGCCGAATGGGGCGGGGAAAAGCACCCTTTTGAAACTCCTTACCGGCGAGGTGCGGCCTGAAGCGGATCCGGCTTCGCAGTGTCGCTTGTTCGGTGACGCGTGCTGGTCCTTGGAGGAGATTCGGCACCGAATGGGCGTGGTAATGCCGGAGGAAGTGTCACGATTTCACCCGGATGAGCTGACACGAGACGCCGTGCTATCCTCACTGCGCGGTGCCTATGGTCGGACACGTGAGATGCGATTTTCCAAGACGGACCAAGCCCGTGCACGTCGCGCGATGGAGCAAATGGCGGTCGGAGAACTGGCGGATCGAGCGTTTGGCAGCCTCTCATCTGGGGAGCGGCGGCGGATTTTAATCGCCCGGGCGCTGGTCCACGAACCGGAAGTCTTGGTGCTAGATGAGCCGTCCACCGCACTCGATTTCGCAGCGGCGCTGCAGCTGACGGTCACGCTCCGCGAATTGGTGGGCTGCGGGCGGGACTTAATCTTGGTCACGCATCATCCCGGCGAGATTTTACCCGAGATGGAACGGGTGATTTTGTTGAAAAATGGCGAGATTTTCGCGGACGGAATGAAACATGAAATCCTTACCGCTGAAAATCTGAGCGAACTCTATCAAGTGCCACTTAACGTCACATGGTCAGATGGCTGGTGTGACGTCCGAGCGGCCCTATAGCCACCCATGCAACTGCCTCGAAATCGAGTAATTTATAGCCTAGCCGTACTGGGAGTCATCGGCCTGGGCCTTGCGACGCGTGAGGTCCACCTAAAGTCCATGCTGGGAAAATACCCCGGAGACGCGCTGTGGGCCACGATGCTTTACCTCGGACTAGGAATTCTAATGCCTCGAATTAGCCCATGGCGCCTAGCATTGATCACCTTATTGGCGGCGTATGGCGTGGAATTTTCGCAGATGATCCAAGAGCCGTGGCTGCGAGAGATTCGCCGAACGAGGCTCGGTCATTTAGTGCTGGGATCGACGTTTAATTGGCCGGATCTCATCGCCTACAGCGTGGGGGTGGCGCTGGCTTTTTGCTTAGAAATTAAGGCGTCTCGCTGGCTGACGCGTCTTTTTTAAGCGGCGCGCGGAGGGTCATTCCTTTGAGCAGGCGGCAGAATTCTTTTTTGGCCAAGGTCGCGATGGTCCCCTCGCCTTTCAGGTCGCCGAGGGTGGTCTTGAATTCGACTTCGTAGCGGTCCAGCCGGATGATGCGGATGGATTTTTCGCCTTTTTGGTAAACTTCGTCTTGGTAGATCCGCATGGCGCAGAGTGATGGCCAGAGATGCATCATGCAAGCCGCAGCGCAGATTGTTTGGCCAAGGCCGCCACTCTCAGGATCAAGCTCCACCGGACGGCAGCGGGAACATGGGAAAGTAGCCTCACTAGGGCTCGAACCTAGAATAACGGAATCAAAATCCGGGGTGTTACCATTACACTATGAGGCTTTTTTTGCCCGCGGCGGGCGGAACCTAATCCGGTTCATTCGGGTTTGGCAACAGAGAAAATCAATCAATGCGTGAGATTTCTACGGCCTTCTCCATCATCGCAGCTGCCATTCGATAATCCGCTTCTGTCTGGGCGTGAATCCGGCAAATCACCTGTCCTGCGGCGATGGTTTCTCCACATTTTACCAGCCGATCCATGCCCACGGCGAAATCCACCGGGGCGTTCGCCTTGGCCCGACCAGCGCCGAGCTGGAGCACAGCTTGACCGACGAGCCCAGCATTCACCGCGGAAACCACCCCACTGGAGGTACTGGTCAATTCACGAATGACTGCGGCACAGTGGATTTCTGCGAGTCGTGGTAAATCGGCAATATTACCGCCTTGTGCCGTGACCATGGCGTCAAAGCGTCTACGGGCGGAGCCGTCATCAAGAAGGCGCTCCAAGTCCCCGCGTGAGCAGCCGGCGATTTTCTCCGCTAGGTCTAATACGGTGGCGCGTAAATCGGCTGGGCCTGCGCCGTCTAGGCAGTCGAGAGATTCGATGATTTCCAAGGCATTTCCGACCGCTTGGCCGAGTGGCTCGCTCATGGGGTTGAGGACAGCGTGGACTTCAACACCCATTTCACGGCCCACGGCGATCATGCTGTCCGCGAGTGCTTGAGCATCCTCATGGGTCTGCATGAATGCACCGCTGCCGTATTTGACGTCTAAAACGAGGCGATCAAGAGATTCTGCCAATTTCTTGGACATGATCGAAGCGGTGATCATCGCGATGGATGGCACGGTGCCAGTCACATCTCGAAGGGCGTAGAGTTTTTTGTCAGCCGGGCAAAATCTCTCGGTCTGGCCCATCATGACCACGCCGAGTTCAGCGAGTTGGGCGAGCGCTTGTGGCATGCTGAGGTTCACCTTAAAGCCGGGGATGGACTCCAATTTATCGAGCGTGCCACCCGTGATGCCGAGTCCACGGCCAGAAACCATGGGCACCCAATTTCCAGCACAGGCCACAAGCGGTGCAAGAATGAGCGAGACCTTATCTCCGATTCCGCCTGTGGAATGCTTGTCCACGACGGGTGGGTGGCCGACGGGGTAGGAAAAACAGTCTCCACTTTCGATCATGCAGTGGGTGAGCGTCGCGATTTCCCGAGGACTCATTCCCCGGAAAAACACCGCCATCGCGAAGGCGGACATCTGGTAGTCTGGCACTTCGCCCCGGGTGTAGCCGTCGATCAAGTCCTTGATCTCAATACTCGATAGTTCTTCACCTTCGCGCTTCCGGGAGATCAAGGTAGGGACGTGCATGTGTTACGAAACTGTTGAATTTCAACCCAGTCCCGTGAAGGCTTTTTTTGGTAATGTGACAGATTTGTCACATTGCGTCGTGCTAGATTTACGTAAGCCTTTGGAATGCAGTATTTTAGCGTCGCCGCCTTGATTTCACCTTATTCTTTCCAATCACGGTGCTACACGGATGACTTACGGCATCCGTAGTCGTTCGGCGGCTAAATGCTCATTTCAACACCTCATCGGGAAGCTCATTCACATCGCCCATTTCCGGTGGCCAATGGGCGCTGAGCGTATCGCCAAGTCGGCGGAGACCTTCACGGAGCGCTGCAACAGGGCCATTTTCCTGCATCTGCCGGACCATAGCCGCCACTGCTTTTTCCCAATAATCCGATGGGACGACTGCGTGTAGCCCACAGTCGCCGAGGATGACGACTTTTTTCATTCGCGGCATCATGACGATCAATGCGCCGTTCCGATGCCGGGTCTGATTCATGCCGACTTTTTCAAATAAGCGCCACGCATAGCGCTCGTGCCGCCAGATGAACTTGTCGGTGATGCAGATGCGGATTTCCGCGCTGGTTCGGGCTTCCTGCGTGCGGATTTCCTCGACCAGCAAGGCTTCTTCTTCAGGGCTAAAGTGTAATTTTTTCATTCGGTTTCATTTTACCAGCCCCCACTTGCGCCACCGCCGCCGCTGCTACCGCCGCCGCCAGAAAATCCACCGCCACCGCCGCCGGAGCTTCCCCCACCCCAGCCTCCGCCACCCCAACCGCTGTGGTCGATCCATGTGTCGCCGGGTAATCTCAAGCGCCGATCTTGCCCGCCGCGAGTGAATCCACGGACGATGTTGATAGCGATGAAGGCGATGATAAACACCACAACCCAGATCCCTATAGAATCTGGGTTGTGACGCCCCGAGTTGTCGAGCTGGGTCTTGCCAGTCCCGGTGTATTCGCCTTTGGCAGAGGCGATCATGGAATCGATACCGGCATTGATGGCAGACTCGCGATTTCCTTGGCGCAGCAGTGGCGCAACCACGTCTTGGATGATTTGCTTGCAGCGAGCATCCGGAAGCACGCCTTCCAACCCGTAGCCTGTGTGAATCCGCATTTTTCGCTCGGCGGCGAAGATCAGGAACAGAGCTCCATTATCCTTGCCCTTCTGACCGATTTTCCAAGATCCGAACAAGCGTTGGCTGAAATCGAATAGCTCCTCACCGTCCGGGATCTTCGGAAAAATCGCCACGACGATTTGCGAAGATGACTCGCGCTCGTAAGCCTTGAGTTTCTCATTCAAGGCATCAAACGCGTTTGGACTCAGCCATTTTGCCTCATCCAGAACGTAAAACGGCGTCGGGCTGGGCGGAAGTGCTGCGGCCGCATGAATCTGCGTCAGCCCCGCGAGCCAACAAACTAGGCCGACGAAAATCGCCGATCGCTGCCGGAGCCAGCTCATTGACCGTTGGCAGGAGCGGATTTGCCACCGAAGTCGAAATTGATCTCAGGCGCTTTTTCCGCACCGACGTCGGACTGAAAATACGGTCTCGGCGAAAAGCCGAAAATTCCCGCAAAGAGCACCGCAGGAAAGCGACGGACTAAGATGTTGTAGTCTTTCACCACCTCGTTGAAGCGTCCGCGCTCCACGGCAATTCGGTTTTCGGTGCCTTCGAGTTGCGTTTGCAGGTCTCGGAAACCGGCACTCGCTTTCAGATCAGGATAATTTTCGGAAACGACCAGTAAGCGGCTCAAGGCGCTGCTAAATTGACCCTGCGCTTCCTGGAATTTTTGAAGCGTCGCCGCGTCCGCTGGAGCCTTGCTGGCGTCGATGTTCACCTTCCCGACTGAGGCCCGCGCATTGACGACTGCCTCGAGAGTGGATTTTTCAAAATTGGCAGAACCTTGCACGGTTTTCACCAAATTCGGCACCAAGTCGGCCCGCCGTTGATACTGATTCAGCACTTGCGCCCAGGCCGCATCCACCCCCTGCTGCTTACCGACGAGTCCATTGTAACTTCCCACGACTGAAAGCCCGACGATGATGGCAATCCCGACGAGGGCGATGAGTATAATTCCGAATACTTTCATAAGCGGGTGTATCTACACCACCCATCTCAGTCCGTCGAATGGAAATCCGCAACGGCATCTAGCCACCCAACACCGCCCGGTGAATACGCCCGGGAGATTTTTTGAGAAATTGCCGGGCCAGCGCCTCAAACTCCTCGGATAAATCCGTGAGGTGGATTTCCAATTTCCCTTCGCGAGCTGTCGTTTCGAGTAAATTGAGCCGCGTGAGCTCCTTTTTCAGATGCTCCGCACACGTCGTCGCCGAGTCCACCAAGCGGACATCGGCAGGGAGAAGTTCGCGTAAAACGGGGATCAAAAGCGGATAGTGCGTGCAAGCGAGCATCAGGGTGTCGATGCCTTTTTCGATCAAGGGCTCGAGGTATGTCTTAAGCACCGCCCGAGTCGCCGGGTGTTCGATCCAGTTTTCCTCGATCAATGGTACCAGCAGCGGCGTCGCCTGACCGTGGATCATCAGCCCCGTTCGCCGCAGTGCCAGTGCATGTTGGTAAGCATGGGAGCGGATGGTCCCACGCGTAGCGATGATGCCGACGCGTTCGGCATTTTCGCACGCCAGCACCGCCTCCACTCCCGGCTCGATCACCCCCAGAATCGGGATTCGGTAGCGCTCTTGCAGCTGCGGCAGGGCATGCGCCGTGGCCGTATTACACGCGACCACGATGGCTTTCACCCCCCGGGAAATGAGAAATCTCACATCCTCACCGGCAAACTGGCGGATTGTTTCCGGGCTTTTTGACCCATACGGCAAGCGTGCCGTATCCCCGAGATACAAGATATCCTCCGCAGGCATGAGCTCTTGCACCGCGCGCACAACGGTCAATCCGCCGACGCCTGAGTCGAAAAATCCTAAAGAAGATACGTTCACTGCCGCCACTGTGGCGAACACCGAGCAACCTGAAAAGCGGAGAAGCAGGAAATGCTGAAAATCCGCTTTCCCGTGACCGTCCGCCGCACTAGCCTGCCGCTGATATGAGTAGCTGCGGGCCGAAAATGAAGATGGATCCAACCCTTCACCGGGATAAAAAACCAGACTGGATCAAAGTCCGTCTGCCGAACAATCCGGCATTTTGGTCCACCAAGTCCCTCATCACCGACCTCAAGCTCGTCACCGTTTGCGAAGAAGCACAGTGCCCAAACCGTTGGGAATGCTGGGGCCAAGGCACCGCCACTTTCATGATCGCTGGGGACAAGTGCACCCGCGCCTGCGGATTTTGCGCCGTTAAAACCGCCAAGCCTGAAGCCCTCGAATCTGACGAACCCGCCCGCGTCGCCGAAGCCACTCGCCGCATGAACCTCCGCCACGTCGTCATCACCGCCGTAGCCCGCGACGACCTGCGCGACGGTGGGGCCGAGCATTTCAAGCTCACCATCCAGGCGGTCCGCCAAGCGAATCCGGAAATCATCATCGAAGTGCTGGTTCCAGACTTCAACGACCGCGACTGGGCACTCTCTCTCGTCATGGACGCCCGCCCGCACATTTTTAACCACAACCTAGAAACCGTGGAGCGCCTCACCCCGCTCGTCCGCTCCCGCGCCCAATACCAACGCAGCCTCACGGTGTTGAAAAAAGCCAAAGCCATGGTCGGCGGAAAGATCGCCACGAAAAGCGGCATCATGCTTGGCCTCGGTGAGCGCCACGACGAGATTCTCCGCGCCATGGACGACCTGCTCGCTCATGACGTGACCGTGCTCACCATGGGCCAATACCTGCGCCCCACCCAGAAGCACCTCCCCGTCGTGGAATACATCACTCCTGATGCCTTCGAGGAGTATAAATCCATCGCCCTCGCCAAAGGCTTCCGCCACGTCGCCAGCGGCCCACTCGTCCGAAGTTCCTACCATGCGGCCGATTTCCGCCCAGAGTTGGACGTGCTGGAAGCCATCGAAGCGGATGTCCGCGCCACTGCAGGTCTCGAACTTGGTCCCGAGCATCTGCCTCTTCCGGCCCTGAATTCTTCACTCATCAAGGCAATCGCTTAAATCCGGTATCATGCGTCACTGGTTGATTAAATCTGAGCCAGACGTCTTCGGCATCGACGACCTCGCCAAAGTCACCCGCGAGCCGTGGAGCGGCGTGCGGAATTACCAAGCCCGCAACTACATGTGGAAGGAAATGAAGCCGGGCGATCTCGCTTTATTTTACCACTCCAATGCCAAGCCTCCTGGCATCACCGGCATCGCCCGCGTCGTCGGCCAGCCTTATCCAGATCCCACCCAGTTCGATCCAGCCAGCGAATACCACGACCCCAAAGCCACCCTCGAAATTCCCCGCTGGTGGCTCACCGACTTTGAATACGTCGGGAAATTTGCAGAAATGCTGACGCTCGAGACACTCAAGGCAGACTCCCTGCTCTCCGAAATGGTGGTCTGTCAGCGCGGAAGCCGCTTGTCCATCAATCCTGTCGATCCCATGCATTACAAGCGAGTCTGCAAGCTTGCTGGCAAGCTGCACTAGCCCAAACGGATCGGGGCATGCGCCGCAAAAACGGATTTTATGACATGAACTAGACAAATTCCCACCGCCATTGCGCTTTATGGATGAACTTAACGCCATGGCTACCCTAAATGCGCTCCCTGACATTTCGCCCGCCGCCACTGCATGGCGCGAGTGGCTCGAAACTCACGGCCCTAAGCTCCTGCTTTTCGCCCGGAATCAATCTCGCTCACTTGAAGACGCCAAGGATATCTTGCAAGACGCCCTCGTCAAACTCGTCGAGAAGGTAAACTCCGGCGAATTCGTAGGTGGCCAAGAATCTTGGCAACCCTATCTCTACACCGCCATCCGCCGTCTCGCCATCGACCTCAGCCGTCGCGACGACCGCCGAAAAAAACGCGAGGACAACGCTTCCAAGGATCAAGAATCCGAGCAATACGAGGACTTCCATCCTTGGTTCGAAAGCGACACCTCAGATGACGAAACGCGCAACCAGCTGGAAAGAAGCATCAAAGAACTCCCCGCCAAGTTTTCCGAAGTTATCCTCATGAAAATATGGGGCGAGCGCACCTTTGCCGAGATCGGCGACACGCTCGGAATCTCTCAAAACACCGCCGCCTCCCGTTATCGTTACGGCCTTGAGGCTTTAAAGAAAAACCTCAGCAGCGCCCGCCGCCGAGGAGACCTGTCCATCTAACTTCTAACTTTTCATTCTCCACATGACGCCCGACTCCGCCACTCTCGAAGCCGAACTCCGCAAACTCCAAGCTGCTACACTTGATGACGATTTTTTCAATCGCCTCGAAGCTGCGACCAGCGACTCTTTGACCATCCTCAACCCAGAGGAAATCCGCTTCGAAGCATTCCTGCGCCAGACCCGCCCCGCCGCTCTCTCCGCCGACTATCTCGCCAAACTAGAGACGGTCGTCTCAACCACTCCATTCGCGGTAAATGATAAAATTCTTCTCTTCCCCGTCACAAGTCCGCAAGCGGTGACTCCCCGTAAACAAGCCTCTGCGTGGCGCGCCGTCGCTGCAGTTGCCGTCATTGGTGCGTTCAGCGCCTTGATGATTCCCCTCGGTAAAAAATCGGGGGCTGCTGACACTTTTCAAGAAACAGTTAGCCATCCTACCAGTGGTAATTTTATCCCTGCTAGTTTTGACAGAAATATATCTACCGTTAAAAATGAAGGCATGATTTGGAATAGCAACCAGCAGGCCCAAAGCGTCATCCGCGTGGAGTATAAGGACAAAATTATCTATAAAGACTCCATGAACCGCACCTTCCAGATCGAGCAACCACGCGTACAATACTTATCAATTCCTGCCAAGACAGATTGATCTGTTATTAGACAAACTTTTCGGCCTACTACGCTATTCGTAAGTAAACCATGAAACCGAAATTAGCTTCAGTCCTCAGCACCAGCTTTACCGCACTTTTTGCCCTTCCAGCATTCGCCTTGGAAGCGCCAGAAGACAACTCGCCGCCACCCATGGCAGCTCGCCAGCAAGTGGGACTACCACAAATCAAACTTCCTCAGACGCAGCCCAAGCCCGCTCCAGCGCCGCAAGCATCCACGGCCTTTCTGGGAGTCGTCACTGGTGATTTACCAGCCATCCTCAGAGAGCACCTCAGCTTAAAGCCAAATGAAGGCATCATCGTCCACTCACTCATCCCAGACGGCCCTGCGGCAAAGGCAGGCCTTGCCGTCAATGACGTCATCACCAAAGTCGCGGGAAAATCCATCGGCTCCCCTTCAGAACTACGGCAGCAAATTGCAGAACGCCGCATCGGCGACACGGTGAGCATGGAGTTCATTCACAAAGGCGTAAGCACCCAACAAGACCTCATCCTCACCGCGCGCCCAGCAACGGTCGCCGAGTCAAACGAGCCTCAAATCCTCGACCCACTGCAACTCCAAGGCCTACCCGACGACCTAGCAGACCGCATTCGAAATGCCATCTCCGGTAACGTCGGTGGGCTCGATCTCCAGCTCGGAAAAATCAAAGACGCAGACGTGGACCACCTCCACGGCGCCATTCAAGATCTATTCAACCGCCAAGCTCAAAACCTTCGCCAAGGTGGTCTCGTCCTCCCAGGCGACGATGCAAGCGGCAAAGTCCAACTCCAATCTGGAGCCACCGTAAAAGTTCAGGACCAACAAGGCAGCCTAGAAGTCCACACCAACGACGGCGACAAGCAAGTCACTCTCCGCGATCCGCAGAACCAAATCATTTGGACTGGCCCTTGGAACAACGAGAAGGACCAAGCCGCCGCCCCCGAAAGCGTCCGTCAGCGCATGAAACTCCTCAATCTAGACACCCAGTTCGAGGGTTCCGGCCTACGCTTTAAAATGCAGCCCTAATCGCCTGTCGCATCAGACCTGAGGTTATCAAATAACGAATTTGTATAAGGCTCAGGCTGCGGAGATTCTTGCATGGTTTTCCGATTCTTGCCATTTCTCCAAGACCCGCTCCACAAGCATGGCAGGTTCTCAGGATATCACTTGCAAGCTTAAGCACGCTAGCAAGATTCTGACAGGGAAGGCGGAAATGATCCCAAAAATACGTCATTTTGATAAGCCTCGGGGCAGAGGCTCGTAAGAACAGCATCATGCAGACTTTTTGTTTCTCCTTGATTGTCCCAGCTCTCTTGTTGCTGGCAGGCGGAGCATTTGCGGAGAACCCAGTGGATTTCAGCCGCGATGTTCGGCCGATCTTGTCCAATCGCTGCTTCAAGTGCCACGGACCCGATCTCGCTGGCTTAAAGGGGGAGCTCAGGCTCGATATGGCGAAGTCCGCCTACGGCGCAGGCGAGTCGGGAAAAATCGCGATTGTCCCCGGAAAACCTGATGCGAGCGAAATCATCCACCGCATCACCAGCAAAGACCCGGAACTGGTCATGCCGCCGCCGGAGGCGAAAATGGAAATTACCAGTCAGGAAAAAGAAATCCTTCAGAAATGGGTGTCGCAAGGCGCTGAATATCGGCCGCATTGGGCCTTTGTGCCACCGCGGCGACCTGAACTGGATGCAGCCGCTGGAAATCCGATCGATGCACTGGTGCGGAAAAAACTGGTCGAGGCAAAAATAAAACCTTCACCTGAAGCGGATCGCTACTCATTGATTCGCCGCGTATCACTCGACCTCACTGGACTGCCTCCATCGCCCGAGGAGGCAGAGGCCTTCGCCAAAGATCCCGATCCATTGGCTTACGAAAAACTGGTGGATCGCCTGCTCGCCTCGCCCCACTACGGCGAGCGCTGGGCGCGGCGCTGGCTGGACCTCGCCCGCTATGCCGACACTAATGGCTACGAAAAAGACCGTGAGCGCGTCATCTGGCCGTGGCGGGATTGGGTCATCCGTGCGCTGAACGAAGACATGCCCTTCGACCAATTTACCATCAAACAATTGGCCGGCGACCTTTTACCAAACGCGACGCTGGATGACCGAATCGCTACCGGCTTCCACCGCAACAGCATGCTCAACGAAGAAGGCGGCATCGATCCACTGGAGTTCCGTTTCCACGCCATGACTGACCGCGTCGCCACCACTGGCACCACTTGGCTCGGGCTCACCGTCGGCTGCGCGCAGTGCCACACGCACAAATACGATCCGATCCAGCACCGTGAGTATTACGGGCTGATGGCATTTCTCAACAACGCGAACGAGGTGCCTCTCGACCTGCCCGATCCCGAGTTGCCCAAGCGCCAAGCGGATCGCGAAAAAAAGGCAAGCGCTCTACTTGATCAATTGGCCTCGAAATGGCCGGTCCCGAAAGCCCTCGACGCTGACTGGACGACGCCAAACTTGGTGACTGCCGTGAATGAAGCTGGCGTAAGCGCCGTGCTCGGCGCGGATCAATCGGCAGCCTTCCCCTCGCAAGGTGGCGAGCGGGAAAATTTCACGCTGGTGCTGGACTCGCAGGCGGTATCGACCGACCGGGTTCGCTTGGAAGCCTTGGCGGACCCGGGAAATCCAGCATCCGGACCCGGCCGCACGGGGCATGGGAATTTCGTGCTCAACGAAATTGAAGTCCTCACCCGGCCGCTCGGCTCATCGGGTGCATGGGAACCCGTAAGCCTCGCCAAGGCGACCGCCGAGGTCGAACAGTCCGGTTACCCCGTCGCACATGCGATCGACGGCATCCCTGCGACAGGCTGGGCGGTTCAAGGTAGCGATGGCAAAAAAATCAGCGGCGATCGAATGGCGGTATTTCATTTTACCAACTCACTCACCGGCCCACGCCAATTCATGGTGAAGCTCGCCCAGAACTTCGGTGGTTTCCACACCCTGAAACGGGTGCGAATGGCCACTGGCACGCCATTCAAGGAAACTCCGCCGCCCGCCAAACCAGAAATGCTTGCCAATCAAGCCTTCGAGAAATGGCTGGCTGACATCAAGAAACACACCGTGCCATGGACCGTTTTAAAGCCGGACGCCATGGTCTCGAACGAGCCGATCCTCACGCTGGAGCCGGATCATTCCATTTTCGTTTCCGGTGACACCACCAAAGATGACCGCTTCACGCTGACCTTTAAGAATGTCCCCGCTGGATTAGCGGCGCTGCGACTGGAGGCGCTGACGGATAGCCGCCTGCCCGCCAATGGACCGGGGATGACCTATTACGAGGGAAAAACGGGCGATTTCCTGCTGTATGATTTCAACGTAAAGGTGGACGGAAAGGATATCCAACTTGCCTCAGCGACAGCCAGCACGGGGAACGCCGCCGCCATGCTGGATGACAGCGACCTCAGCGGATGGACCGGCACTAACACCGTTGGCGAACCCATCCAGGCCGTTTTTCAATTCGCCGAGCCCTTACCCACGACGGGGGAACTGGTGGTGGAACTAAAAATGGGCCGCCATTACGCCGCCACCCTCGGAAAATTCCGGCTTTCCGCCACCACTGTGCCGAAAACCGCCGTGGCACGGCAGTTGCCGGAGGGCATCGAAGAAATTCTCGCCGCGAATGACGAAGCAGGATTGTCGAAAGTTCGTGACCGCTTGTTCGACCATTTCCTCTCGGAGGCGCCCGAATTGGCGGAACCAGCAAAGGCCATCCGTGAACTACTCCAACCCCTTTTGCCACCTCGCACGCCTGCTTTTGTCGAACGCGCATCCGAGAATCGCCGGAAAACGTTCCTCCACAACCGCGGCGAATACCTGCAACCGAAGGAACAAATCGAACCCTTTGTTCCCGCATTCCTCTCCCCGATGGCCGCTGGAGAGCCGAAAAACCGCCTTGGCCTCGCCCACTGGCTGGTGGCCCGCGACAATCCGCTGACCGCCCGCGTCACGGTGAACCGCCACTGGCAGGCGTTTTTCGGAACCGGACTGACCAAATCGCTCGACGACTTTGGTTACCAAGGCGAACTGCCGATGAATCAAGCTCTGCTGGATTGGCTCGCCGTGGAGTTCATGGAAAACGGCTGGTCGGTAAAAAAACTGCATCGGGCCATCGTCACCAGCGCCACCTACAAGCAGGACTCGAAGGTCACACCGGAGCTTCTAGAGCGCGATCCCGAAAACCGCCTTCTCGCTCGCGGCCCACGAGTGCGGGCCGAAGCCGAAATGATCCGCGATCTCGCACTGAAGGTGTCCGGACTTCTATCCGACAAACAATTTGGCCCACCTGTCCGCCCACCGCAGCCAGCAAGCGTCACCGAAGGCACCTACGCCGGCATGACTTGGAGGGTGAGCACCGGCGAGGATCGATACCGCCGTGCACTTTACACCTTTGCGAAACGCTCCACGCCCTACGCAGCGTCCCAGACCTTCGACGCACCCACCGGTGAAGCCTGTGTCGCACGCCGCGAAGTCTCCAACACCCCGCTTCAATCACTCGTGCTTCTCAATGACGAGGTGTTCTTCGAGGCCGCCCAGGCCTTTGGAAAAAACATCGCCGCCCATCCCGGCCCCCCGGAGGAGAAACTGCGATTCGCCTTCATGCAATGCCTGACGCGGCCACCCTCACCGGCGGAGACGGAGCGCTTGCTTTCGTTTTACCAAGCACAGTCCCGGCGGCTGGAATCCGGCGGCCTGAAACTTGCAGAACTGATGCCAAAAGACGCCACCGCCGACCAAGCATCGTGGATGACCGTGGCCCGCGTGCTCCTGAATCTGGACGAGACCATCACCAAAAACTGATCCCTATCATGAACTGCCAATCGAGATTTCCCTTCCCACAGGCTGGCTCGCCGATGAGTCGCCGCTGGTTCCTCCGCGAATGCGGCCTCGGACTCGGGAAAATCGGGCTCGCCTCACTGATGGGCGATGCGCTGATCAATGCCGCACAAGCTGCCACGCCGCTGCCACTGGGCACTCATTTTCCCGGCAAGGCGAAATCGGTCATCCATCTATTCATGGCCGGTGCGCCCTCGCAGTTAGATCTCTTCGACCCAAAGCCGGAGTTGCAGAAGCTCGATGGAAAACCGCTGCCGCCCTCAGTGATCGGCGGTCAGCGCTTGGCATTCATCCGCCCGGACGCCGGAGTGATGGCGTCCCGTTTTAAATTCGCGCAACACGGGCAAAGCGGTGCTTGGGTCAGCGAATTGTTACCGCACACCGCCGCCATCGCCGATGATCTTTGTTTCATCAAATCGGTGAAAACCGACCAGTTCAACCACGCTCCTGCCCAAATCTTTTTCAACACCGGCTTCCTCCAACCGGGACGCCCGAGCATCGGCTCGTGGGTGACATACGGCCTCGGCTCGATGAACCACGATCTGCCTTCATTCGTCGTGCTCAGCACCGGTGCAGGCATCAGCGGCGGCGCGGCAAATTGGTCGAGTGGTTTCCTGCCGACAGTTCATGCCGGGGTTCGGTTTAGAAATTCTGGCAACCCCATCCTCAACACCTCCAGCCCGACTGGCGTGGACGACCAACTCCAACGCGAAACCCTCGACGCCGTGGGCGACCTCAACCGCACGCAGCTTGCCAGCGTCGGCGATCCTGAAATCGAAACCCGCATCGCCTCGCACGAAATGGCATTCCGCCTCCAGCACAGCGCCCCGGAGCTCACCGATCTATCCGGAGAAACCGAGGCCACTTTGAAAATGTATGGCATCGAGGACATCAAGGCCCCGTCCTACGCCCGCGCCTGTCTGCTCGCCCGCCGCATGGTCGAGCGCGGCGTGCGCTACATTAACATTTACAACGAAGGTTGGGACGCCCACTCGGATCTCGCCGGAAATCATGGCAAACTTTGCAAGGCCACCGACCAAGCGAGCGCGGCCCTAGTGAGCGATCTAAAACAACGCGGCCTGCTCGATGAAACCCTCGTCGTCTGGGGCGGCGAATTCGGCCGCACACCGATGGTGGAAACCAACCCCACACTCGGCCGCTCAATGGGCCGCGACCACCACCCGTCCGCCTTCACCATCTGGATGGCCGGCGGCGGTATCAAGGGCGGGCAGAGCTACGGCGAAACCGACGAACTCGGCTATCACATTGTTGATCGCCCGGTGCATGTCCACGACGTGCAAGCGACGATCCTCCACTGCCTCGGCGTCGATCACGAGCGGCTCACCTATCTCCACGCGGGACGCCATTTCCGTCTAACTGACGTGCACGGCCACGTGGTGAAAGACTTGCTGGCATAAAGCGGCAAGAGCTGATGGAGAATCCCCCAGGCGGGAGAGAAGTGTAGTCGCCAGTGTGATCGATGAAAGTCGCTCCGTATTCTGAATTGATATGAACCACGCGACTCAACACGTCTCCTGAGGGCCACAGCGCAATGGCGAATGATTGGCTGGCCATGCAACTCCGCATGGGACACCCTGCCACTTTGAGCCAACGGGTAAATCGAGCGAGACTGGACCCCAAAACCCTAAAATCCCATCAGACCCATGCTAGAAAAATCCAAGCCATTCCTCATCGCACTGTGCCTCCTTAGTCCAGCGGCTGCGGTGGAAAAAAGCCGTGTGACCAAGCCCAACGTGCTATTCATCGCCGTGGACGATCTTCGCCCGGAGATGGGCTGCTACGGCAACAGCATCGTGAAAACTCCCAACTTCGACCGGCTCGCCGCGCGCGGCATTGTGATGAACCGCGCCTACTGCCAGCAGGCGGTGTGCAGTCCCACGCGCAGTTCGTTGATGACCGGCCGCCGCCCGGATGCGACGCGTGTCTGGGATTTGGAAACTCATTTTCGCACGGCGCTGCCGGACGTGGTTACACTACCACAGTATTTCAAGGCCAACGGCTATCATTGCGCAGCACTCAATAAAATCTATCACCACGGATTCGAGGACGGCGCTTCGTGGAGCGAGCCGCATTGGTTTCCGTCAGGCCTGACGGTGGACACCGATCCTGCGGATTGGAGCAAGCGCATCGTACAACGCTTCGGTGCAGGAGTTCAGGAATACGAAAAAACGCCGCAGCCTACAGATAACGACAAACCGGCAAAGGCTGGCAAAGACGGCAAAAGCCCGAAGGGGCCGGCCTTCGAAGTCAGTGCCAAGAGTGACGACGAGCTGCCCGATGGCTTCACTGCTGCGGAGGCGGTGAAACGGCTGCACGCGTTGAAGGCCAAAGACGAGCCGTTTTTCCTAGCCGTGGGTTTCCTCAAACCGCACCTGCCGTTCGTCGCGCCGAAGAAATACTGGGATCTCTACGACCCAACCAAGATTCCGGGGCCGACCATTGACCATCTACCGGAGGGCGCGCCGGAGTTTGCTGGGCACGACAATGGCGAGCTGCATGCCTATTCAAATGTGCCGAAGGGGAACCCGATCCCAGAGGATTTCGCCCGCACCCTTCGCCATGGCTACTACGCTTGCATCAGCTACACGGACGCGCAGGTCGGACGCTTGCTGGACGCATTGGATCGGGAAGGTCTCGCCGAGAACACCGTCGTCGTGCTGTGGGGTGACCACGGCTGGCAGCTCGGAGACCACGGCCTGTGGCATAAACATACCAACTTCGAATACGCCGCCCGCGCCCCTCTGCTCATCAGCGTTCCCGGCCAGAAAGCCGTCGGCCAAAAGTGCGACGCGACGGTTGAATTTGTGGATATCTATCCGACGCTCGCCGACGTCTGTGGCCTGCCCGTCCCATCCGGATTGGACGGGAACAGCCTGAAGCCATGGCTGGAAAATCCCACCGCTCCTTCCGCGAAGGTTGCCATCAGCCAATACCCGCGCGGCGGTGCGCTGATGGGCTACAGCATCCGCGATGCGCGCTGGCGGCTGACGCTCTGGCGCGACCGAAAAAACGCCGAGATCGTCGCGACGGAACTCTACGATGAACAAAACGATGCTCCGGAATCCAAGAATGTCGCCGCAGCGAACCCCGAGGTGGTCGCACGCCTGAGCAAGTCCCTGCCGCCTTTCGAGTCATTCAAACCGACGCGCGCTCCCGAGAATGAAACCACGCCCAAGCCATCTTCAGAGCGGACCTCCCTGTTTGAGAAAAAGGACAAAAACCAAGACGCCAAGCTCAGCTCCGAGGAATTCCTAGCGAACCAGTCAGACGCAAACGCCGCCAAAAAGCGCTTCACGCAATGGGACACCGACAAAAACGGCAACTTGAGCCGGGAGGAATTCGTCGGCATGGGCAAGTAAGCGAAAAAAGCTAAAGCGCCCGTCTGAAATAGACACTCGCCAGCGTTCCACTGCTGGCTCCGTTGGCCGCGCCGCAAGCCGCTGAAACCTAGCCCGCCAAGCCCGCCATGGTCATCTTCATCGCCAACGAGTGCGCGGAAACTGGCACGAACCTTCTGAATCCCTCACGCTGGCGAATCCATGTGTTCGACAAATTTTTCCTGCAACCCTTTAATCGCCAACGCTCGAATTTAGACGACAGATTTCCTGCGCCCCAAAACTCCGAAATGAAGACTCTCAAAAGCACCCTCCTCCTGTGGACTCTCGCCTGGAGTGCCGCGCAGGCATTTCCCATCCCGCTCCCCTCACCTGTCCCTGCCAATGAGACGCCCTTCGCCAATTTGCAGCCGGGCCAATATGCGGTCCTGAAAAACATCACCACCAACAACCCCACCGACGACCACAAGGCCTGTGCGATTCGCTTGTCGCAGAAATTCGATAAATCCGGCCAAGCCGCCGTCATCTATGTCATCAAGGAAGACATCCTCCCACCCACCAATGGCCAATGGAGCTGGATTGATAAATACAACATCGTGCTGGTGAATCTCGGTCTCTGGGATAATCAGCCGTTTTACACCACCGGCTACGATGAGGCGGACATCATGATCGACAACGGCATCATCCCCATGATGCAGGGTGCCCGCTATCTGGTGGAAAAATATTACAACCCAGATCCGCAAAAACTCTACGTCTCCGGCTGGTCCGTCGGCGGGGATTTATTCACCCTCATGTCCACCCGCCCCGACTGGCGTGGGGTGATCAAAGGAGTGATCGGCACTCCGGGAGCGGCCATTGCCTCCGGCGATCCCACCACCGTTCCCATTGCAGAGCGCGGTTGGGTTAAATATTTCAACGGCTGTGGCTCGAATGACGGAGCGCAGCGGTATTGCGAGGATGCGGAAATCTTCCGTCTAGCAGGCGTGAAGGCGAATAATACGGTCATCTTCGGCCAAGGCCATTCCACCGGTGAACCGATCCGCGAGTCGGGCTATCTCTATTTCCGCGGCCGCGGCCTCAATGTCGAATACTGGGACGGAGCTAACTTCGGCACCCTGCTCTCCGGCGCTAACGGCACCCGCCAAGAAGCTTCGCTGGATTTCTCATGGGCGGATTTAAAAACCTACGAATACGCCCCGGCCTTGCAGAGGTTCGCTAACTACTCGATGCGCTTCACCGGCTCGATCCAGCCGCGTTTCACTGAGACCTACACCTTCCATGCTACCGCCGACGACGGCGTGCGCGTCTGGGTGAACGGCACCCTCATCATTGACCAATGGCTGGTGCAAAGCGCTCCCATCACCAGCACGGGCACCGTGTCCCTCGTCGCCGGCCAGCCCGTTTCTATCAAGGTGGACTACTTCCGCGCGACCGGTCCGGGCACCCTGAAAGTCGAATGGTCCTCTGCCACCCAAGCACGCGAAGTGCTGCCCACCTTGCGGACTTTCTACGGTGCCGCCAGCTCGTTGCCATCGGCCAATCCCAATCCCGGCTCCTGGAGCAAGACCGGTAGCATCGGCGCATGGCTGGACACCACTTCATGGACGAGTGGCCTCACCGCCTTCGGATCCGGAAATACGGCCACCTTCACCAACAACATCGCCGCGAACCAAATCATCTCGGTGAATGGCGACGTCACCATCGGCGGCATCGCCATCAGCGACGACGGCACGCTTCCCTCGGTCCGCACCTTTTCCACCAGCGAGGACGGCCTCATCAACCTCCAACCGTCATCCGGTGCTTTCTCGACGATCTCCGTCCGCGAGGGAGAGGCCGTCATGAACGTCCCGCTCTATGGCTCGCAAGGACTGCTGAAAGCCAACGCTGGCTCGCTTTTGTTAAATGCGGATTCCGTCTATCCGGGCACCACTCGCGTCGAAGGCGGCAGCCTGCGGGTGGCAGGAAAATTCACCAGCCCCCGTGTCGAAATCGCTAACAGCTCCGTTTTCGAACTCTTCTCCAACAGCACGCTCAACTTCTACGCAGCAAATACCGCAAAGACCGCCATCACCGGAACCGGGACCTTCCGTAAATCCGGCACAGGCATGGTTCAACTCTCCAATAACGGCCAGGGCTGCATCATTTCATTGCAAGCGGGATCACTGCTGGACCTCACCGGCGGCACCTTGAGAAACGGAACCTTCGCCAACTCGGATTGGACGCAGAATTTTTCATCGCTCGCCCTAGCGAGCGGCACCACCCTCGACGTCTGGAACGGCGGCCCCATCCGCGTCGATTCCCTCACCGGCGCAGGCTCGATCACCAACGGGCTCAACGGCGGCACCACCTCGCTCACCCTCGGCGTGGCAAATGGTTCAGGCACCTTCTCAGGAACGCTCCGGGCCGTCGGCCTCTCGGTGATCAAAACCGGCACCGGCACCCAGACCCTCTCCGGCCCCGCAGCCAGCATCGCCGGAACCACGGTGAACAACGGCAGGCTCATCGTTTCTGGCACCGGAACCAACGCTCTTGGCACGGTCAGCGCCACCAGCACCGGACAGCTCCGCCTCGGCTGGCAACTCACCGCTAACAGTACCACCACTGGAACCAATACCTTCAGCGCCGGCAGCTTCGCCGCGAACTCGAACGCCGTGGTCGATGTCACCCTCAACGCCTCCGGCAGCGCAGTGGCATTGAACAACGTCTTCTGGACCCAAGCACGATCCTGGCCGGTCCTCACCACCACTGCGACCACCGGCACGATCGCTCTTGGCAGCATCTCGACAGACGCAGCTGGCCGCCCGGCATCCAATTTCGGCACCTTCGCCGTGCAGACCACAGGCACCAGCACCAACCTCACCTGGACGCCCCTGCCGATCCTCACCTGGCGGACCCAGAGATTCGGGGTGAACGCCTCCAACACCTCGATTTCCGGTGACCTCGCCGATCCAGACAGGGACGGACTCGCCAACCTCATCGAGTTCGTCATCGGCGGCCAACCCGACCCTGCAAGCCCAGGTGCGAACTCCACCCAGTTAGCACCCAGAGCCGCCATCGTGGGCCAGGACTTCGTTTTCACCTTCCGCCGCACCCAGACCTCGCTCACCCAGCCCGGCATCGAGATCAAAACGGAATACAGCTCGGGACTCACGGGATGGCAAAGTGCCGTCGCAGGGGTGAATGGAGTGAGCGCTAACGTCACCACAAACATCGAACCCGGCGTGGACGAGGTGAGCGTCCGGATTCCACGATCCCTCATACCCGGCCCAAGATGTTTCGCCCGGCTCAATGTCGCGATTCCGTAGAGATTTCCTGGCAAAGCGAGCTCCATGAAATCTCCTAACTCCAACCATTCTCAGGCTCCGATTCGCGGATTCATGGTCATCAATGATTAAACATCTGTGATCCTCACCGATATTTTGGAGAACGAACTCGACTCCCGAAGAGCAGGGCAAAAGCCAAAGTTACTTCTCATCGTGAAGTCATAAACCACTTAAAGTTACATGGGTAAGTCATTTTCGTTTAGATCATTGAGCCTACCCCGTCCTGAAAATTCTCGACCAGCTCCCTTTTTCCAATCATTGAGTGGCGGAACTAAATACACTGATAGGCCCAAATATGAATCGACTATTCATTTGTTTATTCCTCGCGATCTCACCGGTTCTTAGAGCAGGTACCGCCGAAACTGTGATTCGCGGCAATACCGAATCGGGCAGGACCCAAATTGAAGTTCGAGTTGACGATGGTGGTAGCCGCATCAGCTACGTGAAGCTGACAATTGACGGGGAGTCTTACTCGATAGATGATGTTGACTCCCTGCCGCAGGCATTTATCCGCGATGATAAGAACAGTGTATTTTTTGTTGTCGTAGAGGCCCGCGGTCGGCAGTTTCGTTTGTGGATGGTTCCAAAATCCGAAAAGGTGATCGAGCAAGAGCCTGGAACTTATCGGAGTAGATTTGCTGCCGTTATCGAGGCCACCGACCCAAGAAAAGCAAAGGGAGGCCAATTGACTCCATGGATAACCATCGGGTGCACGCTTGAGTGGAAAATATGAAAATCGGCGATCAAGTCGTGACGCACCAACCGGCCATAAGCTTTTCAATTTCATTTCTTTCTCCTTTCAAACGCGCCGGTCGGCGCACATCTAACGTTAGGCAAATAATAAAAAACCGGTCACAAACTAATGAACACGAATTCCAAGTCCATCTCACGGTTCCAGAACAAGAGACGTTTCATCCGTTTGGTGCTGGGAATCCTTGTCTTCGGCGTATTGATGGGAAGTCGCGAGGATTTTCCACACAGATGGCAGCGCACTTTGGCGGCTGCTGCTGCGGCAGGGATTTTCGCATTTTCGATAAGCCAATATCGCAAGCCCAATTAACAGCACTGTACTCGGGCTCAATTTAACGCATCTTCGCAATTGCCTGAAGCTCACATAAACTAAAAATATGAAGCCGAACAAGGCGTGAGTGAGCAAGCGCCCATAGCTTTTCAATCTCGCACCCTCCGTTTTCCAATGGCGGCGGTTCTACCACTCAAACGTTCGATTAATTTATGAATAATATGCCAAATCCCGATGCTCCGCCGTGTGGATGTAAGTGGTTTGATCGTGCCGCCAAAGATCCGGCTTTTCCGGTCGTCTACGATGCAAGGATGAATGAGTTTCATTTAATCACACATGATGGCCGCGGACAGGCGTCATTCTATCATTGTCCTTTCTGTGGTGGGCGCGCCCCAAAGTCTCTTCGAGCAACATTTTTTGCTGACGTGACGGATGAAGAATCTAGGCGCCTATTTCTTCTGACACAGCATATCTTGAATAAAGAACAAATAATCAAAGAGCTTGGGGAGCCTCACCAAGATTTCGAGATTAGTGGCGGCATGACTTCCGCGGGTTCAGATACCGAACCAAAAGAAACATTTATCGGGGGAAGACGATTAGTTTATGAAAACCTCTCTGATACAGCCGACGTCAATGTAAGAATTGACCGATACGGGAAGCTTCGCTTTTCATTCACTGGGAAATATATTGGACCACAAAGGCAGACTGAATCGGGTCCCCAGGAGTAATTAGCTCCCGGGTCCCACAGCACCTTGCGTAGGGCTTTGACTCCGTTCCTCCGTCCATGCGGGATGGCTTCGCGGTTATTCCCGAGCCGCTGAAGCAGCCATGGCAATGCACAGAGCGGTTCAAATCAGACTCGGACCTGTGGCCAGAGTGAAGCACGATAGGAAGAGTTCTTTAACCACGGATGAAGAGGATGATCACGGATAAGACGGGTGCTACGGAAACTTGAAAAACAAAATCCCAAGTCTTTTCTTTTCCGTGGCCATCCGTTCAATTTGAGGAATGATAGATAAGGTAGTTAGTTCCTCCATGTCCGCTGCGCTCCCATGGTGGTTGAAATTCTTCAATTGACGAAACGCGGAAACATTCCTCGACCTCAGCTTTGCCTTGGAATCTGAAAATCCGGTAAACCGTGCCGGCCAAGAAATACGCTGCGAGCTTGGCACACCAACCCTCAACCCGGCGGCAGAACGCTAACGTGTCGCGACTGTCAGCCGCTGCCGACTGCCCCCCT
>JAIXQH010000045.1 GCA_027484055.1 Verrucomicrobiaceae bacterium | reverse complement strand
GGAATCACCGTTAGCGGAACGAACATCGATACGGGCGGGCGCGGCGTTACAGGGAATGCAACGTTTCATCAAACGACCGGAGCGATGCTTGCAAACATCAGCGGCGACAACACATGGGCGGGGTTTCTCCGCATCACGAACACAGGAGGTGCATTTGGCATCAAATCTGACGCAGGGACTTTGATTCTCAGCGGCGGCCTTCGTTCGAACATCGCGAGCCGCAGTTGGGATGTCGGCGGCGCGGGTGACGTCCTAATCTCCGGTGTCATCGGCGGTGCCACGAGTTCGACTGCATCGGGCACGATGGGCCTCAACAAATTTGGAGCCGGGACGCTGACGATTTCTGGCACCACGAATACCTTTGGTGGCACCACAAGAATCAACGCTGGCACGCTTCTCATCACGGCTGCAACGGCACTCCAAAACTCCACGGTCGACATGAATACAGCCGACACGGGATCCTTAATCGTTGGCCCATCGCTCACCGCAGCCAGCCTTGGCGGGCTCTCGGGGGCAAAAAACCTATCACTAATTAACACTGCTGCCACTCCGGCACCGATTTTCTTGACCTTGGGTAGCGCTAATAACTCTACCTACACAGGCCTCCTTTCGGGAGTTACAAACATCTATAAAGTAGGTACTGGAACATTCACCCTAGATTCAGGCGCAGCGTCATCCCTATCACTCAATGCACTTAGTGCCAATGCGGGAACCATTGTTCTCAAATCAGGGAACATCAGCACCACCGGGATCGACCCTTTCAACAATGGCTATGTCATGGGAGCCGGAGCTCGGGGAGGTACTTTGACGATTGATGGAGCAAGCCTCACCGTCGGGGGAACTCGTCGATTCATCATTGGAGCTGCTGCAGCTGGGACCGGTAATATGATCAGTGGTTCACTCACCAGTACTTCGGTCGTCATTGGTCATAATGGCGCGTCCACCATGACTCAAAGTGGCGGCACGATCACCACCAACAGCGTGACTCACCAAGATTCGGGTGCCGCAAGCTACACGCTGACCGGAGGAACTCTGGTCACACAAACGATCGCCAACAACGCGATCGCTGCCGTCTCCAGTAGTTTTACCGTTAACCTGAATGGTGGAACTCTGCAAGCCAGAAGCGGCTCGACGAACTTGATCACAACTCAAAACACCGGCACGCTCACCACCGTGTTACTGGGCACAGGGAATACCCAGATCGACACCTCGGTGACGGGCACGACGATCGCTCGTCCTATGGGCGACATGAGCGGACAAGCAGGCACATTCACCAAAATTGGAGCGAACACCCTGACCTTGTCCCAAGCAAGCACCTACACCGGCGGTACCACCGTTTCCGCAGGTTCACTACTCGTCACCAACACCACCGGCTCTGCAACTGGAACCGGCGCTGTGACGATCTCTGGCGGACTCCTCGGTGGTACAGGGTCAGTGGCAGGAGACGTTACCATCGCCTCTGGTGCCCGTCTTGATCCCGGCACGACCACTGGAACTTTAACGGTCGGCGGCATAGTGAGTGGCGCAGGCACGGTTGCCCTCCAATTGGCAGATGCAGGCTCCGACAAGTTGGTCGCGGGTGGCATCACTCCTTCAGCGTTGACCCTTGAGCTGTCGGTAACGGGCACGCTAACGGCAGACGCCTATGTGCTCGTGGACTCTGGAAGTGCCGCTGCAAGTTCTTTTGTAGCGGTCTCTGGAGTGCCGAGCGGCTACTCGGTATCCTACAGCTATAACGACGGGGTGGACAGCAACAACATCGCACTCGTGAAAGAGGGCGGCAGCAGTCCATTCCAGAACTGGGCTGGCACCACTCATGGCCTCACTGGACCAGATGCGGAACCGGGCGCGGATCCTGATTTTGACGGATTGAGCAATCTGGTGGAATTCGTGATCGGCGGAAATCCGAAAGCGAGTGGTGATTCACTCCCCACAGCGACGGTCAGTGGTGCCAATATGGTGTTCACCTTCCCACGCACGGATCTTTCCTCTACCGAGCCGGGCCTCACGTCAGCAGCTGAATACAGCGCCACTCTCGATGCATGGACACCGGCGGTGGACGGCACAGACGGTGTATCCATCGTCGTCACCAACGATGGTATTGCCACAGGAGTCGATAAGGTGGAGGTTTCGGTTCCCCTCAGCCTGTCAGCCAGCGGCAAGCTGTTTGCCCGCCTGAAAGCCACAAAGCCATAAATTGCGATTGAACGATTCACTCCCGTTCTCCACCTAAAGTGGAGAGCGGGTGAAACGAAACGCGGAGGCGGGGAGGGGCTTAGATCCACCATCTCCCATCCACTTCTTAAAACTTGGCGCTCTTGGCGGCTTGGCGGTTCAAAAATCTAAGACTTCACCGCAGAGACGCAGAGGTCGCAAAGGGACGCGGAGGAAGATGGATTATGAAACGAAACGCAGAGGCGCGGAGGGGCTTTGATCTACCATCTCCTGTCCACCTCTTAAAACTTGGCGCTCTTGGCGGCTTGGCGGTTCAACAATCCCCAATCTCCTATCCCCCTAAACCTCCCGCAGGCCCTGCGCGATCGGCAATCTTGCCGCGCGGATGGCCGGAAATAGCCCGCCGATGAGGCCGATACCGGTGGCGAAGGCGATGGCTTGGCCAAGCAGAGCGGGGCTGACATTGAACGCGAAGGTGACTTGGCTAAAGGTTTGGAAGTTGATGGTGGAGGCGCGGTAGCCATCGAAAAGCAAGTAGGCGGCACCCGCACCGAGTGCTCCGCCGACGAGGGATAACAAGATGGACTCGGCCAATACCGAAATGATCACGGGAGTCGAACCAAAGCCAAGTGCTCGCAGGGTGGCGATTTCCCGAGTGCGACCGGCCACGGCGCTATACATGGTGTTCAGCGCTCCAAAGAGTGCGCCGAAGGCCATCATGCTAGCGATGAATACGCCGATGGTGGTGATGAATTCGGTGACGGCGGTGGATTGCTCGGCATAAAACTCAGACTGTCGCTGGACCTTGACGTTGATCTTGGGCTGAGTGGTGAGGGAGTCTTTGAAGTCTTGGAAAAGGTCTGGCGAGTCGAGTTTCACATAAACCGCTTGGAAGGAGTCGCTGCGGTTATAGGCGGGCTGGAGCACGTCCGCATCTGCCCAGATTTCTGACTCGGCGATGCCGCCGCCCGCCGAGAAGATGCCGACGATGTCCCAGGTGTTTTGGCCCACTTTGATTTTTTGCCCGAGATCGAGCCCAGCGAAGGCATTCGCCGCGCCCACGCCGACGATGACTTCGTTTTTCCCGGTCTCGAAGCGCCGACCTTTGAGGAGTTGGATGTTCCCCCGGACTTCGTAGGCTCCGGCTTGGATGCCGCGCAGGGGGATGTTCGCATCCGTGCCGGTGGAGCGTTTGGGTAAGTTGATGATGACAAACAGCTCTGCCGAGGTGAGTGGGCCAGAAGCGGAGCGGGCGATGCCGGGCGCGTCTTGGATGATCCGAGTGTCGTCCCGGGTGAGGCCGCTGGTCATTTCGCTATCCGCACCACTGCGGAGGACCACGGCCACATCGGGTGAGCCGGAAACGGTCATGGCACGCTTGAATCCTTGGGCGATGGCAAGCACGCCGACAAGCACGCCGACCACCCCGGCGATGCCGATGGCGGCGGTGAGTGCCGCGCCTTTCCGCTCGGTGATGGAGCGAAGATTGAACAAGGCGATGGAGAAAATTTGCGTCAGCTGAAGCATGATGGGGTGAGTGGCAGGAATAGACTGGGGACTATGGCTGGGATTTCAAGGTCGGATCAGTCGCATGGGTGGTAGGGTAGGGATATGCCTCCGGGCCGTCCGGGCGAATGGGAGGGCGTGCTGGATCATTTACGAGATTCAGTGATGGTCACAGGAGCAGGCGTATTCTTGAAGTTTGCATTCTGGGCAGGTGGCGAGGTTGAGGGTGAACTTGGCGTTGACGGTCTTGGCCTCGGGGGTGGTTTTGATTTGGAGGACGAGGGGGAGTTCTTTGCCAGCCGGGATGGTTTTGTCGGAGAGGAGTTTGTCGCCTTCTTGGGTGAAGGCGAGCTTGGTCGGGGCGGAGCGGTCGCCCATGGTGACGGTGACGACTTGCGCGCCGGGGGCGATGACTTTTCCCGTGGCATCCAGGAAGCGGACTTCGATTTTCTGGTCGGCGTTGATGAGGAACTCGGCCTGTGGGGTGACGGTGGTGATGAGGCGGCCACCGTTTGGGGCTTTGAGTTTCTCGGCGGCGTGGGCGAAGGTGAGGCTGGCGATGATGAGGGCGATGATTTTGGTTTTCATGGGATATATTTTTTTTGGTTTAGGAGAATTAGTGAGAGGCGGCGGATTCGCGCTCGATGGATTGAGCGGCAGCCTTGCGGCCGAAGGTGAAGAAAACGGTTGGCGTGACTCCCAGCCCTAGCAGCGTGCTGGTGATCAATCCACCGACGATGACGACAGCGACTGGATGAAGGATTTCCTTGCCCGGTTGATCGGCGGCGAGCACGAGCGGGATGAGGCCGATGCCGGCGGCGAGTGCGGTCATGAGCACGGGCACGAGCCGTTCCTTGGTGCCGCGGATGATCATTTTCTGGGTGAAGCTTTCGCCCTCGTGCTGCATGAGATGTAGGTAGTGGGAAATGAGCATGATGCTGTTCCGCGCCGCGACACCTGCCACGGCGATGAAGCCGACGAGGGTGGCGATGCTGATGTTGTTCAGCATGAAATACGTGAGAACCAGCCCGCCGACCATGGCCAGGGGAATGTCGAAGAGAACTTGGAAGGCGAAGAACGGCGTTTTGAAATAGCCATATAACAGGAAGGCGATCACCAGCAGCACGACGCCGGTGAACAGGGCGATCCGCTGGGTGGCGTCTTGCTGGGCCTGGAACTCACCCTCGAATTTCACGAAGTAACCTTCGGGGAGTTTTACCTTTTCGGTGACTTCCTTTTTGAGTCGTTCGACGAGGGTGGAAACATCACGAACGGTCGGCTTGATGGCGAGGGCGTAGCGGCGTTGGCTGTCCTCGCGGAAAATCACGTTAGGCCCCTTGGCTTCTCTGACAGCGGCGACGAGCGAAAGCGGGACGCGCTGGCCGTTGCTCATTTCGATGGGGATCTGCGAGATTTTCTCCGGTGAGTCGCGCCATGCGAGAGGGAGACGCATGACGAGGTTGATCGCGCGTTGGCCCTCACGCAGTTCTGCGACTTCCTTGCCGCCGATGAGGGCGGAGAGTTGCTCGTTGAGGTGACCGGGCGCGATGCCATAGGCGCGGGCGCGGTCCCGATCCGCTTCGATTCGGAGCTGGGGAATCGAGGATTGCACATCGAGCTTGGCGTCCTCGAAGCCGGGGATGGTTTTGCAAATCGACTGGATCTCGCCGCCGATTTTTTTCAGCTCTTCAAGGTCTGGGCCGAAGATTTTCACGGCGACGGGCGCGGAAACCCCACTGAGCATGTGACCGATGCGGTCGGCAAGTGGCCCACCGACGACGGCGAAGACTCCAGGCACGGTTTTGAGGCGTTTGGAAATATCCGCGAGAATGACGTCGCGGTCCCGGCCTTTTGCTTTGCCCTCGGCCTCGCGGAAATCCACGTCGAACTCGGCGGTGGAAACCGGGACAACGTGGTCACCGCGCTCAGCACGACCAAGGCGGCGGCCGACCTTGCGGACTTCCGGGACCGACAGAATCTGCTGCTCGACGACATCGGAAATTTTGTTCATTTCCTCCAGCGAGGTGCCGGGCGCGGAGGTGACAGCGACGAGGGCGGTCTCTTCCTTGAACTTGGGTAGGAAATCCTTGCCCATCTGCGGATAGAGCGAGAACGCGGCGACGACGATGATGAGTGCCAGCGCGAGTAACAGGTAGGGTTGGTTCAGGCCGAAGCGCAGCCAGACATGTTCTAGCAGCCACTTCATGGCACGGGTGATGATACCGTCCTTGTGGTGGCCCGCTTTTGGATTGAGCAGGAACGAGCAGAGCACCGGGATGGCTGTGAGGGAGACGATGAATGAGGCGATCATCGAAACGATGGTGGCGACGGCAATGGGTGCGAAGAGCTTGCCCTCGACGCCGGTCAATCCAAGTAGCGGTAGGAAGACAAGGATAATGAGGATGGTGGCGTAGAGAATCGAATTTCTAACTTCACCGGATGCACGGGCGATGACGGTGAGGCGTGGGTGAGGTTTTTCTAACGCGGCATTTTCCCTGAGCCTACGATAGACGTTTTCCACATCGACGATGGCGTCATCTACCACCATGCCGATGGCGACGGCGAGGCCACCGAGAGTCATCGAGTTCACACTGATGCCGAACCACTTAAAAATCAGCAGGGTGATGCCGAAGGAAAGCGGCATGGCCATGAGCGTGATGAAGGTCGTACGGAAGTTCAGTAGAAAGATGAAAATCACGAGAGTGACCATGACGGCACCGTCGCGGATGGCTTCAGTGAGGTTGCCGATGGCGTGGTCGATGAAGTCTTTCTGTTGGAAGAGCAGAGTGGTTTCCATGCCTTTCGGGAAGGAGGGCTGGAGTTCTGCGAGTGCTTTGGTGATTTCTCCAGTGAGTGCGCGAGTGTCGAAGCCGGGAGCCTTGGTGATGGACATGATGACGCCGTAGGTCGGGGTTTTTTCCGGGCTTTGGCTGACGGTGGCGTCTCCGCGCATCGGCTCGATTCCCCAGACGACGTTGGCGACGTCGCCGATGGAAATGGGACGGTCGTTCACCTTCTTGACGATGGTGCTGGCGATGTCGCCGAGGTCCGCGGTCATGGAGAGGTTCCGCACCATGATTTCCGTGGTGCCAGTATTGATGAAGCCGCCGGTGGTGGTGGAGGCGGCTTCTGTAGCGGCTTTTTCCAGTTCGTCGAAACTGACGCTGAGGGCCTGCATTTTGTAGGGATCTGGCTGGATCTCGATCTGTTTGACGCCGCCGCCCATGTTGAGGATTTCGGCGATGCCGGCGATGCTTTGCAGGCGGCGCTTGATCGTCCAATCCGCCATCGAGCGGACTTCGCTCGGCGGCATGTAGCCGGGTTCGCCTTCCTTGAGGGTGGAGCGCACGCCGACCAGGAGGATTTCGCCCATCAGCGAGGCGACCGGTGTCATGAAGGGTTGCACGCCAGCGGGTAGCTGCTCGCGCACACCTTGGAGGCGTTCTTGGACCAGCATCCGGGCCTTGTAAATGTCGGTATCCCAGCCGAACTCGGCATAGACGAGTGAGAGGGAGACGTCGCTATTCGTCCGTAGTCGGGTGAGTCCGGCGACGCCCATGAGCGCGCTTTCAATCGGCTGAGTGACGCGGGTTTCCACTTCCTCGGGCGAGAGGCCGGCGGACTCGGTGAGGATGATGACCGTGGGTTTTGAAAGGTCCGGCAGCACTTCTACGGGGAGTTCCGTAGCGGTGCGGAGACCCATGACCATCAAGATCAGGGAAAGGCCGATGATCACCGCCCGGTTTGCGAGTGACCAGTGAATCAATTTGTTCAGCATGGGTCAGTGGGCCTGGGGTTCGATGTTGGATGAAGCGCGGGATTTGGTGAACAAAGACGCGAGTAGCAGGAGGAAAAGGCCTGCGCTGATTGACATCCAGAGCTTGCTGCCACCGCCGGATGCCGGTGCGTTGCCGCCGTTTTTGGCAGCAGCCATTTCGGCCATTTTCTCAGGGGTGAGTTCACCGCCATCAGCAGAGTGCTCGTGGCCATGGGCGGCGTCGAGTGCTTCCTTGAGGGAGACGCTGCCACCACCGGCGAAGGAGAGTGAATAGGCACCACGGGTGACAACTTCATCGGCAGGGAAGAGGCCGCTGAGGATTTCGACGAAGCGGTCATTCATTTCACCGACTTGGACAGGGGTCTTGATGAAGGCGTGTGGGAGGTCGAAGTGTTTGACGTAAACGAAGCGTTTGCTGGCCTCGCCCTGGAGGGCGGTGCGAGGTATGGCCATGACTTTGGTGCGCTCGCTGAGGACGATGGAGAATTCGGCACGCATGTCGGGGCGCATGGTGAGGTTGGGATTGGCGACTTTGAAGATGGCGTCGATGGTGCCGCTATCCCGGTCAGCCGAGGTGCCGAAGCGAAGCATCTCTCCGTCAAGGGCGACCGCACCGAGCGCGGAGACGTGGATGTGTGCCTTGCTGCCGGGGTGCAGCTTGGCGGCTTGGTTTTCCGGGACACGGGCGATGGCGTAAACCTCGCGTAAGTCGGAGATGTCTAGTAGTTCTTTTTCGGGTTCGACAGGCTCGCCGAGACGGATGTGTGAGTTGACTAACAAGCCACTGATGGGTGACTTCAGTTCGATCACGGGCGGAGGATTTCCGGGTTGGCGACTTTCCACTCGGACGAGGGTCTGGCCGGCTTCTACGGTATCTCCTTCTTGGGCTTCGAGGGCGATGACGCGGCCTGTGATGCGGCTACTGAGCACGGCGTGGTTCTGGGGGATTTCAGCGATCCGCCCGAGGGCGAATACCGTTTCCTCGAAGGTGGATTCCTCGGCCTCGAAGGTTTCGATGCGGAGGTTTTTCACCCCTGTTTCATCGAGAATAATGGTGTCCGCGGCCGAGGCGGCGTGGAGGGCGGCGAGGGAGAATAGGGAGTAGATGAGAGTTTTCATGAAGGTGGAGTTAGGGTGTGCCGAGTGCGGTGAGGTAACGAACTCGGGCGAGGTGGAAGGAGCGCAAGGCATCGAGCCGAGCGGCGGCGAGTTGCAGGCGTTTTTCGCGAGCGCGGAGGACGAATTGGATTTGGCCTTGGGCTTCGCGGTAGGCGTCTTCCGCGAGTTGAGCTTGCTCGGCGGCGAGGGGGAGTAAGGTGTCGGTGATTTCTCGAATCATAGCGGCCCATTCCTGCATTTCAGAGTGGGCGGTGTTCGCAGCGAGGTGGATGCTGCGGCTTAGGGCGGCGACTTCCAATTGTTTCCGTAGGTGCTTGGCTTGGGCCTCATGGATGGCTCCTTCATTTTTATTCCAGAAGGGCAGTGCGATCTTCAGGCGCAGGCCGACGATGGCTTCGTTTTGGAACCCCACAGGGACGTCTTCGGTGCGCTCGACACCCGTGAAAAAGCCGCCTTCGACGTCGTCATAACGCTTGGCAAGTTCGAGAGCTACGCCTTGTTCTGCGGCGGTGGAATCGAGCGTTGCCATTTGGAACGCCGGTCTGGAGGTGGGGTCCACTGCGCGGGTTGGCAGGGTAGGCTCTGGTAAAGTTCCGGTGACGCTGAGGGATTCAGCGGGGAGGATTCCAAGAAGGGTCTTGAGTTCGCCTACGGGGGAAATCACTCCGGCGTCGAGTTGGCGGATTTCCATGGCGAGGCTGGCGGCTTCTAATTTTGCCTGTCCCGCGTCGAGTGCGGAGCCTTCGCCCTTTTTCGCGGCAGCGGAGAGGGAGTCCGAGAATTCTTGGGTGATGCGAGACTGCTCGCGGAGGAGCTCTTTGCGCTGGTAGGTGGCAAGGACTGTCACGACAATCTCGCGGGCGCGGCCGACGAGTTGGCGCTCGACCTCGCGGAACTCTGCCTGGGCGGATTTGAGCTCGGTCTGTGAGACGTCCTTTTCCAAGCGCAGCCGGTCGGTGATGGGGAAACGCTGGGAGACTCCGATGCTGAATCTGGCTTCTCGGGCTTGAGGATTATGGTCGAGATTGGTTTCGAATTCGGGGTTCGCCAAGCGTCCTGACTGAGACATGCGGCCAGTGGCCTCCTCGATTTTCAGGCGAGCTGCGGCGAGATCGGGATTCTGTGAGCGGACACGATCGCCGACGCTGGAGAGCGTGACGAGGACGGTGGGATTTGCGGTGAGTGGGTGGACCGTTGTGGCGAGAGCAAGCAGGATCCATGAAGAAAAATTTGGCATAATGGTGGGAATTGGAGTTCCGGCGAAAGGCGCACGGGACGGGTGAAAGGTTGAAACGGACCTATTATGGCAAATGGACGCCAGTTAGGACGATGATCCAACGGGCCATCTAGGCACGAGGGAGCGCAATGCCTTAGCGCTTAAATCAAAGGGGGCTTTTCCGCACTCAGGAAGGGCCCGTCTGGGGCGACCTCTTGGTGGCGATTCACGCCTAAAAGTGATGACCTCTGCACACCTAAGCGCAATGGTAGATCATTCTCCACCGCAGACGGAAAGGTGTGGGTGCAGCAGCCTAGATGGTGGTGCTCGACTGGGCACTGGTCCCCATCGTGATGGTTCTGGGAGTGCTGGGTGATTTCATGGGTTTGGCAGCAGCCATCGGCCGGATTGTCATGTGAAGTGTCGCCAGTCCCATTGACTTGGGCAGCTAACCCAGCCAAAAGGCAACAAACGACAAACCATGAACGTAATAGATTCACTGGGGTGTGACCATCGAACGCGACTTAGATGAAATCAAGAGTGAAATGATCCACTCCCTGACCCGCTAAGAGGTCAAAGAGTGATGGGCTCATGAGGTTTTAAAAATGTCGCTTGGCGCGCCAAGGACCTGTGGCAGGTTTTGTTTATGGAAGATGACGAGTCGATGGTGATGGGAAATGAGCTGGTTTTTCGAGACTTTGGCAAACCATGTGAGGTTCTTCGGCTCGAGGAAAACACCCTGATTTCTCAGCCCTCGGATCCCGGGCAGGTGCTCGTGAGAATTTTAGCCGCCCCCATCAATCCTGCGGATTTAAACACGATCGAAGGCACCTATGGATTTAAACCATCGCTTCCAGCCACCCCAGGCATCGAAGGCTGTGGAGTGGTGGAAGTCAGTAATTCCGCCGAGTTTGAATCGGGCGACCTTGTCTTGTTTCTGCGTCGGGCGGCGACGTGGGCCTCACACACGACGGTCCCGGGCGATCAACTTTTCAAGTTGCCGAGCCACATCGATCCGCTCCAAGCGGCGATGCTCAAGGTCAACCCCGCGACCGCTTGGCGCTTGCTGACTGGGTTTGAGGACTTGGAAAAGGATTCATGGATTGTCCAAAATGCCGGAAATTCAGCCGTGGGGCGTTGTGTGATCCAACTCGCGAAACATCTCGGGCTCCGCACGATTTCTCTGATTCGCCGACCAGAACTTTCTGTAGAACTCCTAGCCCTCGGGGCGGACCACATCTTTCTCGATGATGAGTCCGGCTTAGCTTTAGCCCTTGATGTCCTCGGTGGGGCCACGGCCTGCTTGGCTTTTAATGCAGTTGGCGGAGAGAGTGCGCTCCGGCTGATGAAGCTGCTTAAAGAAAGCGGCACCCACATCACTTACGGGGCGATGGGGCGCAAACCCCTCACTTTGCCAAACGGCCTCCTCATTTTCCGAGATCTCCAGTTTCGTGGACTCTGGGTCAGTCGCTGGATCGAAAATGCGCCTGCTTGTGAAATTAACCACGTTTATACTCGGCTTGCTCACCTTGTGGCGGAGGGGAAAATCGTGCATCGCATCGACGCCACCTACCCGCTTCACGCTTACCAAGAGGCGCTCGTTAGGCTGGATGCTCCCGAGCGTTCTGGAAAAGTGCTGTTCACCCCTCGATAGACTGCGGATTGTAAAATTTCTGTAAAAGCGTTGGGCTTTGGCGGGCATAGGCTGCTAATGCTCTACGTCATGGAAACGTTAGGTAATCGTCGTCTTTTAGTCGTTGATGATGATCGCAAGCTCGCGGGACTCATCCGGGACTATCTCACCCCCATGGGCTACCACGTCGAACTGCGCCACTCTGGGCCGGATGGGCTTGCCGAGGCCTTGGCAACTTCCTACGAGGCGGTGATCCTAGATGTCATGATGCCTGGCATGGATGGTTTCGAAGTGCTCAAGGAATTGAGAAAAAAGTCTGACGTGCCCGTCCTGATGCTCACGGCGTTGGGTGACGAGGCGGACCGCATTGTGGGGCTTGAAATCGGAGCGGACGATTATTTACCCAAGACCTTTTCCTCTAGAGAACTGCTCGCCCGCCTCCGTGCCGTGAGCCGACGATCAAGGATTCAACATGACATGGCTGCGCCTAAAGAGCTCTGCGCGGGGACCCTGCGCCTTTGCGAAGACACGCACACCGTCGTCTTAGGGGATGATCCGCTTGAACTCACGACCCTAGAATTCGCCATTCTAGCTGCTCTCTTAAAATCAAAAGGCCGGGTAAAATCCCGTGAGCGCCTCATCGAAGAAGTCTCTGAGCGGCGGTTCGATATCTTTGACCGCTCGATCGACGTGCACGTCTCCTCCTTGAGAAAAAAGCTTGGAGATGATGCGAAGAGCCCACATTTCATCAAAACCATCCGTGGGATTGGATACTCCCTATGCGAGCCTGAGACTCAAAATTTCAGCCAAGCATGAATTCCAGTCCTCCATTTCCTCTTCTTGCTAAAGTCCTAGCATGGTTACTTCTCCACTGCCTCATTCTAAGCCTAGCATTCGTCGGCTTCGTGAGCTGGCAATTGGGGCTGGGACTGGATTCCCTGCTCAGTGGAGCAGCTGGAGAACGACTCAAAGATTTCGGAGACTCAGTCAGGGCAGAAATTGAAGGACTCCCGCCCTCGGCGTGGAACGAAGCCATCAAAAAAATCGCCACGCAGCGTCACGTTGCTGCGGCGATCGTCGACAGAGGTGACATGGAAAACATCCCGTTTCGCATCCCGCCCAACGTGATTGAACGATTAAAAAATGACCTGCCCCCACCCATTGGACGCCCCGGATCAGGGCCACCGCGCCGTGCGAATCCAGAGGAAGACGATACCGTGCCGCCGCCGGGGCCAAGAGATCGGCCATTTCGCGGCCAGCCTCCGCGCGGCGACAGCCCATTTCCCCGTGCGCAGTCAGGTGAATCAGTTCGCCCAGCACCTGACAACAAGCCCGTCTTCTTAGTCCGTGGTGACCACGGTGACGGCTATTGGGCTGGAGTCCACTTGCATTTCGGGGGAACCATCGAGCGGCCACCACGTAGCGAACTCCTACTCGTTCGCGCCGATCGGCTCGATGGATCAGGCATGTTCTTTGAGTTCCAGCCATGGCTATGGGGTGGTTTGGCGGTGCTAGCCTTGAGCCTCGCCTTCTGGACACCCTTTGTTTGGGGCATTACGCGCTACATCCGCCGTCTCACCACAGCAACGGATCGTATCGCCAGCGGTCAGTTTGAAATCACACTTCCAGCGCGTGGAAATGACGAACTCGGAAACCTAGGCACCGCCATTCAGTCCATGTCAGCACAACTCGGGCATCTCATCTCTGGACAAAAACGCTTCCTTGGTGACGCAGCCCACGAACTCTGCGCCCCCCTTGCTCGCATCCGCACGGGGCTCGGCATTTTAGAAATGAAACTCAGCGAGGAATCTCAAGCGCACCTCTCATCCATCGAATCAGACACCCAAGAACTCGCCACCCTCGTCGAGGAAATCCTAGCCTTTTCAAGAGCCGGTAATCGCAAACCGCGATTTCAAAACGTTTCAATCGAACCTCTCATCAGTGAGGTCGTAGCGCGTGAATCGGGAAGCCCCCATTGCAAAATAATGGTCCCAACCGGTCTTACTCTCATAACCGACTCAACGCTCCTGAGCCGCGCTGTTGGGAATCTTATTCGCAATGCAACCGTCCACGCCGGCGTCAGCGCGCAAGTTGTCATCCAAGCGATCGAATCTCCGGAACATATCGAGATCTCAGTCACAGACAACGGACCCGGTGTACCTGCCGACGAGCTATCCAGACTCTTTGAGCCTTTCTACCGTCCAGATCGCTCGCGGAGCAGAGACACAGGAGGAAGCGGACTCGGTCTCGCGATCGTCAAAACAGCCGTCGAGGCATGTGGCGGAACCGTCACCGCATCACTCCCACAGCCAGGAGGCTTTTCAGTTACGATACAAATACCGCGCAAAACCCAATAACTTCAAGGCCCGCAGGGATTCTGAATCTTTTTTTCAAAAAACCGCACGAAATCGATTGACCCGCGTCTACGGACAAGAATAGGTTCCGCCCGTCGCCACGACGGAGGGCGACCGAGAGACAGG
>JAIXQH010000058.1 GCA_027484055.1 Verrucomicrobiaceae bacterium | reverse complement strand
GCAGGTTTCTGGATTGGGAAGCTGACGGATACGGCCGATCCGGGAGTGTTTACCTAACAGAAGAAAAGTACAAGTGCTAAATCGCACTTTTTACGCACTGATTTTTGAGAAACGGTCTAGAGTCGGATGCGCAGCCGGCCCGATAGAGCGGCGGCATCACATTGAACTTTGTAGCGGCGGGAGCAGTTAAATTGTGAGGGTCTGGGGTTGACTCGGCTGCGCTGCTCTGCCACATCGGCGTTGAGATGATTTTGCTCATTCCGCTTCGAGTTAAACGTTCTTCCGTCGTGATTTGGCGGAAGGGCTTGGCGTGTGGGGTGTGAGCGGAAGGAATTTCCCCACTCTCCAGAACGCGCCACGGGTGATGGGCTTTCTGGGGATATCCAATACGTGGGGCCCGCCTGTCGCCGGGGTCGTTCTGGTTTTCTGAATAAACCGATATGCCTTTGAAAACTGATGATTCCTTTAGCCGTCGCAGCGTGTTGCTCATGCTGGCATCGGTCGTTTTGTTCGCGGTGAATACGCTGCTGATTCGTGCGATTTCCCTGCGCTACCCTGTGGCAGATGGGTGGGTGGCGACGGTGTTCCGGGGCGCGGTGGGCTTGCTCTTCGTCTTCGGGGTTTACGGCTGGGGCCGGGGGCTGGAGGCGAGGCGCTTGCTGAAGGGTCGCTTGATCACGATCCGCGGCGTGGTGGGTGCGCTGAGTATTGTGGCATTTTATGTGTCTATCATCCAACTGGGAGCGGCGCAGGCGGTGATCCTGAATTTGACCTATCCGATTTTCGCCTCGGTGATCGCGGCGATTTGGCTTAAGGAAAAACTCAGCCGCGCGGCGATGGCGTGGATGGTCGTGGGATTCTGTGGGCTTGGGATTTTCCTGAGCGATCCTGAAAAATCCTTCAGCTACTCTCCCTACACCCTGCTCGGTCTGGCCGGTGCCTGCGGTGCGGGCTGGGTGGTGGTGATCATCCGCCGACTCCGCCATGAGGAGCATCCTGCGACGATTTATGCCTCGCAGGCCTTGTATAGTCTCGTCATCGCCAGTCCGGCAGTGAGCAAGCTGCCTAACGTGCCGCTGAGCGCTTGGGGCTGGCTAGCACTGGCGGCGGTGGTGGTGACTGTCGCTCAACTGGTGATGACGCAAGCGTATCAGTCGATGTCGGTGGCGCGTGGGTCTTCATTGCAGATGATTCTTCCTCTCGTCACTGCGGTGGGTGCCTGGCTGTGTTTTGGTGAGTCATTTCACCAACTGGAAATCATAGGGGCGATTCTCACACTGGTGGCGACTTGGAGGGTCTTGATGAGTCGCTAAGAGGCTCTTATATTTAGGCTTCGCGAACTCATCCCCCCATGCAAAATCCACCCCATGCAGTGCCCCTATTGCCAGACTCTCTTGCAAGCCACAGCCAGTGAATGTCCAGCTTGTCGATTGACGTATCCACGGACGGTGTCGCTCGTCGGAGCCATGCCGCGCCTCACGCCGTTTGTCGCGGATCTGGCGCGCTTGCTGCAGCCGGGGGATCACGCCAAGTTGATTAGGCGCATCACCACTCTGGAGGAAAAATTCCCGGAGTTGGTCTTGCAGGTGGTGGTGCACGCATTCCCAGATGAGCACCCTTTTTCGATGCATGCTTTCTGGATGTTTAATGCAGGAAACTTCGCGGGAGATAGCTGCCGGGGGAAGCTGAATCGGTCAATTTTACTCGCCATCGATCCCAAGCGGGCAGAGGCAGCGATCATTCCGGGCTATGGTTTGGAGCCATTTCTCCCCACTGAAACGCTCAACCACCTGCTCGAACTGGCCAGCCCGGAATGGGAGAAGCAGCAGTGGACGGCAGGGATTCTACGTGTGCTCGACGGCCTTGAGCAGTTGCTCGATTTGTTCGCATTGCCGGACGAGTCTGAGAAAAAGGTGGTCGGTGAGTATTGAGCTCCCCTTGCGATTTAGCCAAACGCCTTGAGAAATCCGACCTCGATGGCGAGTGGCTCGAAGGCATTCGTCTCCAAGGTGCGCCGGAGCGAATCGAGAGCTTCCATGCGTTTTAGCAGGCGGCTGGCCGTTTCCGCCTCGGCGATGCCGCGCAGGGCAGGCGCGGATTCGGGGAAATCGAGTCCTCCGCCCTGAACCTTCATCCGCAGCAGATCCGCCATCCAGGACATCAGCACGTCAAACAAACGGCTCCGAGCGTCCAAGTATTCTGCTTCGGCTGCCGCTTTGTGGAAATCTTCGCGTTCTTTCAGCCAACGGCCATCGGTCGTATCCCGGTAAGCTGCCGTCTCTTCTTTTTCCGCCGCCTTGGCCGTGGCATCCGCTTCTTCGCGGAACTGGACAAGGAACGAAGAAAACGCCGCCTTCAAGTGCAACGCCGCGACCGGTGTGCCGAAGCCGCGAGCCGCCGCCGCATTCAGCGCGGCGACGAGTTCCGCACCGCCATTTTCCAAGAGCGCCCGTCCGCCAAGTAGCGGCAAGCGCACGCAGCGGGATAAAATCGTGGGCAGCAAGCGCTGGGGATTCGCCGTCAGCAGGAGCAGCAGGGTGTTTTTCGGCGGTTCTTCGAGGGTTTTTAAAAAGGCATTTGCCGCCTGGTCATTCATGCGGTCCACCTCGGTGATCACCCCCACTTTACACGCTCCACCGGGAGCGGCTAGGTGCAGTGTTTGCTCTAAATCACGAATCTCATCCACCCCGATGCGCCGCGATTTCATGCGAGGCCGGATGATCCGCACCCAACCGCTCTCCAACTCATCCAGCGGCGGGGTTTCCACCACGATCGGCTCGCCAAATAGATCAAATCCCCCACTTTTTGCCGCACCATTCATGAGCTGGATTATCTGCGCCGCCAGTTTTTCCTTACCACTGCCATGCGCCCCGCTGATGAGAAATGCATGCGCTAGCCGTCCTCGCTCATGGGCTGAGGAAATTAACTCAAATGCTCGTTCTGCCAAATACGCCATGTCGCTGCATCGTCTCTCGAAGCCCTCCAGAGGCAATCCGAAAACCGAGTTGCCCTCGGATTTCCCCATTCCGCTTGCTCTCACCGCTCCTGCTCCTAGCATCCGGCGCTTTCCCAAGCTCCGCCGCTCCAAGCTACTATGAATCGCATTTTCGTCGAAAAAAAGGCCGCCCACACTCTCGAGGCCACACATCTGCTGCACGACCTCCACGAATCCTTGGTCCTGCCAAGTCTCAGTGGCCTCCGCATCGTTCAGCGCTACGACATCGAGGGCCTTTCCACCGACGAATTTACCCAAGCCACCCGCCTCATTCTCTCTGAACCGCAAGTCGATTCGCTCGCCGAGACCCTTCCCCTCGCGGAAAATGAATCCGCATTCGCTGTCGAGTTTCTCCCCGGCCAGTTCGACCAACGCGCCGACTCCGCCGCCCAGTGCATTCAGATTCTCACCGGAAAAGAACGCCCACTCGTCGATTCCGCCAAGATCATCATCCTCCAAGGCCGCCTCAGCCCTACGGAAATCGCCAGCATCAAAGCGTTTGTCATCAACGCCGTGGATTCTCACGAAGTCCCGCTCGCGCACATCAATACCCACCGCGAAATCACCCCACCGGCCGACGTCGCCCTACTCACCGATTTCACCACCGGAAATCCCGCCACCATCCGCGCCACACTCGGCCTCGCCATGTCTGCGGAGGACGTCGCATTTTGCCAAAACTACTTCCGCGACGAGGAAAATCGCGCGCCGAGCCTCACCGAAATCCGCATGCTCGACACCTATTGGTCCGATCACTGCCGCCACACCACGTTTCTGACCAAGATCGAGCAAGTCACCTTCGGCGACGACACCGCCCCCGTGCAGCGCGCCTGGGAAACCTACCTCGCCACCCGCCGCGATCTCGGCCGCGAGGAGAAGCCCATCACGCTGATGGACATCGCCCTCATCGGCATGAGAGAGCTCCGTAAATCCGGCGAACTCGACAACCTCGAAGTCTCCGAAGAGGTCAACGCCGCCTCCATCGTCGTCCCTGTCGAGACCACCCTCGCCACCGAAGAATGGCTGGTGATGTTTAAAAACGAGACCCACAATCACCCCACCGAGATCGAGCCCTTCGGCGGTGCCGCCACATGCCTAGGCGGCTGCATCCGCGATCCTCTTTCCGGCCGCTCCTACGTCTATCAAGCCATGCGAGTCACCGGCGCTGCTGACCCGCGCACGCCCTTTTCCGAGACTCTCCCCGGCAAGCTGCCACAGAAAAAAATCTGCCAAGTCGCCGCCCGCGGATACTCCTCCTATGGCAACCAAATCGGCCTCGCCACTGGCCAAGTCGCGGAAATTTACCACCCCGGCTACGTCGCCAAGCGCCTTGAAATCGGTGCCGTCGTCGCCGCCGCCCCCCGCTCCCAAGTCTTCCGCGGCGCACCCGCTCCAGGCGATGTCATCCTCCTCATCGGCGGGCGCACCGGCCGCGATGGCGTGGGCGGCGCGACTGGTTCTTCCAAGGAACACACCGACACCGCTCTGGAAAACTCCGCCGAAGTCCAAAAAGGCGACGCCCCCACCGAGCGCAAGATCCAGCGCCTTTTCCGCAATCCAGAACTCACCCGTAAGATCAAGATCTGCAACGACTTCGGTGCAGGCGGCATCTCCGTGGCCATCGGCGAAATCGCCCCCTCCCTCGTCATCAACCTCGACGCCGTTTCCAAAAAATACGACGGCCTCGACGGCACTGAACTCGCCATTTCCGAGTCCCAAGAACGCATGGCCATCTGCGTCGATGCCTCAGAAATCGCCTACTTCAACGCCGCCTGCGACCGCGAAAACCTCGAGTGCCGCCACGTCGCAGACGTCACTGACAGCGGCCGCCTCATCATGACCTGGCGTGGGAAAACCATCGTCAATCTCTCCCGCGCCTTCCTCGACACCAACGGCATCCAGCAACGCACCGACATCCACGTGGCGGCAGTTTCCAACCGCCAAGCCCCATCCACTGCCCATCGCTTGACACCCCCCATAGACTCAAAAGATGCCATTGGAAATTTATCTGAACGAAGCCCACAAACTAGCCTGCAAAAAAGCCTTAGCCTTGCAGGCGAAAGAACGGCAGATGTCTTACCAAGAGTGCATCGAGCAAACGAAAAAGCTGGCAGCGCAGTCCCGACGCTTACAAACCACCTCTCCTCCCTCGCCCTCTGCTCCCAGAAAGGCCTCGGTGAAATCTTCGACGGCTCCGTCGGCGCAGGCACGGTCCTCTGGCCCTTCGGCGGCGACCGACAACTGACCCCGCCCGATGCCATGGTCGCGAAAATCCCCCTGCTGGAGGGCGATACCGACGTCGCCACCTACATGAGCTGGGGCTTCAATCCGGAAATCTCCGCCTGGTCCCCCTTCCACGGTGCCCTCTACGCCGTCACCGAGTCCGTTTGTAAAGCCGTCGCCGCCGGTGCGCGCCTCTCCGACGTCCGCCTCACACTCCAAGAATTTTTCCCCAAGCTCGGCACCGACGCCACCCGCTGGGGTCTCCCCTTCGCCGCCCTCCTCGGAGCTTACCAAGCGCAGCATTCCCTTCGCCTCGCCGCCATCGGCGGGAAAGACTCCATGTCCGGCTCATTCAATGAGCTCGACGTGCCGCCCACCCTCGTCTCCTTCGCCCTCGCGCCCGGAAAAGCCAGCCTCGCGCTCTCCCCAGAGTTTAAAAAAATCGGCTCCACTCTCACCTTCGTCGGAATCCCACGCGATGCCGACCAGCTCCCCGATTTCCCCCTCCTCCGCGACACCGCCGAGGCACTCCACACCCTCAACGTCGCCGGAAAAATCCTCTCGCTCCACCACATCGGCCAAGCCGGGATCGCCGCTGCCCTCGCGAAAATGGCCTTTGGCAACCACCTCGGCGCAGAAATCGAAACCTCACTCGACCTCTCCCAAGAGCGCTACTTCGCCTTCCTCATCGAACATGAAACCAGCGCAGCCGATTCCATCCGCCAAGCCCTCCCCACCTCACAAACCATCGGCCACGTCACCGCCGCGCCCACCCTCATTCTCAACCGAGAATCCCACCCGCTCAGCGATCTCCTCGCCGCCTGGACCGGCACCTTGGAACCGATTTACCCAACCCAATCCTCTACCACGGAATCAAACAAACCATTGATTCAACCGTTCTCTTCCTCCCCACGCCCCTATCCCCGCTCCTCGATCTCCAAGCCGAAGGTGCTCATCCCCACCTTCCCCGGCACCAATTCGGAATACGATTCCGCCAAAGCCTTCCGCCAAGCCGGGGCCGATGCCGAGATCCTCGTCTTCCGCAATCTCACCGCGCAGCACATCGAGGAATCCCTCAGTGCCCTTGCCGCTCACATCCGCCAGTCCCAGATCCTCATGCTTCCCGGCGGCTTCAGCGCCGGGGACGAGCCAGACGGTTCCGCCAAATTCATCGCCACCATCCTCCGCAGCCCCCGCGTGGCCGATGCGGTGATGGATCTTCTAAAAAACCGCGACGGACTCATCCTCGGGATTTGCAACGGCTTCCAAGCCCTCATCAAAACCGGCCTCGTCCCCTTCGGCGAAATCCGCGATGCCTCCGCCGACTCCCCCACCCTCGTCCACAACTCCGTAGGCCGTCACATTTCCTGCTACGCTCGCACCAAGGTCATCAGCACGCTCTCCCCTTGGCTTGCCAAAAGCCAAGTCGGCGAGATCCACCGCATCCCGCTTTCCCATGGCGAGGGGAAATTCTACGCCAGCCCGGAAGTCATCGCCCAGCTCGCCCGCGGCGGCCAGATCGCTACCCAGTATTGCGATGCCGAGGGCCAGCCCAGCATGGAAATCTCCATCAACCCGAACGGCTCCCTCAGCGCCATCGAAGGCATCACCAGCCCCTGCGGTCGCGTCTTCGGGAAAATGGGCCACACTGAGCGCAGCGGCACTCAAGTCGCCATCAACATCCCCGGAGAAAAGCACCAGCCGATCTTCGAAGCCGGCGTGGCGTATTTCAGCTAGGACGGGCGATTTCGAAGAGATCGCTCGTTTTGCAATACCAGTTCGGCGAGGCCATCCGACCGATCGGGTGGAATTTTTCACCTAGCACACGCATCGTCTCGCTCTCGAAAAATTCCTCACGCACGTGAACGCGGTGGACGATGCCGAGCACGATTCGATTTTCCCCGATTTGCTGGATCGAGTGCACCCTGCATTCCAAGGCCGCAGGCGCGGCGGCGATCCTTGGGACAAGCACAGCGCTGGATGCGGCGGTCTCCAAGTCCTCGCGCGCGGTCTCGCTGACCCCATAAGGCACTGAGGCAGAAGTTTTTACCATGACCTCAGCGAGTGCTGCATCCACCAGATTCACCACGAACTCGCCCGTGCGGCGGCAGTTTCTCGCACTGTCCTTCGGCGAGCCATCGTCACGATCTCCCGGAGCAAAAATAACCAGCGGCGGCTCAGCACCGAACACGTTGAAAAAGGAAAATGGCGCGGCATTCACGCTGCCGTCCTCGTTGAGCGTGGTCACCCAAGCAATCGGACGGGGCGTGACCAGGCTCGAAAGAATGGAGTAGGCGCGCGGCGCGTGGGCACCGAGCAGGTCGAGTTCGATCATGTGGCAAGCTTACCCAGCCTGCGTGCGGCTGCAAACTCGCATCTGAGCCGTAGACAAAAGATAGGCGATGCCGGGATGACGAGGCATGGGCTTTTCATTCGCCGAACTGCCTGGAGGTCCGTACCGGCCTTCGAGATTAGGCTTTGTGGAAGGTGATTTCTTGGCCTTGGAGGTCGGCTTGGATGAGATCGCCATCGACAAATTTTCCTTCGAGCACGTCGAGGCTGAGCGGGTCGAGTAGGAGATGCTGGATCACACGTTTCAACGGGCGGGCACCGTAGATGGGGTCGTAGCCTTGGCTGCCGAGGTGCTCTTTCGCCGCTTCGGTGAGGGCCAGTGCGAGGCCTTGCTTGGAGAGGCGCTGGCGGACTCGGGTGAGCTGGAGGTCCACAATGGTGGTGATTTCCTCGCGTTGGAGGCGGTCGAAGATGATGATTTCGTCGATGCGGTTGAGGAACTCGGGGCGGAAATGACCGCGCAGAGCTTCGGTGACTTGGGCCTCGCGTTGCTCGGCGTTGTCCTCATGGAGGATGAACTGGGAACCGATGTTGGAGGTCATGATGAGCACGGTGTTCCGGAAGTCCACGGTGCGGCCTTGGCCGTCGGTGATGCGGCCGTCGTCGAGCACTTGGAGCAGGATATTGAACACATCTGGGTGGGCTTTTTCAATTTCGTCGAAGAGCACCACGGAGTAGGGCTTGCGGCGGACTTGCTCGCTGAGCTGGCCGCCTTCTTCGTAGCCGACGTAGCCAGGAGGTGCGCCGATGAGCCGGGCGACGCTGTGCTTTTCCATGTACTCTGACATGTCGATGCGGATCATGGCGGCCTCGTCGTCGAAGAGGAACTCGGCGAGGGCCTTGGAGAGTTCCGTTTTCCCTACACCGGTGGGGCCGAGGAAAATAAAGGAACCGATCGGTCGGTTTTCATCCTGCAAGCCCGCACGGGCGCGGCGGACGGCGTTGGCCACGGCTTTGATCGCCTTTTTCTGGCCGACGACGCGTTCGCCGAGGCGCTGCTCCATGGTGACGAGTTTTTGTTTTTCCCCTTCTTGGAGGCGATTCACCGGGATGCCAGTCCATGAGGAAACGATGCGGGCGATGTCTTCTTCGGTGACTTCTTCTTTGAGCAGCGCGCCGCTGCCTTGGCGGGAGTTGAGGAGATCTTTGGCGGCTTCTAGCTCGCGGTGGGCCTCTGGCAGGTCGCCGTAGGTGATCTGGGAGGCGCGGGTGAGATCGCCGATGCGCTGGGCACGCTCGGTCTCGCCCTTGAGGGTTTCGATTTTCCCTTGGGCGGCGCGGACTTGATCGATGATGGCCTTTTCGTTCCGCCACTGCGCCATGAGGCCCGCGGAGGACTCGCGGAGGTTAGCCTGTTCTTCTTGGACCTTGGCGAGGCGGACGGAGGAGGCCTTGTCGGTTTCCTTTTCGAGGGCCTTTTTCTCCATTTCTAGCTGGAGGATCTGGCGCTCCAGCACGTCGATCTCGGTGGGCATGGAGTCCAGCTCGATCTTGAGGCGGGCGGCGGCTTCGTCGATGAGGTCCACGGCTTTATCCGGGAGGAAACGGCCAGAAATGTAGCGGTCCGAGAGGGTGGCGGCAGCGACGAGGGCACCGTCTTGAATGCGGACGCCGTGGTGGACTTCGTAGCGTTCTTTGAGGCCACGGAGGATGGCGATGGAGTCTTCCACGGATGGCTCGCCGACCATGACGGGCTGGAAGCGGCGCTCGAGAGCGGCGTCTTTTTCGATGTATTTCCGGTATTCGTCGAGGGTGGTGGCGCCGATGGTGCGGAGCTCGCCGCGGGCGAGTTGGGGCTTGAGCAGGTTCGACGCATCCACCGCACCTTCGCTGGCACCAGCCCCGACGAGGGTGTGTAGTTCGTCGATGAAGAGGATGATTTGGCCGTCTGAATCGGTGACTTCTTTGAGGAAGGCTTTGAGGCGTTCCTCGAATTCGCCACGGAATTTGGCGCCGGCGAGCATGCCGCCGAGGTCCATGGAGATGATGCGCTTGTTCTTCATGGAGTCTGGCACGTCGCCAGAGATGATGCGGCGGGCCAGGCCCTCGACGATGGCGGTCTTGCCGACGCCAGGCTCGCCGATGAGGACGGGGTTATTCTTGGTGCGTCGGGAGAGAACTTGGAGGACACGGCGGATCTCGGAATCGCGGCCGATGACTGGGTCGATTTTCCCCTCGCGAGCACGGGCGGTGAGGTCGGTGCCGTATTTTTCGAGGGTCTGGTATTTTCCTTCCGGTGAATCGTCGGTGACTTTCTGGGAGCCACGGACGCTGGTGATGGCGTCGCGGGCTTTTTTCTCATCGAGTCCGGCGTCTTTGAGGAGTTTCCCGGCGGGTGAATCGCCCTTTAAGGCACCGAGCAGGAAATGCTCCACGCTGAGGAAATCGTCGCCTAGGGACTCGCGGATGGTGTCTGCGGCATCGAGCGTGGCGCGCAGACCGACGCTGATTTGAGGCTGGGTCGAGGCTCCTTGCACGCTAGGCTCGCGGGCGAGTGCTGCGGCGGTCATGGCCTTGAGGTGAGGGATGTCCACGCCGGCTTTTTGGAGAATGGGTGTGGCGATGCCGCCGTCTTGCTGGAGCAGGGCAAGCAGGACATGGGGGCTTTTCAGCTCTGAATGAGAGGATTTAGAAGCGATGCTTTGAGCCGATTGCAGGGCTTCCTGGAGTTTCTGTGTGATTTTTTCGAGTCCCATGAGTTACACTAATAGCAGCTTTTACACGTTGCAACGCGTGGCTTGGCATTTTCTGACCAAGGTCTAGCATGAGGCCATGGAATTGCGGCAACTGAAACATTTTGTAGCGGTGGGAGAGGCGGGAAGCATCACCGCAGCGGCAAAGGCACTGCGGCTTACCCAGCCGGCGCTGAGTCGGCAGATCAAGGCGCTGGAGGAGGAGTTGGAAACCGTATTACTCGAGCGCGGTGCCCACTCGATTTCCCTGACTCAGGCAGGCGAGGTGCTACTCGTAGAGGCTCGCAAGCTGCTGAAGGTGAGTGAGCTGATGATTGAAAAAGTCAAAACAAGTGCCGTCGGTGAGCCACTGCGGGTCGGTTATGCCCCGTCATTAGCGGGGGAGTTTTTGTCGTTGGCGATCGAGCGCTTTACCCAATTTCACCCCCGGGTGCGGGTGAGTCTGTGGGATTGGTCATCCTCAGAAATGCGGGCAGGGCTGGCGGGAGGAAAGCTGGACCTCATCGTGGCCGCGCCCTGCCAGCACATTTCGGAGCCGATTCACTGGACCCCGCTGCGTGATTATGGCTGGCGAGTGGTCATGCTGGCGGAGCATCCGCTCGGGCAAAAGTCGCTCCTTTCCGCCAAGGACTTGGCGGGGCAGCGCCTGCTACTCTATGACCGTGAGCAATATCCGGACTATTGGGATCGAGTGACGGGCTTTTTCCGCGAGCATCGTCTCCAAGCGAAGGTGGCTGGGGAATTCGACGGGGTCAGTAGCTTGGTCGCGGCTCTGGAAGGAAATTTAGGCATCGCCCTACTTGCAGAAAGCAGCCAAATCGACGGTGGGCAACGCCAGCGCTTGATCTCGCGACCGCTCACGGTGGAGCCGGGGAGAATTCAAGTCGCAGCGGGAGTGCCTACGCAGCAGAGCGTGGGTCTGCACGTCCTGGCGTTCATCGAGGAGTTAAAGAAAAGCGCTGAGGAGTCGCAGCCTTAGTTGGCAGGGGAGCTGTCGTCGCCGTAGAAGCTCTTGATGTAGCCATACTCGACGAGGGTGTCTTGCCAGGGTGCGAGCACGTTAGGATCGGTGAAAATCCGCGCGGCGATGGCGAGCCATTCTTCGGCTTTGACGAGGTCGTTCTCGTCGTAGCAGATGGCGGCCTTGGCGTAGTAGTGGTAGGGAGAATCGTCGAGAAAGTCGTATTTTTCAGCCATGGCTGCGACTTCGTCCTTCATGCCGAGCTTTTTCTTGCAGAGGAGAACCTTGAATTCGACGAGGCGACCCAAGGCAGTTTGTTGAGGAGGGATGGTCTTGAGGATTTTCTCCAAGAGGTCAGAACATTTTTTCCACTCCTTGGTGACGAAGTACATCTCGGCGATGTTGAAGTCGATGCTGGCGTTATCCTTGGTGAAGGCACGCGCTTTTTCATACTGCGCGAGTGCTTTGTCAAAGGCGCGCATCTCGACGAAGCAGCTGCCCCGGAGATTGTAGATTTCTGGGCTATCGACGAAGATTTTAGAGGCTTTATCGAGCTCTTCGATGCATTCGAAGATGCGCTTCTGCTGGAAGAGACGTTCGGCTTCAGTGATCAGCTTGACGAAGGATTTCCGGTCTTCCTCTGGGAGATTGAGGAAGGCTTGTTGATGCGACATGAGGGTCTGAGGAGCATCTGGCAGCTTGCCTTCTGGGGTCGTCTGAGCTTGGGAAACAAGCGGAGTGACCAATACGAAAAGGGAGAAGAGGGTTCTGGCGTTCATGGGCGTCTGTTGGGAAACTAGAGAGTCAGAATCGAAACGGCAAGCCGTGGTTCAAGGTGATTTCCAGTGAACCAGCGTCGCTATGTCGACGATTGTCGAATTTTCCTTTTGTCCGGGGCAAATGCGAGTGTTTTCTGGAGCCGTCCATGAACATCGGCATCGCGCAAATCAACTCCGTCATCGGAGACTTCCCCGGCAATGTGAAACGCATCCTCGCCGCTTACCGAGAGTGTCTCGATGCGGGTGCCGACTTGGTCGTGACCCCGGAACTGGCGTTGGTAGGCTACCCACCCCGGGACTTGGTCTTTAAATCACAGTTCGTCCCGCAGTGCTTGCAAGCGCTGGACTACCTCGCGGGGGAAATCCGTGAAGTGCCGCTCCTCGTCGGTTACGTGGATCACCACCACCCCGAGCGGACCGGGAAGCCGTTTCGCAATGCGGTGGCATGGCTGGAGAATGGAGAAATCCGGCACCGGATTTGGAAAACGCTGCTCCCCACCTACGATGTGTTCGACGAGCGACGCTACTTTGAACCCAGCGAATCCTGCGAACCGATTTCCTGGAAGGGCAAACGCTTCGGCGTCACGATCTGCGAAGACATCTGGACCGAAGATTACCTTCAACGGCCCCTTTACGATCGCGACCCAGTGAAGGAATTATTGGGGAAAGGCATTGATCTGTTGTTGAATCTAAGCGCCTCCCCATTTCATCAAGGAAAACCCTTGGTCCGCCGTGCGATGATCGGTGGCATTTCCCGTGGCGCGCAAGTGCCGGTGGTGTATTGCAACTCGGTCGGAGCCAATGACCAACTCATCTTCGACGGGCATTCACTCGTGGCCGATGCACAGGGGCGCATCACGGCACAACTCCCGGGATTTAGCGCATGCAGCCGCGTCGTCGACCCCTTCCAGCCCGCCGTGCAAGAGGCTAAGCTCGATACTTGTGACACGGAACAACTCTACCAAGCCCTCGTCCTCGGGGTGAGAGACTACGTGGTGAAATGTGGATTTTCTACGGTCTGCCTAGGCCTGAGCGGTGGCATCGACTCGGCACTTACCGCGACCATCGCCGCCGCGGCTCTGGGGCCGGAAAATGTTTATGGTCTCACCATGCCGAGCCCCTATTCCTCGCGTGGCAGCGTGGATGACTCCTTTGCCTTGGCGAAAAATCTCGGCATCCACTGCACGGAGCTACCGATCCGAAACGCGTTTGAATCGATCAAGTCGGCGATGCAGCCGGTATTCGCCGGGAAACCCGAAGACGTGACGGAAGAAAACATGCAAGCCCGGCTGCGCGGCATCATGCTCATGGCACTTTCCAATAAGGATCATCACCTCTTACTCACCACCGGAAATAAGAGCGAACTCGCCGTGGGCTACTGCACGATTTACGGCGACATGTGCGGCGGTCTCGCGGTCATTTCTGACCTACCGAAAGTCTGCGTTTACGAAATTTCCCGGTGGATCAACCGCGAGCGGGAAATTATTCCGTGGAACACCATCGACAAAGCCCCCAGCGCCGAACTCCGCCCGGATCAGAAAGACCAAGATAGCTTACCGCCCTATGAAATCCTCGATGGCATCCTAGAACTCTACGTCGAGCAGCAACTCTCAGCCGAAGAAATCGTCGCCCGAGGATTCGAGGAGGCCACGGTGCGTTGGATTCAGCGCCGGGTCGATTTGAACGAGTGGAAACGCCACCAAGCGGCTCCTGGCCTCAGGGTCACCGCGAAAGCGTTTGGAATCGGTCGGCGGATGCCCATAGCCCAACGCTTTGTCGGCTAACCTGTGGTGAAATTAGATTTTTTCCACCTCGACTAAGACCTCCATCCGGCACTGACCCGTGCCGTGATAACTCCCCCTCACCGGGGCCACATCTTCATAGTCCCGACCTACGGAGACCTTCACATAGCGTTCATCTGCTAGGGTATTATTCGTCGGATCGAAGCCGATCCACCCGGCTGCTGGGAGATAGACCTCCGCCCAGGCATGTGACGCTTGGGCACCGACGAGGGTATCTCTCGGCCCATTGTATAAATAACCGGATGCGTAGCGCGCAGAAATGCCCACCGCGCGGCACAGACCAAGCATCACATGCGTGAAATCTTGGCAGACGCCACGGCGCATTTGGAAGGCTTCTTCGAGGTGCGTGTTCACATTCGTCGCACCGGGGTCGTAGGTGAATTCTTGGTAAATCCACTGCATCAAGGCCGTCGCTTGATCGAAAATCGACACCAGCCCACTCGTGACGTCCAGCGCCTGGCGCCAGACTTCTGGGTGGCGAGAGACCCAACGACTTTCTTGCAAATACGGCCACACCTGCTCGCGGACCGACGAGTCCGAGTAGGCCGCTAAGGTCGCATCACGGCTCAGTTGAGAAATGTCCAAGGGCAGGTTATGCACCCGGATGCGACTCTCTATTTCCAACCTGCTATGCTCACCGGGCAGCTCGAAGTGATGCGTGATGTTTTGAAAAAGATCGGTAAACCGCCGCACCCGGGTAGCGGGGATGATGCGGATGAGTGCGCTGATCGTTTTTTGGTAGGGAAAGGTCCGTGGCTCTAGATGCAGGGTGTTCACACTCTGCGTCACCGGCATCGCATAGATGAAGGTGGTGCGGTGGAACACCGCGAGCTTCATGCCGGGTGTCGATTGGGCCGGCTGAGTGGAAGAATTCACGCTTGTTTTTGCTGCTGCTGTTGCCCCATGTGCCATGCAGCCGCATCAGAAAGGCTCGGAGGAGTTGGCCCAGGGCTGATTTGCACGCGCTCTGGCATCAAGACATAGGTTTCGAAAATTTCACCCCCGATGTGATTGAACCGGCTTTGTAGGGCATCAAGGTAGTCATGCAGTCCCGTTTCAAAGACATCCTCCGTCGAGCCGAAGTGCAGCGCCGCGAGCAGTCGCCCAGCCTCGCGCTCTGCTTCGTTTGAAAACGAGCCCCGAGGCGTGCCTGAAATCAAGTGCAGGCTGATGTCCACCTTCTCGATGCAGTAGCGGACGGAGCGCGGGAAGTCCTTGGAGAAAATCAAAAACTCGACCACTGACTGCGCCGTGATCTCTAAGCCAGACGCTCGGAAGGCCCCCATCGCACCGCAGGATCGTAAAATCGCCGTCCAGTGAAGAATCCCAGGAGAGGCAGCTTCATGGCCATCCGGTAAAGGCGGCAGGTAACTCGACACATCTAGGAACCGCGTCGTTTTATCCGCCCGCTCCAAGTGCCGCCCCAAATCCATGAACTGCCATGCTTCATCCCGCGAGGTGGTGGACGCGGCGATGCCGAGGAAGGTCATCGCCGAGCGACGGACATTTTCATAAAACCGAGTCGGATCATTCTGGATGAGGCTCTTGGCCTCGTCCGTGCGGGAAAAGAGGTAGAGCGCATTCAGCTCCTCCCATAATTCATCCGATAACTGATCCCGCACGGTCCGCGCGTTTTCACGAGCTAGGGCGATGCATGAGGTGATGCTGTTATGGTTTCTTGGATCGTCGGTTAGGAAGCGAATCACTTGCTCACTACCCGTCTCATCGTAAAGTTTACTGAAGGCCTCTTCATCCCCAGTGCTAAGAATGATAGGCTGCCAAAAGCCCCGCAATCTCTCGCTGTCGAGGCTCTCGAAGTCGAGTAAAAGCTGCTGATTGACATCGATCAGACGCGCAAGGTTATCTGCCCGCTCCACATATCGGACCATCCAGTATAAAGTGTTAGCTACACGAGAAAGCATAATGAAGTTTTAGTCGCGGAGCACCCAAGTGTCCTTGCTGCCGCCGCCTTGTGATGAGTTTACAATGAGGGAATCCTTGGTCAAAGCCACTCGCGTGAGCCCACCGGGGACAATTTTCACGTCCTTGCCGTAAATGATATAGGGACGGAGGTCGATGTGCCGCCCCTCGATGGCTCCCTCGCACCAGGTCGGCGCGCGGGACAGGGAAATGACTGGCTGGGCGATGTAATTTCGCGGGTCTGCAATGATGCGCTCGCGGAATTGAGCGATTTCATCTTTCGACGCCGTAGGGCCCATCAACATCCCGTAGCCGCCGGACTCGTTAGCCGCTTTGACGACAAGCTCTGGCAAGTGACTGAGGATATATTTCATGTCTTCTGCCTCAGAGGCCAAATAGGTCGGCACGTTTGGCAAAATCGGCTCCTGACCGAGGTAATACTCGATCATTTTTGGAACAAAATAATAGATCACCTTGTCGTCCGCCACACCCGTGCCAACGGCATTTGCCAAGGAGACATTCCCCGCGCGATACGCGTTCATCAAGCCGGGCACGCCCAGCACAGAATCTTTGCGGAAGACGACTGGGTCGATGAAATCGTCATCGATACGGCGATAGATCACATCCACGCGCAGCAGGCCGCGAGTGGTCCGCATGTAAACGAATTTATCCACCACCACCAAATCCTTACCCTCAACGATCTGGATGCCCATCTCGCGGGCGAGGTAGCAGTGCTCGAAGTAGGCACTATTGTGGCAACCTGGGGTCAGCAGGACACAGACTGGATCGCCATCCTTACGCGGCGAGATGTGGTGCAGCATGTTGAGAAGATCGCGCGGGTAGGAATCGACCGGGCGCACTCCCAAGCTCTCGAAAATCCCGGGAAAGGCCCGCTTCAGCGCGTTCCGATTCTCCAGTAGATAGGAAGCGCCTGACGGGCAGCGGCCATTGTCTTCCAGCACGTAGTAAACGCCGTCCGAACCACGAATCAGGTCGCTTCCGCAAATGTGAATGTAGGTGTCTGCCGCCACGTCCACGCCCCGGAATTCTGGGCGGTAGTGCTTGGCCTGCTCGATGTAGAAGCGGGGGATGACCTCATCCTTGAGGATCTGCTGGTCGTGATAAATGTCGTGGAGGAAGAGATTCAGCGCGACAATCCGCTGCGTCAGACCCGCCTCCAAGTGCTCCCACTCATTCGCTGGCATGACTCGCGGGAATGGATCAAACGGGAAAATCCGCTCCGTTCCTTGGTTGTCATGATAGACATTGAACGTGATGCCTTGGCGGAGGAAATAGAGTTCAGAATTCGCCTTGCGAGCGAGAAAGTCCCGGTCATCCAACTTACCAAATTTATCAAGAAGGGGAGCGCAGTGTCCGCGAACGGAACCATCGGCACCAAACATCTCATCGTAGAATTTTCCTGGGTCGTAGCCCTTAAACATTTCCATAGGGTTCTAGTTCTGGGGGTTAGCAGGCGGTGGGCCAACTTTTCGTGCTCGTCCCGAAAGGATTGGCAGTTCAGCGGCGAAGTGCAATCAAATGCTGCTAAAGAAATGCAACACGTCGTCTTGTGGCTTTCACTTCGATCTTTCACGGGCTACTTTCGCGGCGCATGACGTCATTCGCTCTCCGCATCGCCCTTCGTATTACCTTCATTTCCAGCTGCATCAGTGCCTGCGCCTGGTCGCAAGAGATCCCTGTCCCCCCCCCCGCACCGGCCGCACCAGAGCTGGTCCAGCCGACGCTCGCAGACGACGGCAGCCGCGTGGCGGTACTCGGTTATCACGATCTCGGCGAGAACTCACCCGAGACGCAGATGCGGATTCATACATCGAAGTTCCGCAAGCAGATGGAGCAGATCAAGCAGTCTGGGATCAAGGTCATCTCCATGGCGGAGTTCACGGCCTGGAAAAAGGGCGAAAGCACGCTCCCCGCGCAGTCGATTCTCCTCACCTTCGACGATGGCTGGAAATCCGTTTACACGGATGCCTACCCCGTGCTCAAGGAGCTGGGTTTCCCCTTCACGATTTTCCTCTACAAGGACTACGTGGACGGCGGCGGCAAGGCCCTGACCATCCCGATGATTCAGGAAATGCTAGGCCACGGAGCGAGCATCGGCAGCCATTCCGTAAGCCACCCTTACCCATTGACCGTAAAGAACTACCGTAAAAAGGGCGAGCACGCATACGACGCTTACCTCCGCAAAGAAATGGGCGAGTCGAAGTATTTCTTGGAGTCGAAATTCTCCGTCACCGTGACCAGCTACGCCTACCCAGGTGGCTACCACACCGAGGAAATGCACAAGCTGGGCGTGGAATTCGCCTACGCCCACCTCTTCACCGTCATCCCAGGGAAAATCAAGCGCAGCCTCCCAGATGCGACGCTGCCTCGCTACATCGTTCTCGGGAACTACGACAAACTCTTCGACCAAGCGATTTCCTTCCGCGAAGGTGCTGGAGGAAGCGCGTTGGAAGGCTCGGCCCTGACAGGATTGGTCGAAACCACGCCATTTCCCGTCACTCCAGAAGCGGGCTCCATCATCAACTCACGCCTACCCGAGATTTCCGTGGACTTTGCCACGCTTCAAGACTTCGACCCTGCGACACTGAGCATGAAGGTTTCCGGCTTTGGCGAAGTCCCAGCCAAATTCTCGACAGAGAGCAAGAAATTCTCTTGGCTCGTCAACCGCCAACTGCGCCAACCCTCCTACCAAGTGCAAGTGACGTGGAAAGACCTCACCGGAAAATCACCGGAGAGTCCCCTGCGCTGGTCCTTCCAAGTGGACCGTGATTCCGCCTACTTGCCGGAATCTGAGTGAGGCATCAAAAAAACGCAGCCCGGAAGAACCGGACTGCGCTGAGAAAAAACTTGGTAAGTCACTGAGACTTCGCACTCGATCAAGCGCCAGACGCCGGATCAAGGCTCGCCTTTTTTGTCCTTTTTACCTTTTCCATGACCATGGCCGGGGAGCTTCTCACCCGCATCGACAGCCGCTTTCCGCTCGTCTGGGCTGAGCTTGCCGTCCTTGTCGGCGTCGTATTTCTCGAGGATTTCTTTGCGCTTCGCTTCCATGGCAGTCCTCATGGCGGTTTTTTCGTCGTCGGAGAGCGAGCCGTCACCGTCTTTATCGAACTCTTTAACAAGCTCCGGTGGTGGTGGTCCTTTTGGGCCTTTTTTCGGCTTATCTTCTGCCGAAGCGAATGAACAGGTGGCGATGAGGGCTGCCAATGCGAACAATGTAGTAGGTTTCATTTTGGGATGGTGTTTGATTACCGAGGGTCCGTTGAGGGGCTCGTATGCACATCAAACCCATTGTTTTCAGAAAGGTTGCATGTCATTTACGAGAATGAGTTGCCACACCCGCTGCGGGCGTCTTGGATTCTGCCGCTAATGGCTGAAACTGCTACGCCACCTGTCCAATCGAAAGCCCTCATCTTCGCCCGGCGGAGTGCGAGCACACTTTTCCTTTGGGGACTCGTCACGAGTGTGTTTTTCAGCCATTGGTCATGGGCGTTTCTTGGGCTGATCGGCGCGCTGATGCTGATCGCCACCATCGAGTATTTTCAAATGCTGCGCGCGGCGAACGTGAAGTGCTTCCCACGCTTCGGGATCTTGTTGGCACTCGCTTACAGCGGCACCCTCTACTGGACCTTTTTAAAGGGAGGGAAATCGGTGCCGGCCAATTTGGACGATCTCGCGATCTTCGTCGCCATCGCGGGATCATTCACCCTGCAACTGCGTTTCCCCATTCGCGGCATCGAGGGACTACTCGCGGTGGCAGCGAACTTGCTCGGCTTCGTTTACATCGCCTTTCTGTTCAATTTCGCAGCGCGCATTACGTTCCTCGTGCCGCATGCGACGGATGTCCCCGGAATTGTGAGCGACTCAGGAGCCTTGACTCTTCTGTGGTTACTGGCCGTCACCAAGTTCACCGACATGGGAGCCTACATCGTGGGATCCATGGTGGGACGCCATAAAATGATTCCTCACGTCAGCCCTGGCAAAACCTGGGAAGGATTTTTCGGAGCCTTATTCTTCGCCCAAGTCGCGGGGTGTGGCCTCTATCTCATCTTCCCCAAGCAACTCTCATTTTTCCAGCACTGGGGGCATGTCATCACGCTGGGCTTCATCCTCGCTGTGCTGGCGGTCATCGGCGATCTGGCAGAAAGCATCGTGAAACGGGCAATTAACGCGAAGGATTCCGGGAAAATGCTCCCCGGCATCGGTGGTTCACTAGACCTCATCGACAGCATTTGCTTCACCGCACCAGCCCTCTATTTCTACCTGAAATGGATTCTCCAGATCTCCGCATGAGTGGGAGCCCTCACAAGCGCCGCGTCGTCGTCCTGGGCTCCACCGGGTCCATCGGCACCTCCACCCTCAAGGTAGCACGCGAGCTTCCGGAAGAGATCGAAATCATCGCCCTCGCCGCCGCCACTAACATCCAGACCCTCGCCGCGCAAGCCCGCGCAACCGGCGTCCGCCATGTCGCGATTTACGACACCGCCCAAGAAGCCGCACTCCGGGACTTGCTGCCGAGTGGCGTGCAGGTCCATGTCGGCGCAGAAGGGCTCGTCACCCTCGCGACTTTGGCCGAGGCAGACATCGTGCTCGTTGCCATCGTCGGCACAGCGGGCCTCCACCCCGCACTTGCCGCGATCGAGGCTGGGAAAAATCTCGCAATCGCCTCCAAGGAAATCCTCGTCATGGCCGGTGAAATCATCACCACCGCTGCCGCGAGACGTGGTGTGAAACTGCTGCCCGTGGACAGCGAGCATAACGCCATTTTCCAATGCCTCGACACCCACTCCGGCGGCTCGGACGAAGTCTCGCGCCTCATTCTCACCGCCTCAGGCGGCCCCTTCCGCACCTTACCCGCCGCTGAGATCCCATTCGTCACGCTTGCCCAAGCGCTCAAGCATCCGACCTGGGAAATGGGGCCTAAAATCACCATCGATTCCGCCACCCTTTTTAACAAAGGCCTCGAAATGATTGAAGCCCGCTGGCTCTTCGGCATCGGTATGGAACGCATCGACGTGGTCGTCCACCCGCAAAGTATCGTCCACTCCATGGTCGAGTTCATCGACGGCTCCATCCTCGCCCAGCTCAGCCGCACCGACATGGGCTTTCCGATTCAGTATGCCCTGACTTGGCCACGCCGTCTCAAGGGCGGACTACGGCCACTGGATTTCAAGGAACTGGCCAAGCTCGACTTCGAGTCACCACGGACGACCGATTTTCCCGCCATCGACCTCGCGCGCAAGGCAGGACTCGCCGGCGGCACCCTACCCGCCGTTTACAACGCTGCAAACGAGGTGGCCGTCGCCGCATTCCGGGCTGGGAAATCGACCTTCCCTGGGATCTGGCACTGCGTCGCCGCCGTCATGGAGGCTCACGACCTTCAAGCATCCACCCAGTTGGAAACAGTCGTTGCCGCAGACACATGGGCACGCCATTGTGCGTCCCAGCACCTCGGTCTCTAATCACCCATTCCCATGCGCCACCTCATCTCTCTACTCACGGTCGCCCTCATCTCGCAGGCCAGCGCCTCACCCGCAGACGCGCAACGCATCGAAAAATCCTACCAAACGGCCCTCGCCACCTGGAACGCCCAACTCCTCAGCACCACCACCCAAGACGCCTACGACAAGGTCTGGGCCACTCGCCCGGATGCCAGCGTCGCCGCCCGGGAAATCTGGGAAAACATCAGCGCCGAACTCGACCAAGAATGGACCATCGCACCCGCCGCCTGGTTCTTACGCACCACCCCCAGCCTGCTCGCGAACAATGCCGCCGGTGTGCCCATGCCCATTTTCACCAGCCAAAATGAGGCCATCCGCAAAGCCGTCGAGACCTACCACCTGAAAAGCATGAAACTCATGCCCATCTGCTCCGCGCTCGCCTCTGTCCCAGACCCGCGCTCGCTCACCCTGCTGGAAAAAATCCAAGCCACCCACCCTGACTCAAAAACCCAAGGCGTCGCCGCCCTCGGTGCCGCCGTGCAATTGAAAGCCCTCGGCGACGATGGCGAAATCATGCGCAAACGACTCAACTACCTCCGCAAAGCCATCATCGAGAGCTCCGAAGTGGAGATCAACGGCAACACCGTCGCCAAACTCGCCCAAGACGAACTCTACATTATCCAGTTCCTAACCAAGGGCCGCGTCGCCCCCGACCTCATTGGCGTGGATGCAGCGGATCGCCCACTCGCCCTTTCCGCCTACAAGGGGAAAGTCGTCGTGCTCCTTTTCTGGAACAGCAATGTCTCAGACGCCAAGCGCGTCGTCGAAATCACCAGCGCCATGGCCACCAAATTCAAGGACAAGCCCATCGCCATCCTCGGGGTCAACAACGACAGCACCCCGAAGCTCCGAGCCCTCATCGCGGATAACACCGTCCCATGGACCAATTTCAGCGACCCGCAAAACCGCCTCGCCGAGCAATACCGCATCGGCACCTGGCCCCTCGTTTACGTCTTGGATGGAGAGCGGAAAATCCACTACACTGGTGCCCCCGGCTCCTTCGTCGAGCTCACCGCCGCCGCCCTCGTCGCCGAGATCAAGCCGAGCATCACTCAGTAAAAGCCACCCGCCAACCCACCAAGGACTCCTGACGGCCGGTAAACTCGACCAGCTCCTCGCCTCCGCATTTCGCTTCGTAAATCCCCCCCGGAAGAATCAGCTGCGCCATCCTGCGCCAGTGCGCGGACGTCCTCATGCCCGCGCCAAGGAAGACAGCCTCCCCGGCTACAAGACCCCGGAACTCATCAAACCCATCGAAGACCTCCTCTCCGCCTACCTCGGCACCAAGGACGAGCAACAAGAAACCACCAAAGACAAGGAGCTCTCCCGCATCGATCGCGACACCCTCCTCAACACCATCAACCGCCGCCGCGCCGCCATCCAGCACGCCGCCGACGCCCTCTGGCCCGCCTACGCAGAAGCCAACCGCCCCATCCGCAAAACCTTCAGCATCCCGTTGAATCGGGCGATGGGGCTTTGATGAAACCACCACAAGCCACCGTTTACCCTCGAAACCACCATCCCGAGTTTCCTCACCGCAAGGCCTTCCAACGACTTAATTCTCGCCGGCCAGCAGCAGCTCACCCTGCGCTGGTGGAGCACTCGGAAGCGCCACTATTCGGTATTCATCTCGGAGTTGGTCATCGAGGAAGCAGGACGAGGTGATTCCCAAGCCTCCCGAAAACGCATCGATGCGATCAAAAGCCTGCCCACCCTCGAAATCGACGACGAGACCATCAAGCTGGGTGCCAAGATCCTCAGAGTGGCATCATCCCCCAAAAGGCCGCAGCCGATGCCGGACACGTCGCGGTTGCCGCGAGGCACGGAATTGACTACCTCTCACGTGGAACTGCAAACACATTGCCAACGCAGAAATCATCCGCCGCTTGGAACAAGTAATCCGGAATCACGGATACATCGCACCGACCATTTGCACACCCACCGAACTCTTTGGAGGCCAAGACCATGAATAACAATCCACTCGTCACCGAAATCCGCAAAAAAAGGGCCGAAATCCTCGATTCCCACCAAGGAGACTATCACGCCATGATGAACGCCATGAAACAAAACCAATGGAAAAGCGGTCACGAGGTCGTGAACTTCGCGTGCAAAAATTCCCAAGCCACAACTCCCGGGGGCGCAAAGCAATGCCCCCCTCGCCGGCACCGCCGAAGCGGGACCCACGAGAGAGACAAGTAATCACATAACCGCTATGTTCAACGCGCCCGGCGACGGAACGCGAGACCAAGGCACCCAAGGGCGGCCAGGGCAACTCCTGAGGGTTCAGGGATTGTAGTGAAGGAGATAGTCTTATTCCCCCCGACGTCCCCAGTACCCGTGAACGCAAGCGTATTAGAGAAAGCGTCGGCCCCGAGAGCCGCTAGTGTGGTGTTCGTGAAAGTCATGGTTCCAACCGGCGAATAGTCACCCACCGCCCCCGGCCCAAAAATAAGACGGGAGCCATCGAACCCAAAGGTTTCCCCGACGTAACTCCCAGCACCAAATTCGAGCACCGTGGCAGACGCAAGCCCCGCTCCGTTGGCACTGACGGCAGTCCCAGATGCGAGCCCATAGACAACAGTCGGCCCGATAATGGAGCCCGAAGCAACCGTGCCTGCACTATCACCGGCCGGCAACCCCGTGTAGGTCCCGCTCCACGTGGCCGTTACATTTGGCCCACTTTGCGCAAACGTCAACGTCACCGCAGCATCCAAGGTACTAACACCCAGCAACGTGCATGCAGCAGCCGCCAAGCTCATCTTTTTGTATTTTCCTAACATATTTTTTCTGTGTTTTAGTGTTTGTTTCATCTGGTTTTCCCTGCAAACGCGGCAGGGGAAAATGGTTCAACCAAGGGTCGGTGGAAGTGAGCTGGCGGTGCTGTGCGCAGAGGCGCTGGTATAGTGCCTGGGCGGCCGCAACCCCGAGGTGCATATGGAAACCGGCTAGTATCCCTTTCAGGTAGCGTTGCCAGTTCTTGCGATACGTCTCCACGCGGCGGAGGAATTCAGCCTGGCTGGCGAGCGGCGATGCATCTTGCCCGGGGGATTTCGTTTTTCCCTGCCTGGCTTCACGCGAGGTGCAGTCATAAACCTGAGCCGTCACTTCCTTCACCCGGCCAGCCGTCGCCGCACTCAGGCCGCAAAGCCCATGGTGGGAGAAATCCATGCCGAGGAAGTCGAAGGTTTTTTCCTGGGAAATCCCACGCGAGAAGCTGGCATACAGCCCGCCGTAGTGCAGGGTGCGCTGGCAATAGGCGGCCACCGTTTTCTGCAAGCCCGCAGGCAAAGGGAGTTTTCCTGGCTGCTGCAAGAGGATGTCATTGCGGTTGGAGGCGTAGCAACTCATCGCATCCGAGCGGTAGACATGGGTGAACTCGCGGCCGCGCAGCGCGTCATCCACCTCGCCGAGGGCGCGCTTCACCCCGCCTTGGCCTCTGGAATGGGTGCAGAGGGAAGAGAGCTTAAGCTTCCCGCGGCAGGCCAGATCCTGGAATGTATCCAAGAGTTTCCGGAGAAAATCCTGATCTGCCTGCTGCCTTGCCTCGAATATTTTCCTGCCCTGTGAGGTGACTCGATGAAACATCGTGACACAGCCAACAAATGAGATAGGCGGGGCAGGATTTCCGGAAGGATCTGGAAGATGACGGGATGGATCAAGCATTCGTGATCGAATGTATCTGTAGTATTCTTATCGTCTCTTTAGACAATTTCTCGGATATACCAAGCAAAATATTCGAAATGCCGGCGCAGCGAACAGAGTTCCTACGCATCCGCGTCAGGTTAAGGCCAAGATGCCTGACTCTAACGTGCCTTAGGTCGGGATCATATATCACGAGATATATCACGAGAGACAGAAATAGTCAGAAACCTGCTTACGCCCCCGGCCAAATGAGCGGCAGCGAGGTGAAGGGCATGAAGAAGCGCGTGCGCGGTGCCTACGGAGTCACGATGATCTAGCTCCCGGTTCAGAAGAAGGCGAGGAGGATGGATGGTTTGAGATACGGATCGAGATTCCCGCTATCACGACGGTGGATTCGGCGTAGGAAAGGCCATGAGTATCGACGAAATCGCGCCTGAGGCACTTCGCCTCCCCGCAAGGGAGCGGGCACTCTTGGCTGCATCACTCTGGGAAATCGTCGATGATCCCTACACTCTTGCGGCAGACCGCAGCGATGAGGATGCTCTGGCGTTGGCGTTGGCACGGGATGCGGAATTGGAATCGGGGGCGGTCACTCCGATTTCACACAGTGACCTGATGACCCGCCTGAGAGGATGAGAATCGACTATCATCCGGCGATTGCAGACGAACTTGAAGAATAGAAATCAGCGATAGGAGTGTCGCTGCTCCTTATGGCAAAGGCGGTGCCAATCCAATTTCAGGGTAGAGCTAGGTTTCAAGGCACTTGTCAGCCGCCTTGGATTACGGCAGGTTTCGGGTATGGAAAGCCATATCGTCATTGATCCTGCCGTTTGCAACGGGCGCCCCGTGGTGAGGGGGACGCGCATCACGGTTCAGACCGTGATGGAGTTTCTGGCGGCGGGGGATTCGGTGGATGACATTCTCGAATCCTATCCTGCCCTGAACCGGGATCAGGTGCTTGCATGCATGGAGTGGGCATCGCGCCTGATGGTCAATCATTTCCAAATCGCCGCGCTCGCGTGAAAGGCTTCCTGCTGGAAAAAACAAACTCATCTGCGTGTATGCAGACCGGATCGAAGCATTTGGGTGAAATCTAAACTTACCTGTGCAGCACCTCCAGCACAGCTTCTGGATGGGACTCTACGACGCGGAGAAGGTGCACTCGCCGTCGAGTTCAGGCAGAAGCCGACCCAGTCGCCTGAGCGCCCTTCGCCGCCAGCAATAAAAACGGAGCTGCCCGCCGCGTCCCCAGCGCCCCATACTTCGCCACGCGCCAGCCCAGTGCGGGTAAACCCGCCATCCATTCTTCCACTGCCGCTGCTTCCACCGCGCCGCTGGGATGCCCTGGATAACAAATGACGCTCAGCAATCCGCCCGGCTTCAACAAGCCCTGCGCCGCCTTCAGCGCCTCCAAGGTCTCATTCACTTCCGTCGTCAATGCATGATCTTCACCCGGCAGGTAGCCTAAATTGAACATCACCACCGCCACGCTCGCCGCTGCGGCATGTTCGGCCATTTCTCCGTGAGATTGATGAAAAAACTCCACCCACGGCATTTCTTCCACCCGCTCCCGCGCGGCCACTAGCGCAGCCTCCTGCACATCGAAGGCGAGCACCCGGCCACTCGCGCCTACACACTCTGCTAGGAAAAGCGTATCATACCCATTTCCCGCCGTGGCGTCGATGACCCAGTCCCCGGCCCGGATCTGCGGCTTGAGCAAGTCCTGCGCCAGCACCGTTGGCCGTGGCGGAAAGGAACGCTCAGTCAGATTCATGGTCGTGAGCGTGCTGTGAAAAAATCCGGAAGTCCACTTCGGGCTCAGCCACCCCCCCATCGACCAGCCACCGAGCCAAGCGTGCCGCCAGCCCAGGGGCGTAAAGTGAGCCCTTCGAGCCAAGTGCATTGCACATCCAGCCGCCCGCCGCCACCGGACCGATCAATGGCTCGCTGCGGCGTAAAATCGGCCGGACCCCCGCGGCGTGCCCCAGCACCTCGAACCCTCCGCCTCCCCCCAAGCGGCTGGCGATTTCCTCCACCCGCTGCCGCCCCGCTGGCGTCGGTTCATCGTTCAGTTCATCCCACTCATAGGTCGAGCCCACTCGGAAAACTCCCCCACCCTGCGGCACCAACCAGCCGCCGGCACCGATGCGGATCTGCGTCTCGTCCCAGCCCGCCGCACGCACCGTGAGAATCTCCCCTTTCGCACAGCGCGGCTTACCGTAGCGCTCCGTCAGCAAGCCCGCCGCCCCTTCGCAGCGGATCACCCACGGCGACTCATCCTGCTGGGAGATTTCCCCCACCTCATAGCACCCGCAGGCGGTAAAAAACTCACGTGATCCATCCAGAAATGCCCTCGTATCCAGTCGCCCACCGCCCTTCACGGCCACCGCTCCTATCCAGCCCGCTGGGGCAGGTCGCTCGCCCAGCACCCACGGAGCCACTTGCGGATGGTCGATTTTCCCACATATTTTCCGCCACTCCCGCTCCGAACCTGCCAGCCGCAGCACCGGAAATGGATACCATAGCTGCCGCGAAAGCTTGGATTCCACCTCGGCATAGAACGCCAGCGCCTCGGGTAAAAACTCCGCAATCCGCCAGCTCGGCTCGAAGTTTTTCCCCGTCACCGGATTCACCATCCCCGCTGCCACCCGCGAGCTACCGCCTGCGCCGCGATCGATCATTAAAAATTTCACCCCTCGCCGCCACAGCTCCCACGCCAGACAAGTCCCCGCAAGTCCTTGGCCGACGATGATCCACTTGCCCTGCGCCTGGCTCACTGCGGCATTAGCTCCTCATTCGGGTCCACCCATGCCGCATCGTAGCCTTTTGCGTAGTTGAATAAATGCTTGTGCAAATAAGGCACAAACGCCGCCTTCTGCTCCTTCGGCAGTTTCCTCAGCGCTGCCTCATTCACCGCCCGCATCAGCTTCTGCATCAGGTGCAGCGTCAACTGCCGCCCCTTCCGCGCTTTTTGCACCTGCTTGTGATTCAGTTGCTCCTCAGAAACCTCCACCAATTCATGATTGGTCATAGTCCAGCGGTCCATCAAGCCGTCAAGTGGCTGCGGTCCGTGATCGCGTGTCAGTTCATCCATGACCCGGTCTAGACCAGACTCGCTCAGAGTCTAAGTAAAAAATCACCAGACCGAGGCGAAGGATTGCAGAATCCGCTGAAGGCGTGTAAATCCCTCGCACCATGTGGGACCTATTTCACGCCACGGCTCTGCTAGAAGGAGTGGGCACGGGCGCGGCTTGGCTGGTGACGGGCTGCCTGCTGCTTGCGGGCGCGGTCGGCTGCATCCTACCGGTGCTGCCGGGACATTTGATCCTGCTGCTCGCCGCCATTTCTCATCGCTTGATGCTAGGCGCGGAATCCGGGCTGAATGGCTGGTCCTTCGTGGTGCTGATCCTGCTGATGGCGATTTCCCAGACTTTCGAGCTACTCAGCGGCGCGGCGGGCGCGAAATGGTTCGGCGGGACTCGTTGGGGAGCGCTGGGGGCGTTGGTCGGAAGCGTGGTAGGCTTGTTTTTCCTGCCCTTCGGCCTGCTGCTAGGACCGCTAGTCGGAGCCTTCGCCTGCGAGCTGGCATTTGCGAAAAAGGCCAGCCGCGCGGCCGCCGCGTCGGGCGTCGGCTCAGTGGTTGGGACCGTGGCCGGGCTGGTGATTAAAGGGGTGGTGGGGGTGCTGATGATTGGATGGTTTTTCTTGGACGTGTTCGCCATCGGGTAAAAATTTCCAGCTTTTGCTTGGAATGAGCGGCGCTGGGACGCAGCCTCGGCCTGCCGCTCCCCGGACGGTCGCAGTTTCACGCAAGTGGGAGTGAGGAAAGTCCGGACACCATAGGGCAACGCGCCTCATGAAAGTGAGGGACGGGAACCGCGAGGAACCCGGACGGAAAGTGCAGCAGAAAGATACCGCCGATGGTCCGCAAGGACACAGGCAAGGGTGAAATGGTGGAGTAAGAGCCCACCGCGAATCCGGGTAACCGGACGGCATGGCAAACCCCACGTGGTGCAAGACAGAACAGGAGAAGAGCTGCCCGCTCGTTCACCTCCGGGTATTAGTCGCACTCTGCGCAAGCAGGGCGCTCCGCTCCGGCGGGGTGAGAGAAATGGCCGTACAGTCCCGCAAGGGATGGACAAAATCCGGCTTACAGGGGGGCGGCACCTCCTTTGGATTTCAACTTGTGACGGGTGGCGGGGTCTGCGATGGATAGATCCATGAAAGTATGGCCGCTCGTGATTTTATGGTCGGCAGGCATCTTCGTCGGCAACGCGGCGGAAATCGTGGCATGGAAGGTGCCGTTGATCCGCTATTTTGACGAGGCTGGAAAACGGGGGGGAGTCCTCTGCAAGACCGCGCCAGAGGATTCGCAGTTTTTCAAAGATGGCGACGAGTTGTGGGATCTCAAAAATGCAATGCCTGATGCCGGCGACCAGAAACTATCGCTGGATTGGCTGTTTTGGAATGCAACTTCAGGACGGCTGGTTGCCAAGGGGGGGTGGATCAATCTCTGCACGGTCCATGAAATTCTCCGAGTGAATGCGTTGCCGAAACATCTCAAACTGAACGTAAACCTTTACGAGGTGGCGGCGGATGGTGCACCGCTGGCAGAGAATGCTAAACCGGTGTCCGAGTTGTCGATTCGTGTCCGGTCCGGGCAAAATTCCAAGACCCACTGGAGCGCTAACGGAAGTGCGCTGGCCATCGAGACAGAAGTCATACTCGCCGATACGGATTCCTTCGCGGATGTCCGATTGGCAGTCACCGCCGAAGTGCCGAATCAGCCACGTCTGGAAGTGAATACCGCGTTCATCCTGAAGGCAGGATCTCCGCTATGGGTGGCTAGGGACTTCGATGACAAACGGGGATTGGATCTACAGGTGTTGGGCATGCTGGAGTCCATGGAAGGCACACCGCTTCGCGAGGTCGTGATGATTCAGAAGAAAGGAAATGAGTCTCGCTCCTTGTGGCCTCAACAACGAAGCGATGAATATGAACCCGTGCTTGTGGGAGGCGCAGGTTGGATCATGAGTTGTCTTATGAGTCCGGGAGAACTTGCCTCGTTTCTTAAAGTAAGTCCGGAATCAAACCAAACTGACCCATTTGCGGAGCAAATCATGCCGGAAAGGACGAAATTACTTCTAACCACATCCGTGAAACCACCAGCGCTGATAAGCTCCATTCTCGATCACGAAGTGCTGGATGCCACAGAATGGTTTCGAAAAGTAGTGCCGAATTTGGGCGAGAATCTTGACTCTAGCGGGAGCTTCGCGGGCTACGATCCCATCGGACAACGCTTGTATTTCTATTCCCCAAGTCAGAGGATGGTCGATAGCATGAGACAATATGTTATGCAGATGTGCAATCTCCACCCGGCATTGGTGCGTGTGGCTCTTGATGGGATTGGTCAGACGCGGTTGATCGGGAAATCCGGACAAAAGGCGAGTTTGAAGAGAATCGTAGATAAGGAAACCATCCGACGTTCACTGGAGATCGAGCCGCTCATCGGAGAGAATGACGACGTGGTGGATCTGCGCTTTAAATTCGAAGACAGGGCGGATGCGAGGAAGATCAGCGAAATCAATTCCAGCAATAGCCTCTCCGATGGGAAAGCATTGGAGATCCTAACTGGAAAGTGGCCGGATGGAGAAGTGCGATCCCTACGAATGACCACGGAAATACTGCGAATCTCTCCGGTCGATAGTCATTGAAATCAATTAATCCGCTCCATCTTTAGATACGTTTCAGAAAGCCGGGCTTCTCAAAGTGATTCCGCTTGTGATCTCGATCTAGCACCCAAGTCGACAGAAATCTTGCTGGAATTACAGACTGTTAAAAAATTCGGTATCTTCACCAACTCCGCGCTCCCGACGTAGCGATAAGAATAGGAAAATGGATTTATTACAAAAGTCAGCAAAGGAAGCGAAGATAGATTTCTTTCATGGAACTCATTGCAACGACACACTTCGCTTCCTTTGCTGCCTTCTGTCGAATTTCATTCCGGTTTCTAGGATTAGACTACAGTTGGAGGGATGCGTTGGGGTCTATTCCAAATAAAAGACATCGGAACTTTTATTGATTTTTCACGCTACTTTCCCACGATGGAATCGTTATATGAAATCCGCGCCTGTCGGCGCAGTTCCGGCGGAATTATTGGCGTGACAGTGGGTTGGGTAGTTCCATGCTTAAGCACAATCTGAAAAAATCATGAGACGTATCGCCAATTTCCAAATCGCCCTTGGGGTTGCTAAGTTCGCTTGTTGCATAATGGCGGCGACCGGGGTTTTGCGTGCGGAGAGCGAGTCGCTTCCTTACCACTTGATCCGCTTTGAGGAAAGCGAGGGCTATCAGGCGGGCGCTTTCAAGGGGGCTGGTGGTGGATTGCAATTGCTTCAAGGGGATGCCCAGATTGTTCGCGAGGAGGGGGACGAGGCCGGGCAGTGTTTGGAAACGGTGGCTGGGAATCCCTATGCATCGATTCATTTTAACGGCGAGCGGGTTTCTCGGGATCACAAGACGTTTTACGAAATCTGGGTGAGGCCTTCCGCCAGCTCGATCGGGAAAAGCGAGGAATTCATGGACATTGATGGAGCCGTTCTTGGCTTTTTTGCCGAAGCCCCGGGAAGGCCCGCGACCTTGCATGCCTACCATGCGTTACCGGACCACGCTGGGTATTGGGTTTCCACTGGAGTTTCTACCGCGGTCGGGCCTTCCGGGATGACGCAGGAGTGGATCCGGATCGGGATTTGTCAGAATCTGGCGACTGGAACTTGGGATCTTAAAATCGGTGGAGAGTTGGTTTTGAAGGAAATTCGCCTCACCGAGACTTCACTAGAGAACGGGATTCAGTTGTGGTTGCTGGGCCATGAGGCGCATACGAACCGCTTCGACGATCTCTTGATTTCCCCAGTGGAACCGGATTCATTCCGCCACGGCTACACGAAGCACTTGCCGCAAGTCCCTTCCGCCAAGAACAACGATCACTCCGAAAATCTTGACCGGACCGGTGAACGGAAAGTCGGCCGCAAACAGAACAACGAGGACCGCAGAAGACATGATGCCGAAATTCCCGCCGTTGTGGCAAAAACCACACCCAAGAATCTTAAATTTGAAGTAGACATCATCGAAGGCGGCATCCAGCTCGGCAAGGTCGATGCCAATGATGGCGACCCAGATCAACAGAGCTACCATTTTTACTCACCGCAATACGACGATGCTGGCAAACCGCTGCCACTGAAGACGAGAATTCAATGCGATGGGAAACTCGCCGAAGGGGTGGATCTATCCGAAATCGTCTGGGTGGTCACTGAAATCGCTGGAAAAGAAAACAACGGGCGAGAGAAGGTCATCGTTCGTGGAACCTTCAAATCCGGATTTACTCAAATCGCCGAGATTCCCTCAGAATCGGCGAAAAAGGGGACTCGTGTCCTAGTGGGAACGAACTTCGTCTTCAGGGATTCACCGAATTAGCGACTGATAGCATTTTCCATAACGTGTAGAACAATAGCTAGAGCGTCAATTGCAGCTTGGCATTGAGCGGCTTGGCAAATCTCTAGGCTAGGATTTATGGACAAAGTGTTTTCAAACATTCTCAAAAGTCAGACTTCTTATGGATTGGCCGCGCCTGCCCCGTGAATCAATGGACAAGTTCCTCGCTCGCCAATTTACAGAATGTGACTTAAGTTTGCTACCTTCTGTCGAATTTCAATCTAGTTTCTAGGATTAGACGGAGCCGGTGGAATACCAGAAGCGATGGCGCACCGTGGCGGTGGATTTCATCCGCCAAGCCCTCCATGCCGGAGGTGCGCGACTTTCTTATTTCATCGATTTTCATATGCAGACTACGAGAAACACAAATATGTAGACTACGAGAAACACAAATATGCAGACTACGAGAAACACAAATAATCAAATACGATTTGCGCGTAGCCGGGACCAACGCTAGGCCACTCACGATAATCTGCTTGCGACTTCCGTCTTTACCATTGCCAGCATTTCTCTCGTTCCATCCCCTTCCGTCTGCCTCAATTTCAGTGCCTACGAAATGGAAGCCATCGCCAACCTTAAAGAGCTCTTGAACTCTACCTCGAAGACTTCCCGAAATCTGCTACTATCCCGAAAATCACTGAGGTCACTGTTGAAGACAGCGGTTTTTTGATTAGTTTTGTCTGCAATTATTATCAGGACTTACTTTTTCACCTTGGCGAGGAGTTCCTTGAGGTGCTCCACGTATTTCTCGGCACCGCCTTCTTGGTAGCCCGTGGTGGCGAGCTTTTTACCTTCTGCATCGACCAGCACGATGGTGGGGTAGCCGTCAGCACCGTATTGCTTGGCGAGTGCTTCGTTCTGGTCCTTGAGTTTCTTGGTCTGGCGTTTTCCGTGAGGAAAATCAACGGTCACGAGAACTAGATTTTCTTTGGCGTAGTCCTTGAAATCCTTTTTGGAGAAGACTTCTTTGTCGAGCTTCATGCACCAACCGCACCAGTCGGAGCCGGTGAAATCGAGCAGAATCACTTTCTTGTCCTTGGCGGCGGTGGACTTGGCAGCTTCAAAATCATCGTCCCAGCCTCCGCTGGCGAGGGCGAGTGAGCTAGCAGCGATCAAGGCGAGGGCTATGTGAATGAGGAATTTCATGGTATTTGTGTGCTTTGATTATTGGAGAGAGGGCTGCTCAATCGAGTCCTTTTTTATCGAGCGCCTTGGTGATGTGCTCTAGGAATAGGTCGATCTTTGGATACTCGGAGGCGAAGAAACGAGTGAATTCTTTGCCCTCTTCAGAGAAGAGGATGACGGTGGGGAAGCCTTCGACGAGGTATTTTGCGGCGTAGGGGGTGTTCTTTTCTTTCAGCGCAGGGTCGCCGTTCAGGAAATCGAGCTCGACGAGGATGTATTTTTTCGAGGCTGCATCGACGAATTCTTTTTTGGAGAAAACGTTTTTCCGCATGGCGATGCAGGGCGGGCACCAGTCGGAGCCAGTGAATTCGACGAGCACGGATTTTTTTTCGGCCTTGGCCTTTTCAAAGGCTTTTTCGAGATCGGTGATCCAGCCTTCAGGAGTCGTAGCAAAGGCGGTGGAAGTGAGGGCGGCGACGCCGACGGCAGCGGATGCGAGCCAAGTGATTGCTTTCATGATGTCTTATAAGTGCCACTTGGGGGTGGTTTATCAAAAATAATCGCCTCTTTTCTCAATCGCTCTAGCGGATGTCTATGCCCGCAAGACCCTGCCTGATTCTCGCCACGCAGAATGCCCGTAACCTGAGGACACCCAAGTAATGATCGCCCCCCTTCGAAGTGGTGGATGCACAGAATCCGCAGGCGGTCCGCGAGAACTCGATGGCGCACCGTGGCGGTGGATTTCATGCGCCAAGCCCTCCATGCCGCAGGTGCGCGACTTTCTTATTTCATCGATTTTTACAAAATTTGGGCATGGTGGTTGGAAACCATCGCCACAGTTCCAGGCTACGGAGAGCTTCCTTCATCACCCATTTTTAATCGAGAGGAAGATCTTGATTTATCCTTGCGCGGAGCTTTCTCACGGGAAGAATCCGCCTCCGCTCGTCGCGGACTTGCTTATGAGCGAACCGATCTCCACTCCTACGAATGCCAGTTTTTCAGACATCGGCGAGGTGTTGGCGCGGCACCAAACTTTCGTCATCATGAGCCATGTGCGGCCAGACGGGGACGCGATCGGCTCGCAGCTCGCGCTGGGATTTGCGCTGATGGCAGCGGGCAAGACCGTGCGGATGATCAACGAAGATGGCCTGCCGGAAAATTTGGCATTCATGGCGGGTTCCGAAAAAATCGAGTTCCCACCGAGCGAGCCACTCGAAGTGGAAGTGGCAATTGCACTCGATACGGCGACGAAGCCACGCCTCGGGGAAGCTGCGCTGCATGCGGCCTCTCGGGCGCAGGTGTGGCTCAACATCGACCATCACATTTCCAACCCGAAGTATGGGGATTTGAACCTCATCGACTCGACCAGTCCGGCGACAGGGCAGATCATTTACCAATTGCTCACCGCACTGGCACTCCCCTTCCCTGCGGAGACTCGGGACGCGATTTATGTGGCGGTTTCAACGGATACTGGGTCGTTCCAATACCCTTCGACCACGGCGCTTACCTATGACATGGCGGCGGATTTGATCCGGCGCGGACTGGATGTGGGCGGGATTAACACGATGATATACGATAACTACCCGTTCCGTCGGGTGGAGTTGATGCGGGCCTTACTCAATACGCTGGAGACCTCGGCGGACGGCCTGGTCGCGAGCTGGGAGCTGCGGGACCAAGTGCGGATCGACCTAGCGCTGCTGCCTGAGGACAGCGAGGGACTCATCGACATCATCCGCGCGATCCGTGGCGTGCTGTTGGCGGTGTTCTTCGAGGAGCTGGTGGACGGGAAAATCCGGGTGTCGATGCGCTCGAAGGACCGGCGCTTGGATGTGTGTCAAATCGCGCTGGAATTCGGCGGCGGTGGGCACTCGCTCGCAGCGGGCATCCGCATGGCTGGCCCACTGAAGGAGGCGAAAGCGCTCGTGCTGGCAGCGATCCAGCAGCGCATCGTGGCAAATGGACTTTGATTTTATTGAACCAATTTTATGAGAAACAATCCCATGGATTCAGATGGCCCGAGTGGTGTGCTTTTAGTGGATAAGGCCGAGGAAATGACGTCGCACGACGTGGTGGCAATCGCTCGACGCGCACTCAATACAAAAAAAATCGGCCACTGCGGGACGCTCGATCCGATGGCGACGGGACTGCTGATGTTAGTCATCGGCAAGGCGACCAAGATCCAAGATTTGTTGATGAGCGAGGACAAACAATACGTGGGCACGCTGCGTCTCGGCTCGACGACGAGCACGCAGGACCGCCAAGGTGAAACATTGGACATCAAGGAGGTGGGTAACTACTCGGCAGAGGAGATTCATGTGGCATTTTCCCAGTTCATGGGAGACTTCGAGCAAATCCCGCCGATGGTGTCTGCGATTAAGAAGGATGGCGTGCCGCTGTATAAGCTGGCGCGGCAAGGAATCGAAATCGTGCGTGAGCCCCGCAAGGTGCATATCACTTCATTTGAAATCACGAGGATCGAGCTGCCAGATATTGATTTCGTGGTGAATTGTTCCAAGGGATTTTATGTGAGAACCTACGCCCACGACATCGGTGCGGTGCTGGGCTGTGGGGCACACTTGAGTGCACTGCGGCGGACCCGTTCTGGGAAATTCACCTTGGATAAATCGGTGACGATCGCGGATTTAAAGACTTCACCGCGAGAGGATCTCTACAAGTCCCTGATATCGCTCGCTGAGATCTCGTTGATGCGGGGGGCTTAGGCCGACTCGGCGATGGCCCGGTTCTCAGCTTCATCTGCCTCATCCGGCAGCTTGCGGAAGTGGACTTGGCCGACGCGACGCCCGTCGGTGCTGGTCACACGGGCTTCGTAGCCGAGGATCTCGACGGTCTCTCCGACTTCCGGGAAGCGCTGAAGCTGTTGGGTGAGGTAGCCGCCGATGGTGGTGACCTCGCCGCTTTCGAGGAAGAGTTCGGGGACGTGTCCGGACAGGTCGTTGAGGGTCATGGCACCTTCGATGACGAATTCCCCGTCGTTGATCTTGGTGAAGGAGGAGCGTTCGTTGTCGAACTCGTCTTGAATGTCGCCGACGAGTTCTTCCATGACGTTGTCGAGGAAAACGATGCCGACGGGCGTGCCGAATTCATCCACGGCCATGGCAAGGTGAGCGTGCTCACGCAGGAAGAACTTGAGCAAGGTGTCCAACGGCATGGTATCCGGGACGATTTTTAACTCACGCTTGATCCGCATGAGATCAGGATCTGGCTCCTTGATCAGCTTGAAGAGATCCTTGATGTGAATGAGGCCGATGGCTTGATCGAGGTGGCCTTTGACCAATGGGAAGCGGGTGTGCTTGCTCCGCAGGGCGATTTCCAAGGTTTTTTCAAAGGGTTGGTCCGCATCAAGGATGATGACCTTATTTCGCGGAGTCATCACATCTCGGACCCATAGCTCGTTGAGTCCCAGTGCATTGATGAGAATCTCTCGCTCGGTTTCGGTGACTTCTTGAGATTTCCCGCTCTGGGTGACGAGGAGGGCTAGCTCTTCCGCAGAGTGGATGTGCTCGCCCTCGCTGATTGGGTCGATGCGGAAACAATTTTTCAGCAGCCAATTCGCGGTGCTGTTGAAGAAGACGATGACGAGCTTGAAGGCCGTGTAGAAAACGTGCAGTGGGGCCGCAAGGAGCACCGTGGTCGCAACGGATTTCCGAATGGCGATGGACTTGGGCATCAATTCTCCGACGACGACGTGAAGGAAGGTGAACGAGGCGATGGCGAGCACCAAGGATGTCCAGTAAACGACATTTTCTGGAAGACCGACCTTGAATAGCAGCGGCGCGACTAGGGCTGTGACAAATGGCTCACCCAAGAACCCGAGGGCGAGTGATGAAATGGTGATGCCGAGCTGGTTCGCGGAGAGGTAACCGTCGAGATGGCTTACGATGTGCAGTGCCCGGCTGAAATCGCGGCCCGTTTCGTTCGCTGTGGCCTCGATCTGGCTCGGGCGGACTTTGACGATGGCGAATTCTGAAGCGACGAAAAAGGCATTCAACAGCAGGAAGAACGTGATTCCCAGGATGTAGAACGTCACCTCAACGCCGGTGGGGAATTCAGAGGAAATCGGGTGCCCCGTGGAGGCGAGAATGAGGGTATTAAATGCAGTGATCACGGGGCATTATAATTTTTCGTAAACGCCTTGATCACGCCTCTGGAGGATCGTGAAGCCCGCCTTTTTCGCATCACTCACCGAGAGTGGCTTGGTGATGGTGGGAGTATTAATCCGCGATATAACCTTTTTTACGGGTTTTTTGCAGAGGGGGCACACCAAGAGGGGTGCACGGTCGATGGGGCGTCTGAGCTCGAATCCTCGGGCGCAGACGCGGCAACTATGTTCCGGATCTTCCGGGGCTTCTGAAACGTATTCGTAGATGGGCATAGGAAAAACGTGGGAACGGGTAATTTCCGGTCCCACGTTGAAGATAGCGAAAGTCGTGCCAGTTACCAGCTCGACTTGGTCACACCAGGAAGCATCCCGGCGGAAGCAAGTTCACGGAAGGTAATCCGGGAAAGACGGAAGCGGCGCAAGAATGCACGGCGACGGCCAGTGATTTCACAGCGATTCACCAACCGTGTTGGACTCGCATCGCGGGGGAGCATGGAGAGACCTACGTAGTCCTTAGCAGCCTTGAGCTGTAAACGGAGTGCAGCGTATTTCTCGACGGTAACTTTTTTGCGCGCGTTGCGGGCGATCCAACTTTTCTTAGCCATAATTCGGGGCGCAGGTGTTACGGGATGAGCAGAGGGTTGCAAGCCCAAAGTCGCTATTTATCGATTTTCGAACGAAATGACGAGTTTTCGGAGACATCGATTTACCCAAACCGGCTTAAAATCGGGGCTAGATCCTTGACCATTCTTTCCGGCCAGTGCGCTCGCGGCGTGAAAATCGCCGAGTCCAGCGACTGATGGCAGGGACTCGTCGGATTTTCCGGGATTAGCGCGCAGACGGCCTGAATGATGCGTTTCGCCATGGCGCTGTTCGCATGGAGATTCTCGATCACGGTCTCCACCTCGACAGCGGCTTCGTCTATTTTCCAGCAATCATAGTCCGTCACAAGGGCAAGGGTAGCGGCAGCGATTTCCGCCTCACGGCAAAGTCTCGCTTCTGGACCATTGGTCATGCCGATGAGATCCGCACCGATTAACCGATGGAATCCAGCCTCCGCACGCGTGGAAAAGGCTGGGCCATTCATGCATAAATAGGTTCCCCCATCATGAACCGTGTTCGCAATGCCTCGCGCCGCGGCCAGTAAACTTTTACGCAGCTCCGAACAAAAAGGATCCGCGAATCCAACGTGGGCGGCGATTCCATGGCCGAAAAAAGTATGCTTCGCCGCCGTGCCTGTCCGGTCGATCAACTGGTCTGGCACGACGATGTCTCTGGGGGCCAATTCCTCACGCAGACTTCCCACAGCGGTCACGGAAATGAGCCATCTCACGCCCAATGAGCGAAGCGCCCAGATGTTTGCGCGATGGTTGATCTCGTGGGGCAACAAGCGATGGCCCACCCCGTGCCTGGGTAAAAAACACACTCGCCGCCCTGCGATGCGCCCGGTGATGACGGCGTCGGATGCCTCGCCAAAGGGTGTTTGCACAGACACGGCTGCAATTTCGTCAAAACCGTCCATTTCATAGAGACCGCTCCCACCCACCACGCCAATGGCTGGCTCACTCGTCATTTCCAAATCCATTCGAAATCAATAAAAGAACTTCCGTAAATCGACAAGCCCGTGAATCCCGCCATTTTCATCAATTCGTTTCTTCCCTTTCTCACATCACATGAGAGAAATTCCTTACGAAAGACATTTCTGCTCCCATCCAAACCCATCAAACCCTTATGAAACCTTTGCTTGCCCTGCTCGCTCTGCTAACCCCGGCGCTCGCCAGCGATCTCTCCACCGTCGCTCTCCGTTGCGAGTATCACTCAAATCCACTCGCGATCGGCACGACGAAGCCGCGTTTTTCTTGGAAAATCCAACCGACCGACGCAACCGCCCGCGACGTCCATCAAAGCGCCTACGAAATCCAAGTCGCTCGCGAAGCCGATGGTTTTGAAAAAACACCCCTCTGGTCCACTGGGAAAATCGCCTCGGCGGCCACCGACCAGATCGCCTATTCAGGCACTCCACTAGCCTCCCAAGATAGCGCCATGTGGCGCGTGCGCGTCTGGGGAACCGGCCCAGAACCTTCAGCCTGGAGCGCTCCCGCCTCATTCGGCGTCGGCCTGCTAGAGCAAAAAGACTGGTCCGCCTTATGGATTAGCGCTCAGGATGACCACGCATTTAAGACGAAGGAAAATATCCAGAACTTCGTGGGCGACCCACGCATGGGCACGCTCACCGTCACCCCGCCCAAGGTTTTCCGGAAAGAATTTGAAGCGCCTGCCATCGCTCACGCCACCGTTCACGCAACAGCTTTGGGAGTTTATACCCTCGAAATCAATGGTCAGCGCGTGTCCGATGAACGCCTCGCCCCCGGCTGGTCCGCTTACCAAAAACGCATTCACTCCCAGACCTACGACGTCACGAAACTCATCCGCACCGGGAAAAACGCCATCGGCGCGACCCTAGCCGATGGCTGGTACTCGGGCTATGTCGCTTACGGCCTTTTCACCGACCAAGAGGGCGTCGTCCCCGGAATCAGTGGCCGCTACTACTACGGCGTCTCCAATGCCGTCCGCGTGCAACTCGAACTCGAAATGACGGACGGCACCCATAAGACCATCATCACCGACCCCTCATGGAAATCCTCCCTTGGCCCCATCACCGAGAGCGACATCCTCATGGGAGAATCTTACGACGCCCGCAAGGAGATGCCCGGCTGGTCTTTAGCAGGGTTCGATGACTCGAAATGGGAAAACTCCGTCTGCAAAACCGGCACGAACTCCATCGTCCAGCCGCATCCCGGTGTCCCAGTCCGCCCGATTGAGGAAATGGCTCCCAAGACGGTCCGCGAGCACAAGCCCGGCACCTTCATCTTCGACCTCGGGCAAAACATTTCCGGCGTCGTCCGCCTCAAGGTCAAAGGAAAAGCCGGTGATAAGGTCACCATCCGCTACGCCGAAGTCCTCCACAATGACGGCCGTCTCAGCACGGAAAATCTCCGCTGCGCCCGGTCAGTGGACACCTACATTCTAAAGGGCGACCCCACTGGAGAATCCTGGACCCCAGAATTCACCTATCATGGCTTCCAATACATCGAGCTCACCGGCTTCCCAGGCACGCCCGGACTCGACGCAGTCACTGGCATCGTCATCCACTCAGACACCCCGCGTTATGGCTCTTTCGAGTCCTCAGACCCCATGCTGAACCGCCTCTACCAGAACATGAAATGGACCCAACGTGCCAATTTCTTTGAAATGCCCACCGATTGTCCTCAGCGCGACGAGCGCATGGGCTGGACTGGCGACGCCCAAGTTTACGTCCGCGCCGCCACGTTTAATGCGGACATCGCCTCGTTCTACACCAAGTGGCTTCGCGATCTCAATGACGACGCATGGGACTACGGTGCTTACCCCGCCTACGCCCCCCGCCCTCTCGCTCGCCCGAATGAGCACCACGCCGCTGGCTGGATGGATGCCGGCGTCGTCTGCCCATGGACCATCTGGCAAGTCTATGGTGACACCCGCGCCATTTCCGAACATTGGCGGAAAATGAACGACTTCATGGACTGGCGCACCGCCCGTGACCCCGAACTCGACGGCGCGACCGACGACTGCGCCTTCGGCGACTGGCTCTCCGTCGGCGACGTCAAGACCCCTGTCACCTTCATCGATCTCGCCTACCATGCCTACGATGCCCAACTCATGGCAGAAATGGCCGCCGCCATCGGTAACTCAGCTGACACCGCTAAATACAAAGCCCTCGCCGCCAAAGTGAAGGCAGCCTTCCAGAAAGCCTACCTTCTCCCAGATGGTAAAATGTCCATTCACAACCAGACCACCTATGCCATGGCCTTGTTTTTCGACCTCATCCCCGCCGCCCAGCGCAGCGCCGCCGCCGCGCATCTCACCACCCTCATCAAGGAAAATGGCAACAAAATGTCAACCGGCTTCCTCGGCACCCGCCCGCTTCTCCCGGCCCTTTCCGCTAGCGGCCATCACGACCTCGCCGGGATTCTCATGCAGCAGCACGAATACCCAAGCTGGGGCTACGAAGTCGATAACGGAGCCACCACCATCTGGGAGCGCTGGAATTCGTTTGTCAAAGGCAGTGGCGTCCACGAGCCCTCCATGAACTCCTTCTCCCACTATGCCTTCGGTGCCGTCTGCGAATGGATGTTCGCCGACCTCGCTGGCATCGACCGCGCAGCCCCCGGTTTTGACCGCGTGAAGATTTGCCCACGCCCCACCGGCACCATCACCCACGCTTCCGCCTCCACTGAGACCCGTCACGGTGCGCTCGCGTGCTCTTGGAAGATTGAAAAAGGAATTTTCGCGGCCGAGATCGTCATCCCGCCGAATACGACCGCTGACGTCACGCTCCCCACCCATGGCGAGATTTCCGAAACGGACCTCCCCGCCGCGAAACGTCCTGGCGTCCGTGAAATCAACGGAAACCAGCTGACTCTCGGCTCGGGCACCTACCGTTTCAAAGCGGCACTCTGACCTCACACAAGCTTTTCAAAAACTCGCCGCGATTTCCGCTGCGCTCAACACTCGCTGCTCCCAGCGCGTTTCATCTACTGCGCCGAGTGTGATCGGTGCCTTCGTGGTTGGGAGCGGAGAAATCGGGGTTAATGAACTCTCTGCCAGATTGACTCGAAGGATACTGGCAGAGGAGTTTCATTTGTTGTTTCGATTAAAGTCCGAAGTTCGTGGTCACTTCACCTCCAGCGGCAGCTTGAGCCTAATGTCGCGCGACGATGAGCCGATGCGGATTTCATAAACGCCCGGCTCCACCGTCCACGTGCGGGTCGCAGGATTCCAATACGCAAAGGCGGAATCATCGAGCGTGAAGTTCACGGTTTTGGTTTCACCTAGTTTCAATGTGACGCGCTGGAAGCCTTTCAATTCCTGCGGCGGGCGCGGGATGGCGGGCTTGTCCTGGTGCACATAGAGCTGCACGATTTCAGTGCCGGCGCGTTCGCCGGTATTTTTGATTTCGACCGGAATGGTCAATGGCTTTGAGCCTTTGAGATAGTTCGACAGCAAACGATTTTCTGTTTTATATTCAAACGTCGTGTAGCTCAAACCGAAGCCGAAAGGATACATGGGCTCGATGCCTTTTTCATCGAACCAGCGGTAGCCGACGAACACGCCTTCGTGATGCATCAGCTTGTCCCTTTTGTTTTCGACCTGACGCGAGGGATGCGCAGGCGAATCTTCATATTTCGCGGGAAAAGTGATGGTCAGCTTGCCGGTGGGCGAAACTTCGCCGAACAAAATTTTCGCGAGCGCGTTGCCGTTTTCAATGCCGGGATACCACGGCAACAACAGTGCGGGCACGTCGTCAATCCAGTCGCGCACGTCAATCACCGAGCCGGCATACATCACGACGACAGTGCGCGGATTCGCCCGCACCACGGCCTTGATCAACTGCACCTGCGAGGGCGGCAAGGTGAGTTCGCGGCGGTCCTGACCTTCGGTGTCGTAGGAGTGATCCAGCCCCACGCATAAAATTGCGGCGTCGGCATTTTTCGCCGCTGTCACGGAAGCCTTCAGTTTTTCGGCGAACCGTTCGTCAAAATCCGGCCGCATCCACTCGAAGCGCACAATCGTGTCCGAACCCTGCGGGCCTTTTTTGTTGAAGGAAATTTCGACATTCACCGGCTTGCCAGCCGTCAGCGTGACCTCGCCGGAGCGGTCGCGCGCCGAGGCCATTTTGTCCACGACGGTTGCGCCATCAATGACGACTTTACCGGTGTCTGGGCAGCTGAGGCGGAAAGTGTATTTGCCTGAAGTCGGCGGCGACAAGATGCCAGACCAGCGACCGGAGAATTGCCCGGAGTCAATCCGCGAGCGGTCGGGCGAACTCATCTCCCAGTTGAAATTGACGGCGGCATCGGTTTGCTTCAGCTCCGCCGGTTTGCCGGTGGTGGGATTTTTGCCTTTGTAAACTGCGGCGAAGCCCGGCTTCCCGTCCGGTGCCTTCACGAATGACGCGTCCACGGCTTCATACAAGTTGTCCAGCGTGAGCGGGACGTAATCAATTTTGCTTTTGCCGAGAAATTTCTCGATGCCGGCTAGCGCGGTCACTTCGTAAATCATTCCCGCGCCCGAACTGCCACCACCCCAAAATTTCCGGTCAGCATTCGGCCCGAGCACAGCGATTTTTTTTGGCGTTGCCGGATTCAGCGGCAGGAGGTTTTTGGAATTTTTCAGCAGCACCATGCCTTCCTCGGCGGCTTCTAACTCGACTTGATAGTGCGGCGGATTCGGTTTTTCGCCGACGGCCCGTGCCGGTGCTCCTTCGATCAAGCCCGCAACATAAACCGCGCGCAGCAGGCGCCGGACCTTGTCGGTGATGGTCGCTTCGCTGACTTGTCCTGACTTGACCAGCGCGAGCAATCTATCCGCGCTGAATTTCCCTTCCGGCTTGCCGGGCATGGACAAATCCGTGCCGGCGTTCGCCGCGCCCAGCGTGTCCTGCACGCCGTTCCAGTCCGTCAAAATGAATCCGCGGAAGCCGAAATCTTTTTTGATGATGCCGATCAAGTCAGGATTGTCGCTCGCATGGTGGCCGTTGACGCGGTTCGCGCCGGTCATGATGCCGAGCACCCCTGCATCAATCGCGGCCTTGAATCCCGGCAGATAGATTTCCCGTAACGCACGTTCATCGACTACCGAATCCACTTCGTTACGATTCGTTTCCTGACTGTTGCAGGCGAGGTGTTTCACCGTGGCGGGCGCACCGGCACTTTGCGCGCCGCGCACAAATGCCGCCGCCAGCTTGCCGTTCAAATACGGGTCTTCGGTGTAATACTCAAAATTTCTTCCGTTCAGCGGATCGCGAATGATGTTGATGGAAGGCGCTTCAAGTGAATCGGTTTTCCCGGATAGCGATTCATCGGCTATGGTCTCGCCGATTTTTTGGAGCAGTTCGGGATTCCACGATGCCGCCTGGCCGGTGGGCGAAGGAAACACTGTCCCTTTGCCCATTTGATAACCGCGCGGGCCGTTGTAAAACACCATCGGCTTGATGCCGAGTCGCTCCAGCGCCGCCGTCGCGCGAAGCGGCGGCGATTTACCCTCGATGTCGCCCTGACAGAATTTGATTTTCTCCTCCAGCGTCATTTGCGAAACCAGCCGCTCAACAACGGCATCGGCTTCCGGTGTAAAGAATGGTGCGTGGCGAGGATTCTTGGCGTCTGGCGTCAACAAATCTATGGGCTGCGCCACTGCACAGACTGTGATTGAGACCAACGTGAAAATCAGGGGGATTTTTTTCGATAGATGGGTTTCCAACATTATTGTCGATGTTTTGAAGTGAGAGCAGCCGCTTTTCCAGTCACGTAACGGATATTGTTAATTGATTTGGTCTCTCCTGCAAACTTTGTCTGCTTGGCGGATGGTCGAGAATCGCCCCGCCGATTTCGTGGATGCCGAATGATCCGCCTTAGTCCATGCGGCAGCGGCGTACGGTTTAATATCAAAGATCCACCGAACTCCTAAGCTAGTGCCTTGGTAATGAGCTTCGCGGGTTCCACACCGACGAGTTTCTGCTCGAGCCCGCGATAGGGGAAAGTGAGGCGATTGTGGTCGACGCCGAGTTGGTTGAGCATCGTCGCGTTGAGGTCACGAATGTGATGGGGGTCCTGGGTGATGTTCCAGCAGAAGTCATCGGTCTCGCCGACGGAGGTGCCGCCTTTCACGCCTGCGCCGGCCATCCAGATGGAGAAGCAGCGGCCGTGGTGGTCGCGCCCGGCGACGGGGGAACCGAGGGCTCCCTGCGAGTAAACCGTACGACCAAACTCACCGCCCCAGATGACGAGGGTGTCTTCCAGCAGCCCGCGCTGTTTCAGGTCGGTGATGAGAGCGGCGGAGGGCTGGTCGGTGTCGCGGCACTGGTTTGGTAGCTGTTTCGTAATCGCGATGTGCTGGTCCCAGCCGCGATGGAAAAGCTGGATGAAGCGCACGCCGCGCTCAGCCAGACGGCGAGCGAGCAGGCAGTTGGCGGCGTAGGTGCCGGGCTTGCGCGATTCGGGGCCGTAGAGGTCGAAGGTGGAGGCGGATTCGTTCGAAAGATCGGTCAGCTCGGGCACGGAAGCCTGCATGCGGAACGCCATTTCATAGGCATGGATGCGGGCCACGGTTTCCGGATCACCGATATCATCGGCAAAGCGCTGGTTGAGCTTTTCTAGGTCATCGAGCTGGGCACGGCGCTGCTCACGGCTGACACCGTCCGGGTTGTCGAGGTAAAGCACGGGATCGGCCCCAGCGCGGAGGATGACACCCTGATGCTGCGACGGCAGAAAGCCCGCGCCCCAGAGGCGGGAAAAGATCGGCTGGTCTGGATTCTTTCCGGTGCCCTGGGAAATGAGGACCATGTAGGCCGGGAGATTGGCATTGTCGGTGCCGAGTCCATAGCTGACCCACGCGCCGGCGGAGGCATTGCCAAGCTGCATCGAGCCGGTGTTGATCAGCGTGATGGCGGGGTCGTGGTTGATCGCTTCGGTGTGCATCGAGCGGATCACGCAGATGTCTCCGGCGATCTTCTGGGTGTGCGGCAGTAGGTCTGAGATCCACACGCCGGAAGGGCCGCAGGGCTTACCGGGGGCGATTGGCTGAACAACGGGAAAGTTCGATTGCCCGGCGGTCATGCCGGTGACCCGCTGATCACCGCGCACGGATGGAGGCAGGTTGCTGCCGTGGAGTTTGGTGAGGACATCCTTTCCATCAAAGAGATCGACATGCGACGGCCCGCCGGACTGGAAGAGGTAGATCACCCGCTTCGCCTTTGGCGCGATGGTGCGGAAGGCGGCCATGTTTTCCTCATTCGGTTGCTCGCCGCGCGCCAGCTTCGTCAGCGAAGGCAGCAGCATCGAGGAAAGCGCGACATGTCCGAGACCGTTGGCGGTCTTTCCAAGGAAGGAGCGGCGGGAGTAGGTGAAGGGGTTCATGGGATTTGGTTTAGGGGTAGAGGTTATTTGGAATTCACTAATAACTTCTAACGAATAACGTTTAACTATCTCCGAGTCAGCGTCTCTGAGAGGTTGAAAAGGGTGGAGGCGAGCTGAGTCCAGGCGGCGAGTTCGATGGGAGGGGTGACGGGCGTCGAGGGGACTTCGCCGATGGCAAGGAGCTCGCGGGCGGCGGCCTCGTCGGACTGGTAGCGCTGTTGCTCGCGCTTGAGGGCGGATTCTAGGGTGGCAAGTTCCGCTTCGACCGGTGGGCGGGAGGTGACTTTCAGGAACCCGGCAGCGAGGCGCTCACGATCGCTGGGATACGGTGTGCCTAGTAGTTGAACGGCGAGAGCGCGGGAGGCCTCAACGAACTGCGGGTCGTTGAGGGTGACGAGTGCCTGGAGTGGGGTGTTGGTGGGCAGGCGCCCGATCGAGCAGATTTCCCGGTTCGGGGCATCGAAGGTCGAGAGGTTGGTCGGTGGCAGGGTGCGTTTCCAGTAGGTGTAAAGCGAGCGACGATGAAGTTTTTCACCATGGTCTTGAACGAAGGTCTGCGAGGTGGCGGGGCTTGAGCCATAGTGGGAGACCTGCCGCCAGAGATCACCGGGCTGGTAGGGTTTCACACTCGGGCCGCCCAGTCGTTCAACGAGCAGGCCGGACGTGGCGAGCGCTTGATCACGGATTTGTTCGGCGCTGAGGCGGAAGCGAGGGCCACGGGCGAGCAGCTCGTTGCGCGGGTCCTTGGCGAGGAGTGCCGGCGTGGTGTTCGATGACTGGCGGTAGGTGCGGGAGGTAAGGATGAGCTTGATCATCCGTTTCCGATCCCAGCCCGTTTCCCGGAAATCAACGGCGAGCCAGTCGAGCAGTTCGGGATGTGACGGCCATTGCCCCTGCGAACCGAGGTCGGCCGAGGAGGCCGAGAGCCCGCGACCAAAGAAGTGCTCCCAGAGTCGGTTCACCGCGACTCGGCTTGTGAGCGGGTGATCCGCACGGGTGAGCCATTTTGCGAGGTCGAGACGGCTAGCGGGGCGGTTCGGGAAACTGCCAGTGGTCTTGTCGAAGGTGGGATCCTCAGACAGCGGAGGCAGGACGGCGGGGCTACCGGGAGTGACCGCTTCCATCGGCGAGGAATAGACGCCACGGTTTAGGATGTGGGTCACGCGTGGCTTCGGTGAAGTGTTCATCACCAGCACGGGGTGTTTCCCGGTGAGCATCGAGAGTCGCTCGGTGAGGTTCGCGATCTGATGGCGAAGCGCCGCCTTTTCTGGGGAGATCTGATGGTAGTAGTCGCGGAGTTGCGTGGCCTGCTCGGGTGTCCGCGTGGCGGGATTTGCCGCGAGGATGTCGGTGATGTTGCCAGGGTTGGGTGAGCCGTCGTCATTTCCAGAAAGGGCGAAAATCTGGAAGCGAGCGGGCGAGGTGTTCTGGCCGTAGTTGAAGAGGATCTCGGTGGTGAGAAAGGGAGTGGCGCTGGGTTGAATGGGTGTGGCGAAGGTCAGCGTGAGATGCTGCGGTCCGGTGCTACCGGTCGGCGGAGCCCAGCCGACGAGTGGGTCGGTGTTGAGCACGTTACGCACCTCGAAACCCGGCTGTTCGCCGCTGGCACTGAGTCGGGCTAGCGGGAGGGCGGCATTGAGATCGACGTTTCCGGCCGGGAAGGTCGAGACCGAAGTGGTGATGGAGCCGAGGTGGAAATTTCCCTCTAGCCCCTTGGCGCTGCCAAAGCCGAGTTTCCCGCCCGACTTGTCACTCGGTGAAAAGACAACCCTGATGCCACGGATCGTTGGGCCGCCGACGGGGAGCTTAGTGAGAATGTTATAGGCTGCAAAATCGCCGCCGCCGATGGTGATGGACTGGTCCGGCTGAATCTTGATGCGGTCCGGGTTGCCATTTGGGGCGGTGGCGGACACGACCTCCAATGGCGTAAGCCTGAGGCCCTTTCCACGTTCCACGAGATCGGCGCGCTGTTCGGCCTCCCACGTTGCCTGCGCTTCGGGGATGGGGGCGGAAAAGGCCTGTTTCGCTGCCTCTAGTTCGCGACGGACGCTTTCCGCTTCGGCGGGATTCGCGAGGCAGGAAACGGCGTTGATCGCAGGAGCCGCGTTGACGCCTCGGTCCCCCGCGAGGCCGGCATCGCCCAGCGTGTTGAAGAAGGCAAAGAAGCGGTAATAGTCGCGCTGGCTCAGCGGATCGTATTTATGGTCGTGGCACTGGGCGCAGGCCATGGTGAGACCCATGAAGGTCTCCGACGTCGTCTTAACGCGGTCCGCGACGTAATTGGTGAGGTTCTCCTCGGGAATGGTGCCGCCTTCGTGCGTGATGGCGTGATTTCGGCTGAAACCGGTGGCCACGATCTGCTGCTCGGTGGCATTCGGCAGGAGATCACCGGCGAGCTGCTCGGTGAGGAACTGATCGTAGGGCTGGTTGTCGTTGAAGGACTTGATCACCCAGTCGCGCCAGATCCATTGGTTTCGCCCTCCGTCGATCGAGTAGCCGTTAGTGTCGGCGTAGCGTGAAGCGTCCAGCCACTCGACGGCGAAATGTTCGCCAAATCGCGACGAGGCAAGCAGACGGTCGATCAGCGAGTCGTAGGCGTTCGGCGATGGGTCTTCGATAAAGGCCTTAACCTCCTCCACTGGAGGCGGCAGGCCGGTGAGATCGAAGGTCGCGCGACGGATCAGAGTCGGTCGATCCGCTTCGGGGGAAAAAGTCAGATTTTCAGACTTCAGTTTCGTTGCGATGAAGCGGTCGATCGGGTTTGGCGATGCGTCAGCAAGCTCCGGCACCGGGGCTTTTTTGGGAGTTTGAAAGGCCCAGTGCCCCTCATAAACCGCGCCTTCCTTGATCCAGCGAGTCAGTCTGGCCGCATCCTCGGCGGTGAATTTCATGTGAGCTTCGGGTGGCGGCATGATGTCGTCGGGGTCCGTGGTGGTGATGTGCTTCACCACCATCGACTCCTCGGGCTTTCCTGGGACGATGGCAGGCTTTCCGGATTCGCCGCCCTTGAGGGCCCGCTCGCGGAGGTCGAGGCGCAGCTCGCCTTTTACCGCCGCCGCATCTGGGCCATGGCAGGTGAAGCAGGTCTTCGAAAGAATCGGCCGGATGTCCCGATTGAACGCCAGTGGCTCGACGGCTCCGAGTGGTAGGGCGAGTGCGGTCGAGGCAACTAGGAAACGTTTCATTGATGGAAAATGGGTTACGGATCTTGAGTTGAATATTTATCGAGGAAAAGGGGGGAGCTGGAAAAATTTCATAGAAAGGGAAAAAGAATCAGCGGACTTCGAGTGGAGCGTTGGCCGTGGCTGCATGGCCCTTGCCATCAGTGACCCAGAGATAGAGTCGATACGGACCGGGCTTTGCTGGGGCATTCAGCTCGGCACCGGCTTCAACCGGAGTCAAGACGACCCCCTCGATGGGTTTTGGCATCGCGATGGGCTTGCCTTCCACGCCATGCGGCTTCTCCGGAAGCAGCGCCCATTTCCATGACAGGGAATCGCCCTCGGGATCGATGGCGGAGGACTCGACACGCAATGGGCTACCCGGAGCAATCGCCTGGATCGGCAGGCCTTTCAACGGCTTAATCGCAGGGGCCCGATTGACCGGAGCCCTACCGCTCCATTTTTCCTGAAGAACATCGACCGGCCCTGTGGTCAGCCCATCATCGGTGAGCAAACCGAACCAAGTGGCAGAGGCTTCAAACTTCCAGCCCCATAAGAAGGCATAACTGCCAAGGCAAGTTCCGCCCTTGGAAATGGTCTCATCATAGCCGTGTCGCATCATGTCCGCCTTCTCGGTGCTGGTCTGCTCTAGGGGAGCGCCAGAGTCCGCCTTCGGCCGTTCCCAGAATCCCTGCGGGCCCCATTCGGTTAGCATCCATGGGCGCGTCCAACCGACTTTTTCGAGGTTTTGCCTTAGACCAAAAATGCCGCCGTAGGTGTTGACTCCGACATAGTCGAGATGCGGCGTGTGCTCGTTGAGGCCTTTCACTTTCGACGGGGCCAGACCCGCCACGGCCGTGAAAGTCGGATGGGCAGGATCGATTTCCTTGATCATTATCGCGAGACGGTCCAGTTGCTTCCAGTAGTCCGCATGGTTCCCGTCGCCCTCGGACTCGTTGCCGATGCCCCAAGCCAGGAGGGCGGGATAACTTCTATACTTCAAGACCTCGGCCTTCACGCGTTCGAACTGCTTCGCGCATTGTTCGGGTTTCGAATAGGAGAACCAAGAGCATTCCGACTCCAGCCAGATCCCGGCACTGACCGTGAGTCCCAGTGACGCTGCCTTGTCGAGCGTAAGATCAAGTGCTTCAGTGGTCCAAGTGCGGATGGAGTTGGCTCCAAGCCCGGCCAATTGTTTAAGCCGCGTATCCCCACCAGCGCCTTTTACGAAGTAGAGCTTTCCTGCTCGCATCATGCCGTTCTTCCCGCTGACGGTAACAGGAATCGCGCTTTTCGAATCGGCAGAAATCGATTCGAGGCAGGGCTTGGCGCTGCTATCATAACGATCGATGGTGATATTCGCGGCGAGGTATTCGCTTTTTGCAAGACACTCGCCTGTCAGAACGGAGAAAACAGCACAATTTAGCAGGCAACGAATCGCAAAGAAGCGGAAAATCATGGAATGCGATTGCAGCATGATAGTTGAGGACTGAAATCGTATGGGCTTTTCCATGATGATTTGCTAGGAATTGCTTTTGAAATGAAGGCCGCTGATAAAGCCCATGCGGGAGTAAAGGAGATAGCCCCTCCCTGCCTTTCTCTGTGTTCCCTTTCAAGCCTCCGCATGTCATTGGCACAGCGGACGAATTTCGCTGCTCCATCGAGTAACTTTTTTCTGAATTCGTCGAGCTTCGGTTGAAGAATGGGGCTAGCGAATCCCTGCGCTTTGAGGGTTTAGGCAGCGTCTTGATCGGCGCGCTTGCGGCGGATGCTGGGCGGGCGCTCGCCGAGGACGACTTGGCGATTGATCGTGACGGTGTCGATGTCGTCGCGGGAGGGGATGTCGAACATGACTTCGAGCATCATTTTTTCGAAAATGGAACGGAGGGCGCGTGCTCCGGTGCCACGGCGGACGGCTTCTTCGGCGAGGGCTTGAAGGGCGTCCCGGGTGACGCGAAGCTTCACGCCGTTCATGGCGAGCTGCTTGCCATATTGCTTGACGAGGGCGTTTTTTGGCTCAGTGAGGATGGAGATGAGCTCGGCTTCAGTCAATTTCCGGAGAGCGGACATGACGGGGATGCGGCCGATGAATTCGGGGATGAGGCCGAAGTGGAGGAGGTCCTCGGGCTGGACTTTTTCGAGCACGTTGACGAGGGGATCGTCGAACTTTTCCTTCGAGGAGTCTGCGTGGAAGCCAAGGGTGTTGCTACCGAGGCGGCGGCGGATCATGTCTTCGAGGCCAATGAAGGCACCGCCGACGATGAAGAGGATTTTCTCGGTGTTGACCTGGATGTATTCCTGTTGGGGGTGCTTGCGCCCGCCTTGGGGTGGGACGTTGCAGATGGTGCCTTCGAGTATTTTTAGGAGAGCCTGCTGGACGCCTTCTCCGGAGACGTCGCGGGTGATGGAGACATTCTCGGTCTTGCGGCCGATTTTGTCGATTTCATCGACGTAGATGATGCCACGTTCGGCGCGGGAGACGTCGAATTCGGAGGCTTGGAGGAGGCGAAGGATGATGTTTTCAACGTCCTCGCCGACGTAGCCGGCCTCGGTGAGAGTGGTGGCGTCCACGATGCAGAATGGGACGTCGAGCACGCGGGCGAGGGTGCGGGCGAGGAGGGTTTTCCCGGAGCCGGTGGGGCCGAAAAGCATGATGTTGGACTTTTCAATCTCAACATCTTTGAACTCGTCGGAGAGCTTGGCCTCACTTTGACGGAGGCGTTGGTAGTGGTTGTAAACGGCAACGGAGAGGACCTTTTTGGCATTTTCCTGGCCGATGACATGCTCGTTGAGCTTGGCGAGGATGCTGGCGGGAGACGGGATTTTGAATCCTGGTTTGTCAGCCGGGGTCTTGCCCTTTGTCGAACTGGGGCTGCCGAGTTCTTTTTCGAGGATGTTCGAGCAAACTTCGATGCACTCGTTACAAATATACACCCCGGGACCGGCGATGAGTTTCTTGACCTCCGAGTGGCTCTTTCCGCAGAAGGAGCACATCGTGAGATTGGTAGCGCGAGCCATGGGGTGCTATTGAATGGGTGGGTGTGGAGTCTGAAACGCTCAAGCCTCTGGGGCTTTTTCCTCGATGGCAGCAACGACGCCGTCTGGGAGCTGCTTACGGCTTTCAAGGACTTTGTCCACGAGGCCGTAGGCGACGGATTGCTCGGCGGTCATGTAATTGTCGCGGTCGGAATCGTGTTCAACTTGCTCAATGGTCTTGCCGGTATGGTGGGCAAGGATGCCATTGAGGCGTTTTTTGAGGTTGAACATGAAGCCGATGGTGCGCTCGACGTCGGAGGCGGTACCGGATGCGCCGCCGGAGACTTGGTGGATCATGACGTGAGAGTTCGGCAAGCAGAATCGCTTGCCCTTGGTGCCTGCGGTGAGCAGGACAGAACCCATGGAGGCCGCTATGCCGATGCAGTAGGTGTTCACGTCGCAGGTGAGGAACTGCATGGTGTCATACATGGCCAGACCGGCGGTGACGGAGCCACCTGGGGAGTTGATGTAAATGTGGATGTCCTTTTTCGGATCCTGCATCTGGAGGAAGAGGAGTTGGGCGATGACGGAGTTCGCCACGAAGTCGTCGATCGGGACACCGATGAAGATGATGCGGTCCTTGAGGAGGCGCGAGTAGATGTCGAACGAGCGCTCGCCGCGGCCGTCAGACTCTACGACAACGGGGACGTAGTAATTTTTCGGCGGGGTGGCGGAGCTCATGGAGGGAGATTGGTAATTAAGCATCGAGGGTGGTTTCTTGTGTTTCCACTACGTTCGCCTGCTCGACGAGGAAGTCAATGGTCTTACCGATGGCCATGGAGCTACGAACGCTCTGAATGCGGCCTTGGCGCTGCATGTCTTTGATGAATTTTTTCGGCGCGATCTTGCGAGAGATGGCGATTTGCGCGAGGTGATTGATGAGTTCGGTATCCGTGACGGTGATGTTTTCCACGCGGGCAATTTCTTGGAGAATGAAATTGGTGCGGAGATTGGAGACGGCTTGTTGGCCGGCGCTAGCGAAGATTTCCTCTTGCTGGGTCTCGATTTCGTTCTCGGTCATGCCGGATTGTACACCGCGTTTCACCATGGCATCTGCCTGGCTCTGTGTTTCTTGTTGGAGGAGTTCCTCAGGAAGCTCGAAGCTGACTTGAGCATTAAAATGGGCGACGATTTGGTTCACCTTCATGTCGGCGATTTTGCGCTGGCGCTCGTCGCTCATGTTGTCCCGGATGATTTGTTTGATGTCTTCCATGGTTTTACCAGGAGCGAGGCGCTCGGCCATGGCGTCGTCCAACTCGGGGAGAATGGCTTCTTTGAGTTCCTTGATGGTGACTTGAAAGACCATTTCCTTGCTGGCGAGTTCCGGGAGTTGGAAATCCTCGGGCAGAGTGATGGTGATTTCACGGGATTCATCGACATTGATGCCGACGAGTTGGGCAGCGAAACCAGGGAGGAAGGCCTTCTCGTCAAGTCGGACCCAGAATCCTTCACGGCTGGCGAGGTAGCCTGCGGGCTTGCCGAGGAATTCTTCGGTGGGCTTGCCTTCGACAGTGGAAGTGTAGTCGATGACGGCGAAGTCGCCCATGGCGGCGGCACGGCCCTCGATGGCTTTAAAATCGGCGAAACGCTCTTGAAGGGCGGTGAGTTGTGCGTCGATTTCCTCATCCGGAACGGCCGCGAGTGGCACCGTGACGGTGATGCCCTTGTAGTCTGGCAGGGCGACTTCTGGGGCGAGCGTGAGCTTGGAAACGAAAGTGAACGAGCCATCCGCATGGGTGATCATGTCTTCCGGGTGGCCGAAATCGAGCACGTGGAGGGATTCTTGGCTGAGCGCTTGATCGAAGGCACCCGAGACGAGTTTCTCGGTGAGTTCTTCGGAAATTTCCTTAAGGAAGCGTTTTTCCACCACGGCTTGGGGTGCTTTTCCGGCGCGGAATCCTGGGACGCGGGCCTTACTAGCGTAGCCTTTGACGATCCGGGCGCGCTCGCCGTTGACTTTGTCTGCTGGGATTTCAACGCGGAGGGTGGCGACGCACTTTGGCTGCTTTTCGACAACAATGTTCATGATAAATTGGACCGACTTTAGCGCCGGGAGGGGCAACCTAGAGGAAATAGACGGAGCTTGTCAAATGGGGCTTCTATTTTAATCCAGCGCCTCCCACCGCTCGGATTGACGCCCCGCCAGACTTGCTCCACTCTAGCACAGTTGGGCATCCGCTGTGATGCTTCGTCATTCTGGAAAAACTCATGTCCACTGAAGATCACCATTTTCGCAGGGAAGACCGCAGCATCCACTGGCAGCGGATCGCCGAGCACATGGCGGCGCATCCTGAGGATTTTCCCATTCCCCTTGCCAATATCGAGCGCTGGTTGGCGCTCGGTCGAGTCCACCCTGGACCACTCATTGAGTGGCGATCCAAGATTTTCGCAGCGCAGTCTTCACCGGAAGAAATGACCCGGCTCATCTCCTACCTTGCGGCCCCCAATCACGATGCAGAGCCCTTGAAATCCTGCTCGCCCTTCGTCGGACTGCCAATTCTGACTCCTTCCGCATGACACTTGCTGCGCTGCAACATCTCATCCGAGCTGCTCAAGCCCTCGCGGATGGACCTGCGATGCTGGTCCTTGGCTCCGCCTCGTTGCTCGCTTCCTTCCCCGATTTGGGAAATCGCGATGGTCCTCTCGCCAGCACCTACGACGCGGATCTCTGCCCCGATCCGTTCGACGAACTCACCGCGACCATGTTGGATGAAGCCCTTGGAGAAAGCCGCGCCTACTACCTACGTCATGGTTATCACGCAGATATCTTGCGCGATTCAATTTTAGGAACCCTCCCCGCTGGCTGGCGGGAAAGGCTTATGCCAATTCCTGATTTATCGTCGGCCATGGCCCTAGAACCCCATGATTTAGCCGCCGTAAAGCTCCGTTTAGGTCGGATGAAAGACTTGTCGCTCATCCACCAATTGCACCAGTCCGGTTTGCTCGACACTGCCACAGTCCGGGTACGTCTTGATCTACTCGATCTACCCATCGAGCAAGTGCCACGCCTACACGCCAATTTCCGCGCCATTTTCGGGGATTAACTTCGCCTTCCATCATTCGGCATTGCGCCCTCACGACGGCCACTCGTGACAGAAGCACCACCAAACTCCACGCGCCACTCCTGACGACACCTGTCATCGATGCGGTCAAGTTATGGCCTATGTCAGAAATGTTTGGCTTGGTTGATGCTCTAAGACCCAGAAAGCCTAGTTTCATACGGGTTGAGTTTGCTGCCATCAAGACGCGACAGATGCGGACTAAATCAGCGACGAGGCTAAATTCAGACTCAGTGCCACGATCACCACGTTAAACGCAAAGGCGAGGAGTCCATGCATCAGAGCGATTCGCCGGACTTGGCGTGAGGTGATTTCCACATCCGCTGTCTGACAGGTCATGCCGATGATGAAGGAGAAATAAGCGAAATCGAGAAAATCAGGTTCCGTCTCGCTTGGGAAATTCAGCCCCACCTGAGGAGGAATTTTAGGGGATTTTTCCGCCATGAGGTAACAAACATGGGCGTAATGCAGAGAGAATACCGTGTGCACCAGCAGCCAGGATGACACCACAGTAACGATGGCCAAAAGCACATGCCGAGTGGCCGCCTGCCCCTCCAAACCGCGCGCGGAGCTGAGCAGATACGCGGCACCAAACAAGCCGACGATGGCTGCGATGACGACGCAGCACGCGATCACGACCCGGCTTGAATCCTGCAACTGCGCCTCTTGCACCCGAGTCTTCGCGTCGGTGAAAATCATCCCAGACCAAGCCAACACCAAGGACACCACCGCAAACACATCCCAAGCCACGATGATTCGCTCCGGTAAATGCCAGCAGGCAAGCGTGCACAGAAAAACGGCCACCGCCGCCCCCAGAGCGACCGCCACCCGGTGATGCGCCTCAGTGGTGACGAGACGGCGCAGCAAAGTATATTTTTCAGGGATCGCGGGCATGAGTTGAGATTTTGTCAGCGTGTCGCGTGAAATAGCATGGGGAATGGGTCGAAGAAATCTCTAATTTCTAAAAGGCCGTGGGGTAAGACCCCATGGCGTTTTGTCAATAGGAGCGCCACTTTAATTCGATAAGCCAGTTAGGCTCCATCCCCACCAACCCCACTGATTATGAAACAAGCCACTACCCCATTTCGCCAATTAGGCCTTTTTACCACCTGCTCGCTCCTCGCGCTATCAGGTTTCGCTGAGGCGAAGGGGCAAAAAAAGGGCCACGACAAGGATCACCATGAGGATCGGAACAGCCACGACTATGATCGGGATCGGCAAATCTATACCTCACATCCGCGCTCCTCGTTCACGCTCACGCTAGGCACAGGCTACGCCGGGCGCGGCTATTATTTCGGCCCTCCTCACGCGTCTTATTATTACCAAAGCCCCGGCGTCGCTTACTATAACACCCGCGAGCAAGCACCCAGGGAGTATTACAACTCCTACAACTCGCCCAACTCCTCGGTGCAACGAGCGCTGGCACGCCGTGGCTACTATCAGGGGTCGATCGACGGAGCCATCGGCCCGCAGTCGAGACGCGCAATAGCCAACTATCAGCACGACCAAGGACTTCAGGAAACGGGTTCGATCAATTCAAGTTTGCTAAACTCGCTGGGACTCTAACTCACGAATTCGATGAGGGAGCGATTATAGAAAACTAAGCTCTCTGGCAGAGGGAGGCCAAAGCGACGGCCACTGAGTTCATGGCACTGCGTCATGATCCGCATGTCACCAAGCGCAGCAACGATGGAACCAGCGCGATTGATCGCAGCGCTGCGGAGTTATTGTTACGAAGCCATAAGGCGGGACGGCGCACCCATCCGTCTCACGGCGAATCTGAGCGAAAAAGCATTCGGAACTTGCTGGTTAAATGAGCTTCTCGTATTCAATTTCCGCAACCCAGTCGGAAGAAATCGCCCCAGCAAACAATCCCCTACTATGAATTTCATTCAATCGATCGTCCTATGGTGTTGCATCCTCTGTATGTGTCCGATGGCTAATGCTGAGGACGACCAAGATTTTTTGCGCGGATGCGCTCTGTATAATCATGGTAAAGGAGAACCCGCCAACTACCCCGAGGCGTTTGCACATTTCATGAAAGCCGCCGAGAGGGGCCATGCCCAATCCCAATTTTACCTGGGACGGATGTATCATCTTGAGTCGAGCATAGGCATCGACATAGAGGCCGCCAAAAAGTGGTATCATCTTGCAGGGGAAGCAGCCGAAGGCGCGGCATTGAACAATCTAGGGAACATCTACCGCAAGACGGGTGGGCCAAATCATCTTATTCTCGAGTGCTACACCCGCGCCGCCGAGCTGGGCAGCAGGGAATCACATTCATCCCTCGGGTATGCATACTGCAACGAACGGTTCGGACTACCGGACGATCCAGAGAAGGCGATGCAACACCTCCAGAAGGCTGCAGAACTCGGAGATTCCGAGGCAGCTTCCACGGTCGGAGAGAGTTATCTCAACGGCTGGCTCGCTGTGAAACCTGACAAATTGAAAGCCACCTATTTCTTCAGCCTTGCTACAAAAGAAGGAGATTCCAAGGCCATGTATTGGCTCGAACAACTGATTACCGACCCAGCTGTCGTAAAGCAGTCCGACGAAGCAACCTTGCAGGGATGGCGCGAAATCCGCCTGAATTTTAGGAAACAAATCGAACAAGAAGTCCACCCGGTCCTTGTGGAGGCTCGCGCCGCTTATGTTGAGGGGAAGCCGAAGGACGCGCGTCGAATTCTCGACGAAGCCTTGGACCGATGGATGGCCGATCAAGCGGAAAAATATCATTATAGCCAACCCTATGATTATTACTATACCACGGTGATTTGGACCGAAGCTCAAGTCAAAGGCGGACGAGCCGATTCACTTTGGAGCCTATTTTTATATAACTACCTTTATGATTACCGTGCGCGAGAAGGCAATGGTCTTAGTTTGCTAACTACCAGAATCAATATCGAAGGTAAACTTATCGAACTCGGGCAATATGGCCTCCTTCGCCAATCACTGAAAATCACCAAAGACCTCATTTTTCGAAGTGAAAAAATCGATGTGGATGCCGTTCTCGAGCCGGTGAAAGTGGATCCTGATTACCAAGTCACCGGCGCGGAGAAATTACCCATTTTCGTGAATCTAGGAAGTGATGGGCCAAATACTTCCAAAGAACTCATTGGGGGAAGCGCCATGTATGCCTTGGAAAACCTAGCGGATGAGAGACTCGTTGTCGGAGATTGGGAGTCCGCTCTAATCATCGCAAAATGGTGGGAGAAATGGAACGACGCCTCCGGCAAGACTGGGGTCACTCAGAAACCATCGTTCCCAGGGTGTAAGGCAGAATTAGCGATGCTACCTATGGTGGTGAAAATGAACGCGTTTGCTGCACTCGGGCTTTCTGACCGAGAAGCCGAAGCCGCCCGCCAACTCATCGCGCTGAACTCCAATAGTTACGGCGGACAAAGACTGCACGTCGCCCAATTGCGCCTGTTCGAACTCGCGGTCGATCAAGGTCGAAGCCATGAAATCGATCTCAAGGAACTGGAGTCTTTGGAGCAGAAAATCCTTCACAATAAATACGTGGGAAATCACACATGGAAATTTGCGAAGCTGGTCAGGGCGAGGGTCATCGCGAAGACCCGAGGACTTAACCATGGACTACCGCTCGTCCTCGAGGTGCTTGAGGAAACAAAGGATGACGTTCTCGCCCCCCTGCGCTTGGAAGCCTTCTTGGTGGCGGCGCAAATTTCCCTCGAGGCGGGCGTCACGGATGGAGTCGCTGAGCTCCTGAACCAAGCTCTTGAATCGGCCCGCAGTCGGGGCCTGCTCCTGAAGGAAATGAGAGTTTACGAACTATACGTGACCTACCTCATTGCCACCCACCAATACGATGCAGCTTTGGAAATGCAGAACCGCGTCATCGAACTCATCAAGGCGCTCAAACTAACACCACGTCTCAAAGGGGCTCTTTCCCAGCAAGAGGAGATCATCTCACTTCAACAAAAAAGCATCATCGCCGCAAGTGAAGGAAAAGGCGTTGACGAATCTATCGCTAAACTAGGGGAATCGCTACACGGAGATCACGAAAATGAAAAAAGCAACAAGCCTCCATCTCCAGCGCAGCCCGGCACACCGAAGTCCTTGTTGGCACTCCAGCCCCGGGGCATTCGCACCTGCCCGATTGGGGAAGAAGCGTCATCCGTCTTTCTCCTTAGTAACTTGTCAAGCAAGCCGGGCAAAGCCCTTCTCAGGTTCAAGAGCGATCAAGTTCGCTTCACTCAGGAAGAGCCGCAGGAGAATCAAATCACGGTGCTTTGCCAACCGCGAGACGAAGCTGGAATGGGAGTCCACGAGTTAGATTGTCAAGTTGACATCCTCGGTGGCGTCCAGCTACCGATCGTCCTAATCGCGGAAGGCAGCGTCTCAACGGGTGACGCAACCGTCTCCATTTCATTGCTCCGCGATTCCGCCGATCTTGCCTCGAAGCAGGTGAGCCAATGGGTCATTCAGCAGCAACAGGAAGCCGGAACCATCGCGGTGGTGGATGCGGCCCGCCTCAGCGACTCCAACTTTGCGCTAATACCGGTCTATCATCACCTAGGCTCCAAGGAAGCAGGACGAACGGCGGCCTTGAGAGTGATCGCCAGCGAGCCGACCCTTGTTGAAGGCTTCGCTGCGGACGGCACACTTCTATTCGTAGATGCCCAAGGGAATGGCAGCTTCGGTGATACTGGAGATTTGATCGCCACAGAACAAATGGATCAGCTCAGCCCCGTTCTGAAATCAGGTCCAGAGTCAGGACGCATCGCCCTTCGCTATCGCCCCCATGCAAAATTGCTCACCAAGCAGGTGGAAATTCGGATCGAGACACGTGCACTAGGCATTGATGATGCATGGAAGCTCGATGTCGTCGATTATCTTGAGCCTTGAACGTTGAAACATTTCGCTTTTTCACCGCACTACGCAGTAAACCCAGTCCAATACCAAAAGGTGGGATCGAGCTCGCGGCGTGCGGCGGCGGCGAGTTCGGTGCTGTCTGAGTCATCGTGTAAAATGGCAAAGACGGTGGAGCCGGAGCCACTCATGAGGGCGGCTTGGGTTTCTGGGCGGGCGAGCAGCCATTCTTTGATCTCGGGGAGGAAACGGTATTTCTGGAAAACAGGGCGTTCGAGGTCGTTGACGAGATGGATGCCATGGACGGATTGGGCGGCGTAGTGGATGCCGGGGATTTCGAGCGATGATTTCCAGCCGCGATAGGCATCCACGGTGGGCACGCTGAAGATGGGCTTGAGGAGCAGGACATGCAGCGGGGGCATCGCGGCTGCGGGGAGCGGTTGGATTTTCTCGCCACGGCCGGTGCAGCGGGCGGGGCCTGGAGTGAGAAAAAACGGGATATCGGAGCCGAGTGAGGCGGCGATTTCATGGAGTTTTTCCGCGCTGAGCTTGGAGTGATGCAGGGAATTGAGGGCGAGCAGGGTTTGGGCGGCGTCGCTGCTGCCACCGCCGAGGCCTGCGCCGTGGGGGATATTTTTCTTGAGCGAAATGGACCAGCGACAATCGACCGCGGCGGCGGTTTCGTAGGCTTTGAGGGCTTTGACGACGAGGTTCCGATCATCGACTGGGATGCTTGGGTCGTCGCAGTGGAGCGAGAAGGTATCGGATTCGGTGAAGCTCAGTTCGTCGGCGAGGCCGGGAAGCTGAACCATGACGGTATCCAGTTCATGGAAGCCATCGGCCCGCTGACCGAGGACGCGGAGTGAGAGGTTGAGCTTGGCAGGGGCGTGGACGGTGAGCATGGGCGTGGATTATGAACGATAAATCATGGCCATCATGCGACCGGTTTTCCCCATTTCTCGGCGGTAACTGTAAAAGCGCTTGAGGTCTGCAGCGGTGTCCAGTTCGCAGTCGTGGAAATCGGAAATGCCGGCTGAGCGTGCTTGGCTGGCGATGTCGGCAGCGAAGTCCACCTCGTAGTGGGGTGGGCGGATGCAGGGGCTGAGGACGGCGGTGACGTCTTGGGGCTGGGTGCCGTAGTGGTTGGCCATGGTGGCGAGGGCTTTTTTTAAAATTTCGCCCTCCGTGCCCTTTTTTCCGGAGTGGAGCAGGCCGATGGCAAAAGTTTTACGATCACAGAGCCAGATCGCACCACAGTCTGCGGTATAAATGGTCAGCACGATACCGGGCTGGCAGGTGACGAGACCGTCTGCGCCGGGGACGATTGGCAAACCATCTGTGGCAAGAATCTGTGGGCTTCCCGGGACGACGGCGACCTCGGTGCCGTGGATTTGCTCGGCGCGCCACCAAGCGGCATGAGGACCGGCGAAATGGTGAATCGCACGGGTGTGAGGCGTTTTTAACTGTTTCATCGCCTCGTCGCGATCCCCTGTAATGGGCAAGCCCTGGACTCGCTCGACCCAGCCAGCGTGAATGCCGGGGATGGCATTCAGGGGATTTAAAAAAGGAAACGCCTCCGTCACCGGGCTAGGGTAACGGAGGCGTGAAGGATTCGCCAAGCGAGTTTATCAGACGAGCGAGCGACCATGGATGGCGCGCTTGGTGTGCTCAACGGCTTCGGCTTGGTCTTCGTCCATGTCGGCGAGGATGCCTGCGAGATCATTGGAGATTTCCGAGCGCATTTTGGAAACCAGTTCCACGCCCTTGGAGGTGATGCGGACCATGATTTTACGGCGATCTTCGGCAGCGTGGACTCGCTCGACGTATGAGAGATTTTCCAAACGATCCACAAGGCCGGTGGCGGCTGCGGTCGAGTGGCCCATCTTCTTGGCGATGTCGGACATCGTGAGGTATTCTTCGCTGGAAAGATACGTCAGGAGGAAGAACTGGGGAAAGGAAACGTTTCCTTTATTGAGCTCATTTGACAGGTTTAAAATGCAACTCCGCTGAGTGAACAGTACGAAGTCGGCTAGACGGTCGGCGTCGGCTTTCACCAAAGCGCCAGGGGCGTTCATTGTTTTCATGTTGGCTGGTTGTTTTGTTCACGTTGGGACGTTGGGACGAACAGAGGGACTTTACTCCCGAGCGGATGATTATCTGATTTCCAAACAATCAACAACTCCGAAATAAAATTTTATATTTTGCCTACTTTCGTAGGCGGGACCTTTTTGAAATAAACAATACCGAGAGGTTATGAAAGGAAAGAAATCCCGAAATGCTAATTATTTTTTTCAAGCTTTTCCGAGGGTAGCGCCGGCTCGCCCGTCGGCGTGGCCGACTCGGCTGGCGCAGTAACGGGCTTGATTTCATGCTGGCTGTAGACGGCATCCCCAACTTCTAGGAGGCCAGATTGCACGTCAGCCGCAGCGAAGTCGCCCAGAGATTCACCGGTGATCCGGAGATTGGCACTGCGCTGGTCTGGACCACGGGTGGTAAGAATTCTACCTGCCTCGATCTTCCACTGCCCGTAACTTTGAATCAAGACGAAGCGTCGGTCTGCGGGGATCGAGGCAATTCTGCCGATGAGTTTAGGCCCCTCCACGACGGGTTTAGCGGGAGCTGGGGGGCTTTTTTTGGAATGGAAGTGCGTGCAAGAGCTGGAGAGAGAGAGCAGCAGCAAGAGACAGAGGAATGAGTCGCTGAGGCGTTTCATGGCAAGAGGTTGCAATAGGATACCAGAGGATGCACTGGCTGGGTGAAAAGAAAACTCAGATTCCAGCTAGCCTAAGATTCTCACTTCGTCGGCCTGGAGAAGCCGTTCCAGCCCTTGGTCCGTCTGGAGGAGCAGTTCCCCGGTCGGCGCGATGCCCACAACCACCCCAATTTTCGGGCCACTGGCGGTGATCAGGCTGACTCGCTTGCCCCTGAGGACGCAGCGCAATTCGACGGCGGCGATCACCTCACTAAAATCCTGCTCAATCTGGCAGCGGCGGCGCGAAAAATGACGAATCACCTCCCCCAGGACTTCGGCGCGGGAAAAAAGATGGCCACCGGCGAGCTGAAGTGAGGTCGCGATTTCCGAAACTTCCTTTGGAAACTCAGTGACGTTGACATTCAAGCCGATCCCCAAGACGGCAAAATCAGCACCTGCCTCCACCAAGATTCCCGCGACCTTGCGCTGCCCGATCCAGACGTCATTCGGCCATTTGATACCGGCTTCTAGTCCAAGCGATTCCAGCGCTTCTGCCACTGCGAGGCCCGCCGCAAGAGCGAGGCGCGGCCAGAGCGACTTCGGCGCGGATGGGCGCAGCAGAATCGAAAAGGCCAGAGCCTCGCCACTCGGCGAGAACCAAGCCGCGCCGCGCCTGCCCCGACCGAGCGTCTGGCGGAGCGCCAAGACGATCAGCCCATCTGCCGCGCCGACTTCGCCGAGCTGGCGGGCTTCGTCGTTGGTCGATTCCACGGATTCGCGGATGAGCAGTCGGAAGGGTTCGGGAAATCCTGCCGCGGCTGGATGGAATTCTTCAGAAATCATCAGGATTTATAAATTTTCAAAATCCAAGCCGATGTCCAAGGCCGGCGCGGAATGGGTGAGAGCTCCGACTGAAATGAAATCAACGCCCGTTTCCGCGATGTCACGCAAGCTGGCCAAAGTGACCCCGCCGCTGGCTTCGAGCATCGGCAAGGCCCGGGCACCACGCAGCGCCACTGCTTGGCGCAGCTCTTCCAAGCTCATGTTATCCAGCAACAAGTGGCCTACCCCACGGAGCTGGAGGAAGTCGGCGACTTGGTCGAGCGTGTCTGCCTCCAATTCCACGGCCACCTCTGGCTGCGATGCCTTCAGCGCATCGATCGCCGCTTGGATCGCCGCGAGCCCGCCTTCTGCGACGAGGTGATTATCCTTCACCATCGCCCGATCATACAAGCCGTGGCGATGATTGGTGCCGCCGCCATCCGCCACCGCCTTTTTTTCTAAAAATCGGTAACCGGGCGTCGTCTTCCGGGTGTCGAGGATTTCTGCGGTGGTGCCCCTGACGATTTCCACGTAGGCGGCAGTGAGACTGGCGATGCCGCTTAAATGCTGGAGGAAATTTAAAGCTGTGCGCTCTGCCGTCAGAATGGAACGAGCGGTCCCTTCGATGCGGATTAACAACGCACCGGCGCTCACCCGGCTCGCATCCGGCACCAGAACTTCCACCTTCAAGTCCGGATCGACCGCACGAAACACCTTCGCCGCTAGCTCCACCCCAGAAATCACCCCCTCCTTCCGCACCGCGACAAATGCCCGTGCTTGCCGCTCTGCGGGGATGAAAAATTGCGCGGTGACATCCCCCGCCCCGATGTCTTCAGCGAGGGCGAGGGAAATGAGAGTGTCTGAATGATCGTGCGTCATGGGGCTTAGAAAATGGAGTTCACACGCCGATCACGCTGACTGCAATCTCGCGTTGGTGACGGTCGCGTCGGTGTTCAAAAAGGAAAATCCCCTGCCATGTCCCCAGCGTCATCCGCCCGTGCATCACGGGGATCACCTCGCTGGTCCGCGTCAGCGCCATCCGAATGTGGCTCGGCATGTCGTCGGGGCCTTCTTGCGTGTGGATGAACCAAGGCGTGGTCTCCGGCACCAGTTTCTCGAAAAATTGCTCAAGATCGCGCCGCGCACTGGGATCGGCATTTTCCATGATGACCAGGCTCGCGCTCGTGTGCTTGATAAAAACCGTCACTGTCCCCGTGCTGACTCCAGACCTCGCGACGATGGCTGACACTTCCCGCGTGATTTCCGTGGTCCCCTTGCCATGGGTCCTGATCGAAAATTCCTCTGCGTGCGCCTTCATGACTCGAAGTGAACGCCAGCCCCGCCCCTCATGGCAATACTGGTTTCAGCCCGATCCAAGCGCTACCCCAGGTGATGATCCACGGCAGCGTCAAAAGACTCAGCAAGGTCGTCACGATCACCACCTGCACCGCCACCGCCGGGCGGCCATCGTAGAGCCTCGCTAGAATAATGGTCGATAAACCCGCAGGCATCGCCGCCTGCACCACCATGACTTGGCGCAGCTCGTTGGGCATCGGGAAAAACTTCGCCACGCACAGAATCAACGCCGGGCACAGCACCAGCCGCACCAACGCCGCTCCCGACATGACCCGCCAATTCGGCCGCTCCTTCCCCACCAGGTCCATGATCATGCAGCCCGTGATAAAAATCGCCAACGGAAATGTCCCCAAGCCGATCATCGACATCGCCTTGCGCCCAGCCCCCGTCACCTCGTGATCCAGCCCAAGTGCCACCAGCACCAGCCCGATCGTCACCGCCACCACCGGTCCGTTCAAAAGCCGCCGCCAGATGACTTTCCGCTGCCCACTCATCATCATCACCCCCACCGACCAAATGCAGATTTCCACGCCGATGTTGTGGATAAACAGCAGCGGTAGCGCAGCGGCACCCCATAAAATCTCCACCACCGGCGTCGCGGTGAAGCCGAAGTTTTGGCACCCGGCGCTCAGCGCAAAAGTCCGCATCCCGGTCCCTCGCTCCAGCCCGAACAAGCGTCCGATTCCGAGGCCGATGAAGATCGATACCACGATCAAGCCAAAGCCAAGCGCCAAGGTTCCGATCACCACCGGACCGCTGCGGAGAACTTCCGAGCCGAGTATTTTGTCCAAGATGAAGCAAGGGAACATCATCGAGTAAATCACCCGCATCACTCCCTCATCGTGCTCCCGACGGATCAAGCCCACTCTCCGGGAGACAGCACCAGCCAGCATCAACACATACACCGGCAGCACCGATGCGATCACAGTCCCAGGCGAAATCACCCCCCCAAGTTCCCGGCCCACCCGCTTTCCTGCAAGCTTAGAATCGGCGGATTCGGTGACGGCACTCTCCAAATGCCATGCCGGACGATTGCTCTAACCAGACGAGCATTCGTGCTGAGTAAAATCGCCGCCCCCTAAAAATCCATTCGTCATGGCACGATTCATTCTACAGACTTTGCAAATGAGCGACATACCTTCTTCACCGCCGTCATTACCAACCCCTAGTTCCACCAACTGGCGTCTCTACTTGGAGCTGCTGACCTTATCCGGGTTTTTCATTCCCTTTGGCCATATCTTGGGTCCGCTGGTTTTGTGGTTGGTGAAAAAGGACACAGACGCTGTCGCTGACCTTGAAGGGCGGAAAGTCCTTAACTTCAATCTCTCATGGACGCTCTGGGGCATCCTGAGCTGCGGTCTTGGATTTTTGGTTTGGCTCGTGTTAGTGCTCATCGCCATCATCAAAGCTGCCAATAAGACGCCCTTTAAGCACCCCTTGACGATTCAATTCCTCAAGTGAGCCCGCCGCCAACGAAATGGTAAATCGAGCAGGAAATAGAGCGTGAAGGCGATGGCTTGTAGCGTGAGCAAATACCACGGCCACGGCCCCATGAGGTCGAAGAGTGAAGCCACCTCAGGCTTACGATTGAGAAATCCGTAGTTCGTTTCTTGGGTGAGATGGAGAAAGGGCATGGCGCCTGTCGCTTTATTAAATAGGAAAACGCCAACCATATAGACCCAGCTCCAGCGCACCACGCGCCACCATGCACCGGGTTCTGGGGCGAGGCCACGCGAGCAGACTAGGCCGAGTGCGGCCACCGGCACACCGCCGTGCTGAAGAAAAAAGGCGTAGTATTCCGGGCTGTGCCACGAGAATTGTAGGGTCGGGGTGATGAGTCCCTGAGTGGTTCCGGCGATGCCCCAGAAATACCCCAACTCCGCCCAGCGTTGTTTTTTCTGAATCAAGGCCACGGCCAGCACGATGCTTACCACATCGCACAAATAGAATGGCAGGGTGACTTCCCAAAGCTGAGACAAGCTCCGGTAGCGCAGCCAGCGCAGCACCGGATCGGCAGCTACGGACATGAGTAACAGAATCCCAAAGGCCGTGCAGACCTGCTGCTTAGTCGTTTCCTTCAGCCCAGAACGCAGCAGAAAGAAAAAGGCCAGTCCCGCCAGCAAGGTCGCCACCAGCGCGGTGAAATGGGCAGGACCGAAGAGTTCAAAAGGCTGCGAATTCATCCACACGACGCTACGCCGGGCCGCATCGACCAAGCAAGCCGCTTGACCGATTCCGTCCTTGGAATCCATGCTGGCGGCCATGCGAATTCTCACCGGCCTCCAGCCCAGTGGCAAACTTCACGTCGGAAACTACTTCGGCGCGATGGAGCCCGCCGTCCGCTTGCAAGATGAAGGCGAGGCGTTTTATTTCATCGCCGACTACCATGCGATGACCTCGGCACAAAATCCCACAGCCTTGCGGGAAAATGTGCGGGAGCTCGCGATCGACTTCCTCGCCTGTGGCCTCGATCCCAGCCGCGCGGTCTTTTTCCGCCAGAGCGCCGTGCCGGAGGTGAACGAACTGGCGTGGATTCTCTCCACCGTCTGCCCGATGGGCTTGCTGGCGAAATGCACCTCCTACAAGGACAAGGTCGCGCAGGGCATTTCCCCCAATCACGGGCTTTTCGCCTACCCGGTGCTGATGGCGGCGGATATTTTACTCTACGACTCGCAGAAAGTCCCAGTCGGGAAGGACCAGAAACAGCACCTAGAAGTCACGCGCTCGCTGGCCGTGAAATTGAACGAAGCCTACGGACCCGGCACCGCCATCCTGCCCGAGCCGATCATCCGCGAGGACACCGCGCTCGTCATCGGGCTCGATGGCCGGAAAATGAGCAAAAGCTACAACAACACCCTCCCCCTCTTCGGCGAGGAGAAGGTCTTGAAAAAGCTCATCATGAAAATCCCCACCGACTCGACCCCGGTGGAAGCGCCCAAACCCACGGCCGGCTCGACCTTGCTGGCGCTTTACCAACTTTTCGCCTCCTCCACGGATTACGCGACGATGGTGGCCGAGCATGAGCAAGGCGGCGTGGGATACGGGGATTTCAAAAAACGTCTGGCCGAGGCGTATTGGGACTATTTTGCGCCGATGCGCGTCCGGCGTGCGGAGATCCTCGCCACCCCGGGCTATGTGGATGAGGTGCTGGCCGCGGGTGCATTGCGGGCGCGCGAGGAGGCGGCAAACGTGCTAGACCGAGTTCGTAAAGCCGTGGGATTGCGCTGAAATGGCCACGTCCATGCGAGCAATGGCACTTGCCATGATGGCGGTGCTCAGGGATGGTCCACAAGTCGTGCCCACCACGCTACGTAAGCCATTCTGGCTCTATCCGAACCTGTTGAGCCTCGACGCTCCGCTCGTGGCCGTAGCTTGGCTGTCCATATTTGCCAAGACCTGGCGGGTAAACGTTCTGCCTTGGCAGGCCTATCTCACCTTGGCGCTGGTCGTCTGGATCATCTACGCCGCAGACCGCTTGCTAGACGCCTCGATGGAGTTCGGCCACAGCGTGAAAACGAAGGCACGCCACGTATTTCACCGTAAATACCAAGCCGCCTTTTGCATCGCCCTGGTGGTCGCGTCGCTCACGGCGCTGGTCTTAATCGTCACCGGGCTCTCCCTCGCCATTTACAGTTATGCCGTCATCGGGGTCATCTTGGTGGCGATATTTTTCGCGCTCTCGTTCTATTCCAACCACGGCCCGGAAGACATCCCCTACGCGAAGAACATCGTCGCCGGGGCGGCTTTCGCCTACGGCTGCGCCATTCTCGCCATTTCGGAAACGGGTTATGACTGGATGGAGCTGGTCTTTTCTGCCGAGCTCAGCTGCTTCGCCATCCTTTGCATGTTAAACATCTCTGCCATCGATCTCTGGGAGCACGGGGATCGCTCGGCAGACCTTGAAGTCAAGGCCTCCGACGAACTCGCGCTGACCCTCCCACTCATTCTGCTGGCCGGGTCGGCCCTATTTTTCGCCTGGCGCGACTCCGAGGCCGTCATGCGCCCCTTTTTCTACGCCATCCTGACCGGCGCAGGTCTGCTGCATATTCTCAACCGCAACCGCACCCGTTTCTCGATGGATGCCTTGCGCGTGCTGGCCGATGTGGCGCTGCTGATCCCGGTTCTGGTGTTCAATGCTTTTTCACAACCGTGATTGGTGCTTGCCGTACGACGCCGCTCCCATAAAACCAACGCCCTTCCATGACTCCGTCCTCGACCCTTCCTAAAAAACCCGCGTTTATCATCCTCGGAGCCCCCGGATCGGGAAAAGGCACGCAAGGCATGATTCTTGGCCGCATCCCACGCTTTTTCCACTTCGCGTGTGGCGACGTCTTCCGCTCGCTCGACACCCGCACCGTGCTGGGTAAGCAATTCGTCGATTTCTCCAGCCGTGGTGAGCTGGTCCCTGACGAACTCACGATCGACCTCTGGAAGGCGCAAATGGACAACTTCATCGACGCGCACCGCTACAAGCCAGACATCGACCTACTCATCCTCGACGGCATCCCGCGCAATGTGCAGCAGGCGGAAATCCTCAGCCAGCATATCGAAGTCCACCAAGTCTTCCATCTCTCCTGCCCGAACCGCAACGAACTCGCCCGCCGTATGCGGAAGCGCGCGCTCAAGGAAAACCGCCTCGACGACGCCAGCGACAAAGTCATCGACCAACGCATCGCCACCTACGAGGCAGAGACCAAGCCGATTCTCGACTACTACCCGGATGACATCATCACTAACATCGACGCCACCCAGCTCCCGGTGAAAGTGCTCGCCGAGATGATCCAGCGCATCACCGCCCTGCCGGTGTATGATGAAATGGCGAAAAATCCCGAGTGATTCGACATTCTCTAAGAAATCATGCGGCTCATCTTCATCGCCACGGGTGAGATCGCCCTGCCAAGTTTCCGGCATCTTCTTGCACACGGCCCACGGCCACTCGCGCTCATCACCCAGCCTGACAAGCCGACCGGACGCCACCAGACGCTCACGCCACCGGCCATCAAGGTGGAGGCCCTCGCGGCGGGAATCCCCGTTTTCCAGCCGGAAAAAATCGGCCAAATCAGCGCGGATCTCGCCGCCTTAGAGCCGGAAATCACCGTCGTCATGGCCTACGGACAAATCCTCCGCCAAGACATCCTCGGCCTCGCCAGCACGGCCATCATCAATCTCCACGCCTCCCTCCTGCCACGCTTCCGGGGAGCCGCGTGCATCCAGGCCGCCATCGACGCCGGGGACACGGAAACCGGCATCACCGCCATGCACGTCGTCCGCGAGCTGGATGCGGGCGACATCATCCTCGCCGGAATCATCCCCATTTCCCCTGACGAAACCGGCGGCTCCCTTCACGACCGCCTCGCCGAGCTCGCGCCCAGCGTGCTTGCCGAGGCTCTGGAAAAACTCGCCACCGGCAGTGCCACCCGCACCCCGCAAGATCCGGCCGCCTCCACTTACATTTCCAAGCTTGAGCGCGAGCAGGGCCGTCTCGATTGGTCGCAGCCTGCGGAACTTCTTGAGCGCCGCATCCGTGCCTACGATCCCTGGCCCGGCACCTTCACCGAGGCTCACGAAGATGGCCGCAGCAAGCGGCTAAAAATTTTCCCACCCACCCGGATTCTCGCCATGGATCTCCCCGCCGGGCAGGTCGCGAATCATAACGGGGCGCTCGTCGTCGGCTGTGGCCAGGGCGCGCTTCAGCTAGAGTCCGTGCAACCAGAAGGTGGGAAAAAAATGCTCGCCGCGGACTACTTGCGCGGCCGTAAGCCCACTTCCTTCGCGTGAAATCCATCGCCAGCCGGGGGAGAAGGTCGGGTTTCTGAAGTGTCTCGGTCGCGACCGTCGCTAGCTACCCGTGAGGGTCTTCAAGAGTGTGGCCGGAGAAAGCCGTCAGAGCTTCGGGTTCTGAATAACGCTAGAGTGCTCCTACGGGAGCGGTTGAAAGGAAAATGAGATGAAATTGAGGTGTTTATGGCCCGTTAGGAGGTACGACTTGTTCAGCGATTGGGTGAGGCGTTGACTCCTCTGGCAACCGATATGGTCTAAACAAAACATTCTTTCCATTAAAGCTTCCAATGTTCACTACCGTGTGTCTGTCAAAATCTTTATGTACAGAAAAATGGAATGATATGAATTCTGTCTTGCTTGGAGGTGTCGTGCTGACTCCGGAGTATTGTAGCGGTGCCGTCGCAACGGCGCGTCCATTAGAGTCCCCAACGATCAATACCACGTCATTGGACATAAAGCCTCCATCTGCAACTACCTTTGGATCATAAATTCGGACCATGTAGTTGATCATTCCAGATGAATCCGCGGTTCGCTCTATGAACATCGCATCTTTGAATGCGGTTTCAAGGGAGGGAGTGGCAGGAGTGACTCCTGATACTGGAAGTATATGCCCCAGTTCTGCGGCGTCAACCTGACTAAGGACTGCACAGCAGCAAAGAATAATTAGTGGGATCCTCATATTATTTCTTCCGAACGATAGAGCGCATCCACGGCGGGATGGAAGCCCAAATTCAATTAGACGGCTTAACGCCGTTGGATGGCGCGACTTGTGTGTGCCTCTTGTTGTTTTGCAAGATCCGCCCAGTCACGGAAGGCTTGAAATCCTAGTGGCTCAATAAAGGAACGTAAGACACCTTGGAATAACTTTGGAGCAGTTCCCGCGCTATCAGCCCATTCGGTATCTCCACACCCAAAGCACACTCTGAGGAAACTTGTCACATCCGAATGGCGGGTAATCTCTATAGTATGATGAGGGTCAAAGATGCAAAGTGAAAACTCATCCTTAGGATCGGGTGGCATTTTCTCAATTAATTCGATCATCTGGCCCATTTGTTCAGCAGTGAGGTTGATACGCATATATTCGAAATCGGGAGGGCTGTCAGGATATCGCTCATTCTCAGCCGGAATGTCGTAAATCCAAGGATGCTCAACAATGGAGATGGTCTTTGCATTACGGAGTGAGTATGAGAGGTCCGTCTTGAATGCATTAGCTTTATCTTTGGCTTGCCTCACTTCTTTCGGTTCTCCTAAGCAAATGAATAGAGAAGTGCTAAGAGCAACCGCTACAATACTGAGGGCGATTATCTTTTGATTCATTGTACTATAGAATGACTTGGACCAGGATTAGTTGCACAACAGCCTTATTAACCGACCGTTCGGGTTTGGGGGGTGATACACGACCGGTCGGTGATCAGGGTAAAACCCGACCCGCGTGTGCAGAGTTTCGCAACCTCGCTCATGCAGCACTTAATAGGGTGATCATGCTGGCGGGCCAAGCGATAAATCTGGATCTGGGAAAGATTCAGCGGTTGAGAGATGGGTGGCAAAGCGGTGTCGGAGGGTCGGTGAGGTGATGCGCTTGGGGATTCCCACGCTCTCGCCGTCCCCCTGTGTGCCAGAAAACCGCGAATACCGCGCGGGCTATCTGGATGGTGACACCGTGCTATCCGGCTTCAGCCAAGTGGTGCAAGTCACCGTAGGTGCCTACCCGTGAGGTTCTTCAAGAGTGCGGCCGAAGATAACCGTCAGGGCTTGGCGTTCTGAATGACCCAAATCAGGTGACGGCGAGCGGGATGCGGCGATGACACGACAGATGCCATACGAGCCGTTGCCTGGATCCGTTTGATTCGCCCCGTTTTGTCCGGTGGTGTTGGCAATAGTGTTCTTCATTGCTTCCAGTCAACGCCATCTATGGAACGAATCGTGCCGGTGGAATCAAATAGCACCTGAAAATCGTAGGGGTGAACAAACTCAGCGGCTGGCGTACCCACATAGAGTCGATAACCCCACTCAACCGACTTCGGGTCATGATCGGGTTCACGTAGCTTTGAAACTGGAGTGATGATGGTCCAAGTAACGTCACCGTGGGCCAACAAAGTCGGATAGGTAAACACGGACACCCCTGTCTTCAGGAGCTTTCGGAGCTTCGGCACAACCTCCTTCACGGTGTTCATGGTCTTCTGCGCTCCCTCAATCTCAGCCTTGGGGGCCGTTGGTGAATGCTGCTGTAGCAAACGATACACTCGCCAAATGGTCTGCTGAGATGGCAGCCGCTCAAGTAGTACCACGACTTCGGTAATCTCAGACTTCGGGACAGGCACGACAGCGGCGGCGGCGAGGCCGCCTGAGAAGGCCAAAATCAAGAATGATGCAGCGAACACTCGTCTCATATGGCGGAGAATTTCGTTTCTTGGGGCAACGTCAAGCTCAGCTGACCCGAACGGGCGACCAAGCGCAAGAAGTGGAGCGGATACAGGAGGGTCGGATAGAAAGCACCCCCCCGAGAGTCTAGGGGGTAACTGCAGGGCCTTGTCCGGCCTTATCATCTATGATTCAAGAGGAGGGCCATAAAGCATATTTATAACTCCGAAAGCCATCATCCCACCGGAAATCACGACGCATGTAGCAACGGTCCTCCATAGTGCGTCAGTTTTGGTGAAATCCCAGATAGCCAATATGCAAGAGACAACGCAGATCATGATGCAAATCGTCAAAACAGTGAACGAAGCAGCTCGCACTAAATTTGGATTGATAAAACCGCGTTTCTTCTTAACGGCAGTAGGTTGAGGTAGTGGTGGTGTATTCATGATGGGTATTTATAGGCGAATAGTTTTAGTTCAGCCGAACGGATGCTTGGCGCGGAGCGTGCGCAGCACGATCCCTGACCAGCATTCGTGTTCGCTGTAGCGCCTCGTTCGGCTCCGTCGTTTTCATTTTATTTCCTTCTTCCAGACGACCACGGGTTCGCTATGATGCCCGCCGAAAACTTTAGAATATAATAATGAATTGAATCCGGAAAGATTATGAATGGCCCAAAGAACTTCTTTGCTTCCTTTTGCTCGATCAGGGAAGTCCAGATCACTCGTCCGGCTTTTTAAGTGCCAGAATATGCATGGCATGACTACACTATATGATGTCATATAAACAGAAATCTCTTCTAAGTCGTTCCACGCAATGCGCTTTTCTTCACCTTCAGAAGTAGCTAGGGTAATGTCTGTTTCTGTAACGGTCAACTTAAAGTCTGAGTAAGATGTATCAAACAGACGTTGAATTCGCAATAAGAGATTCATTTTTTGCGGAACGTTTGATGTGATGCCACCGCGCCATTGCGATGCGTTTGAAGAGTAAATTGAGATAAATCTGGGCGGCTGACATCCATGGCTTATTGGGCTTCTTCTTGAGTCGCGTTCTCTAGCACTTTTGAAACGATATGAGAATCGGTGTCCTTCAGATTCCACCCACGATCTAGCTTATCTGAGCGCTTCCAGTGTCCATCAATAAATTCCTCAGTCTCGATTTCACACCGGTGCGACCAGATGGAGATTCTGTGTTTTTCGTCCCGTATGATCGCACTCCATCCCATCGCGATATCGCGAAATTCTTCAATTATCCAACCACCGGTGGCACTAGCCATGAGTTTTTCAAGATCCCCTATCTTACTAATCCGTTCCGCCAACCATTTCTTATCGATGTCGCTGATGTTCATCGGTTTATTGTCCAACAATCTTATTGACCAGCCGGTCGTGTTTGGGGGGTGATACACGACCGGTCGGTGATCAGGGTAAAACCCAACCCGCGAGTATAGAGTTTGGCAACCTCGTCCATGAAGCACTTGATAGGGTGATCATGCTGGCGAGCCAAGCCATAAATCTGGATCTGGGGGGAATTTAGCGGTTGAGAGATGGGTGACAAAGCGATGTCGGAGGGTCGGTGAGGTGATGCGCCTGGGGATTCCCGCACTCTCGCCGCCCCCCGGTGTGCCAGAAAACCGCGAATACCGCACGGGCTATCTAGATGGTGACACCCCCTACCAGCGACGGAGCACGTCGATCACGCCTTATGGGTGGTAATTATAAAGCGTCTAAAAAGAACGACTGGTAGAGGATGTCACGGCGCGACATGTTCGATTCAGGCAGTTCTCTTACGGCGTGCCATTAATGGTAATGCACCAAGCCCTAGAAGAAATGAGGATGGCTCTGGGACAGCGCCAGTACCTTGAAGAGTTCCTGCGAAGGCATTGTTGCCATTACGCCCCCAACGAAATTCAAGATCTGGGGTTGCAGATAGGCTTCCAACAGGGACCCATGACACATTTAGGTTACCACTGAGAGTGTCTCCAATGTTCCAGCCTGAATTGCGATTCATGGTAAGCCGATCTTCAGAAGGATAACCTGTCTCAACCCAGAAATCGTCGATACCCGCACCTCCATTGACAGAGATATTAGAATTAATCGATGCAGTAAAACCTACAGTAAATGCGGGTGACCAATTGGTATCACCACCTTCATCAACTAAAAATATCCATTCTGCTCCATTGCTAGGCACTGGCCCATCAATCGTGCCACTGATATCGAAGCTCAAGGATGTTGGAGTGAAATTCCAATTGGTAATTGTAAGTGCAGCATCCGCTCGCCCTACAAGCGATCCGAATGTGATTAGAGCCGCAGCAAGTGCGGGTACTGATTTTAGTGTGTGTTTCATATTTTCTTATCTATTTTGTGGCTTGTTGTGTTTTTCCGTTTGAGAAACATTTCGGCGAAATGCCTTATTCACCAACCGGTCGGGTTTTGGGGGGAATAGAAAGCCGGTCGGTGATCAGGGTAAAACCCAAACCGCGTGTGCGGAGTTTGATAACGTCGCTCATAAAGCACTTGATAGGGTGATCATGCTGGCGGGCCAAGCCATAAATCTGGATCTGGGAAAAATTTAGCGGTTAAGAGATGGGTGGCAGAGCGGTGTCGGAAGGTCGGTGAGGTGATGGGCTTGGGGAATGCCCAGCGAAGGAGGACGCTGCGCGCGAGGAGCTGCACATGGGTTTGATTGATGATCGAAGAAGTCGAACAGTCGTAAATCTGGCCCATACTTCCGCGCGTCATCTTTTGTGGAATCGTGCTAGGAGCGAGGCGGGACGCCTCCGCAACGGTCTGGCGCGAGACGCGCCAGCCACTTTCTATACTAGTGCGCGTGACGAAAATAGCGTTCCGAATGAAAGCGCTCCTCCAACGCGTGAAATCCATTGCCAGCCGGGGCCGGGTGTTGGAGGGTGATGGGGCTGATGGCTGAGACGATTCCTGCTGTTGAAATTACGAATTTGGTGAAGGACTTTAAGACGTCCTTTGGCAAGAAACTCCTGCGCGCGGTGGATGGGGTGTCGCTGCGCATCATGCCGGGCGAGGTCTATGGCTTGATCGGCCCGAATGGCTCGGGGAAATCCACGACGATGAAGGCGCTGCTGGGACTGGTGGCTCCCACGGCGGGGCATTGTGCGATTTTTGGCAAAGACTCGCTCAAGGTGGACTCGCGAAATGACGTGGGCTTCCTGCCGGAAAATCCTTATTTTTACAAGCACCTCAGCGGCGCGGAGACCTTGAAATTCTACGGTAAACTCTGCGGCCTTGGGGGCAAACTGCTGGATGCCCGGATCTCCGAATTGCTGGCCCTCGTCGATCTGGAAGGCGCGCGCGACCGCCGCCTCGGTGGCTACTCGAAGGGGATGCTGCAACGCATCGGCCTGGCGCAAGCCCTGGTGCAAGAGCCGCGCTTGGTCATCCTCGACGAGCCGACCGCCGGGGTGGATCCGGTCGGTTCGCGGCAGATTCGGGATTTGATTTTCCGGCTGAAAGAACGCGGCATCACGGTGTTTCTCTGCTCACACTTGCTGGAACAGGTGCAGGAAGTCTGTGACCATGTCGGGATTATTTTCCGTGGGAAAATGGTCAAAGAAGGGCGGCTTGAGGACTTGATCGCCATCGAGGATCAAACGGAAATCATCCTCAAGGACGCTGACCCCGAGCTGATCGGAAAAATCACCGCACTCGTCGAGGCTTCCGGTGCCAGCCTGGTGCGGACTGGCAAGCCAAGGACCACGCTGGAGCGGTTATTTCTCCGGGAAACCACGGAAGGAGACGAGCCATGACTGGAATCCAACTTAACAAACCTCAGGGCTCTCACTTCGGCCGGATCTGGGTGATCGCGCTGCATGCCTTCACCCAGTTGGTGCGGATGAAGGTGTTCTATTTCCTCGCCGTGTTCGCGGTGATCGCGATAGCGAGTAACTTTTTCGACCTACCGCAGCACGAGGGACCGGAGTCGGTGGGGATCAATGTGCTGCGGTCGATCAAAAGCTGGTCGCTGGGAACGATGACCCTATTTTCTGTGGTGCTCTCGATCGTGGCGACAGCCTTGCTGCTGCCGAAGGACGTGGAGGACCGCACGCTTTACACCATTTTGGCCAAACCGGTGCCGCGGCTCGACTACCTCGCGGGCAAGCTACTGGGAGTGCTGCTGCTGGTTTTTGTCTCTCTGGCGCTGATGGATATACTGATGACGGTGGTGCTTCACCTGCGGGCTGGGATGGTGCTGGACCAGCAAATGGCGATGGCGCAAGCACGCGGCTGGCCGGCGGAAGCCATCGCCGAACTGCGTGCCGATACCGCACTGCACGGGCCGAGCTGGTCGCTGCAAGGCGCGGTGTGGGCGGTCTTCCTGCGGGCGTCGATCATGGCGTCGCTAGCGCTGTTGATTTCCACCTTCTCGACGAGCACGCTGTTCACCACGATCATCAGCTTTTTGATCTATTTCATCGGCCACTTCCAAGCGGATGCCCGGGACGCCTACTTGCAAGCGGGTGAAGCAGGCCAAGGCATGCTGGTGCGTGGGGCGGGCTTGGTGATGTCGCTGGTGCTGCCGGATTTCCAGAATTTCAATGTGATCGACGCGGTGATCGAGGGGCAGGCATTGCCGATGGTGGCTTTGGCGAAGCTGTCGGCCATCGGGCTGTATTACGCGATTTTTTTCACGGGTGCTTCGTGGTTCTTGTTCGCGAAAAAGGAGTTCTAAGGTCGTGAAAAATTGGCAGCGCAACGGAATCCTAGTCGGGGCGATCTTCGTCTTCGGCGGCTTGCGACTGCCGTTTGAAGCCGGGCTGCGCGGCGAGCTACAGGCGGCGCATTTAATCCCGCAGGCGCTGGAAATTGGGACTCGCGACAAGATCGGTCAGACGAGTTCCGCCGTGGCACTCGGTGGCTTGCGGACGCTGGTGGCGACGTTTCTGAACTTGCGGGCCTTTGGTTTTTTTGAAGCACAGCGCTGGGACGACGTGGCGGATACCTTCGACACCATCGTCGATCTCGCGCCGAAAACCCGCTACTACTGGGAGGCTGGAACGTCTCATGCGGCATACAATGCGTCCTCATATTATTTGAATCAATCCACCTTGCCGCCGCTGCGCCGTCGGGAGGCTTGGCGTGCTTCGGTGCTGCGTGGGCGGGCTTTTCTGGAGCGCGGGATCAAAAATAATCCCACGGACTGGAGCTTGTTGAGAAATTTGGGGTTTCTGCTTTCTGATACGAATTTATTTCCCGCCTTTCGGAATCCGGACGAGACCTTTCTGGCCGCTGCCGCCGCCTATCGACGCTCCGCCGCGACGGGGAATGCCCTGCCGTATGTGCGCCGTGCCGAGTTCATCTCGCTGGCCCGGGTGACGGGGAAAGAGCGAGAGGCTCTGGCGCTGGGCCGGGAACTTTACGCGAGTAAGGAGAACCGCGCGCCCACGGTTTTACTGTTGTTGCTGGTCCTAGAAGCGCATGAAAACCCAGCCCTAGACAGCGCGGCGCGGGCAGTGGAGTTCTTTGGTACGGCCCAAAGCGCCTACGAAAATCTCTGCCGCTACTGGCTTCGGACGCGCGAACTTTTCCCGATTTACGGAGTGGCGAGTGCCTTGGAATCCTTGGAGCGGACCCTCGCGATCCCGCAGGAGAAGAGCATTTTTAACAAGCCCTTGCAGAGCCGTCCCGATGCCGATGAATGGTTTCGTAACTAGCGGATCGGGTTTCCTCTGGACAGATGGGTCTCGGGGGACAGAATCGCGCCTCTCCTTTCCTTACTGACTCCATGCGGATCGCACTTTTCGGTGACATACATGCCAATCTAGAAGCTCTCGAGGCCGTCCTCGCGGACGCTTCCCAACAGGGCGTGACCGACTACGTCTGCATGGGCGACATCGTCGGTTACAACGCAGATCCCGCCGCTTGTCTGGAAATCGTCCGGGCGATGAACTGCCCGACGGTGAAGGGAAATCACGACGAGGATGCCTCCGGGATGCACTCGCTGGACACCATGAACCCCGTCGCCGCCGCTGCGCTTGAGTGGACGCGTCAACAACTTAGCGGCGAGCAACGCGTCTGGCTGAACCGCCTGCGAATGGTCCGCCAGGTGTCCGATTTCACCGTGGTCCACAGCACGCTCGACCAGCCGACCAGCTGGAACTATGTGACCAATCGCTTCGATGCGATGTCAAATTTCGCCTACCAGTTCACCCAGCTCTGCTTCCATGGCCACACCCATGTGCCGCGAGTTTACGTGAAAAATAGCAGGGTGCAGGAAGTGCCTGCGGAGTCGATCGCCATCGAAGACGGCTCCAAGTATTTCATTAACGTCGGCTCCGTCGGCCAGCCGCGCGATGGGGATTGGCGGGCGAGTTATGCAATTCTGGACATGGAATCCCAGATGATCGTCTTCCGCCGAGTGGAGTACGACATTGTGAAAACTCAGCAAAAAATCCTCGCTGCCGGTCTCCCTGAGATGCTCGCCGAGCGCTTAGTGGATGGCCGCTGATTCAGCCTTCCGGCGAGGACGGAAACCCATCGCAAATCTGAGTAGGACCAGCGGCAAAGCGGATAAAACCACCGCCGCCACGGCGATTTGCAAACCCGGATAGACGCGTGCGACTTTGCGATCCAGCGCGGCTAAGGCCTCAGCAACCACTTGCTCTTTCGGCACGTAGAGCGCTTTTTTCGAAGGCATTTCCCGCGAGTGCGCCCCACGCCGTGCGACTTCACCGAACTCGGTGCGAACGGGGCCCGGGCAGACGGCGAGCACGGGAATGTGGTGCTCCCGGAGTTCGATTCGCAGGGCCTCGGAGAAACTGGTCACGTAAGCCTTCGTCGCGGCATACACGGCAAAATCCGGGATGGGGATGAGGCTGGCGAGTGAGCTGACATTGATAATCGCACCGCCTCCCCGGCGGATCATTTCCGGCACCAGCAGGTGGGTGAGATGCGTCAGGGCGGTGACATTCACTTGGAGCATTTGCTCAATTTTTTCCCAATCCGAATTGGCGAATTCACCATAATCTCCGAGCCCAGCGTTGTTGACGAGGAGGTCCGGACAGTAACCCGTCTTAAAGAGTGCGGCAGCGAGGGTTTGCCGTTCCAGTGGATCGCTGAGGTCGAGGGCATAAACGGCCACGGCCACCTTGGGAAATGCCTCGCGGATGCGGTCGGCAAGCTGGTGGAGCAAGCTTTCGCGGCGAGCCACGAGCACCAGTTTCCCAACACGCGGTGCAAGCTGGAGGGCGAACTCGGCGCCTAAGCCGGAGGATGCACCGGTCACCAAGGCGCAGGAAAGATAGGACAAATCGGTCATGCGGGATTTCATACACCCGTTTCTGGCCTAGCGCCACCTTGCTCGTGGGCGGATTTTTCGCATTTCGTCACCTAGCCGATGCAGTTTCACGTTGATTCCAGACCCGATCGCCCGTGACAGTCGCCGCGCCATGCTAGACATCCGCGTCATTCGGGAGAACCCCACCGCCGTTCAAGATCGCCTCAAATCCAGGGGCGGCGATCACTGGAAACTCGTCGAAGAAGTGCTCGCCTGTGACGAGTCCCGGCGTGCGGCGGAAACTTCCAAGCAACAACTGCAAGCGTCGCGGAAGACGATTTCCAAACAGATCGGCCAGCTAAAAGCACAGGGGCAAGACACCTCAGCCATCGAGGCCGAAGTCCGGGCGATCAACGATCAAATCTCCGCGCTGGATGCCGAATCGGAAATCTCCACCGCCCGCCAGAACGAGCTGCTGCTCAATATCCCGAATCTCACCCACGAGGCCTGCCCGGTAGGCGAGGATGAAACGGCCAACCCAGTCGTCCGCGAGTGGGGCCAGAAGCCGGATTTAGTCGAGCCAAAGGACCACGTGGAACTGTCGCTCAAGCACGGGCTGATCAATTGGGACGACGGAGTGCGCACGGCGGGCTCCGGCTTCGTGGTTTACCGGGGGAAAGGGGCGCGTCTCGAGCGGGCCTTGATCAATTTCCTGCTGGATACCCAAACGGCCAATGGCTACGAGGAGGTCAATGTGCCGCATTTGGTGAAGCGTGAGTGCATGGAAGGCACGGGCCAGCTGCCGAAATTCGAGGATGACATGTACGGCACGGATGCGGATGAGAACGGGATCAACAGCCTCTTCCTCGCCCCGACCGCCGAGGTGCCCGTGACGAATCTTTACCGAGACAGCTTGCTGAGCGAATCCGAACTACCCGTGAAAATGGTGGCCTACACGCCTTGTTTCCGCCGGGAAGCCGGGTCCGCCGGACGGGATAACAAGGGCATCATCCGGATGCATCAATTCGACAAAGTCGAGCTGGTGCAGATCGTCCACCCGGATCTCGGATTCGAGGTGCTGGAGAAACTCACGGCAGATGCCGAGTCGATTTTACAAAAACTGGGCCTGCACTACCGGACCATCGAGCTATGCACGGGCGACATCGGTTTCTCCTCCGCGAAGACCTACGACATCGAGGTCTGGGCACCCGGTCATGGGAAATATTTGGAAGTTTCCAGCTGCTCCTGCTTCGGCGACTATCAAGCACGGCGCATGCGACTTCGCTTCAAGGATGCGGAGGGGAAAAATCGTTTCCCATTCACGCTCAATGGCTCAGGGACCGCTCTGCCGCGTCTCTACGTGGCACTGCTGGAACAATACCAACAAGCGGACGGCTCAATCCGCCTGCCTGCGGCCTTGGTGCCGTATTTTGGCGCAGCCGAGATTTCCTAAGCCGCGCCGCTCATTTGAAGAGCACATCCACTCCCATGGCGGATTTCCGCATAAATTCCGGGAGGGATTGCGGGGCCCGCGCGCGGAAAATCCGATACCCGAAGCTAAGCAAGCTCAGCGTGAAAAAGTGGTCGAGCAGGCGGTAGCCGCGCTTTTTCCGAACCACTAAGCCGACCGCCCAAGCGAGCGTGCGGCGCTTGAGCTTGAAGGGTTCGAAGGAGATTTTCACCCGGTAGCGCTGCCGGATCTCGCGTGGCCAGCGGGATTTGTAGGCCTTTTTCGCAGCGCGGATTTGCGCGGTGAGCACCTCGTCGTAAGGCAGAAAGTAGTAGCGCCGGGCGAGTGAAATCAGGGTGAAAACATCCCGCATGTGCTCGATGTCATCCACCGGTAAGCTCGCCTGCTCAGCCAGCTCGATCATCCGCGGAAAGCGTGCCAATGCCGCCTCCCCTCCCCGCAGGGCACGTTCTGGATCGGTGACGAAGTGGGCGATGATCTTACGCAGTCCCCGATTGATAAAAATGGAATCCCAATAGACGTGCAAAATCGGCGGCACCCGGACACGGCGGAAAAACAGCTTCAGCCGGGCGAATTCCTCGATGTAAAGCAACTCGTGAATCAACGCATCCGCATGGCGGAGAAATTCGAGAACCCCGGGCGCGTGAGTGACCCCGAATTGCTCGACGACGAGCGTTTCTACCGATTTCCCCTCTTTAAAAATCCCAATGACGGCGGCCGTGTTCAGACGGATCCAAAGGTCGCGATTTCCCGGCTCCAAGTAGGCGAGTCGGCGAAAGCGATGCCAGCCACCTGTCTGGCACCAAACGGATAATCCCACCATATTCTCCGCCCCGGCCAACTCGCGGGCGAAGCGCTCACAATCACGGCCGATGTAGGACGGATACTCCCCTGCCCCCTCATACTCGCGGCGGGCCTGCATCTCGATGATCTTCTGGTGCGGTATCCGGAAAAACGCTCGGTTCAGCGGCAGGTAGCGGAAAAAATCACTCTCGCCGTGTTTCATGGAAACCATGAACTGCGGGGAATTCAGCCCCTCGACCGTCGCGGCGAGCGTGTCTTTGTGCCAAATCAAATCCCCAATCCGGTAGGCCCCGACTGTCCACGTGCGCAGAATCAAGTGCCGCTGGCGGCGCTCGAACTCTGGAAGCAAACGCCGCAGCAACCGGTTGGTTTCCGGGGCGTTGCGTAAATGGAGCTGCGTGCGGATGGGGTCATTTACATCATTTCCATCACTCTCGCCGATGCGGAGGATCAGCCCGGCGAGTTGGGGGAAATCATCAAGCACGCCGCAGACGAGGCTTTGGTAGTAGGCTTCGAGGGCAGCGGCATCGTTCCCGAGACGCGCCGAGATGCCGGGGGTCATCGGCAAGACGTCGGTGGTGAGGTAGATTTTCAGCCCAAATTCATCATGGAGAATGTCGAAAAATCGGTGGAATTTCTCCCGAAAAACGGCGATTTGTGAGGCAATTTCCGGCTCATGCAGCGGGTGCGGAGCGAGGTGGGCCAGATCGTCCAAGGTAACGGCATTGTAACCCTGAGCCGCCACGGCGGCGGCGAATCGCCTTAGATCCTGCTCGATTTGGAGCCAGCGCGCCTCATCAGCAGTGGCGAGATGGGTGAAGGGGATTTTCGACCAATTGACTCGCTGCAACTCATAGCCCTTAAAAAATGGGCCGATGGCATCAATGAGGAAGAGCTCCATGGTTCTGATGGCGAGGATGGTGGAGGGCCGCTTCTGTGGCGCGAGGCGTGTTATTTGACAAAATCGTCACCCATCTCGATCACGTGCGTGCTGTCAGCCGGACTTTGTGAAAAATTTCACAATCGCCTTGAGAGCTGGCGATTCCAGTCGCACTGTCTTCGCAACCGCAGCGCAATTATGGTCAGCCCTTCCACCAACACTCTCGATACTGCCTACGATTCGAAAATCGAAGGCAACGTCATCATCACTCGTGTCGATGCCGCTATTAACTGGATGCGGAAGAATTCCCTATGGCCGATGCCGATGGGCCTGGCATGCTGCGCGATCGAACTGATGGCCACGGCCTCCAGCCGTTTTGATATTTCCCGCTTCGGCATGGAAGTGATGCGATTTTCCCCACGCCAGAGCGATGTGCTAATCGTTTCCGGCACAGTGACTTACAAAATGGCTCTTGCCGTGAAGCGCATCTGGGATCAGATGCCAGAGCCGAAGTGGTGCATCGCCATGGGGGCTTGTGCATCAAGCGGCGGCATGTATCGCAGCTATGCGGTCCTGCAAGGGATCGACAAACTCATCCCGGTGGACGTTTACATTTCCGGCTGCCCTCCACGCCCTGAGGCGCTGATCGAGGGGCTCATGAAGCTGCAAACAAAAATCGAAAGTGAGCATTCCACGCTCGACCAAAAGCGCACCTTCATCGACGAAGTTGCCTAACTCCATTTCACACAACTTCATCCATGTCCGCAGCAGCCGATGTCACAACGCTCCAAGAAGTTTTCGGAGCAAAAATCTGGGAAACCCTCGAATTTCGGGGCGAGCACACGATCCGCGTCGAACTCTCATCCTTACACGACGTTCTCGCCCATTGCCACAAGGAGCTGGCTTACGAGATGCTGCTGGATATTTCGAGCCTCGATCACTTCGGCGAAGAGCCACGATTTGAGATGGTTTATGAGCTCGCGACTTTAGACGACTCCAAGCACCTCCGCATCAAGGCGAAGGTGAGTGAGGAAGAAAAGGCACCGACGGTTACCGATCTCTGGATGGGTGCAGGCTGGCATGAGCGCGAGGTCTGGGATATGATGGGCATCCCCTTCGAAGGACATCCGGATCTCAGACGCATTCTCATGTGGGAGGGCTATCCATTTTTCCCACTGCGGAAAGATTTCCCGCTCGCTGGCCGCCCGACCGATATGCCGGACGTGGCCTTCACCGGTGTGGCACCTCTCGAAGGCGGCCCCTTCGTGACCAGCGGTGGCTCGGGAGACGTCGCCCGCCGCGAGCCGCGTGCTCAAGTCGTGGAGTGATTCATTTCTCAGCCGCATCCTCCCACCGTGATGAGCTATACCGGTGGACCTTCTTTTCATCTCCCACAACAGCTGAGGGAGATCTTGGCGGCTAAGGGTTGTTGGCTTTGGATTTTGGGGATCATCGGCATGCAAGCCATTCTCCGCCCCGGATGGTATCAGACCTTCGGACTGGCACTTGAAGGCATCTTCGCAGGAAAAGTTTGGCAGCTTTTCACCTACGGCTTGCTCCATGGCGGCTGGTGGCATGTCGCGACGAACTCGTTTTTCATCTTAGCAATCGGCTCCAGAATCGAATGGATGATGGGTCATAAAACGATGACTCAAGCCATGGTCCTCGGCATCCTGGCTGGTGGAGTCTGCCACCTCATTCTCGGCGCACGCGGCGGAATTCTAGTCGGCCTCTCGGGAGGTGGAATGAGTTTATTATTACTTCTTACGACCCTCTCACCTCAGTCGCGAATGATGCCGATCCCCGTCTCTGGGAAAAATCTTGGGATCGGCTTACTCGTCTCGGCACTCATTCTGTCGCTCATCGATCCGTCGCTTGGCCTTCCGTGGTTCTCAAAACTCGGGCGAGGCTTTGCAAACCACGGGATGGGAAACATCTTTCAAATGGGCCACGCCTGCCATTTGGGCGGTGGAATGGCAGGCTGGCTCATGGGGCGTTGGCGACTCCGACCACGCGTCACCCTAGAAGAACTCCGCCAAGATCGGGAAAAACGCGAGACCCACTAGGTTTCAGCGGTAGCCACGCACCCGACCGTTTCCTCCGCCATGCGAGTTGCTTGGCCTCTCCTCGCCACTGGATGGACGACTCGTGCGGGTGATGGTGGGAATTTCACGAGCTGCACTGTCCCGCCGGGACGGGCTACCGCGTTCTTGCATATCATTGATCGGCGTGTTGTAACGCGAAGGAATCCGAGTGGACGAACGGTCACTAAATGACGAGCGATCACTAAATGGCGAGCGTATCTCAGGGCGCCGGGACTCACTACGATACGATGGCACGCTTGACTCACGATTGCTCGATTGTGGGCGCGTGCCATAAGTGCGATAGCTGTCATTTCTATAGCTGTCATTTCGGTAGCTCTCATTTCGAGACGGTGCGTTGTAACGCGTGTCGCGATTATAGCTGACTGAGGGCTGACTCACTTGCCTGGCCCAGCCATAACTTGAGTTCCGGTACGCAGATTCCCGGTCTCGGTAGTTTGAAATCGTCACATTCGTCACTCGACTCGGAGGACGGCAAATCCCGCTGCCCGGCCGCCAACCATAGGGGTGGGGTGCGCCGTAGACCACCGGTGGGCGAAACCCGACTGGATAGTAACCATAGAGATAAGGGTCATAATACGACCGACGCTGATAGTCGTAATAACTGAAACAGGAAGGATCATAGCCCCAGCGCGGATCCCCCGTGCTGACAAAGAGGGATGTGGAACCGGCTCCCCCATAGAACCCCGTGCTGTATGAGCCTCCCACAGACGTCGAGTAGTATGGGTCATAGGCGCAAGAGACGAAGCCCAGCGTGAGAAAGGCTCCAACGGCGACGGAACTGATCAAGCGAAGATGTTTCTTCATGGCGATAAGACACCACAGGCCGCCATTCTATTCGAATCGTTTTTCAACGAATTCTTTCATCCTCGGCCTGCCTTGGGTTGACAGTGAGGCGGGTTTTTCCGTTTCATCTTGGCAGGAACAAATGACTGATTCACACGCACCGATTCTTATCACTGGGGGAGCTGGCTACATTGGCTCGCACACCGTCCGTCTGCTTGCAAGCCAAGGGCGGAAAATCGTCGTCTTGGACAACCTGGTCTTTGGCCATGACCAAGCCATCATCGATCCTCAAGTGGAACTCGTCGTCGGTGAAGTGGGGGACCAAGCACTCGTCCGTGCTTTATTTGAGAAGCATCAATTTCAAGCAGTCATCCATTTCGCCGCCTACGCCTATGTTGGCGAGTCCGTGACGAATCCGCTGAAGTATTACCAGAATAACACCGCTGAGCCGATCAAACTACTCCAAGTGATGCAGGAGTTCGGTTGCAAGGTTTTCGTCTTCTCCTCCACTTGTGCGACCTACGGCGTACCTGACAAATTACCGATTACGGAGACCAATATCCAAAAACCCATTAATCCCTACGGAAACAGTAAATTGATGGTCGAGTCGATCCTCGCCGATTGTGACACCGCATGGGGCCTGCGCAGCGCCTGCCTCCGCTACTTCAATGCCAGTGGCTGCTCACCGGATGGACTCATCGGGGAAGACCATAACCCAGAAACGCACCTCATTCCTCGCGTCATGATGGCCGTGACCGGGGAAATCGAATACCTCGAAGTCTTCGGAACCGACTATGAGACCCCAGATGGCACCTGCATCCGCGACTACATCCATGTGGAAGATTTAGCAGACGGCCATGCCCGCGCACTCGATCATTTAGCCGCAGGTGGAGCATCAGTTCGTTGCAATCTCGGCACGGGTGTCGGTGTTTCTGTAAAAGAAATCATCACCGCCGTGGAGAAAGTCAGTGGGAAAACCGTGCCTGTAAAATACGGGCCTCGCCGCGAAGGGGACCCACCATCATTGGTCGCAGATCCGTCCCTCGCCAAAGAGTTGCTCGGTTGGGTCGCGACTCGCACGAACATTCTCGATATGGTTGGACCGGCATGGATTTGGACCACTGGACCGAACGCCGGCCATTATCCTGCCAATAAAAGCTAGTCTTCTGTCGCAAGTGGATCGGTGACTCAAATCACCGATCCGCACACCCGAAAAACCCCCGCTTCATGATGAGGTCGGAGACGCCCGTGGGCACCATTTCTTTCCACGCATCGTCTCCTGCTGCGATTTTCTTCAGCACGTCTCGCGAGAAGATACTGAGGTATTCAGGGTTAAAGTTATCCAGCGCCACGAAGCTGCCTCGGTCCGCTAGGTAGCCGTAGAGCTTTTTCAACTCTGGGGAAACAGTCATGCTATCCACTGTCGTTAGCTCGCCATTTACCGCGTCTTTCAGCGGATAAACATAGAGCTTAAGGTCATTTTTAAACAGTCGGCCGAATGATTCCAGAATCCCTCCCGGGAGCTGTAGGTAGTATTTTTCCTCAAAAAGCTCTGTCAAACTCGGCACTCCTAGTACGATTCCCACCCGTTCCTTCGTCCGCCAAGACAAGTAGGCTGCCAAACGATAGTATTCAAAATAATCGGAAATCAGCACCGTCATCCCGCATGCAGCGAGGAGATCGGCGCGCGCTAGAAAATCTCTGCGATCAATATCGCTCCCACCATTCAGAAGATTTCTCATGGTGAGTTCGAAAATCGGCAAGATCTCTTTTCCCTTCACTGAAGGGTCCATTTTAAATTTCTCCAATGCGCATTGAAGCATGTCGAAGTTCACATGCGTCGGCGGTCGGAAGCTTCCTCGTTCGACTAAAATCGCCTTTTTGTAGAGGATTTCTGACGGTTGCAGCACTTCACCATTCGCCCCGAACATCGCAGCTCCGCTCAGTCCCAATTGCACGAGTTTCAGGCTGATCAATCGGTTATCGACCGAGCGGAATTCGATTCCCCGGAACTCGATTACATCGATCTCAATCCGCCCCGTCGTGAGCTTATCCAAAAGACTTTCCACCAATAACTCCGGCTCGTGATGATGAAAAAAGGCACCGTATAGCAAATTCACACCCACCACCCCGAGTGCCTCCTGTTGCAGGGACGCTTCCGCATCCAGCATTCTTACGTGGATGAGAATTTGACTAGGTTCGTCACGCGGGCGTGACTGGAATTTTACCCCCATCCAGCCATGGCATTCATTTCCCCCCTTAAAGCTTCGTGCGACTACCGTATCCGCAAAGGCAAAAAATGCAGTGGTGTCACCCCGTTTATCACTCAGACGCTCGACGTTCAGCTGGAACTCGCGGTCCAGCATCGCCTGCAAGCGTGGCCGCGAGACGTAACGATCTCCCACGCCATAGATTGCATCACTCACGACCATGTCGTATGCGGAAATACTTTTCGCCACCGTACCTGCAGCCGCCCCCACACGGAAGAACCAGCGCACCACTTCCTGTCCTGCTCCGATCTCCGCCAAGGTGCCATACCAGCGAGGATCAAGGTTGATCTTGAGGGCTTTATGGTGGGTATCGAGTTCTTCTTCTTTCATATCATCAATTCAGCAGAATTTACACCAGACGCCCATCAAGTATCCACCGCCCTCACCGGTGGCAAGTCGGGATAGTAAGTTCGGTATAATTCTTCACTGAGTCGTGCCGCATGATCACGCCCACGCAAGCGGGCGAATTGGTAAGTGGCGACGAGACGAAAAATCATCAAAACCCGAGAGCTCGTTCCCCCACCCCATTTCCTCGCGGAAACGGTCCATTCGCGCCCTAAATATTCCACCCGCCCTTGCTCATTGAGCCTCATACAGGCTTCCACATCCTCCATCAGCGGCTGTGCTGGAAATCCACCACTGGCCACCATGGCAGACCGTCGTAGCACCATCGTTTGGTCGCCGAACGCCACCGCCCCAAACACCACTCGAAGTTCATTCAGCGCTTCGATGCACAAAGTCCCAAGCTTACAACGGTCGAAACGCTGCCCGAAGACCCACATCGCCACATCCTCATGCCGGTCCAGCGCAGTCATGAGATGCGCGAACCACCCCGCAGGCGGCAGACTATCCGCATGCGCCACCAAGATCCAGGGGCTATCGGTTTGAGCGATTCCTGCTGCGATTTGATTTCCACGCCCACGGACCGATTGGATCAGCCGAGTTGACTCATCCTCTGGAAAATCCAGCACCGAGCCATCTTGCGACCCCGCATCCACCACGATGATCTGCGGCTCAGTTCCCATTTCTTCACGCAGCGTGGCAATCAAGATTTTCACCTCCGGCCCTGCGTTGAAAACGGGAAGCACCACACTCAACTCATGACCGACCTTGGGAAAAGCGCACACTTTCAAACGCTTGAAAAATGAACGATGCTGCACCACCCCCGCCACACACCATGGCAGCCAGATCGCTGCCGCCACCGCGTGCCCGAAGCCCCACCAACCGTGCTCGGCGAGTGTCCACCATGCGACGAAATAGCCGCACATTGTCACCGAGAGTGTCGTCCAGGCAAATGACGGTCGCAGCGCCACGAGGGGGAGCAGCCATGCCACATACCAGAAGTGAACAATCGGCGAACAAACCAACAGCGCACCCAGCATCCATAAACAGGAATCCACCAAAGCCATCCCACGCCACCGAGCCACGCAAATCATCACCGCACAGGCACCAAACACCAAAAGCTCCAGTCCGCTGCTTCTCAGGAGCGTGTGCAGAGGCCCGTTAAACGCGCCAGAACTACCGAAGTGACGCACTCCATTCCCCCACTCCTGCAGCCCACCAAGAAACGGCAAACTCGGTAAAATCAACACCCCCACTAACAACCAAACACTAGTTAGTAAACGCCGAGTCAGAAACAGCGGAACAAGCACCAATCCGACCAGTTTGACCTGAATCGCCAGCCCCAGCCAAAGCCATACCCATGACTTCTGTGTCCTAGCCGCTAACAACGCCGCCAGCAAGGCCGCCGTCATCAAACTGTCGAAGTGAGCCTCTGCAGCGAAGGAAATCAAAACAACTGGATTGAACGCGTAAAACCCTGCCCACCGCAACGGCGCCGCATGGTGGCGCAGCAGGCCGAAAAGCAGTAAGAGAGTCGCAAGGTCACCCGCCAGAGCGAGCAGTTTAAAGATACTAAGACTCGGTGAAACGACCGTCGCCGCCGCCATCATCCACTGAATACCCGGTGGATACGCCGTGGCCCGATCACGATGATTCATCGCCAGCCATGCCTCATCATGACGATTTCCCCACCGCAGATCACTGGCCGGGGCGGAGTATGGATTCCCACCATCCCGCACGAGCTGCCCTTCCCAGAGGTAGCGGTTCACATCATCGGAAACAGGCGCGGGCCAAAGCAAAAGACGCAGAAAAACAGCCGATCCGAGGATCAGAAACCTCGCACTTCGGTCACCTATGTTAGGAAAAAAAAAGATCAATCCCAGCATGCTCACACCGCTGCCAAAGAATAACCCAATTCGCAACAGCGGTGACGCATCAAGCGTGGGCAGTGACGACCATAGCAAGCAGGCCAGCGCCGACAGGGCCAGACAGCAGCCCCAAGTCAGGTTCCGTGGGTTACTCATTTCCCCTCGCATCGTATTGTTCACGCAGGCTAGACCAACCGACAAGACTGAACCCGGCGACATAGAGCGATAGGAACGGGATGATCCCATAGCTCCCGCTACGGATATAGAATACGATGGTCACCGCACAATACATCCCAGCCGCAATCTCCAGTAACGGGACACGATCCACCAGTGGCCGATACGTTTTCGCAAGTGACGTGCCACGCTTAGGAGTGCGGATGAAGCCGCTCCTGATCCCGAAAATCGCTTCAATCACGGCGCGGGTATTGGAAATACAAATGCCAAACCCCACCAGCATCAGCATCGGTAACAAGAGAATCCGCTCACGCCACTCTGCCGGATAGAGCGTGCGCTGACTCACCGAATAAAGCACCGCTGGCCCGAGCGTGGATGCGAACAATGGGATTGAAAAAACAATCAGCCACGCCCGCTGGATCGAGCCGCCGAGGTAATGCATCGCAGGCCATGCTAACAGCGCAACGACAAGCATCAACGGATGGGCAAAGTAGTGGCAAAGATGAAAGATGGATTGCAACTTCACAAAAAGACTGCGGTCAGAAGCGAAGATTTCCGGTAGCAGCTTGATCGACGTCTGAATCGAGCCCTTAGCCCAACGGAATTGCTGGCTCTTAAAGGCCGAATAAGTCTCCGGTAGCTCAGCGGGAACCTCGACGTGCGGCACGTATTCGAGGTGCCAACCCTTTAGCTGCGCCCGGTATGATAGATCCAGATCTTCCGTGAGAGTATCGGCCGTCCAGCCCCCGGCATCTTCGATGGCACAGCGCCGCCAGATACCAGCGGTGCCGTTGAAATTGAGAAAAAGGTGATTGGCAGAGCGGGCCGTTTGCTCAATCGCGAAGTGACCATCGATCCCCACGGATTGGGCACGAGTCAGCAGAGATTCCTCGCGATTCAAGTGGCCCCAGCGCGCTTGGACCAGCCCGGTTCTCTCCTCGGCGAAGTGTGGCAAGAGACAGCGCAGGAAATCGGGAGCTGGGACGAAATCACTATCAAAAATGGCGATGAATTCACCATGGGCCATCTCCATCGCTTGGCTAAGTGCACCCGCTTTGTAACCTTGCCGATTCTCACGGCGAACCACATCGATCCAGACTCCATTGGCTCGCAATTCGTCGGCAACTCGGTCGACCAATTCGCATGTTTCGTCAGTCGAGTCGTCGAGCACTTGGATCTGATGGAGACAGCTTGGGTAGTCAAATGCCGCAATTGCGCGGATTGCACGCTCGGCGACATTGAGCTCGTTATAAAGTGGAAGCTGAGTGGTAATTTTCGGTAGATTGATGATTTCTCCGGAAGGATTTGCATCATTCCAAGCCGTTTCGAGCAGTCGTTGGCGAGTGCCCGAGTCCCTCACACGACGGGCGAAAAGCGTGAGCATGACATAGCAATTCAACCCATAAAAGAGGAGCCCTGCACTAGCAGCTAGATAGAGTATAAAAGCGATATCGAGTAGCCAATGGAACATGATCAATGCTTGGAGGGAGTCTTGCGGCGCTCGGCAAGCTGGACGAGTGACGCTGGCAGAGTATCGAAGATTTTCTCGAATCCGTCATCGGTTTTCTTACCCAGTCGTCCGAAACTCAATACACCCGTCGGACAGCTCTGAACACAAGCGGAGCAGCGGACGCACTCGGGATCCTCCATCGGCTTACCTTTGTTCGCGAAGGCCATCACATCGATGCCCTGGTGGCAGACCGAGGTGCAGATATTACAAGAAATACATTTATCCTTATCAGCAAAGATCCGGAAGCGGGTGAAGCGTCCGTAGATATGCATCAGCGCGGCAAGCGGGCAGGCGAAGCGACACCAGACGCGCCCAGAAAAATGGAAATAAAAAGCGACCCCCATCACTCCAGCCATCCAGAGATCGACTAAGTAAGAATAGTTCACAAGCGGCAGCGTGTAGAGCAGACTCTTGAATAGCGTGTTGAGTCCTGTGGAGGGGAAAACCCAGCCAGTGATGCGCACTGCTAAAATAACGAAAGCGAACGCAAGCACCCCTTGGCCGACCATATTGAGTTTGTTCCAAAATGGGCCGTGAGGCATTTTCTGGCGGTGAGCGTCACCCATCGTTTCTGCGAGGGCACCGCAAGAGCAGATCCAGCCACAGTAAGCACCTTTCCCCCAACGCCAAACGATGAGCGGGATGATGACGAAGGTTTGAATGAATCCAAGAATTAGCCAACCCCAGAGCGGTGCGTCCGTGAAAAGATTGAAGACGAAGAGCGGCCACGCCAGCACAAACCCGAAAGCTCGCCAGTATTGATCAGGAGCCGTGCCCTGCCCATTTGACAGAAAAGTTTCCCCAAACCACTGGCCGAAGCCGCCGTGGGTGAAGACTCCATTTGCCCCAAGATAGGGTAAAACAAAATATGGCAGGATGAACAACGGAATCCATTGAACTAGAGTGAGAACCGTAGTCTGGAGTTTCACATAAGGCGTTTTCCGGCGGCGAATCCGCCGTATTCCGAAGGCCAGCACGCAGACACAGTAGGCGAGCGAGTAGTAGAAACTGGGCTCTGACACCGCGCCTTTTAGGGTATTCCCGAAGGTACCAACGGTATCCCACCAACCATGGAGACTTATAAATAAAGCACCGGGTTGAGGATTTAACCAAGCGGGGAAATGCCCGTCGAACGGAAGCTTGCCACCCTTTTTCCAATGATAAAGCCAGATGGAGAACAAAACTGTCCCGGCCATGGTGAGCCAAAACTTGGGCGTGTGTTCGCCGCTGATATGGATCCCGGACCGACGGAAAAAATCCAACGGCGCTTCGCGGCCAATGAGCACGAAGACATTATCATTAGGAATCACTTCGTCACAGCCGCTGTCGCCACAAAGAGTGACTTCCGTTTCGTCGATGTCTTGCACATTCGTTCCGAGGTGTAGACGTAGTTTCCCTTCTCTCGAGAAAGCTTCTAATCGATCCAGATTTCCCGCCTTGGGACGGGAAAATTCCTTTTTCCGGTAGCTGAGATCCACGCTCGCACCGGCTTCGGCTAGGGAAATAGCGGCTTCTAGAGCGGAATCCCCCCCACCGACGACCAGCACTCGCTTACCCGCGAAGCCCTTCGAATCGATGAGACGGTTGCTAACTTTATCCAAACCCTCACCAGGAACGTTGAGCTTGCGGAAATTCCCCGTGCGCCCGATGGCCACGATGACCCGCTTGGCGAGTGCAGGCTCCCCCTTTAAAAAATGCAATTTAAGCACACTGCCATCGTGCTCGATCCGGTCGATATGGGCCGGAATCGGCTCGATGCCGTGCACAGCTTGTTGGGCGCTGAGTTCGGAGAGTAACTCCTCCTTCACCGTGGCCCGGAACCGCATTTCTCCCGCAGGCACCATATCGGTTGGATAGGTAAAAATCGGCTTCTTGCGGGGGAAATTCCGAATCGTAGAAAAGGCCTCCGCTGATTCATATAGCTGGAAATTTAGACCCGCCTTCTTGGCCTCAATAGCAGCGGACACCCCAGAAACCCCTGCTCCAATGATCACCAGATCCAGAACTTTAGCATCTTTTCTTTTGGAAAAGTTTTTCTCAGCCAATATTTCCTGAACCGCACGCGCTCCGGTATCGGCAGAGAATTTCAACAAGGGCACACCAGTGAGATCGCCGACGATCCTTACGCCCGGGACATTACAATTACCGTCGTCATTCGCACTGGGTGCCTTTTCGACGCTACCAGCGGGCCATTTTCCGTGAAGCCAGTAGGTGTAGGACTTGATGAGTGAGATCATATGGATTTGGTATTACCAAACTGAGAGGCTCGACTCGACTATTTATTCCCTTTTTTCTGTTATGGGCAGTATCCCCATTATTCCAGCCAATTCCATGAGATCACCCGCAAAAAAAGAGCCCGACTCCAATTTCTTGGAGCCGGGCATATACCTGGCGACGACCTACTCTCACAAGACCTTTCGTCTCACTACCATTGGCGCTGCAGCGT
>JAIXQH010000030.1 GCA_027484055.1 Verrucomicrobiaceae bacterium | reverse complement strand
TATCTCGGCTAGGCCGCGAGACCGAGCATCCTCTCCTGCTCGTCCCATGCCAACGGGAACTCCGCAGTTAGGAGCGCCTTGCGGGTCACTGGCTTTGGCTGCGTACCGGCAGCGACCGCCTCGACGATTCGGGGGCTTAGCCACGAGATGCGCAGCAGCCGGGCCAAGTGGGTCCGGCACCGCCCTTCCCGCTTGCCCAGTTGGTTGAGGCTGAGTTCAGGGGATGCCTGGACTAGGCGCTGGACCTCCATTGCCTCGGCAAGCAGCGAGACCAAGTCAGCATCGTATCGGTCATTGTGCGGCTTGGCGTCCATCTTGAGCTTGGCCTCGCGGAATGGCCGCCCGCCGATCGGGCGCGGGATGGTGCAGGGCCATGTATTGGGGTCGCCGATGCCAAGCGCATCTGGTTTCAGTTCCATGCGGATCGCGTCTTTGGTGACGTGGATGGCGTTTAGGATCCCGCGCAGCGCATCTTCCGTGCACCCCGGCCGAGCCAGGTCCTGGGCGAGCCACAGTCCGCGGTCAAACAGCGTCTGGAGGGCTTCGGCCTCGTTAGCCCCTGACATGCGACGCAGGGCATGTTCGTCGTTTAGCAGCACAATTAGCTGCCTCGTAACATGGCTCTCGATCTCCCCACGTCGGAACCGTGTCGGTCTGGGGTCGCCCTTCCGGGCCAAGTCCTTGCGCGAGACATAGTAAGTGTAGCGCCTGGTGCCGTTGGAGCCATAGGTCGGGACCATGGGCCGCCCTTCCGGATCAAACATCAATCCCTGCAGCAGTGCGCGCTGCGGTTCGTTGGTGGGGCGCTTCCTGGCCGGCGCCCGCTCTTGAAGGTGCATCTGGACCTGTTCCCACAGATCCTCGTCGACGATAGCCTCATGCTCGCCGTCAAAAACCTGGCCTTTGTGCACGATCTTGCCGCGGTAGATGGGGTTCTTGAGCAAGTGGAACAGGCTGCCTCGCGCAAAGGGAATGCCACCGCGATGTCCAGTGCTGGTGAGAATCTGGACCTTGGTGAGAATGCCTTCGGCTTTCAGTTGCTCGAGCAGCACCGGCACGGATCGCATCTCCACATAGCGCCGCATGATCGTCCTGACCGGCTCGGCCTCCTCGGGCACCGGCACCAACTTGCGCTCAACGACCTCATAACCGAGCGGCACTGGGCCGCCCATCCACAGTCCCTTGCGCTTGGAAGCTGCAATCTTGTCCCGGATGCGTTCGCCAGTGACCTCGCGCTCGAACTGGGCGAACGACAGCAGCACGTTGAGGGTCAGCCGGCCCATGCTGGTGGTGGTGTTGAACGCCTGGGTGACCGACACGAAGCTGGCGCTCTTGGCATCCAGCCGTTCAACGATCTTTGCAAAGTCAGCCAGGCTACGGGTCAGGCGGTCGACCTTGTAGACCACAATGACATCGACAAGCCCGGCATCGACATCAGCCAGCAGCGCCTTCAGGCCAGGGCGTTCCATACTGCCGCCTGAGAACCCGCCATCGTCATAGCGGTTGGGAACCAGAACCCAGCCTTCGTGCTTCTGGCTCAGGATATAGGCCTCGCAAGCCTCGCGCTGGGCATCGAGGCTGTTGAACTCCTGTTCCAGCCCATCTTCGGTGGATTTGCGGGTGTAAACAGCACAGCGCTTGATCGTCATTTACGGCGCTCCGTCAGGCCGAAGAACCGCGGGCCGTTCCAGTGGGCGCCAGTGATGGCTTTGGCGATGGCGCTAAGGGATGGCCAATGCTTGTCATCGTAGGCGAACCCGTCTTCCAGCACGGTCACGGTATGACCGACACCGTGCCAATCGCGGAACAAGCGTGTGCCGGGGGTGAGCTTGCGGATAATGGTCGCCAGCTTGGATGGCTGATCGGCGGCAGCGGCAGCGGCAGCGCGCTTGATCACCGTCTTGGACGTGCGGCTCACGCCGCCATAGCGCTGTTCCTGGAAGCGGTAGGCCAGCCCCAGCCGCACCAGGTCGGGCGAGATGTTGGGTGCAGGCGCGCCGTAACGGCGCGCCCACTCTTCAGACAATCCTGCCGGGTCCAATACGGCAATGTGAGCCAAGGTCAGATAGGACCGGCGGCTCATTGCGCGGCGACCTTCGCAGCCGCCAAATTATAGACGGACGCGCCGTCGGCTCGGTGGCTGCGTTCCAGCACCCGGCCCTTCTTGCGCAGGCCGGTGAGGAAGGCTCGGCAGGTGTGCGCCTGCCAACCGGTCATTGCGCACAGGTCGGCCAGGGTGGCACCGTCCTCGGCTTCGAGCAGCGTGATGGCCTGGACGGACTTCTTGGGGGGCTTGATTGGCGGTGGGGCCGGACCGTTGTTATCTAGGGTGGGCGGTTGCGCAGCAATCGTGTTGGCTGGCTGGGATTGCAGTTCAGCTGCGGGGCGGCAACTTGCTTTGGCGGTCATTGGGTGGTCTCCGGTCGGGAGCTGCACCATGCTTCTCCCACCACCCAAAGCCCTGCCGATTCAACCGGTCAGGGCGGCGGCTTCGACGCGGCCGCATTCGCAGGATCAGCAATGCTCAGCTTGGGATGGAAGTCCAATGGATGTTGGGTTTGCACCTTCATCTCGGTCGTCGCCAGGGCCTTCTCACGATGCCAAAGTCGGCCACTGTTTCAGGTGCTGCCAACTCTAGCGATCAGGGCGATCAGGCTGGCCGCCTTCGGCCCTAAGATGCCGCAAGCCGACATCTGGTGAGACGCTACCGGCCGGGAACAACGCGTTTAGGCAATGGGCGCCAGTTCTGCAGAGCGGTACCGTGTCCGTTACCAGAAACGAGCGCCGCGGCCGCCTGGGCAGGTTCCATTCTGCTGGTCATCCGCTAGGCAGGAAACTTGCCATCCCCTCCGCCACATCAAACTGAAGGCATCCCGCTGCACGAACTCTGGCGCCGCCTATATCGGGCTATGCATTGATGGCGAACGTCCTTTGTCTATGCTGGCTTGTGTGTGGGGATAGAAGTCCGGACTCTTGGCGGAAACGGGATGGCATTTTTTGCCGCTGCAGATTAGCCTTTCATCTCATGATGGGAAGAGCCTTGCAGCGCGGGACCAACGTAATTGGCTAGGCCCCCTATCGTCGTCGAGCCGCAGCGGGTGTTCGTCGCGCTTGCCGGTGGCGGCGCCAAGGGCCTGATCCATGTTGGGGCGCTGCGCGCATTGGAAGATCGCGGAGTGGCATTCTGCGGCCTCGCAGGTACCTCAGCTGGGGCAATCGTGGCCGCGCTAAAGGCGGCGGGCTTCTCCTCTCGCGATCTGCTCGATCCTGACGGCGGTCCTACACTGATCGACCAGCTCAGCGAGATCGATCCCAACTTCAACCGTGTAACCGATATCTTCGGACGGATCGGTTGGGCGCGCGTGCTGCTATTCCGATACGCTTCGGCTCACAGCTGGATCGTAAAGGCTTCTGCGATCATGCTCGCTGTGGCCATTCCACCGTTGCTGATTTTAGCAGGTACGACTCGGTCGGTGCTCATTATAGGACTGGCTATTCTCGCGATGGTCGGGCTGGCAGGTCTTGGGTTTCTCGTAGCGCGCTTCTTTATTGGCGGGCTGGCGGATCTCCGGCGCTTTCGAGCGGCTCTGGGCACACTGCTGCAGCGCAAGCTTTTTCCGGACGACCCAGATCGTATCGTAGTTATGGCCGACTTTGGTCGCGATGGCCGTCCAACCCTCAAAATTGTTAGTGCTAACCTTAGCAAGCGCAGCTTGCATTTGTTTTCGCCCGACCGGACGCCCCATGTCGCAGTTGCCGATGCGGTCGCGGCTTCCATTTGCCTACCAGTCATCTTCAGGCCCTGGCGGATTGGACGATCGACATTTATCGATGGCGGCATCGTGTCCAATCTGCCAGCATGGCCATTCGACGAGGAACGCGAGCTCGATCCGCAAGCGCTGACAATTGCGGTCGAGATTGCCGACAGCTCGAATGTGCCAATCGTGCGCCGCTTCAACTGGATACCGTCCGCTATTCGGACGGCCTTTTTCGGGTCAGGCGAACTCAACCTACGTGTTTCGGGGCAGGCCGAACAGCTCGTGCTGGAGAGCAGCCTCAACCTGCTGCAGTTCGATCTGACTGTCGAGCAGGCGAGGCAGGAAGTACGCGACGGAGCTGCTGCTGCCAGCGTTAGGCTCGACAACCGCCTGTTCCGGCGCCCGGAGCTTTATCGCAACGCGTGTGAAGTCACGAAGGGCTTGGCCGAAGACGTCATCGAGTCAGCGCTCTTGATCGACGCGAAGCATGTCCGTGTCGCGATCGCGGTGCCGGACCGGGATTATCACCGCTCGTTGCGCTTGCGGTTCTCGACGGGCTATGAATCTCATGCGGACGAAGGGATGCTGGTGCCAATCGAAGGCTCCATTCTCGGTGAAGCTTGGCGATCACAGGAATCGCGCTTTGAGCTTGCGCCTTTCCCCGATGAGCTCGATCTGCCAGGTGATGCAAACCGGTTGCGGCGCAAGCTGCGGTGGCCGAAGCTAGCTTGGCAGCTTTGCATTCCTATATTGGATGGGGACGACCAACCTCGTTTTGCCGTCCATATCGGGGGCGATGCGAAACTCGAACCCGACGAGAGGCTAGAGGTTGCCGTAACCGAGATTGAAAACGCTGTGAACGAGTTCTTTCGTCTGATAAGACAGGAGCTGTTCGAACTGGAAGATGGCGATGACCTGGAAGAGCAACACCCTTAAGAGATCGACCACAAATGGCCAGTTTCTCACCAAGGCTGGCGTTGCATCCGCGCCCGATGGCTCGAAGGGCGGCAAGAAGGCGGCAAGCAGCAAGACTGGAGTTTGGAAAACGGTCAAGGGCGCTGTGGCGAGCGCTCCGAAAACGGCGGGTGAGGTCAAGCAAGCAAGCTCGCAGGCCGTCGCTAAACATCGCGATGCAATGTCGCGCGTTCTTCTTGAAGCCAAGAAAATCGCCGACGATCGGCGCAATGCGCTCGATTCGATCAAGGATCCCGATCTTAAGCGCAGTGCTGCTCGCTAAGCTCTTGGCTCCGAGCGCATGAACGCGGTCGCGATTGGTCTCGATCTGGTTGAGCTTGATCGGTTCCGGCTTCTGTATGGCGCATTCGATCCCGACGTCCTCGAAAGGGTGTTTACGGCACGCGAACTGGCTTTCGACGGCATTGATTCCGAACGCTTGATCCGACTTGCCGCTCGGTTTGCGGTGAAGGAAGCCGTTCTCAAAACGATCGGAGGCTTACAGGACGGCATCGCCTGGACGGACATAGAACTCCTGTCCGACGGTGTCTCCGCCCCCCGCGTCGTGGTTACCGGGGGCGCGCGGGCGGCTGCAACAGCGCTCGGCATTTTGGACTGGCTGGTAAGCGTGACCCACGGCACTCAAAGCACGGCTGCGGTTGCGCTCGCAACGTGCGCCAACGGTAAATAGATGAGGGTCCGCGAGCTTCTGTCGATCTCCACTGTTCCACCCGACGCAGCAACGATTTCCCGCCATGCCGCAAAACTCTGGATGATCGCGCTTTGCCACAGCGCTTCGGGTTGTTCGTTCACCTCGAGATGCGCACACATCCCGCGGATGGTCTTCAGCAATGCCTCATCGACGCCACCGGCCCCTGCGAGATAATTATGGTTGCGTCCATAAGCGAAGATGGCTGCGGCGATGCCTTCTTCGATTACCGCGGCTCGTCCACCGTCTTCGACCTCATCGAGCTTGGCAACGCTCTTGCGCTTGCGCCCAAGCAATTTGCGCAAGACAGGGGACCAGCCCAGAACTGCGACGAAGCCCGCATGAAACACGTCATGGAACCGGTAGCCATCGTCGTCATGCGCATTGTCGGTCAGTTCGGCTCCAACTTGTTCGCCATTGAATAACGTTCGTACAATGACCCGATCGCCGTCGGCCTGCTGCACAAAGGTCAACATGAAGCGATCGGGGAAGCTTTCGGCCTCGTGTTCGCAGTTGCCCAGTTCGACGCCAGTCTCGTCGCCGAAACGCGCCTTGGTCTTGGCTAGATTTGCGGTCGCAATGTCTTCGAGGTCGAGCCCGTATTTGCTGGCGACATTGGCCACATACCAAAGAATGTCGCCCAGTTCCTCGCGCACGCGATCGACGAAAAGGACATGCGATGGTCCGTCACGCATGCGTTTCTTGTATTCTGAAAGAAGCTGGCCCGCTTCGCCCGCTAGGCCGAGGAGCGGCACAAGTTGGGCCGCCTCAGCACCGTTCAGGCTCGTTCGGTCCGTTTCCAGTGCCTGTTTCTGATAGTCCACCAGTTGCATAAACTCACCCCTTAGAAGAGTTCTTCGATACTTGCCGATTGTGGACCGGTAAGCGGTCGTTGATGCCCCACTTGGGCGGAAACCAGACGCCATGATGGGCCGATTCTGCTTTGAATATCTGCTTAATCCGCGTGCGCCCCGACACCCCAGCCACGTTTGGGTGGGCGACGCGGGCATATTTGCTAATCTCGCAGAACAGGTTCTGGCAGTCGATCAGCTGGAGCGGACGCCCCCACAAGTCCTGAAATTCGAGCCCGAGCCGCTGAAATTCGATTTCCTGGCGGTCATGCATGAACTCGATGATATCCTCGGCGACGTAATCGCCGGCATTGGCGAAGCATTTTGCGATACCATCTCGCGCTCCCGGGCCTGCTACGACGAAGCTGTCTTCCGGAAAATCAATGAGTGTGGCGTAGTTCAGGTCGATCGCGAACTGGAAGGCAAGGAAGTCTCCAAGTGACGGGAGCTGTTTCAACAAGTTGAACACCTCACCAAGTGATGTTGCGTCTTCGAGATGCCTCCCCAGACTGCCGCTCAGTGCAGTGCCAATTAGGTGGAGATGCCCGCGATGCTTTGTGCCACCACCCTCCTCCCATTTAACGGGAGGGATGATATACGCGGCGGAGTAGAGCGTACCTCCGTCGCGCATCGCCGCCGTCAGCACCTTGTCATAGGTGCCGTAGTCGAACGTCTCCCAACTGAGCGGGCCCAGCTGCGCCTCGAGCAGGCGCCAAGTTTCGACCTTGTTGAAGAGCTTGAACAGGAGAATGCGGAAAAGCTGCTCCTGAGGCTCCATGCTCCGGCCCTCGCTGTAGATCACGTCGCGGATCAGATATTGACTGACACGATCCGCGGCTCGATAGGCATTGGTGAATCGGTGACGCGCCAGGATCGGATCAACGGTCCATGGCGCCGGCTTGCCTGCTAGCCGCCGGAAGAAGATAGCCTGACGTTCGGCCGCAAACCGCCAATAGCTGTCAAATACCTCGGTGGGCTTGAGGTCGGCGAAGCGATTAGTACCGTGAAAGAATGTCGGATTCGTGTTTGCGGTCATGTCAGGCAGCTTGTACCTGTGCATGCGCGGCCGCCGCCAACTCGTCGCGAACCGTGGCGAGCATCATAGCAAAGTCGCTGTCGGTTTTGCCGATCTTATCCATCTTGGCGATGCCCACGAACACATTGAGTCGCTCCATCCTCCGGTTCATCTGCGATGCCATGAACGCTCCGAGGCGAGCCAAGCCGAGATAGTTGCCATAACCTTTGTGGACGATCTGCTGCGTCGCGTAGAAGGCATTCAATACAAGACCGCTGTCGCCGGAAAAGGTAAAGCTGACCTGCTGCAAGCAGGGGAACTCAAGCTGTGCCGTAGTGAGCATGTCACGGTATGGATCGAAGGTGGTCGCCTGCCACTTGGATCGCCGGCCGCTCGGATTGCGGTCATATTCATTGAGAATCCAGGCGAGTTGATTGAAGCCCTTTCCACCCCCTTCGAAGTCAACCATGCGCTGGAAGTAGGAACCCCGCTTGTTATTCTGTGCATTGAACTGTTGGATGCGAGGGAAAGCTTCGCGGAACATTTCGAAGAAGGCGGCCCGATCTCCCTGCGCCATCACCCAGTAGCGCTGTGGGAAGATGGTCCAGGCGACGTTTTCTACCTCTCGCTTGTCTTTAGCGCTGAGCAGATCGTCGATGGCGGCGCGGATTGCCGGTACCTCAGTCGCGACCCCGTGGTCATCGAAGCCCGTCATCGAGAGGCTTAGCGGCGAGATCGCTTCAATGCCCGGCCGCGCGAGGCGATCGAGTACTGCGGCCCAACCGAGAGACAGATTGGCAGCGACGATGATTTCCGGTTCGGCGGTCTTACTCATCGGGATCCTCCAGGAAGCGATAGTTGGCGGCGCCCACAAACTCGGCCGGCGCGATACGCGCTTCGGTTTGCCAAGCATTGGTGGTGATGGTGGCGCAGCCGCGGGCGACTGCATCGAAGATGTCGAAACCTTCGATAGACTGGCTCTTTATCAGGGCCGCACCCCGAACGCTCGCGCCTGTCGGAACAGCAAGTGCGTAGCCCTCATTGAGCTCAATCGCCGGGGAGCGCTGCTTCTCGTCGAGGATGACCAGCCCATCAGCATTGTCATGGCCAAGCAATCGCTTGCGGATGCGCTGCGGCGCCCATTTACCCAACTCGCTACGCACGCTGTGCGACATGTCGTTCAGAGTGACCGACAGATGCGTTAGTAGCGTGTCGTAACCAACGCCGAATTCACTGGCGATGGTGAGGATCTGCAACGGGTTGGAGGTCGCTGGCTTCCAGCCACGCCGGTTGAAGGCACCACGTATGGCGACCGTCGGCATCAGTAGAAAGGCCGCGAAGGCATTGGCTAGGATTTCCTCCGGAATCTCCGAATCCTGCCGGTCATCTGCCTTAAGCTCGTCTATGGTTGAGCCATGACCGAACCAGTGGTGCCCGACCTCATGCGCGCAGGTGAAGGCTTTGCGGGCGAGAGGCCGGAGCGCGGAGAGCATGATGCGGGGCGGATTTCCTCTCTGGTAGAAACCTTCCATGCTCACCGGCAAGAAGCGAACGCGAATGCCGAGACCCTCGGCAATTGCGTACGGATCGACGGGCACGATCAGATCGAGCCCGAGGTGATCGCGCACGTCGGACGCAGCCTGAGCGCCATCGAGAATGAGCGTACGCCGATTCATGATTAATCCTCGGCCTCTTCATCTCCCTCTGTGCGCACCGCCGCAAGCGCGCGTAGCAGGCCATCGAGGGCATCGGGTGACAGCTTGGCAAGTTCGCGTGCGGCGAGCTGCAGTCTTGGATCATCCATCGCGAGAATGTCAGGTGCGTCACCGAGCAAATATCCGGTACTAACGTCGTAGATGTCAGCAAAACGAGCGATCTCATCCGCCGAGACGCGGCGGTTGCCGGCCTCGATCTCGCTGATGGTGGGGCGGTGCATACCCATCATCTTGGCGACCTGCCCTTGGCTCAGACCGGCGAGCTGACGCGCTTCCCGGAGGCGCCGGGAGATGAGCTGGCGCCTTTGGACCTCGGTGCTCATTCTGCCGCTACCGCAAAGCGTTGGTCGGCAATGTGGGCGCAAATCACTTTGGCTGACTGGTTGATGGTCAGCAGCGGCCCACCATTTTTCCCACCGAACAGATGAACGTCATTTTCTATCGTCACTCCGAGCTCCTTTGCTATCCACGATGTGGCCACCGGCCATACCGTGCTGTCGAACTGTTCGAGAACCTGGCGGGGCACGTCGCCACCCGCCAAGACCGGACAGGGCAATCCGCTTGCTTCTTGAACTTTCTGCAGCGTCTTAACGATCGCCGCTCTGGCTTCATCTAGGGTCATAGACATCTTCCTTACACCCCGTAAGATAATCTTACCATCCAGTCGTTCAAGAGGTTTGCTCAAAAAAATTGCGCGTTTCGCCCATGT
>JAIXQH010000057.1 GCA_027484055.1 Verrucomicrobiaceae bacterium | reverse complement strand
CAGGTTTCTGGATTGGGAAGCTGACGGATACGGCCGATCCGGGAGTGTTTACCTAACAGAAGAAAAGTACAAGTGCTAAATCGCACTTTTTACGCACTGATTTTTGAGAAACGGTCTAAATCGACTAATTGAGACTTTGTGCGGGCTGGGAGCATCACTACGATTGTTGATTTTGTAGGAATTTCGATTTCGTGGAAACCATCACCTCCACAATGTCGTCCTGTTATCCATCGGTTTCCGGGAGGTTTTGAGTAGGCAGCTGCGGTCGGTGATCCGCGTGCGACTTGACCCTCAATCATGGCTTCAATGAAGCCACTACCGCGCATCTTCCTGCCCGTGAACCAAATTGAATGATCCAGCGGATTGGTGAGATGATACTTATCCCATACTTCAAAATAATCGCTCACCCTTCGAGGCTCACCATAGACACGAGTGGACTCTGTCCAAAGATGCTTTTCCACAAAATTTCCTTGATAGGAAAGTGAGGGAATAATTCGGGTAAAGAACAGACACATACAAACAGCCGCTACCGAAGCTCCTATGACTGATATGAGGATCGACTTGGGTATCTTGTTCATCGCAAGGATGGGATGAGAGGACTGGAGATGTATTAGGAAAGTTATCGCCAGAACGAACTCGGAAGACTGACGAATTGATACGCCGTCCGCTCATCGCAAACCCCGATGAATCATGCGAGCTGAAAGTTGGATTTGAATTGCTGGCCTGATTGAAGTCGCGTCCTTACCTAAACTTCACTCCTAGCCCCTTCGTCAGCGCTTCGAGGACCTTCTGGTGGGCGGTGTCGATTTCTTCGGTTTTGAGCGTACGGGTGGGCTCGCGGTAGTGGAAGCGATAGGCGACGGACTTGCTGTCGGCGGCGATTTTTTGGCCGGTGGGGTCGGTGAAGACGTCGAAGCACTCGGCGGAAACGAGAAGTGGCTCGGCGAGTTTGGCGATGATGGCTTCGATCTGGGCGTTGGGCGTGGCGAGGGGGAGTTCCATCGCGGCGTCGCGGGAGGAGCCGGGGAATTGGGGGAGGTCTTCGACGTGGCTGATGCCGATGAGGAGCTTGCGAAGTTTTCCTAAATCCAGCTCGGCGACGAAGACGGGCGTGCTGAAATCGAGCTCACGCTCGCGGGCGGGGGTGAGGCGGGCGAAGATGCCGAGGGTTTGATCATCGACCTTGATGTCGCTGGCGAGGGTGAAGCCGGGGCGATCTTTGGGAGCGAAGGTGATTTTGCGGTCGCCAAGCAGGGCGGAGAGAATGGCTTTGAGGTCGTAGAGATCGGCGGTTCGCTCGGCTTGGGACCAACCGGTGGGCTGGGCGGAGCCTGAGAGCAGGAGGGCGAGGGTTTCGCTTTCTTGGTCTTTCGCTTTGCCGCCACCGGCGTTGCGGAAGACGCGGCCCATTTCGAAGAAGCGGAGAGATTTCGCCTGTTGGCGAACATTTCTTGCTGCGGAGGCGACCAGGCCGGGGACGATGCTGGGACGCATGACGGCGTGGTCCTCGCTGAGGGGGAGTCTCACGCGGATGACATCGCCGTCCTGCATGGGGCGGAGTGGGAGGGTGTCGGCGACTTGGGCGTCGGAGATGAGTTTGATGGTCTGGCACTCGTGCAAGCCGAGGGCTGCGAGACGACGGCGGAGGACCATGTCGGCATCGTATGCGGCATCGACCGCGCTGGCGGGGACGAAGGTGCCTTGAAGGCGGGACGGCACGTTGGCGAGCCCGTGGACCCGGGCGATTTCCTCGACGAGGTCGATGTGGCGCTGGAGATCGGCGCGGAAGGAGGGGACGTTCCAAGTGCCGTCAGCGAGTTTGGTGAGGCCGAGGCGGGTGAGGATTTCCTCAGCATCGGCGAGGGCGATGGAGCCGCCCATGAGCTGGTCGAGTTTCTGGGCGTCGAGGGTGACGGACTTGACGACGACAGGGGCTTCTCCTGCGGCTTGGGTGGTGGCTTCGGCGGTGCCGCCGGCAAGTTCGAGGATGAGTTGGACCGCCAAGCAGGATGCAGAAACGACTCCGGCGGGATCGACGCCGCGCTCAAAGCGGTAGGAGGAATCCGAGGAAAGCGAGGTGCGACGCGAGGTGCGGCGGATGCCTTGCGGGGTGAAGTAGGCGGACTCGAGGAGGATGTCGGTGGTGGTTTCACTGACGCCACTGGTGAGGCCGCCCATGACGCCTGCTAGGGCGAGGGGGCTGCCGGATTCGTCGGAAATGAGGAGATCGTCGGGTGTGAGGGTGTGCTTGGATTCATCGAGCGCGAGGAAGGTTTCGCCGTCGTTGGCATGGCGGACGATGAGGTTACCGGCGATCTTCGCAGCGTCGAAAGCGTGGAGTGGCTGGCCGAGTTCGTGGAGCACGTAGTTCGTGACATCGACGATGTTGTTGATGGGGCGGAGGCCGATGGATTCGAGGCGTTGCTTGAGCCAAGCGGGGGATTCTTTGACGGTGACACCGGAGATGCGGATGGCGGTGTAGAGCGGGCAGGCATCGGCGGCTTCAATGCGGATTTCCTTGGCGGCGGCTGTTTCGCGTATGGCAATTTCCAATGGAAGAAGCGGCGTTTTCAGCAAGGTGGCAAGCTCGCGGGCCATGCCGCGGTGGCTGAGGAGGTCGGGGCGGTTCGGGGTGACTTCGAGTTCGAGCAGGGTGTCGGAATCGAAGAGTTGTTTCACGGGTTTGCCGATTTCGGAATTGCGTGGGAGAAGTAGCAGGCCGTCTTCTCCGGCAGGTAGGCCGATTTCGCTGGCGGCGCAGAGCATGCCTTTGGATTCGACTTTCCGCATGATGGTTTCGCCGATGATGAAGCCGCCGGGAAGCTCCGCGCCGGGGAGGGCGCAGGGGACCTTATCGCCGACGGCGTAATTCCGCGCACCGCAGACGATTTGACGCAATCTCGCCTCGCCGCAATCGACTTGAGTGACTTTGAGACGGTCGGCATTCGGGTGCTGGATGACTTCCATGATCTGGGCGACGACGATTTTGTCCGAGGCGATGCCCTTGGAAACGATGCCTTCGACTTCGATGCCGGCGAAGGTGAAGAGATCGTCGATTTCTTTGATGGATTTACCGGAAAGATCGAGATGGGTGGCGAGCCAGTTGAGAGATACGTTCATGAAAAGAAGATTGTTGAACCGCCAAGACGCCAAGAGCGCCAAGGAAGATGAGGTTAGGATTCTTGGAATTGGTTGGCGATGCGACGGATGCCGTTTTTAATGAGAGGGACGTTGAAGTTGATGAGAAAGCCTAGTGATTTTTTGGACAGCTTAAGATAGGTAGTGAGCTGGGCTTGGTGGATGGGCGCAAGTTCTGTGACGGCTTTTAGTTCAATGATCACAAGATCGTTGACTAGGAGATCGAGGCGATAGCCGACATCAATAATGATGCCATCATAATGAACGGCCTGTGCTTTTTGACGCTCTATGGAGAGTCCTCGTTTGGTCAGTGCATGTTCGAGACAGGCTTCGTAGGCGCTTTCCAATAGGCCTGGACCAAGTTCTTTGTGAATCTTGAAAGCAGAATCCACAATCTCCTTAGCGATGACATCTACCGGATTCATAAATTATGCATCTTTAAAACTTGGCGCTCTTGGCGTCTTGGCGGTTCAAAAATCTTAAGCGAATTGTTTGAGGAAGCGGGCGTCGTTTTCGATGAGCAGGCGGATGTCCTTGATGCCCCAGCGGATCATGGCGAGGCGGTCGAGGCCCATGCCGAAGGCGAAGCCGGTGATTTTTTCGGGGTCGAAGGCGTTGTCCTTGCGGGAGGTGTTGATGGCTTCGAAGACGGCGGGATCGACCATGCCGCAGCCGGCGACTTCGATCCATTTCGGGGCTTGGCCTTTGACGGTGAGTTTGACGTCGATTTCAAAGCTCGGCTCGGTGAAGGGGAAAAAGTGCGGGCGGAAGCGGACCTCGGTCTGGGTGCCGAAGAGTTCGCGGAGGAAGTATTCGAGCGTGCCTTTGAGATCGGGCAACGAGACGTCGGTGCCGATGTAGAGGCCTTCGAGCTGGTTGAAAACGGAGAGGTGGGTGGCGTCGATCTCGTCGCGGCGGTAGGCAGAGCCGGGGGCGATGATGCGGATGGGCGGGGTCTGGGTCTCCATGGTGCGGATTTGCACGCTGGAGGTGTGGGTGCGGAGGAGCTTGCCGGAGTCGAAATAGAAGGTGTCTTTTTCATTCCGCGCTGGGTGGTCGGTGGGAGTGTTGAGGGCGTCGAAGCAGTGAAACTCGTCTTCGATTTCCGGGCCGTCTGCCAGAGCGAAGCCCATGCGGCGGAGGATGCGGATGGCTTCGTCACGGATCAAGGTAAGCGGATGGAGCGAGCCGGTGTGGAGTTGGCGGGCGGGCAGCGTGACGTCGATCCCAGCGAGAGCGGCGCGGTCGGCGATTTCCCGGAGGGCGAGTTGCTTCTCCTCCAGCGCGGCGGTGATGGCGGTGCGGGCGGCGTTGAGGAGCTGGCCGACGGCAGCTTTATCCTCTTTCGGCACGTCCTTGATGCCCACTGCGACGAGGGTGAGGCTGCCTTTTTTGCCGAGCACGGCGACGCGGGCGTCATCGAGTGAACGCTCGTCAGCGGCGGCGGTGATTTGCGCAAGCGCTTCAGTTTGGATGGCTTCGATTTGCTCCTTCATGAGAAAGGAGGGGGATAGACCGAAACTGGGCCTCGGTCAAAGCCAAGCTTTACTGCCCTGAGGTGGGTGGCGAGGAGCTCAAATCCTGAGCGCGGTAAAAACCGGCCTGTGACTGGGTGGCGGCCCGGACTGCGCTAACTTGCTGGGGCTGAACGGCTGGGGCTTTATTTCCGAAATCGTTGCGGATGTAAGTGAGCACGTCGGCGATTTCCGCATCGCTGAGGATTCCGCCAAATGCGGTCATCGGGACGAGGCCTTGGTAGGATTTCCCGTTGAGGGTGAAGGGGCCCATGAGGCCGTGGATCGTGAGTTTGGCAAGGCGCTCGGGATCGCCGTTGACCCATTCACTTCCGGCCAGCGGGGGAAATGCGGGTTCGCTGCCTTTTCCATCGGGCTGATGGCAGGTGGCGCAATGGGCATCTCGAAAATAAATTTCATGCCCGGCGATGAATTGTTTGCCCTCTGCGGGTGTGAGGTGGGCAGGAATCGGCGGGGCGGGGTGCTCGTTGACGAGGGTTTCTTGGGCTCCTTTGAGACGAGTCAGAGCGGTGGCGGAGGCACCTTTGCTCCACACATCGAGAGGCTGGGCAGCGGCGATGTTGACGATTTTCAGGCCTGCGGAGTTGTTGAGCCATGAGCCGGCGATGATCGCTTCCAGGCGGACGCGGCCATGAGGATCTGCGGCGGCTTTTTCAAGCAGGGCGGCGTGGTCTTTCACCTTCTCCGAGTTGTAGCGCAGGACGCGGACGGCGGCGGCGCGTACATGGTAGTCTTGGGCTTGGAGGAGCTGGGTGAGCAGGGGTATTGAGACTTGATTGAGTCCCCAAGTGGTCCAGAGAGCTTCGAGCAAATCGTGTTCATGCTGGGGGGACTTAGGGTCGAGGCGAGCGATCCATTTTTCCAGCGCGGGCAGCACCTCGGCCACAGGATGGTTGCGGAGTTCGCGGCGGCTGCGGTAACGGCTGCGGTATTCGGGGAGTTTTAAATTTTCAAGAAGCGTCGCGATGGGGGCCTTCTCGACGAGGGCGGGCGTTACCAGTGGACGTGACGGATAGGTGATCCGGTAGATGCGGCCATGGACGTGGTCGCGCAGCGGATCGCGGGCATTGTGCTGCATGTGGCCGATGAGCACATTGTGCCAATCTATGACGTAGAGCGAGCCATCGGGCGCGAATTCTAAGTCAACCGGGCGGAAATTTCCGTCGCTGGAGCTGAGGAGATTTTGGCGAAAACTCGTTTTGTAACCGGTCCCGTCATCGACGATCTGATGCTGCTTGATCCCGAGAAATCCGATGTTGTTGCACAGCAGCATGTCGCCTTGCACGTCGTCCGGGAAATGGCGTGAGGAAATGAATTCGAGCCCGGACGTGGGGCGCACGGCTTGGCCCTTGGGGGCGAGATCTGGCGACGACGGCGACTGGCTGCCGTAGGTGGGACGGGAGGAGGCGGGCAGCATCCAATTGATGCTCGTCCCAGAAGTGTGGAGGAAAAAATCCTGACCCCATGAGTCAAAGGCGATGCCCCATGGATTTGGAATGCTGAGCTGGGCCGTGCGTTCGAGTTGGCGGCGCTGAGGGTTGTAACGGAAAAATCCACCATTCATGGCGCGGACGGGGCCGTAAGCGGTTTCCACATTTGAATGGAGGAAGACGCCTTCACCCATGAGAAAGGCTCCTGAGGGATCGGCACAATACGCGCTGATTGCATGGTGGGTGTCGTGGGTGTCGAAGCCGCCTAAGACGATTTCCCGGACATCTGCGTGGTCGTCGCCGTCGGTGTCTCGGAGTAAGACTAAGTTCGGCTCCTGTGAGATATAAACGCCTTCCGGGGCGAACTCTAGGCCGATGGGTAAATAGAGGTGATCCGCGAAAACGGTTTCCTTGTCCGCCTTGCCGTCGCCATCGGTGTCTTCGTAGATGAGGATTTTATCGTTCGGAAGTGGATCGCCGGGGCGGTAGGCAGGATAGGTCGGCATGGTCGCGACCCAGAGGCGACCGCGGTTGTCGAAGGACATCTGCATGGGATTGGCCAAGTTAGGAAATTCCTTTTCGGAGGCGAATAGCGCCACTTTGTAGCCTGCTGGAACGGTGAGCGATTTCTCGGCCTCCTCGCCGTAAAGATAGTCTGGGGAGCCATTTTTAGCGCTCTGAGTGTAGTTCGTCGGCACGGGTGGGAGGGGGTGAGTGCGCGAGTCATCGACGACGAGCTTCGTCGTTTTTCCGCTGGCGACCTCATGGATCAGCGTGTCGCGCAGGGCTAACATTTCCCGGGTCTTTTGGACTTCGTCCGGGTAATTTTGCTCGCCGTAGGGTCGGTAACGCTGGCCGTAGGCGTGGACGCCGTTGAGGATGTTGTAGTCGTTTTGCCAGAGCCAGTTCTTCTGCTGGACGGCAGCGAGCACGCGTGCGGGATCCGCCTTGGGATCGCGCGCTTGGGGGCCATAGACGGCGTCGGAGAGGATTTTTGCGAGTTCCTGATAGCCGGCCTCCGTCGGGATGTAGCCACTGGTGGTGACGGGAGTTTTCGCCTTGGCGTAAAGCGCGGCGGTGGGGGTGAAAAGATCGACAAAGGTCAGCCCATGCTTTTTCGCAACGCGCTCCATGGCGGCGGTGTAGAGTTTTAAATTCGCATTTTCCTGCGCGCCATTTGGCAGATCGTGCAGCTTGGATTGATCTTCGTAGGCGATGGGTGAGGCCAGCACCAGACGAGGGGCCGCTGTGCCGTTATAGGCCTTGCTCAAGGTGTGGATGACGAAGGCGTCTAACTCTGCCTCGTAGTTTGCCACCCGTTTTGGCCCGTCGAATGATTCATTAAATCCGAAGAACGCGACGATCGTATCCGCTTTCAAATGCGTGAGCCATTGATCGGGTGTGGGGAAAAATCCCTTGCCATCGTGACGAGAAAAATCCGGGTGAAATTTCTCCGCGCCGGGGAAGGCCCACTGGGATTTACGCGATGGGTGGGGTCGGAATCCCGGCGTGTCACCTGGGCGACCCATGTTGCGGATGATGAGCTGCTTGTCGGGATTTCTCAGATAGATTTCGGTTTCCAAGCGACTGTAATAAAGATCGCGCTCGGCTAGGCCATTACCAAGGAAGACCAAGCGCTCACCCTTAAAAGGCGGGGCCACCATCTGCGGACGGACGGATGTGGCCGTCGCGGGCTCAGCGCGCGGAGCATGGCGTTCAGGGTCGAGAGCAGCCTGCGCAACGAGGGTCATCGGACTTTTTCCAAGGCCGAAATCGTCAGGGCGAAGATTCCGGGTTTTGTAAAAATCCTTCTCGTTGATCGCTCGAAAGGGCGATGGCGTGAATGGGTCGATTGGAGTCACGTCCGCCTTTTCGGGCACCTTGATCCCCGTCAACTGATGCACCGCATTGATTAGCAAGCGGCGGAGATCTTCATCGGCGAAATCCGTGGCGGCACCGAGCGTGGTGCAGAAGGCCTGCCCTTGCGATTGGCCATTCGGCGCGGTGTAGGTGCGCGTCCAGGCCAGCGGCATCATGGGCTGGTTTTTCGGCCCGTCCACGAGGGCTGACTTGGGCTCCAGCGAACTGGTGACGCCGCCGCGCAGGAGAATCACCGATTTTTCCTGATCCAGATTTTTCACGGTATAAACATCCGACGTTCCGAAAATTTCTCCGACGCCCTGCAAGATCGGATTGGCGCGATTGGCCGCCTCAGTCACGGACCTCGTGCCCTCCTTGCCATGGGCTCCATGATGGCTCACCCACTTTTCTCCGAGGATGCTCAGCCCGAACTCTGACCATTTGAAATCGCCGGATTTCGCCGCGCCCGAAAAGGCGTGAGTCGCCGTGCGCAGACCGATGACCGGCTTCCCTGCATTTAAAAAAGCCTCAAAATGGGCGAGTTGCGCCGCTGGGAGATCTCGGAATCTCGTCTGGATGATCATCAGGTCCGCCGCATCCAGTAGTTCGGTGCCGGGAATGTTTTTTTGGTCGTTCGGGTCGATATAGCCGCCGCCCGCATGGATCGCGAATAGGACTGAGCAATCGAATCCATACTTCTGACTCAGGATTTTCGCCAGCATCGGCCCGGATTCTTCCGAGCGATACTCCTCGTCCCCGGTGACAATCACGACCTTTTTTCCAATGGCAATACCAGATTTCGCCGGGAGATCCAGCCACTCACGGGCGGACGCGCTGAAGGAAAATGCGAGCAATAAAAACGCAGGGAGCAGGGTTTGTTTCATAAAAGCGAAGCTCATATTCGTCGCCAAGAGACGAGTTCTTTCAAATCACGACTTCACCTGCCCCGTGCCCCGGACGCGGTATTGATAGCTGGTGAGCTCGCGCAGGCCCATCGGCCCCCGCGCATGGAGCTTGTCGGTAGAAATCCCGATTTCCGCCCCGAAGCCGAACTCCCCGCCGTCGGCGAAACGCGTGGAAACATTATGAAACACGCAGGCGGAATCGACAGATCTGAGGAAACGCTCGGCCTGCTGCTCGTCTGCGGTGACGATGACGTCGGTGTGGTGTGAGCCGTATTGATTGATGTGCGACACCGCGTCGGTGAGCGAATCCACGATCTTGATCGATAAAATGAGGTCCAAGTATTCCGTGCCCCAGTCCTCTTCCGTGGCGGGGATCGCGTCGGGGAGGATGGCCAAGGTCCGCTCGCAGCCGCGCAGTTCGACGTTTTTCGCACGCAGATCCGCCGCGACTTTGGGTAAAAATTCGGCGGCAATTTCTTGGTGAACCAGCAAGGTTTCCAAGGCATTGCAGACTCCGACCTTGTGCGTTTTGGAATTCACGGTGAGCGCCACCGCCATTTCCTGAGCCGCTGCGGCATCCGCGAAGAGGTGGCAAATCCCGTCGTAGTGCTTGATCACCGGCATCCGAGCCAAGGACACCACCGTCTCGATGAGGCCCTTGCCACCGCGCGGAATGATGAGGTCCAGCCACTGGTCCATGCCCGCAAGCACGGCGACACTTTCACGGTCGGTGAAAGGGATGAGCTGGATCGCGTGGTCTGACGCACCGGCCTCCGCTAGGGCTGCGGCGATGGCAACGTTCGAGTGAATCGCCTCACTGCCGCCGCGCAGGATCGTCGCATTTCCCGTTTTAAAACACAGCACCGCCGCATCCGCTGTCACGTTTGGTCGACTTTCGTAAATGATCCCGATGGTCCCGATCGGCACGCGGATTTGTTCGATGCGGAGGCCATTCGGGCGCTCCCAGGCATCGAGCACCTGCCCGACAGGATCAGGCAGCGTGGCCACTTGTTCGACCCCGGCGGCCATCGCTTCAATGCGTTTTTCATCGAGCAGCAGCCGATCCAGCATCGCTGCCGACAGCCCCTTTTCGCGGCCCGCGCTGAGATCGAGAGCGTTAGCAGCAAGGATTTCCGGCGCACGCTCACGGATCGCCACGGCCATGGCGCGGAGAATGGTGTTCTTTTCGTCAGACGAGAGGTGGGCCAACTGATAAGCCGCCGCCCGCGCCTGGCGGCCCATTTGGTGAATCGTTTCCTGAATGGTGGACATGGTGAAATCAATAAAAGTGCCTGCGGAAGCGGCACGCTAGACGAATCAGCGGAACGAACAACGGCAATTTGATGCCGCTCTTATAGGTTATGGGTTTCATCGTGTGTCTCTTGCTGGCCGCATGCTCGTGGCGTTATTAACGCGCTGCCACCTTCGCGAGAAGTCCAGCCGTGCTGTGATTTGTAGTTGCTATTTCTGGAACAAGAAATCAGAACCTCACCAGAAATTCTTACACGTTTCTTAATCAATTGATGAATACCCGTAACTTTGTAAGTGGTTCGTCTGTCATCCTTTTAGGCTGGCTTGGAGCGACCTTCCTCAACGAGGTGCCCGCCCAGCGCTACCCTCGACTCGACAAAAAAACGGCCTCAGCACAAGTCATTCATTCAAAACCCGTGGTCGTGCTCGGGGCCAAAACGCTCACCCGCTAACCCAAGATCTCCATGGCTGAAGAACCGATCATTTGTGACACAAAACCCCTCGCGCTCGAAGTCGATGCCGGTACCTATTTTTGGTGCTCCTGTGGCCGATCGAGCCACCCGCCGTTCTGCGATGGCTCACATAAGGGCACGGGGCTGCAACCCTTGAAAGTGGAAGTCGCGGAGAAAAAAACCATCTGGTGGTGCCAATGCAAGCACACGGCCAATCCTCCGTTCTGCGACGGCTCGCACAAGCATCTGTCGAAGCCGGAGTGAGTCGGCGCACGGTTTTTTCAATACGTTTTCATCCACTCGTGGATGTCTGCCACATCCTGATCGGCATTGAGCATCAGTGACTGGCCGAGTGGCGATTTTCCTCTTGGGGACATGCGGCGACCAAGAGCAGGCTCGGGAGTAATTTCCAATTCATCATGAGTCGGCATTTCACGGATTTTAAAGATTCGGGCGATCAATAATCTTCAGGCCCTGCTTTGACAAGACGGGTGCCCGTGTCTATCCAAGCCCATGCGATCGCTGATCAAACACGTGCTCAAGCGCACCGAGCCGACCGATGACCTCCACGTCGCCGGTTGGGTGCGGACCCGCCGGGACTCGAAAGCCTTTTCCTTCCTCGAACTCAACGACGGAACCTGCCTCGGAAATCTGCAAATCGTCGCCGACGCGGGCATCCCTGGCTACGAGGCGATCTCGAAAATGCTCACCGGTGCCTCCATCGAAGTCCGGGGCAAGCTCATCCCCTCTCCTGCCGCCGGTCAGACCTGGGAAATGCAGGCCACTTCCCTCAAACTCATCGGCGAAGTCCCCGACGACTACCCACTTCAGAAAAAAGGCCATAGCACGGAATTTCTCCGCAGCATCGCCCACCTCCGTCCACGGACCAACCTCTACGGAGCCGTCTTCCGGATGCGCAGTCGCCTCGCCTATGCCGTCCATACCTTTTTCCAAGAGCGGGATTTCGTTTACGTCCACACGCCGATCATCACCGCAAGCGATTGCGAAGGCGCGGGTGAAATGTTCCGCGTCACCACGCTGCCTGAGGACAAGCTGGCGAAAGCGTCTGAAGACTTCTTCGGCAAACGCGCCTTTCTCACCGTGAGCGGCCAGCTTGAAGGTGAGACTTTCGCCTGCGCCCTTTCCAATATCTATACGTTCGGGCCGACTTTCCGCGCGGAGAATTCCAACACCTCGCGCCATGCCGCCGAGTTCTGGATGATCGAGCCGGAAATCGCCTTCTGTGATCTAGAAGGAAATATGGACTTAGCCGAATCGTTAGTGAAATATCTAGCACAATACACCTTGGATCACAACGAAGGCGACTTAACGATTTTCGAAAAATTTGTGGATAAAAATCTCCGTGAACGCCTCGAGTTCGTCGCCAGTCGTCCATTCATTCGCATCACCTACACCGCTGCCGTTGAACTTTTATTACAAAGCGGAAAAACTTTCGAATACCCCGTCGAATACGGGCTCAATCTCCAGTCCGAGCACGAGCGCTGGCTCACTGAAGAACATTTCAAACAACCCGTCACTGTCTATAACTACCCCAAGGACATCAAACCCTTCTACATGCGCCTCAATGACGATGGAGAAACGGTCACCGCCATGGACGTCCTAGTGCCCGGCATCGGCGAAATCATCGGCGGCAGCCAACGCGAAGAACGGCTCGATGTGTTATTGGAAAATTTCAAAAAACACGACCTCGATCCTGAGAGCTATGACTGGTACATCGACCTCCGGCGCTATGGCACCGTGCCGCACGCCGGCTTCGGCCTCGGCTTTGAGCGCATGTTGATGTTCGTCACCGGCATGAGCAACATCCGCGATGTCATCCCGTTTGCCCGCACCCCTGGACACTGTGAATTCTAATCCACTCGCCACCATCTTCCCGACTTCAGAGAAGCCGATGGTCGCCCGCTACCGCCTCAGGACTCGCGGGTATCTGAATGCTATTTCTAATCGACGCGAATTCGAAGGTGCCCTCATCCAGATCGACGGCGGCTACGGTTGCATCCACCCTTGGCCAGAACTCGGCGATCCGACCTTAGAAAAATGCCTTGCCGATCTCGCAGGCGCACAACGCTGGCCCGTCGTCCGACGCGCCATTCGTTGCGCCGAATATGACCGCGCTGCCCGTAATTATGAAGGCTCGCTCTTCGAGGAAATGGAAGTCCCCACCAGCCATGCCAGCTTGGCAAAAAACGACCTCCCTACCGTCGCCCTCGCCGCCGAAGCGGGCTTCACCCTCGTGAAACTCAAATGCGGACGCGACCTCGCGGCTGAAGCGACGTTTCTCAAAACCGTCTCTGCCGAATTTCCCGCGCTCAAATGGCGCTTGGATTTTAATGAATCCATGACTTCAGAACAAGCCATGGAGTTTCTCCTTGCCCTTTCTGACTCGGTGCGCGCCGCCATCGATTTCGTAGAAGATCCCTGCCCCTATTCGGAAAGCATCTGGAAGGACTTACGGAAAAAAACGCGCTTGAAATTCGCCGTGGATCGCGAGGCGTCACCCACGTCATCCGCAGCGCAAGTCATGATCATCAAGCCCGCTGTGGATGAGCCATTCCTCCTCGGTGAATCCGCGCTGAGTTATCAACAACGCGTTGTCCTAACCAGTTATATGGATCACCCATTCGGCCAAGCATTCGCCGCATGGGAAGCCGCACGGCTCGAACTCCAGTTCCCCGGCCTTGTCGGAATTTGCGGCCTGCAAACCCATCATCTCTTCGAGCCAGACGCGTTCACTGAAGCCCTCGGCCCTTGGTCCCCCATCTTCACGCCACCCCATGGCACAGGCATTGGATTCGATGATCTATTAGATGATCTGCCATGGACACGACTCTACTAACGAGTGATTCATTTTGGGGAAATCCTGAGCCCGTTTCGTTTCAAACATCGGGCAGCTCAGGCAGCCCGAAGGATGTAGTTATTTCAAAAGAGTCTCTCCTCATTTCCGCCGCTGCTGTGAATGAACACCTCGGCGTCACCGCAGACTCCACCTGGGGACTTGCCCTTCCGCTTCACCATGTCGGTGGCTTTGGAGTCGCGGCGCGTGCTTACCAAGCCGGGTGTCAATTACGACAGTTTCCGCAGCGCTGGAATGCCCACGACTTCCGCAACTGGATCGCTCAAGAGCGGATCACTCACACTTCACTCGTTCCCACCCAAGTGCATGATCTTGTGGCAGCTCGCCTAGCAGCACCCCGCTCGCTCCGCGCCATCGTCGTCGGCGGCGGACGGCTCGACACAGCCACCGGCCAGGCCGCGCGTGATCTTGGCTGGCCGGTTCTCGCGAGTTACGGCATGACGGAAGCCGCTTCACAAATCGCCACTCAAGGACTCGAACAACTCAGCCAACCTTATCGTCCCCACCCAATTCCACTCCTACCGATTTGGCAATGCCAGGTGACTGGCGACGGCATCTTATCCATCGCAGGCCCCGCGCTTTTCTCGGGATTTACCCTCAATCACTGCTTCACGGTTAGAACGACGAAATGGTATCAAACATCTGACCGAGCGACTTTAGAAAACGGCATGATTTCCCCACTTGGACGTGCTGACTTTGCGGTGAAAGTTCTCGGTGAATTGGTCGATCTAGAAGCGCTCGAAAAGCAACTCTTCATCCTCTCCGAAGGTTATCTAACTTCAGGAAGTTTCGTGATCGTCGCCGTTCCAAATGACCGGCGAGGTTATTTGCTAATTCCGGTTTTTGAAACACCCTGCGATGTCCCACGAATTGAGCAAATCGTATCCGCGCATACCCAAAGCGCCCGCACGTTTGAGCGACTGGCCTCCCCGCTCTACACCGCTGTCCTTCCGCGCACGGACTTGGGTAAAATCCGCAGAGCCGAAGTTGCCAAATGGGTGAGTCAGCGCCTCCCACACACCCCACCGTAAAATCACAATTTGGGAGTTGTCATCCCCCCACTCGCTAGGGATAGTACGTTTATCTTGATTAAAGCGATTAAAGATTCGAGGCCACGATTTGGCACTGCGTGTGCTTGGCGACGGGCGAGCGGTACGCAGCCAACCACCCGTCAAAATCCCTTGTATCCAAACTATTCCGATGATTCATCGCACCGAGGAAGGTCAGTCCGCATTATTCGATAGCCCACCCACAGACGGAATCAGCACCCGTAAAAAGCGAGCGAAGAACGAAGGTTCAAAACCCAGTGATTTCGGCCTCACCGCCCCATCACAATTGGCAAAAAACTACGTGCTAGACACGAATGTTTTACTCCACGACCCGGCAGCTCTAGAGCGCTTCAAGGAAAATCACCTCTGCATCCTGGTGGATGTGCTCTCAGAACTGGATAAATTCAAGTCCGAGCAGACCGAACGCGGGGCCAATGCGCGGCGCGTCCACCGCCGCCTCACCGAGATGTTTTCCAACTCGGACGCCGTCACCCAAGGCGTCACCACCGAAGGCGGTGGCACCGTGCGGCTCGTGATTTACGATCCTGCCAGCTGCCCGAATAACTCGGAACAACTCAATCGCTTCCACCGGGTTTTCCCTGACCGTGAACGAGTTGACCACCGCATCCTAGCCGCCAGCCTACTGCTCATGCAGTACAACACGGCCCCCGTCGTGCTCGTCACCAAGGACATCAACATGCAGCTGAAAGCCCGCTCGGTGGGCATCAATTGCCAAGATTATCTCAATGACAAGGTGGATGCACGGGAAGTCTCAAACTACGAGGTCCGCCGCGTGGAAGTGGACCCCATCGAGCTGCACCGCTTCGCCAGCATCGGCGAGCTGCCGGTCTCCGAGGATCGCATCCACGGCATCGCGATCAATGAATACGTGCTGCTCGGGGCCGGGGAAAAACAAACGATCCCGGCGCGCCTCGCTCATGATGGACGCTTCGTCCGCTTGAACATCCCTGAGGTGTTGAAAATCCCGGACGGTCAATCCCTCAAGCCGCTCAATCTGGGGCAGCGCTGCCTCATCGACGCGCTCCTCAATCCTGACATTTCTCTCGTCACCTGCTACGGCCACGCGGGCACGGGCAAGACACTCGTAGCCGTGGCTGCGGGACTTCATGAAATGTTTAACCGGAAATACAACGGCATCACCGTGAGCCGCCCGGTCGTCGCCATGGGTGACCAACTCGGCTTCCTTCCCGGTTCGCTCGATGAAAAGATGCGCCCCTGGCTTCAGCCGATTCACGATGCGCTGGACTTGCTGATGCGCCCTTCCACCCCGCTCGGTCCTCGCCGGAAACAGCAAAAACCCAGCGGTGCCGCCGGGGTGCCGCCGACGATCAAGAAGCCCTACGAACTGCTGATGGAACAAGGGATCTTGGAAATCGAAGCCCTCTGCTACATCCGTGGCCGCTCGATTCCAAATCGCTTCTTCATCCTCGACGAAGCACAGCAACTCACGCCCCAAGAGGCCAAAACGATCGTCACGCGTATGTCCCGCGACTCCAAACTCGTGCTCGTCGGTGATCCGGCGCAAATCGACAATCCCTACGTGGACAGCCGCAGCAACGGACTCGTTTACACCCGGAACCGCTTGAAAGGACAGCCCTTCGTCGCTCACGTCGCCCTCAACCGGGGCGAACGCTCAGAACTTGCGGAAGCGGGTGCCCAGTTGATGTAATGCGAATTTGCGTCAAGAGGGCGGGTGAACTAAGTTCACCCGCCCTCTTTGATTTAAATGATGAAAAAGATCCACAAGGACGACGTCGAGCGCCTCAGCCAAGGACTGCCGACACGCGCTAAAATCGGAAACCGCTCCACCGGACACCGACTCACCCAAAAAGAGCGGATCTTATTTGAAGCCGCGAAACGCCAAGGTTTTCTCAAGCTCCCCGCCGCAGGTCTGCGCCCAAACGTGGAGCGGATTTACCAACTCTGGTGCCAAGCGGAAGGTCGCGCCTTTATCGTGAAAAGCGGCACCGTCGAGCAAGCTTAGGCTCAAGGAACGACCGGCATCATATATGCCAGCAGCGTTCCAAGGCGGGCGCGCAATTGTGAGCGCGGCACAATCGAGTCGATCAAGCCATGCTCGAGCATGAACTCCGCCGTTTGGAAGCCCGGCGGCAGGTTTTGGTGGGTCGTTTCCTTGACCACGCGTGGTCCGGCGAAGCCGATCATGCACTTCGGCTCGGCCAGATTGATGTCGCCGATGGTGGCGAACGAGGCTGTCACGCCACCCGTCGTCGGATGAGTGAGCAGGGAAATGTAAGGAAGATGCGCCTCAGAAAGCCGGGCAAGTGCGCCGCAGGTCTTGGCCATTTGCATCAGCGAGAGCATTCCTTCCTGCATCCGCGCGCCAGATGAGGCGGAAACGATGATGACTCCACGCTTTTCCGCGATGGCCATTTCGATGGCTCGGGTGATTTTCTCCCCGACCACGGAACCCATGGAGCCGGCGAAAAATTTGAAATCCATCACGGCGATCATCGCGCGCTGCCCATCGATGCTAAGGCGGCCAGTGATGGCGGCGTCGTCTAAGCCAGTTTTCTCGCGCAGGCTGGCGGTCTTCTCCGCATAGCCAGTGAAGGCCAGCGGGTTGGCGGAAATGAGGCCGATTTCCGTCTCCTCGAAGGAATCCTCATCTGCCAGCAGGGCGATGCGCTCACGCGAATCCATGAGGAAGTGGTGGGTGCAATGAGGGCAGACTTGCAGGTTCTGCTTGAGTTCCAGCATGTGGATGAGTGCGCCACAGTCTGGGCATTTGATCCAGAGGCCCTCTGGCATATCATCGCGGCGGTCGTGGCTACGGAGGCGGGGTTTGCTGAAAATGCCCATGGAATTGAAAAGTGACTGAGTGACGAGTCAAGCGCTCGTCGGCAGGAAGCTAGAAGCCATACCGGGTGAGGACAATCTTCTTTTGTCGGATCACGGACGATACGCGTCACGATTCCGCAATACTGGCTGGAAAACCGGCGGTGGTTGGCAAATCCGCTCGATGAGATCCTCCCAAATCTCTTGCCCACGCAAGATTTCCACCTCGATTCGTAGAAAATACACCGGCACATCCACCGACCCCGGGCGTGGAAATCTCACTGCGTCTTTCTCCGTCGTTACGATCATTTCCATGTCCCGCTCCACGCAGCGCTGCATGAACTTTTCCACCTCCCGGCGGGAAAAGCGGTAGTGGTCTGAGAAGCGCCGCCGGATTTCCACCCGCGCACCCAGCTTTTCCAATGAGCCCTCGAAGGCTTCTGGCACGGCGATGGCACTGATCGTGCCGACCCATTTCCCTTTTAAAAACTCCAACGGCTTCCGCTCGCGGGTGAAAACGTCTTCTAAATAAATCGGCCCGTGGGTGCACTCGATGATCTCCGCCGTGCGGTTGTATTTCCGGATGCGGGTGATCAGATCCTCATTTTGCAGCCCACTGCATTTCGTGATTAGAATGTAGCTCGCCCGCCGCAAATTCCGCGGTGGCTCGCGCAAAGTCCCCCGTGGCAACAAGGCCTCGGTGCCGAATGGGGCCCCCGCATCCACCAGCACGATGTCGATGGAGTGGGCTAAATCGAGATACTGCATCCCGTCATCGAGCAAGAGGGTGTCGCAACCCAGTTCAGCCACGGCGAAGCGGCCACTTTTCACCCGATTCTTATCCACCACCACAGCCACGCCGTCGAGATTCCGTGCCAACATGAAGGGCTCGTCACCTGCGAATTTCGAGTCCAGCAGCAGAGCCTTGCCGGTGGAAACCAATTTGGGCATCTGGTCCGCCGGAAATGGCCTGCCCTGCGCGCTCTGCCATTTCTGTGGCCGATCGAGCTTTTTACTCTTATAACCCCGGGACAGAATCGCCACTTGGCGGCCTCGTTCCCGTAAAGAGCGCGCCAAAAGCTCGACCACTGGCGTTTTTCCCGTGCCGCCGACCGTGATATTTCCAATCGCCACCACCTGCGTGCCGAGATGGTGCTGGGCACGCCAACCGCTGCGGTAGCGCCAAAGGCGGATGAATACCACTAGGCGAAACAGCCCGGACAGTGCCCGCATGAAAAAGCGCATCAACGCGGCGCGGAATCCTTTCGCCCGCCCGAAGATCACATCCGCTCCCCAGCGTTCGAGTTCTTCGATGAGTTCCTTCATGGCCTGCGCCCAGCCTGTCCCGGCAAGCCCTGACCGGGCAAGCGCCAAACCTAGCGAATGGGCGTCCCCCAAGGCTTGACCCCAGCGCCGTGACGTGCATCGTCCGCGCCTAATGATTTCCGTTCAGTCACTCCGCGTAGAATATGGCCCGCGCGTCCTTTTTAACGACCTGTCATTTTCCGTGCAACCGCGCGAGCGAATCGCCTTCGCCGGACACAATGGTGCGGGGAAATCGACCCTCATGAAATGCGTGGCGGGCATCATCCCCGCCACCTCCGGCCAGATCCATGCGCCGAAGGGCACCCGCATCGGCTACCTGCCGCAGGAGGGTATTCACGTCAAGGGCCGCACCCTGTGGCAGGAAACGGAGTCGGCTTTTGGCGAAACGATGGCGCTGAGCGAAAAAATCGACCGCCTGTCGAACGAACTGACCAAGCTCGATCCACGCTCCTCACCTTACGGCGATCTGCTGGAGGAAATCGGCGAGCTGGAACTCCAACTCGACGCCACCGACCCCGCTCGCATGAAGCCACGGATCGAGTCGGTGCTGAAGGGACTCGGCTTCCGGGCGAAGGATTTCACCCGCGACTGTTCCGAGTTCTCAGGTGGTTGGCAGATGCGGATCGCCATGGCCAAGCTCTTCCTCCAAGAACCTGAAGTGCTGCTGCTCGACGAGCCGACAAACCACTTGGACATCGGCACCCAGATCTGGGTGGAGCAATACCTCGTCAACTACCCCGGCGCGATTCTCCTCATTTCCCATGACCGTGCCCTGCTCGACACGCTCTGCACTCGCACCATCGCCTTCTCCCACGGCCGTGCTGAGGAGTATGCGGGAAATTTTTCCTACTTCGAGCGCGAGTCCGTGCTCCGCAAAGAAATCCGCCAGAAACAATACACCGCTCAGCAGCGGGAAATCGCCGAGACCCAGCGTTTCATCGACCGTTTCCGCGCCTCGGCGAACAAGGCGACACTTGTGCAGTCCCGCATCAAGCTGCTCGCCAAGGTCGAGCGCATCCCCGCCCCGGAGCAAGAGGACGCGGTGATGAATTTCAAATTCCCACCCCCGCCGAACTCCGGTCACACCGTGGCGAAGCTCGAAGGCGTTTCGAAGAGCTACGGCGCGCTGAATATTTTCAGCGGATTCGACTTCGAAATCAACAAGGGCGAGAAATTTGCCATCGTCGGGCCAAACGGCGCTGGCAAATCCACCTTCTGCCGGATGATCACCGCGCAAGAAGAGCCAGATGCCGGCACCCACACTTTCGGCCACAAGGTCGCCACCTCGTTTTTCTCACAAAACCACGCCGACGAGCTGGACCCTAATTTATCCGTCCTCGAAACCGTAGAAGCCGCCGCCTCACGCGAGTCCATGCCCCACGCGCGGAACCTGCTCGGCTGCTTCCTCTTCCGGGGTGACGACGTGTTTAAAAAAATCGGCGTGCTCTCCGGCGGCGAGCGCTCTCGCGTCGCCCTCGTCTGCATGCTGCTGCGCCCGGCGAATTTCCTCATCCTCGACGAGCCGACCAACCACTTGGACATGCAGTCCCAAGACGTGCTCCAGCGTGCCCTCATCGACTACCCCGGCAGCGTCATGATCGTCTCCCACAACCGGACCTTCCTCGACGCGCTTGTCACCAAGACCCTCGAATTCCGCCCCGGCGAGCAGCCGGTCCTCTACGCCGGAAACATCACCTACTACTTGGAAAAATCCGCCGAAGATGAAGCCGCGAAAAAAGGCCTCGCCCCACGCCTTGCCACCCTCGGCAGCGCCCCGGCCAGCGGCTCATCCCGCCCTTCCGTCCCCGGCGTCAATCGCAAGGAGCAGCGCCGCATCGAAGCCGAGCAGCGCGAAATCAAATCCAAAGTCCTCAAGCCGCTCGAAGCCGAGTTCGCAGTCCTCGAGACTAAGATCGCCGAGCTAGAAGCCGCCCAAACCACCCTCACCGGGCAACTCTCCAGTGAAGCTGTGACCAACAACCCCGGCAAACTCCGCGAAGTCACCAATGCCGTCGAGAAACTCGCGAAGTCACTCGAAGTCAGCTACTCCCGCTGGGGCGCGCTGTCCGAAGAGATCGAACGGCTCAAGACTAAGCATGGGATCGAGGGCTAGGTATCGGCTGGATTCGGCTTCCAGCCCGCTGCCGGATGAGCTATGACTTCGTGTAAATCATGAGCCATCATTATGAGTTTTCCATCAATGCACGTGAATATGGAAAACAGAACCTTTCTGCCGTCATCGCATTTTTGTTCCTCTTCTTTGTGATGGAAGGAGCGTTCATTAATACATGGAGGGCACATCAGCCGATCTCATTCTGGACCATCAACAGTGTTTTCCTTGTGGGCATGATTTTCTTTGGGGTCGTTGGGATTCGAAACATGAGTGTCAAAGGAGATTATCAATTCGTCATTACAGATGAGTTGATAACCGCAAAAAGCCCTCACCCCATGATGGGTGAGTCCTTCAACATCTCTCTCAATCGTATTACAAAATTGCAGCTCCTATATCAAAAAGAGTCTGGCGTCAGAGATCCACCTTCCAAACTATTTAGAATCTACCACCATGACGGCATCGCCTTGCTACAGGAGTATCCGGGTCATACAGGCGCTCAGGTGTTTGCGGTGATCCGTAATCTTCGTCCTGATCTGGAGTGTGAAGAGCGGCCTCCCACCTTGGCTGAATTATTGAAATACTCAAAGCGATCGTTCCGGTCGCTCAAATCCTAGACTGCGGCGAGGTCGAGGCAAAATCATCCTCACCAAACATAATGGACCGTGTAGCGGACGGCGCGCTCTTCGTCTGGCTTGAGCGCGACTCGGAACTCGATGGTCTGGGCATCCGTTTTGAGGAAGGTGCTCGACTCATCGCGAATGGTCCAATTCGTCCAACGATAGAGGTGCTCGACGACGCGGATCTCGACGGTTTCCTTTTTGCGATTCCGTAGTTTGATTTCGAAGGTTTCGTCGAACCACTTGTTGCTGCTATCGTTTTTGAAATTACTACGCGTGCGCTCCCCGACCAGATCGAAGGAATTTCCGGTGAAAATCCGTAGCGTTTCATCCGTGGCGGTGTGGTCGATTGTATTCTCGCCTATGAACTGGACCTGCCCATCGTCATCCTGCCGGTAGAAGCGGACCTTGCCACGCGGCAATGGCAGACCGATGTTGTTAGCCTTGCTATTCTTAAACTCACGCATAACCGAAACTTTCGAATTGCTCTCGGTCCCGTATTCTGGGTTGTCGCGGATTTGCGACATCGCTGGATTTCCCCAGCGATTTGGCTCCGACTTGAGTCCGTCGTAAACGTAAATGCGCTCCGCTTTCACCCCGCTGGCGCGAATGAATTCGACCTGCTTCGTCTCACGATCATGCAGCGTGGTCACGAGGGGCAGGCTGTAGAGATGGTATTCGTCAAAGGACTTTTCAGTGACTTGTGGGGCTGCGCCGGCTTGGCGCAACATTTTCGTAGATCCGAACTCATCCCCGGAAACAAGATAGCCTTTTGGCTCGATTTTCATCACATCCCCGGCGACGAGTTGGATCTTGGCGTCGGTGAAGGTTTTTCCAGTTTGGTTGCCCATGGTCACCCAGCCTGTGAGATCGAGCAGATCCCCATTTTCTGGAGCTACGATGTTGTAGGCCGCCTCCCAGCTCATGCCGCCAGTGATGTAAGCGATTTCTGCCTCCATGTTCGTGGCTTGCTCTGAGAATAATTTCCAGCTGAGTGTGGGCTTGAGGATCGTATCATCCGCCAGCGCTGGAAATCGGGGTTCGCCGGGCAGCGAGAACTGCAATTGGCCATCCACTTGGATGATCGGGTCGAGCCTAGAGTCTCCACTGCGGACAACGCGGCCTTTGACGGTGCGGTCTGGTTTACCATCCAGCCCCTTCACGAAAAAGTCGATTTCCTTGCCCTCATTCAGCGACAGCATCAGCTCGACGGACACGGGATCGGCGCGATAAGTCTGTTCCAAAATAGTCAGCACCTTGCCACCCTTGGAATCTCTCAGAATCACCGAGTCCGGCTCCACCTGAGCGGTCGCATCTTTGAAACGGATCTCGTTCACGCCCTTTTTCAAATCAAGCGGGATCGTCTCACGCACGGTGGCGAAGTCTTGATTGTAAATGGTGAGCGCTGGCTGGGCGACGACCGCTAGGGTGGCCAAGCCGTAAATCGAAATAGGGAGTATGGATTTCATGATGTATGCTTAATAGTGGGTCTCGCAGGAATGTAAATCATTGCTTCGGCGCGGGGCGGTTTGCACGGGTGGGAAGCGATCATTTCACGAGGATTGAGCTTAACCATTTTTTGGGAATCACGAGGCAGAACCAAACCATGGACGCAATTCCCAACACGGACCACGGGACTAGCCATCCGAAACGGGTGTAGATGGTGAGTGCGTTTTCACGTCTGATGGTGCCAAGAATCGGGCCCTGTTGCAATGCACCTAGTCTCGAATGTATCTGTCCGTGGGGATCGATGAATTGAGAAACACCGGAGGTGGCACAGACAACCATCCAGCGGCCGTTTTCACAGGCGCGGATTCTCGCTAGCTCGGCGTGTTGGTCGTGCTGCCTTGCACTCCACGACTCGGCGTCCATCGTAGGCACTACGAACCATTCCGCGCCAGCGGCAGTCATTTTTCTGACGACTCCTTCATAGTCACAATCAAAACAAATTGGGGTGCCCACTTTGCCATGAGTCGTCATCACGGGCACGGCCATTTTCCCCGGTGTCCCATCGTCAAAAAAATGCACCACATGCATCTTGGTGTGTTCCCCGAGGGCACCTGACCCATCGACCGTTAGAGCAATGTTTCTCCACGCATCACCGCCTCCCGGGCGGGATTGGGTACCGAATGTGAGGGTGATGTCGCGCTCGCTGCAGAGTGCTTGGATCAGACTCCAGTCTCGCTTGTTTTCACGAATATCATAGGGGACAGCATACTCAGGCCAGACAATGAAATCGATGTCTGAGGACAACTTATACGAATCAGCTAGGTATTCATTCAACGAAACTCCTTCCAATTGAAGCCCAGCGACCTTCACGGTCCTTGAATCGTTTGCTGAAGGCGTGGGATGACCTGAATAGACAAAAACGGCCGTGCCGAGAATCATGATCGCGAGGCCTGCGCTTTTCCACATCCGTGAATTGATGAGAGCCGCGCCGATGACGACGAGCAGACTCACACCGTAGACACCGATCCACGGCAAGAAGGCGTTAGGCCCGATCGCAAGACCTGCGGTCATCCATGGCAATTTAAGTGAAAATAATTCCGCACGGATGAATTCCCAAGCGCTCCAGTTCACCGCTGTGAACGCAACAAACCACCATCCGCCCACCCCTCTCCGACTGGCTCGGCATTGCATTTCTGCGAACAAAGCGGTGAAGACGGCAAGCACGCACCAGAGAACCACCGCGAAGTTTCCGAAAATGTTGAGCAGCCATGATAAACTCACCGCGTAGGCCGTCATTCCATGTAAAAATCCAAGCGTCCGAGCCTGCGTCCCATTCTGACCACGAAGCACTAGCAGCAAGCCGACAAGCCCGGGGAAAATGAAGTATCTCCAACCGAATGGAGGGTAGGCCATGGCATAAATCATCCCAAAAGCCGCCGCAAAGCCACAGCGAATCAAGAAACCTAACTTAGAACTTTGCATCATCTGCACCCTCGAAATTTTCAGAAATACCACTCTCAGTCAAACTATCAAAAAATAGCTATTGCCGCCTTCAGACTTTGGGGAGCCATCACTCACAACCGTCATCCAGAGCCTGCAAATAACTCCGTGAGATGAACCCATCCAAATCGGTACCCGCATGACCTTTTCAGAAATGTCGAAGGCGAGACGCACGAGTATTCACGCGGTGATGAGGCCAAAGAGTAGGATGGCGGTTAGGATGAGAAACGAGTCTATTATGGGGAATTCATGACTATCGTTTTTTCCGCAGTCGCTTTCCGGTGAGGCGGGTGGCGATGAGGTTGGGGCAGCGGCCTTTGAGCCGGAGTTGCTCGCAGTTGGCTTCGATTTTAATCGTCTGGCGCACGGGTTTGTAGCCGAGCCGCCGGGTGACGCAGTCGTTGAGCAGGTCCAAGTGCGAGTCCTCAAACTCGACGACGCGTCCGCAGTCGATGCAGACGAGATGGTTGTGCGAGGGACGATCTAGGAAATTCGGATCGTAAGTCGTGTGGTTTTCCCCGAGATCGATTTCTCGGAGCAGCTCCGCCTCAACCAAGAGACTGAGCGTGCGGTAAACGGTGGCCCGCGAGGTTTCGGAGTCGAGCTTGCGGGCGCGCTCGAACAATTCTTCCGCCGTGAAATGCTCATCCTTGGAGAAGGCGGCTTTAATGATCGTGTCACGCTGACCCGTCCGACGCAGACCTTTGCGTCGGATAAATGCGTCGAGCCGTTCTTGGATCCCGTTTTCCACGACGCTACCCTATCGCCCCCGGCATGAGGCGGAAAGGCGAAAGAAGCCAAGAAAGCCCAAAAAAAGAAAATGCGCTGTCAAAGACAGCTCTGGCGGCCAACGACAAAACAGATCCGTCAGCGCTTCACGGGACCGATCCGTCGCTGGTCGAGCATCGCGCTTGATCGTTCCACCACCATGCGACTAGCTTGCTGTGTGGCCGAAAAAAACATCGTTTATTTTGATCTAGAGACGCAGCGCAGTTTTGGCGACGTGGGTGGCTTTTCCCATAAAGACAAGATGCAGGTCTCCGTGGGAGTCACCTACAGCACCGCCCGCGGAACCTATGAGATCTATGGGGAAAACGAGATGGAAAAGCTCGGAGAAGAACTCGTGCGCGCGGATTTGGTGGTCGGCTGGAATCACATCCAGTTCGACTATGCGGTGCTCCAGCCCTATATTTTCCACACATTGACCGAGCAAACGCTGAATCTGGACATGATGCTAGATTTGGAAAAAATCATCGGCTTCCGGCTCAAATTGGACTCGGTCGCCTCCGCCTCTCTCGGCACAGGAAAAACCGCCGACGGCCTAGATGCCCTACGCTGGTGGCAGGACCATAAAAAGTCAGGCGACTTTGCTCCTCTTAAGAAAATCGCCGAGTATTGCGCCTTCGACGTGAAAGTCACCAAATGCGTTCACGAATACGGATTGGAACACGGCTTCATCAAGTATGACGATAAAAGCGGTCGCATTGCCGAAGTCGCCGTGGATTGGAAGCTGTGACCGCCTCACAGAAGCCGTCTTTCAAAGGTAGGCTAATTTCCGCTGCGGTCCGTCCCTGCCTTGGAGGCCGCCCCAACACTTAGGCCCAGCCGATTTGCTGCAGCACCTTCATCACGGTCCAGATAAAGACGAAGATTAGGGCGACGATATAAACCTTCGCGGCGAATTCGATGGAAGAACGTGTCATTACGTAGGTTTTCTAGGCTCAGATCACCGACTCGCCAAGTGAAAAGTCCGCCCTCTCAGCCTTCTCCCGGTGGCGTCACCACCACGACTCGTTCGACGCCGCGTTTGGAAAACTCCTCCCAGTAGCGCTTTTCCCAGGCGACAGTCCGAGCGCGGCGGTCTTCTTCGCTGAGTTTTTCCCACTCCTTGAAGCCGATGGCGCGGGCTAGGTCTCGATCGGCGAGGCGCACGGCCATCTCGTCCCAGAAGCTTTCATTGCGAAACTCCTCGTAGCACTCGTGGTAGAACAAGCGTTCTTCGATGGCCTCCTTCACTCGGAACCGCTGCTGCTCTTCGTCGAACTCGATCCAGTCGCTCAGGCCGGAGTGGGCTGCTTTTTCGAGGATTTTACTCTCCAGCGTCTCAAACGCCGTCACTTGGTCACTCGCTGACTCCTTTTGGTTCCACGAGGCGACATTCGCGGCGAGGCTTACCATTTCCACCAACGTGGCGAGTTCTTGATCGGAGAGGCGAAGATGCATTCGTGCAGGGAACAAACCACCCCCACGGACATCCAGCAAGCTTTGCCACACTCAGAGCTTGATCTTCGTAAAAAGTCCCGGCAACTTTCGCCCGCCCTGCACGAGTAGCTCAGCGGTAGAGCGGTCCGCTTACACCGGATTGGTCGGCGGTTCGATCCCGTCCTCGTGTACCATTTTTTCGTTTCCTTCTCAGAAGCGCCAGACATCTAGGACGGCTCCTTTTTGACACTGGCTGCTGGATTCATCGATCCAGCCCCGACTGAGAAAGCCGTCCTGCCACTCGACCCAGTGGGCACGTCCCGGTGCCATGAATGAGCCGGTATTGATCGTGCGGCGCCCATTCCTAGACCACGTTCCCTCACGATGGAAATGCCCCACCACGAGGATCTCGGCATTGGGAAAATAGGCCTCACAGAACTGCGCTCCGGTCTGCCCTTGGGTGAACCAGCCTTCCAGCATCCGGAGTGCCCGGCGTGGTGGGAAGGCGGCGTCCCAGGCGCGTTCGATGAGACTTCGCCCTGTCGCGTGTTCCACGGTGCAGAGTTCGCGAGCGATTTTCCGGGCGACTCGGAGCCGCTCTTCTACATCTGAGTGGGCGCTCGGGTGCTCGTTCCACAGCTCCATCACCCGTTCACCATTGACGAGGATTTCCCGCTTCCACGGCGAGCCATCGAAGAGCAGAGCATCGCCATGAGTGACGATAATTCTCCCTCCCGCCAGCTCGACCCAGCCTGGCCCAGGCCAGCTTGGATCGTGATTTCCCGAAAGAAAAATCGCCTCTACGCCTTCCTCACGGCAGATGGCTTGCAGTTTCGCCAACATCGCCGTGGAGCGTTCTAAAAACGGGCGCGCTAGCTCTTGCCACGTGTCGCCATTGAAAATCACCGTGCCCGCTCCTGCGATCAAGGGTCGCAGCGTCTCGACCTCTTCGATCCGTGAAATCTTATGACCCAGATGCAGGTCGGAAAGAATCCTCACTGGCTCATTCATCTGCGACTCGGCGCTGGCGCACCGCCTCAAACAGGCAAACCCCAGTCGCCACGGATACATTGAGGCACTCGACTTTTCCGGCCATGGGGATGGACACGAGGAAATCACAGTTTTCCTCCGTCAAGCGGCGCATGCCTTTTTCCTCTGCACCGAGCACAAGCGCAAGTGGCCCCTTTAAGTCCTGCGCGTAGATCGACTTAGAGGTGGCATGATCGGAAGTGCCCACCAGCCAGACGCCGGCGGCTTTGAGTTTTTCCATGGTCCGCGCAAGATTCGTGACTTGCGCGAATGGGACGTGATCCGCCGCGCCCACCGAGACTCGGCGCACGGTTTCTGTGATTCCTACGGCTTTATCCTTCGGCGCGACGACGACATGCACCCCCGCCGCATCGGCAGTGCGGAGGATGGCTCCTAGATTGTGCGGGTCTTGCACGCAGTCGAGAATGAGGACGAAGGGGTCTGCTTGCTGCGCAACGATGGCCAAGACGTCATCTTCATCGAGCGAGGGGACGGTGATTTCGACCGTTTGCACATGTCGATTTTCACGGGCCTGCTTGTTTTGCATGCCGTGTTGAGGGGAGAAACGAGGTTTCATGGGCGAAATTTAGGCGAAGCAAATCGACCGAGTCCAGCGCGATGGGGTTGAATCCTGAAATGATAAAACCCCGGCCCTCATGACGAGAACCAGGGCTTGCAGAAACTCAGACGAATCAAGGAGTCGCTGTCGGAGTTACCGCCATACGAATAAAGAGAGGACCTGGACCGCTCGGAGTGTATTTCACACTATTACCAACCACCGTTGACGATACCGGCGTCCAGTCTGACAGATTGGTAGAAGTCTGCACGGTGTAGGTCCCAAGGAAGGTAGAACTAAGAGGCCAGGTGATTTCCCCACCTACGATGCCTGGGTTCGGCGTGAAGGTTGAACCCGTAGCACCCATGAAATACTCTAGGCCATTCGAGACACCATCGTTGTCATGGTCAGCGGCAGGATCCGCACTTGCGCTGCCAGTATTGTCGAGCGCCCATGATGAGAAAAGCGTCCCGGATGGCGGAGTGGCATTTGAAATTGACACTTGAGCAAGGCCGATTTGTTTCGATGCACCGGTCCGTCCATTTGTCCCATCGCGGTCAGACGTCCAAGTGATTGCAAATTCCGCACCAGCAGCAATTGACAGTCCTGTGATAGTCGTTGTTTTAGTAGAATCGCTTCCAGCTAAAGTATCATAGGCAAGTGCCGTAACAGGAGCCGACCCAGCGACTTTCACTTCCCATCGAGGTGAGCGCCCCTCAGCAGTGGTGGCATTTACAAATGCTCGTCCCAAATAGGACACATTTAAACTCGTTAGGGTCGCTCCCGTTCCGTTGATTAAGCGGAGAGTGACTGTAAGAGTGCCGGAATTACTTGTATGGCGATACCCCAAAACACCCGGCACTGAAGGCGGAGTAGCCGTCACACCTCCGAGGAAGCCGCCTGTGCTGGATCCCGTTCCCCAATTACCCGCATAAGTTTGGAGTGGCGGCACGTTATCTGATATGGCTGTCCAGCCTGCAGGCATGTTGGTGATTCCTCCGGTGTTTCCGGTAATACCACTAAACTCTTGAGTGTAACTATTCACGAACGTTGGCGATTGCCCGACGGTGATAAATGTCACTGCCGGGGTATAACTTGTTCCGGTAGTATTTGTCGCATAAGCGCTGACCGAGTAAGTAGTGGCAGGTGATAAGCCGCTGAGGCTTGCATTAAAGGCACCAGTCGCGGGAGCACCGTCGGCCACCGTGGTAACGCCAATTCCTCCGATCTGAGGCGCAGCATTCGCAGAAGTGACTGAATAAACGAAGCCGCGACCCGAAACCGTTTGACCTCCATCTCCTATCACGTTCGCTTGCACATTTGCGGAAAGTGAGCCGATCGAGGCAACAGGAACACTCATGCTTGCCACGGTGGGCGCGAAAACCGCAGCGCCGATACCAACCACGACGTCCGAAATTCCAATTTGCCGAGCTGAACCTGAACCCGTAGGATAACCCGAACTCCAGCTAATCTGGAATGTCGCGCCCGCTGGGATTCCAGCAGGGATATTGATGGAGGCATTCCTTTGCGCGTTGTCGCCATCGGATGTTGTATAACCCAGAATTGATGAAGTCACTCCATTAACGGAAACCGTATAAACAGGAATTCGTGTATTGGTAGGAACATTAAAGCGACCTTTGTATGAAACCGTCAGGTCAGTGATAGGCTCCGTAGTCGCATTTCTAAGAGTCAGCGTCTGGGTCAGTGGAGGGGTCGTGCTGTTACTTAAGCTCGTGTGGTGATAACCGAAAACGCTCGCGCCTCCAAGAAATCCACCAAGCGTTGCTGCGGTATTGGTCGGATCCGGCGTAACGGTGCCCCAGACTCCACGATAGGTACTGTCTAAGGTTGAACCACCCGAAAAAGTCCAGCCTTGAGGAAGAGTGGTGGCTGAGGTGTAGGTAGAAAAGTTCTGGGTGTAGGGTGCCCCCAGAACGAGATCCGGCACGGCTACTGTTGTAAATGTCCAAGTAGCGCTAGCCATTCCATTACCGGCATCATCGGTAAATGCTCCGGCATCAACTTGGACCGTATAGGTAACTCCATTTTCTAGAACAGTATTACCGAGAGAGATCTCAGCAAGAGTTCCAGTGGCCGTTATGCCCGAGAAGCCAGCAGTGTCGATACTTGCGACTTCAGTAGGAACTCCTTCGACCGATTTGAAGACCTTGGCAAAAGTTGTCCCACCTGCGGCAGGCTGCGAAATCGGCTCATTGAAAGTTATGCCCAACTTCGTAGGTGGCTGAACTCCCGTGGCTCCATTCGCAGGTGTGAAGGATACTACCGTTGGAGCTACTGTATCAGGAGGAATGGTGCTGAAGTTCCATGTTGTCGCATCCGCAATTCCCGTAAAGGCATTCAGGGCGATGTCGGTGAAGGTGCCTGATGTAACCAATACATAGTAGGAAGTGCCGGTTTGTAAGGCGACACTTGGTGTAATCGTCGCTGTGGCACCTGAAATGACAACCGCAGCACTCGGAACGCTCAACGGAGAACCGACTAGATCACCATTTGCTTTGAAAATACTCACCGTGCCAGTGCCTGCCGCGATCGGCTCGGAGAAAGTCGCTTGTAGGGTTGAAGGCACTGCGATATCAACAGCATTGTCAGCAGGGCTTAAGGTGACAAGAGTTGGAGGTGTTACATCGGGAGCGCCGCTTGTTTGTGCAGTTACTGAGACGTTATCTAGTCCAAGTCCCTGCGAGTTAGAACCCGTTGTATTGAAATTCCATCTTAGGTAGATGGGTGATCCGCTAGCAATCGAAAGCTCGGTGATACTAAAGCTCTTACTGACTACGGTTCCGGTTGTGAAATTAAAAGCACTCGTTCCTGTGGCAAATGCTCCACTATCACCCGCCGCTTGTGCAGTCCAAGTGCTCCCGTCGGTGGAGGTGAAGAACGTGACAGCAGCAGCTGCGCTATTAATTCGATAGCGCTCGATATCAAAGGAAATAGCGAGGCTTGTGATGGTTGACCCAGTGTTGTTCTGGTAATAGGCCATCACAGAATTGGGCGATGCATACCCACCCGAAGTCATAAATCCGACGGCCCGATCCGTTGTATCTGTTCCGTTTCCCCAGTTATAGCGTGAACCCGTGGTGGGCCCGCCTGTACTCGCCTGTTGCAAAACTGCTGTGAAATTTCCTGCCGCGGTCCAAGTAGGACTAGCCGTTCCTGGAGCTGTCATTTTCCAATTGGCGGGAAGGGCCGCCGTGGCAGTTGTGCCGATTGTGAAGTTCTCCGTGACTGGACTCGTATTAAGAATCGAAATCTGTGCGTTTGCCACTGGTGCTATCGCAAGTAGAGCAGTCAGCATGGACGGCAGAAACAAATGCCGAGTGCCAAGCTTGTTGAATAGTTCGTGTAACCCAGTAAAGGGACTAAAGCGCCTGCTGGGAATTGAAGGAGGAGAGGAATATTTCATAATGGGATTTACTGGTTTGGAATTGGTTGGAGTGAGGGGGGGGCGGAAATTGTTGGGCGGGCGTAGTCAGAAAGATGGAATGCCGTGGAAACGTGTCACGTGTTACGGCGTGTCTAGTTTGTCACATGCGTCAAATATTCCGATTAGCACTTTGCGAGCCAGAATTATTTTACTTGCGATTTCTGAGTTTTCAGTATTTATTGAAAAGCGTGAACGCGGAGGACGAAAAACTAAAAACTGCTCGTGATGAGTTCGTCGCGCAGTGGGGAGCACTTGGTACTCAATGGGGTATCAACCGCACGATGGCTCAGATTCATGCTCTTTTGATGACCGCCCCGCAGGCTTTGACGACGGATGAGGTGATGGAAGAATTAGAAATCAGCCGAGGCAATGCGCACACCAATTTAAAGGAACTCGTCGCCTGGGGACTGATTCGTGCGGTGGTGAAAAAGGGCGAGCGCCGCGAATTCTTCGAGGCAGAAAAAGACGTTTGGTCCATTTTCACCATCGTCGCGCGTGAGCGGAAACGCCGTGAGATCGAGCCCGCGTTGGCTATTTTGAAAAAGTGCGCTGAAGAAAGCCACGACATCAAGACCGACAACGGGGTCGCTTTTTACAAACAAATGAAGGCTCTCGAAGAATTTGTAGGCTTTGCCTCAAGCATGTCGGACCGGATTTCTTCGATGAAACATGGACTCGCCATCCAATTGGCCGCGAAACTTCTCAGCTAAAAAAATTTCCCGCTCTATTTCAGATTTTCCTGAAACATCGGAATCAACAAAATTAACCATAACTTTTATGAATCCCGTCATCGTCATTTTCGGAGCCAATGGATTTCTCGGTCGCTATTTAACCCGTCACTGCGCGCGCAATGGCAAGGAGGTCGTGGCGATCGGGCGGAGTCGCGAGGGCTGGAGTGGGGATGGGATGTTCCTCGAATGGGACGGGAAAACGCTGGGCCCCTGGGCGCTCGCCTTGGAGGGCGCAGAGGCGGTCATCAATGTCTCTGGCCGCAGTGTGAACTGCCGCTACACGGCGGAACATAAGCGCGAGATCATGGATTCACGGGTCGAGAGCACCCGCGCCATTGGTCAAGCCATCGCGGGCTGTAAGATTCCGCCGAAGAGTTGGCTGAATGCGAGCACGGCGACGTGGTATCGGCACGCCGTGGACCAGCCGCAGAATGATTGGCTGGGTGAGCCCGGCGAGGGATTTTCCTGCGAGGTGGCACAAGCGTGGGAGGATGCGTTTTTCAATGCGGTGGTTCCGGCAGAGACGCGCAAGCTAGCGCTCCGCATCGGCATGGTTTTGGCAAATGAGTCGGCGACGGTCTATGACGTGCTGCGAAAAATCACCGCTTGCGGCTTGGGCGGGGCCATGGGCCGGGGTGACCAGCGGATCAGCTGGATTCACATGGAAGATTTTTTACGAGCAGTGGATTTTGCGATTCAGGATCCGTTTCTGGATGGCACCATCAATGTCACGGCCCCCGAATTTCCGACGAACCGCGAGTGGATGCGAACTTTCCGCGAGGCGGTGGGCATGCCGCTCGGCCTGCCCGCCAGTCGATGGATGCTTGAAATTGGGGCACGCCTGATGCAGACCGAAACCGAACTCGTCACCAAGAGCCGCTGGGCAGATCCGGTCCGGCTGCGCGATGCCGGCTTCCGTTGGCGCTGGGGCCGCGCAGTGGACGCCGTGGCTGACCTCCATGGGCGGAAAGGTTTGTCAGGATTCTTTCGGGCGGCGGCGGAACGCAGTGTCGGTGCCAGGGTCTGGCTTCCAGCGACGACGCGATGACAATGGGTAAATACCCCCATTTTCAATTCTCTAAGTCGTTGGTTATGAGCATGCATACATGGTAAATCACCTAACTGTAGCGTTTTCAGTTTGCCCCGGCACGTAATGCGCTTTAGGAACGGGCGACATTGTTGAACGCAGGCGATATCCAATTCCTACCCCTCAAGCATGATTTACCGATCCCTTTCCCTCACCGCGCTGGCACTTTGTGCCGTGCTGCTTAGTAGCTGTGGCTCCTCGGACCTGCGTTTGCTTTCAAAATCTTCAATCTATTCTGGCTCAGGTGTTTACCTCAAACACGAGAGTTTCGATCTGCCACCTGCATCCTCCAAAGTGGTGGCAGCTGCGATCGGCAAGCCGCAGGATAAGTTTAAAATGCCGGTCTATGCGTTCAGTGACCGCAACCGGTTGGTTCGCACCACGGCTTACACCTGCAGCGAGTGTGACCACTTGATTTACGGCGATAAAAACGCCACCGGCACGACGCTGCGCTACACCAACCGCGTCCGGAGTGCGGCGGCGGACTGGTCATTCTACCCAGTGGGCACCACGTTCCGGATCAAGGGACTGCCCTATTTATACGTGGTGGATGACTACGGCTCGGCGCTGCTTGGCACTGGCACGGTGGACATTTACAAGCCCACTAAGGAAATCATGGCGCAGTGGGGACGGCGCACGGTCGAAATCAACGTCGTCCAGTGGGGTTCATTCACCCGCAGTGCGGAGCTACTCAGCCAGCGCACCAGTTTCACCCATTGCCGGAAAATGCTGGCCAACATCGTCCGCCAACGGCCTGACCTTTCAAGTGTCGCCATGCGCTGATTTTTCACTGAATGGGTGCTAATAGCCGAGCGGCCCGACAAGCGGCGCGGAAGAGAAAGCTTTTCCCGGTGAAGTCCTCGACCTGAGCCTGGACTGAATGGGAGAAATCCTGTTCCAGCATGTTCGTCACTTCCGCGACAAATTTCCGATCCGTGGAAAACCCGGTGATTTCGAAATTCAGGCGAAACGAGCGATTGTCTAAATTCGCGGTCCCCACGGCGGCGAGCCGTTGGTCGATGAGCATGACCTTCTGGTGCAAGAAACCGCGGTTGTAGCAAAAGAGTTTCACCCCGTAGGGAATGGCCTGCTCGTAGTAGGAAAAGGCCGAGAGCCACACCAAGAGATGGTCTGCTCGCTCTGGAATGAGGATTCGCACATCCACACCACGGATGGCTGCGGCTTGTAGGGCGGTCAGCACCCCTTCATCAGGAACGAAATACGGGGATGCGATCCAGAGTCGCTGCCTTGAGGTATTGGCGGCTTCTGCGACCACAAGTTGCCAAGAATCCGCTGGGTCTGCAGGGCCAGTCGGGATGATCGCGGCAATCTGGTCTGCTGGCTGCGCTTCGGTCTCCCCGGGCAAGTCCAGCACGACATTGGCCGCCCAGAACCAATCTTCCAGAAACACCGCTTGCACGGCCTCCACGGCGGGGCCGCGGATCTTTAAATGGGTGTCTCGCCACTTGCCGAAGCGCTGGTCACGACCTAGATATTCGTCGCCCACGTTGAGCCCGCCGAGGTAGGCTGTCGTGCCATCACTGATGACGATTTTCCGGTGATTTCTAAAATTGATCTGCAATCTGGACCACCAAAACCGATTGATTCCGAATGACTTGCACTCGATTCCCGCCTCTTCCATGGCCCGCAGGTAGCGTCTCGGCAGCTTGTGCGAACCGATCTCGTCGAACAGGAAATAGACTTTCACCCCAGCACGGGCGCGCTCGATCAGGGCTTCTTGGAATTGCTGGCCAAGCCGGTCATGCTTCACGATGAAAAAATTCACACAGAGGTAGTGCTGGGTCTCGCGAATCGTTTGGAAAATCCGGTCGAAGGTCACCTCGCCGTCGATGAGTAGCTCCAGCTCATTGCCTCGGGTAAAAGGAAGCCCGCCGAGCATTTGAGCGGCTTTTTCAAACGCATCGTCCTCCGGAATGTCCACGGTGAAGCGGCGCAGGCGGAGGTGCATAGCGGCGGCGACTTTAGCGAGGCCTTGGTCTTTTTCGCGCCGACCGTCCACATTTCGCGTAAAGCGGGTCCGCCCGAGGAGCCAATAGAGTGGCAGCGCCAGAAATGGGACCGTGAGCAGGGAAATCACCCAAGCGATCGTCCCCTGCGAGGTCCGCACGTGCATCAATGCATGCAGAACGTGCAAGATGCCGACCCCGTAGAAGATGATAAACAAGACAAGTCCCCACCAGGTGTGAAACTCGAGGTCGTGGAAAAGCATGCCTCACCTTAAGCGCGGCATCACCCGGCGACAAGCATCCACGCTCAGCGCTTGCGGATGAGCATGAACTCGTTGCCGTCGGTGTCGTAGCACATCGCCAGATGCGGTGCTTCGCCGTCTTCTTCGGCAGGCTCGCGGACGAGGCCGCCGCCGTGGGCTAGCACTTCTGCCGCGCCGGTGACGACGTCTGCCACTTGGAAGCTGATGCCGGTCCAAGTGCGTTTGCCCTCGCCTCCCCCGTGGATACCGAGGATGGCTGGGCCGATTTCCACTTCCGTCATGACGCTGGAGGAGCGTGTCACCTCCGCGCCGAAAACGGTTTGATAAAACTGAGTGGCGCGTGCCAAGTCGGCGGCCCAGATCACATACTTGACGCGCTCGACTTGCATCTTAGTAGGAGAAGACCTCGCCTGCTGCGAAGAAGCGCTTCAGCTCGGCAGCCGCCGCTTCGACCGAGTCGGACGCATGACAGATATTCCGCATTTTCGAGTCGCCGTCCTTGGAGCCGAAGTCGCCACGGATGGTGCCTGCTGCCGCTTGGAGAGAATCCGTCGGTCCGAGCAAGTCGCGGACGCTGGCGATGACGCTGTCACCTTCGAGGGCGAGGGCGATGACGGGCGTCTCTTGCATGAAGCTTCTCACTTGTGGGAAGAAGGGCTTGTCGGCGATGTGGGAGTAGTGCTCAGCGAGGATCTCGTCGCTGAGTGTCATCATTTTGATACCGCGGACGATGAATCCTTGATCCTGAAAACGAGCGAGCACTTGGCCGACGACGTTTTTTTGAATCGCGTCGGGCTTGAAAAGGATAAGAGTGGTTTCTGAAATCATCTGGATGGGTTAGTGTGCCACCAGCGCTTGTGCAAGCCTTTTGCAGGCATCCCGCTGATTCGAATTTCCACCATTCCCATGAGCGGCCGGCCGTGTATTCTACGTCCCATGGCTGACTCTATGCGTGCCGATTTATGGCTCTGGGCGACTCGATTTTTTAAAACCCGGGGCCTCGCCGCCGATAAGTGCGCGACTGGGAAATTAACGCGGAACGGTCACCCCGTGAAGCCATCTTCGCCGATCCAGCCGGGAGATGTGCTAGAAATCCCCTTCGTCGAGGGGCCAGGGGTGAGAAATGTCTTGGTGAAAGCGATCCTGCAGAAACGCGTGAGTTCTCCAGAAGCCCTGCTGTGTTATGAGGACCGCACGGCTCCGGAAGTTTACGAGGCACTCAAGCTCTGGCAAATTGCCAAGCAAGAGGCGGCGAAGGGCAGGCCGACCAAGCGCGACCGGCGCGAGATTGATAAAATCCACGGCTTCTTAGACTGAGTCAGCGTGCCTGGCTGAAAGTCTTCGCATCGAAGTCTAGCGTCTCGACCATGGTGGGCAGACTTAGTAAGTGGATGGCTTCATGAATCGACCTCTGCTGGACGATATCATTCATTTCTGCCGCAAGCTGATGAAGATAGGGAACGGCTGCCCGGCTGCCAGAATCAATGGTCGCCGTGAGCGCGGCCTCACGGATTTCGGGCACTGGGCTTCTCAGTTCGGCGACTATTTTTTGGACAGAGCCGAGATCCGCATTTCCCGCGAGGCGCTTGAGCTCGTGGATTTGTGAGGTGATCCATTCTTGCTTTTCTAAGCTTTCCGGCGCGTGGGGTGGAGGGCTGGCAGCTGGTAGCGGAGGAAGATTCGCGGCAACTGCCTCGGGGATGAGGTGCGGAGGTCTCGGTTTTTTTCGAGGGTTGAGCGCCAGACGAGGTCGGGTCACCGCAGCTTGGATTTGTGGCGGAGGGGTGGCTTCCTTCGGAAAGAAGACGATCGCACTCGCTAGGAATGCTAGACCAAGAAAGAGGGTGAAATGAAAACGTCTCATGGCTCGATGTTTCCCGAGAAACTCGCTGGAGTGGCGATGAGGATTTTAAAAAACGCAGATTTCATAGGTGAAGCGGCATCTATCACAGAAGAACCATGGCGATTGTGTCTCGCGAGTCAAGAATACGAGTGCCCGGGCATCGACTCATACTCAGGGGAGGAGCCGGTGAAGGGAGCAAAAAATCATGCCCACCGCAATCCCCTCGAGGCCATGCGCTGGCTCGACTCAACGCCCGACGCCTCCGAAGCCGAAAAATCCCTGTGGCAGGATTGCGCCGAGCAGCTTGCCGTCTCAGCCGACTGAGTGCTTGACCGCCGCCTACCCAGAGATTTCCTTCCGCCATGTTCCGCGAGGTCTTGAAGTCGAAACTCCACCGTGCCATGATCACTGGCTCGGATGTGGATTATGAAGGAAGCATCGAAATCCCTACCGACCTCATGGCCGCTGCTGACCTATGGGCTGGGGAAAAGGTGCTGGTCGCCTCCATCACCACGGGCAATCGCCTCGAAACCTACGTGCTCGCTGGACCTCCCGGCACCGGACACATCCTCATCAATGGCGGCGCTGCCCATTTAATCAAAGCCGGTGAACGAGTGGCCATCATGGCGTTTGCCCTATCGGAAAAACCGGTGACTTCGAGAAATCTGCTGCTGGACGAGACGAACCAAATCGTCCGCCAAAGCCAGTAGCCCGGACCCGAAAATGGGTTGACCATCATTTTTGAACGGCTAACTTCGGGACATGACGAAATACCCCCTCATTTTCTCAGCCGCTGCCGCTTTAGCCTTAGCGAGTTGCTCCACTTCGAGCACTTCCATCGGGGATTCAGGGTATGACCCACTCGCCTCCCCGGGCGCACCCATGAGTGCCGCCAGTAGCGCGAACTCGATGTTCAAAGGCGGCCAATTCGTCCGAGCCGCCATGGACAACACCGCTTTTTTCAAAACCCGCCCAAACGGCAACGCTGATGCCGATAAGCTACTCCCGCAGAATACTTCCATGAAAGTCATCTCCTTCGCCGATAGCTACGTGAAGGTCGAGCTGGACAGCGGGGAAATCGGCTTCGTCCCCTCCGTGATGATCGAGGACCCGAATACCGCCGCCCCTGTCGTCCCGACCACAGCTCCCGGCGAGTATCAAATTTACCCTCCCCTTCCCGTCACCGGTCTCGGCGAACCGCTTCCAGTGGTGGATCCGAATGGACTCCCTCCCGAGTCTGCGATTCCGACCGTCATCGACCCGTCCTTAGCGCCCCCGGTGCCCAATCCATAAGCTCCTTTAAGCGCGGGCTTAGATTTCCTCACGTCTTCCTGACCGAGCGGGAAATACCTCATGGTGCGCGACTGATGCGCTGCGAAATCCTGCCCTTTACAAGCTGGATGAACCCTGCCACACACCTCGAAATTTAGCCGCCCGGCGAAAATTACCGAACTTTTTCCACGACCATGCCCAAAGACACTTCCATCCGCAAAATCCTCGTCATCGGCTCAGGCCCCATCGTCATCGGACAAGGCTGCGAGTTTGATTATTCGGGTGTGCAGGCGTGTAAGGCATTGAAGGAAGAGGGTTATGAAGTGATTTTGGTGAACTCGAATCCGGCCACCATCATGACGGACCCGGAGTTCGCCCACCGCACTTACATCGAGCCGATCACCCCGGAAGTGGTGGAGAAAATCATCATCCGCGAGAAGCCAGACGCGCTTTTACCCACGCTCGGTGGCCAGACGGCGCTGAACACTTCGATGTCGCTCTACAAGGCTGGCACGCTCGATAAACACGGCGTGAAAATGATCGGGGCGAAGGCTGAGGCCATCGACATGGGAGAGGATCGCCAGCTTTTCAAAGAAGCCATGATCCGCATCGGCCTGGACATGCCGCGCTCCGGCATCGCCCACACCATGGACGAGGCGCGCAAGGTGGCCGAGGAAATCGGGACTTTTCCCCTCATCATCCGCCCCGCCTTCACCCTCGGTGGTCAGGGCGGCGGCATCGCCTACAACCGCGAGGAATTTGAAGAAATCATCACCCGCGGCCTCGATCTCTCACCCGTCACCGAGGTCCTGATCGACGAGTCCCTACTCGGCTGGAAAGAGTTTGAAATGGAAGTCATGCGCGACTGCGCCGACAACTGCGTGGTCATCTGCTCCATCGAGAACCTCGACCCCTGCGGCGTCCACACTGGCGACTCCATCACCGTCGCGCCCATCCAGACCCTCACCGACCGGGAATACCAAATCATGCGCGACGCCTCCTTCGCCGTGATCCGCGAAATCGGCGTGGAAACCGGCGGCTCAAACATCCAGTTCGCCACCGACCCGAAATCCGGCCGCATGATCGTCATCGAGATGAATCCCCGCGTCTCCCGCTCCTCGGCGCTCGCCTCCAAGGCCACCGGATTTCCCATCGCCAAGATCGCGGCCAAGCTCGCCGTCGGCTACACGCTCGACGAGTTGCCCAACGACATCACTCGCGTCACCCCCGCCTCTTTCGAGCCGACCATCGACTACGTGGTCACCAAGATTCCACGCTTCACCTTCGAGAAATTCCCGACCGCAAATCCCGTCCTCACCACCTCGATGAAATCTGTCGGCGAGGCGATGTCGATCGGTCGCACGTTTAAAGAGTCCATGCAGAAATGCCTGCGCTCGCTGGAAACTGGCCGCTGGGGCTTTGGTTTCGACCTAAAAGACCCGCAAAACCCAACCCGCGACGAAATCGCCCGCAAGCTGCAAATCCCGAATGCCGAGCGCATTTTCTGGCTGCAAACCGCCTTTGTGAACGGCTGGACCTTGGAGGAAATTTTCGACGCCACCGCCATCGACCCTTGGTTCCTCGGTCACCTCAAGCAAATCGCCGAGGAAGGCATGGCCCTCGCTTCACTCGACCTCAAGCGCGCCAAGAAGCTCGGCTTCTCGGACCGCCAAATCGCCCGCGCCAAAGGCAGCTCCGAAGACGAAGTCCGCGCCGAGCGCAAAGCCAAAGGCATCGTCCCCGGTTACCGCCTCGTCGATACTTGCGCCGCCGAATTTGAAGCCTACACCCCGTATTTCTACTCCTCTTACGGCGACGAGAACGAAGCCCGCCAGTCCGACAAAAAGAAAATCATCATCCTCGGCGGTGGACCGAACCGCATCGGCCAGGGCATCGAGTTCGACTACTGCTGCGTCCACGCTGCCTTCGCACTCAAGGACTTAGGCTATGAGACGATCATGGTGAACTCGAACCCCGAGACCGTTTCCACCGACTACGACACCTCGGACAAATTGTTCTTCGAGCCGCTCACCTTGGAAGATGTGCTCAACATCTGCGACCAAGAAAAACCCCACGGCGTCATCGTGCAATTCGGCGGCCAAACCCCGCTGAACCTCGCCGCCGACCTCGAGCGCCACGGCGTCCCGATCATCGGCACCTCGCCGAAATCCATCGAACAAGCCGAAGACCGGAAATTTTTCTCCGCCCTGCTCGACAAGCTGAATCTCAAGCAAGCGGAAGCCGGCACCGCGACCAACGAGGAAGAGGCCATCGTCATCGCCAACCGCATCACCTACCCGGTGCTCGTCCGCCCCTCCTTCGTGCTCGGCGGCCGCGGCATGATGATCGTTTACAACGATGCCGAGCTCTCCCGCTACATGCGCGAGGCCGTCATCGCCTCGCCCGAGCGCCCCGTCCTCGTGGACCGCTTCCTCAACAACGCCACCGAAGTGGACGTGGACTGCATCAGCGACGGCGAGACATCCGTCGTCGGTGCCATCATGGAGCACATCGAGCAGGCCGGCATCCACTCGGGCGACTCGGCTTGCGTGATCCCCGCGTTTTCCCTTTCGGATTCGATCAAAGCGGAAATCACTCGCGCCGCCATCGACCTCGCCCGTGAGCTCAAAGTCTGCGGCCTCATGAACATCCAGTTCGCCGTGAAAGACGAGCAACTCTACGTCATCGAGGTCAATCCACGCGCCTCCCGCACCGTGCCCTTCGTCTCGAAAGCCACCGGCGTCTCCCTCGCCAAGCTGGCCGCCAAGGTCATGGTCGGTGAAAAATTGAAAGATCTCGGCTACACCCAGACCATCGTCCCGCCGCATTTCTCGGTGAAAGAAGCCGTCTTCCCGTGGAACCGTTTCCCCGGCATCGACATCGTGCTCGGCCCAGAAATGAAGTCCACCGGCGAGGTCATGGGCATCGACGCCGACTGGGGCATGGCCTACGCCAAGTCGCAGATCAGCGCCTTCAACCCACTGCCCACCACCGGGAACGTCTTCCTCTCTGTGGCCGATCTCGACAAAGACCGCGCCGTGCAAGTCGCCCGTGAGCTCTCGGATCTGGGCTTTAAAATTTACTCCACTGGCGGCACCCACACCCGCCTCATCGCCGAGGGCATCCCGAGCCACCGCGTTTACAAAGTCCTCGAGCAAGCCCGCCCGAACGTGATCGACATGATGAAAAACGATGAAATCCATTTCATCATCAACACCCCGTCCACCCACGAGTCCCGCGCCGACGAGATCCTCATCCGCTCCACCGCCATCGCCCAGAAAATCTCCCACGCCACCAACCTCTCCGCCGCCGAGGCTTCGGTAAAGGGCATGCGGTCGTTGAAGACCTTGGAATTCAAGGTGAAGAGCATTCAGGAGTATCACGCTTGAGCGTCTCTAAACTGCGGGCTTGTCGCAGCCTGCAAATACATCTAACCCTCAGCCCATGCCGACGTCCGAAAAAGTGAAGCTCGCGTCGAGATCGACTCCAAGCTGGCCGCCGCCGGTTGGGTCGTTCAGGATCACGGCTTCATCTATTTGGGCCTAGGTATGGGAATGATATTCCGAAAGTTTTCACCGAACCCCGGGCCTCGCTCGACCTACCTATCTACTCTTTATGGAGATGTAAGCCATCGTATCATCGAAGCGAAGGTGATAGGTGCAAACCGAACCTTGGCAGAAGCCCAAACCCATCGGACAAAATGATCCAAAACTTGCAGAACGCCTTCGAACTGCCCACGGAAGTGGCGCAAGTTGTCACCAACAGCACCGTCTGATGTCCGAAACCACCGATCTCGATCCCTTCAAGCTTCCAAATCCTCCGATTGTAGAGGCGGTGCTGGATATCGATTGCGACCTGCCGCCGACGCTGAATTTCGACGAAGTCGAGAAACTGGGCATGGAAGCCTATGGAAGCCGCTACCCGACCCGGAGAAAGCAGTTCGTCCAGCAAGCCGGAATGGAAATGGAACCGGATTCGGAGCCGAAATTCTTTGCCAGCCAAGGCCTGTCCGCATTTCAGTTCCTATCCGCAGACGAGAAGGAGATCGTTCAGATGAGGGTGGGAGGTTTTTCCTACAACCGACTGGCTCCCTACACCTCGTTTGACGACTACCTGCCAGAAATCTCACTATGCTGGGATGAGTTCCGTCGCTTGGCAGCTCCAGTTCAGATTCGTAAGATCGGCCTTCGTTCCATCAATCGGATCCTTGTTCCGCTAGACCGGGGCACGGTCAATCTCGCGGATTATTTAAAGGTGACTCCCAACCTTCCCGACGGCGCAGGTCTGCAATTTAGCAGCTTCTTCCACCAGCATCAGGCGGGTGATCCCGCAACAGGCATCAAGGCAAACATCATCTTGGCAAGCCAGCCCAACGAGGGTAACTTCCTGCCGTTGCTCTTGGATATTGAAGTATTCAAGCCCGAGCGCCTGCCACCAGCACCGTTGGCGGATTGGTCCGACCAAATCCAATCTCTGAGGGATCTTAAGAATCATATCTTCAAACACAGTTTTACAGAAACATGCCTGAGCCTATTTCATTGATAGTTTTCACAGCCGTCGGGATGAGTGGAGCTGCGGGCCTGCGTGACATTTCAAACCGTAGGAGCGGATTATCGGATTACGCCAAATACGTGACTCACGAGGCAAAGACTCTTGTCGAAAAAAATGACAGATCCTTGTCCATGATTGGACCGAGGGGTGCGGCTCTTTCCGACTTGATGGATTTGAAGGGTGAACATAGCTATCGTGGTTGGGACGGAGCCGAGGCACCTCCAGTATCTTCGGTGGCATTGAATCGAGCACGGGAGCTCATCATGTCCCTCCCTTCCTCAATTCCAAATCCCGAACTTGCTGTCGATCCGGATGACGGGGCGGTGTCGCTCGAATGGTATGCAGGACCCTCGCGGATCTTTTCAGTCAGCGTCGGCCTTTCTCTTCGGATGGCTTGTGCGGGAATTGATGGAACCGATTCTTGGCATGGTGTGGCAGGCTTCGATGGCACCAAGGCACCTGATTTTGTAATTCAGAGCATCCAACGAATCATCGCATGAGCTCGTTGCCATCCGGACTTGAGGATCGCGTCCACGATGCAGAATCGCTCGCTCGTTTTTGCACGTCTTCCAGTTGGGTCGCCAAAACGACTGGGCGGATCAAGCATCAAGCATTTCTGCCTGCTCCGGACGACGATACATCGGTCTATCGAGTATCTGGAATGTCACCCGTTGAAATCTCTAGCCATGCCGAGAAACATTTTGTGGACCCTGAGAACCAGCCGCACAAGCATCACGGGGCCGCAATTGTCGAAGCCAGGAATGTTCGCGCCGCAGGTATTGATACTCTCGCTCACGAGGGGCCACCCCGTCACGCCAACCTCCGAGGATGGCCAAGGCACGCAGACCCCGAACTTCAAAAATCCAAACGCAAGGAAGTCGCCACCATAATTGCGGATAAAGCGTCGTTTCTAGCGAAATCGTAAAACATGGCCCACGCCACGAACCTCTCCGCCTCCGAGGCTTCGGTGAAGGGGATGCGGTCGCTGAAAAACAACGAGCTCACGGTAAAATACACCCAAGAGTATCACGCTTGAGGTGTTTTCGACGTGTATGGGAAATGCCCGCTTTCCATACACGTCGCCACAACATGCATAGAAAAAGCCGCTTTTCTATGCACGTCGGCTCGAGCATTCGCTTTCTGAAGTATCAAGAACTCACAGTAAAAAGTATCTGGGAGTATCACGCTTGAGCTGGCGCGATCGCCCAGCCTGCGATTGAACCTATTTCTTAACTAGTCCTTCAGCCGCGCATCGATTTCCCGGAGGATTTCTAGGCGGCCGCCGCCGGTTTTGGAGGAGCTACGAATCACTGAGGGTATCCCTGAGAGGTGGCTCGGCATTGCGGCGAGAAAGGCTTCCGTCGTCGCCGCCGTCTTGGCTGCGGACTGTTTGTCCGCCTTGGTGAACACGAGGGAAAAGGGCACGCCACAGTCGCCGAGCCAGTTCACGAAATCCAAGTCGATGCGCTGCGGGGGAAGGCGCGAGTCGATCAGCACGAAGACTTGCCGGAGATTTTCCCGGTGCTCTAGGTAGTCGCCTACGGATTCGTTGAAATTGATTTTTTCAGTCTTCGCGACCTTGGCGAAGCCGTAGCCGGGCAGATCGACGAGGCTCCAGTTGTCGTTCATGATGAAGAAGTTAAGCAATTGCGTCTTCCCCGGTGTGGCGGAGACCTTCGCCAGTCCGGCGCGGTTGGAGAGCATGTTGATCATCGAGGACTTCCCGACATTTGAGCGGCCGATGAAGGCGAACTCTGGGCGCTGCCAGTCCGGCGCGGCTTCGAGATTTTTCGCGCTCATTTTGAAAATAGCAGACTTGATTTGCATAATACGAAATAGTGACGCTTTAGCGCTTTTCAATGGCGACGAGCGTGATGTCGTCCATTTGCGGCCCCTCGCCGGTGAAGGATTTGAGATCCTCCTGCATCCGGTTAAGGATCGCTTCCGCCCCGAGTGGCGCGGCGCGGCGGAAGGTCTCGGACATGCGCTCCATGCCGAATTCTTCCTCATCGGCATCCACCGCTTCTTTCACTCCGTCGGTGTAAAAAAGCACGCAGTCACCGGATTTCAGCTCCACTTCAAGGTCGCGTGTGACGCGCTCGAAGACGGCCCCGCTGTCGATCCCGAGCGCGAGTCCGGGCGAGCGCAGCAGCTCGACTTTCCCGGTTTCCCGGCGGTAGAGCAGCGCTGGATCATGGCCTGCACGCGAGAGGGTGAGGGTGCCTGAGTCCGTGTCGAGAATGCTGTAGGCCATGCTGATGAACATGTCCTCGCGGATGTCTGGGAAAAGCTGGCGATTCACGGCCGCCATGACTTTAGAAGGAGAGAGCCCTCCCAGCGCCACCGAGCGGAGGGAGCTGCGGCACATGGCCATGAGCAATCCAGCAGGCACGCCTTTTCCCGAAACGTCGGCAATGGCGATGCCAAATTTCTTCTCGCCGAGGTCGATGTAGTCGTAGTAATCCCCACTGATGATGCGGGCCGGGAGATTCGTGCCACTGATGCGGAAGCCTTTCACCACGGGATCTTGCTGGGGTAGGAGGATGCGCTGAACCTCACGGGCGTTGTTCAACTCTCGCTCGATGGCCCGCTTTTCGTTGGCCTCGCGGTGAATCCGGGCATTTCCAATGGCGAAGGATGACTGCTCGGCAGCGGAGCGAAAAACCGCAAAGTCGTTGGCCGTGAAGTAGCCATCTTCGTGACGCCGTGCCACGACGAGCACCCCTAGGTCTTTGTTCGCATGCCGCAGCGGGGCGAGCAGCGCGGAGACGTCGTCGGTGTAGCTGGTGAAGGCGTCCCGGAAAACGGGATGATTTTTCACATTTTCCACATTGATCGGCTCACCCACATTGAGGCAGTGGCCGAGTATGCCATCATCTGCGGTGACTCGGGAAAGGCGGATGTGGCTTTCGAGCGCACGGGGGTCACGTTCCGCTTTTTTACGAATTTCCACGGGTATTCCGATCAATGGTGGGCAGTCCTCGGAGATGTAGGATGGGCTGAGGAAATCATGCTCTGCGTTTAGAAAATAGATCGCCCCGCCCCGAGCCGTGACCACTTTGTCGATGCCGTCCACGATGATGCGCGAGAGCACGGCAGCGGAGGGATCGTTCTCGATGGCCAGGCCCAAGTCGTGGAGAAAGGTGAACATGCGTTGCTCTTCTTGCTCCAGCTCTCTGAACTTTTTACCCGTCCGGCGGAGTCTGCGCCGTTGATTCTGGAGCGCGATGACGAGGGTGATGATGACCAACACACTTACTACGAGGAGGATGAGTGTGGCATCGTGCATCTGGTGGGAAGTGAATGTGTGAGATGCGCCCCAGCAAGGTTTCTAGCTCGGACTCCGTTCCGCAGCTTGCTGCGTTTTCTTCTCTAGGTCATCTTGGAGCTGGGTGATGACGTTGGCGAAGATCTGAGAGTTTTTCTCATGGGCCTGCGCGAGGATCTGGTGCGCTTCGAGAACATGCTCAGCCCGCTGGAGCAGGGTCGGTGCGAGATGGGCGTGGGCGGTATTGAGACTGGAGCGGATGCGTGCAACCTGCCCGGACCAGAGTGGCTGAGGCGGGTCGATCTCAAGAAGGAAGTCCAAGCCCAAGTCCTCAAGTGAGCGGCGGTTCCGCGCTCCTGGATCTGCGATTTGCAAGATCCCGCCGTCATTTGCACCGAGCCGAGAGGCCATCCCTGCGAGGGTGCCCATGAAGGTGGAATCCATCCCGGAACATTCTTCCAAGTCCACCACTAGGCAGTGCTCGCCTGCTGCGATTCTGGAATCGCCGATCTGCTTGAGTAGCGGGCTATTGAGGAACGATCCTTTGCCTTCACAGCGTATCCATGTGAACCCCTCAAAGATTCCTATTAAAACTGGGCATTCCGTAGTCACAGAGAAAAAACCGTAGTTTTACGGTTGGTGGTTCCAGATAGTAAATTCTGAGGGGCCGTAGGTCAACCTTCCATCTAGAATTTCACCATTTCATTGCCACAGATAAGATTGGCGTGTGCCGACCACCTTGCCGCCGCGCTCAAGGCTCGCCTGCCATGCCAGCACTTTGCCGTTTTTAAAATAATCTTCGCCGATGACGGAAAATTCCACACTGCCACTCGTCGCACTGGCGGGTTCGTGGTGCACTTTTTCCTTCACTTTGCTCGCTGTGGCTCCTTGCTGGTAGCGGAAGACGAGTTTCACCGGTCCCTGACCGACCCCATCCGCATCATTCCAGTGGATGGAGTAATACTGGCCGAGTCGCTCCCGCCGCTCTGCCATGCTCACGGCTCCGTACAAGTGCCGCTGCTTTTCCATCAGCACCATCGGATCTTCCGCCCCACCGCCCTGTTGGTCCCGGAGTTGAAACGGATTCACCACGAGCATTTCAGGTTTCTGGGCACAGCCTAGGAGGAGCAAGCTGCCAAGTAAGGGGAAAATGTGATTCACAGGGACGAGTCAAACAGCGTCCACCAGAGATTCAAGAAACAAGAACTCCGCCGGGTGGTTTACCCCACCTTGGGATTCGCCGCGGCGTGGAATCTCGTAGAAATGCCCTTTCCGGCGACAATGTCTGCCAAGCGCTCAGGGTGACGACCGTGCGCGATGTGGGTCTCGATCCCTGCGTCCACGGCGAACTTCACCGCAGCGAGCTTCGAGGCCATGCCGCCCATCGAGAAGCGCCCCCTATCCTCACGCACATGGCGGAAAACGTCATCGATTTCCAGCACCTCGGGGATGAGTTGGCGGGTTTCTGGATCAAGCAAGCCATCGACACTGGTGAGTAAAATCACGCGCTTGGCTCCGGCCAGTTTCGCCACTCGCACGGAGAGCATGTCGTTGTCCCCGAATTTTAACTCCTCCACCGCGACCGAGTCGTTTTCGTTAATGATCGGCAAAATCCGTGGCTCCATCAACAAGCGCCGGAAGGTATCACTCACGTATCCCGCCCGCTCCGGGGTGCCGAGATCCGCGGCGGTCAGGAGGACTTGGGCGATGGTGATGTCGAAATTTGAAAATAAACTGCTATACGTCTGCATCAACCTCGCTTGGCCGATCGCCGCACACGCCTGGCGCGTGGCTGTCTCCTTGGGATACTCCGTCAGCCCGAGTGCCGACACTCCAGACCCCACCGCACCGGATGAGACGAACAAGCAGCGATGCCCTGCGTTCATTAACTCGGCGATGGCGGAAACGAGGTGGACCAGCGCCGCCTTGTCGAGCGTTCCGTCTGCCGATTTCGTGAGCACGCCGGTGCCGGCCTTGATGAGAGTGAGTTCTGGAATCATGAGAAATAGCTGCGCTGCGGTGGGCTGTAGTCCTAGTCAGAGGCATTCACGCAGGCCAGCGCAAGCTCACAAAGTCCGCAAATTTTCGCGCAGCGTCTCCACCGAGACCTCATTTTCCAAGCGGCTGATCACCACCGTGGCCACGCCATTCCCGATGAAATTGGTGACCGCCCGGCACTCACTCATGAAGCGGTCGATCCCGACCAACAGCGCCAGCGACTCGATCGGGATGCCCGGCACCGCCTGCAGGGTCGCCGCCAAGGTGATAAATCCAGCACCCGTGACGCCGCTTGCACCCTTGGAGGTGATCATCGCGACAAGCAGCAAGCTGAGTTGGTGCGTCAGATCCAGCGGCGTATTCGTGGCCTGCGCGAGGAACACCGCGCCCATGGCCATGTAGATATTCGTGCCGTCGAGATTGAAACTATACCCCGTCGGCACCACCAAGCCCACCGTCGCCCGCGAGCAGCCGAGACGCTGCATTTTCTCGATCAATCCCGGCATCGCAGGCTCTGACGAACTGGTCCCCAGCACCAGCAGAAGCTCAGCCTTCAAGTAGGCGATGAAGCGGAAAATCGAAAACCCACTGGCCCACGCGATGCCTCCGAGCACCACCGCCACGAAGAGCCCCGCCGTCAGATAGAACCCTGCCAGCAGCCAGAGTAACTTTTCTAAAGTCACCAACCCATAACTGCCAACCGTGAACGCCATCGCCCCGAAAGCCCCGAGCGGAGCCGCTTTCACCAGTAAATTCATCACGCCGAAGAACAATTGTGACCCCGCCTCGACCGCATGTAGAATCGGCTTTCCCCGCTCGCCCAAGGCAGCCAGCGCGAAGGCGACGAGCAAAGCGACGAACAACACTTGCAATAAATCCCCCGAGACAAATGCCCCGAGAAATGTGTCCGGGATGATCTTCAGTAAAAACTCCGTCGTGCTCAGGGCATGGGCCTTTTCCACAAATCCTTGGCTCTGCTCCAGCGCCTTCGTGCCCACGTGAAACGACTCCCCCACCGGTGTGAAGCCCACGCCTGGCTTCAGCACATTCACCACCACCAGCCCGATGATGAGCGCCAGCGTGGAGACGATCTCAAAGTAGAGCAGCGTCTTCACCCCGACGCGGCCGAGTTTTTTCAAATCCCCCATCGAGGCAATGCCATGGACGACCGTGCAGAAAATGATCGGCGCGATCATCATTTTCACCAGCTTCACAAACCCATCGCCCAAGGGCTTCAACGATTTCCCAAACTCCGGCCACAGCACCCCGACCACAATCCCCAGCGCCACCGCGACTAGGACTTGGATGTAAAGGACGCGATACCAAGGCTTACGGAGGGGAGCTGCTTGCATGGTTAGGCGATGCAAGCAACTCGACTTCGTTACCACAATGATGGATTTACGCGCGTATTACGACCACTCCGCCCGCTTCATCTGAAGCTGTTTGGCATTCTCCGAAACGGCACGGCGGGTGGAGTCGGTGGCTCCGTCTTGGAACTCAGCTTCGATTTCAACGGAAACACGCACGGTCGCCGTGGGGTCGTTGGCAAGCACCCGGATGATTTCCTCGGCGAGTTCACCGAGTTTCATCTTGGCCATGGCGGCGTTCACCTCTGCCGTACCGGAGAAATACCGGAAGGATTTTACCGCTGCCTGCGGTTGTGGTGCAGGATAGGCAGGGGTTGGCTCTCCCACTTTGGGGGATGACGTGGGCTCAGGTGAAAGTTCCGTCGGCTTCGGTGCAGGAGTCAGTGCCCGATGGACTTCTTCATAAGCCGCCGCTGCTGCGGGCTCGATCAAAAGCAGGGTATCATCCAATTGGACGTTAGAGTCTCCCAAGCGAAAGCCATCGAACTTTCCGCCATGCTCGCCGTTTGCCGTGCCGAAGAAATCCCGACTACCGGCACCTGTTGCGACCGTCTTTTCGTAGGTGGCTCGGCTGCGGAGGCGGGGCAGATAGAGATAACGCTGCATGTCCTCCCAGACATCGAGGGCGCGAACTGCATTTCGGTCGGGCTTCCAGTAGAGTTTCCGCAACACGGTATCCCGCAGATGAACGGGGGACCACACTGCAATGGCAAGTTCGTTCTCCTGGCAAACGCGCTCGATCTCTGATCCGCAGGCGAAACCGGCGGTGTTGAGCGCGAACGGCTCGATTTCAGCTTTGGTATCGGTGGCCGAAAGCATCATCGGGCAGAGTAGCCACTTGAAACACTCGCGGGCGGCGCGGGGCAGCACGTCTTCGGCGGTGGATGCTTCTTTCTCCGCCTGTTTCATCTGGATCTGGTCGATGTTGAGGCGGCCGTTCTTTACGTCATCCACGATGGACCGCCATGCGAGGGCCACTCGGATGCAATCGCGCAGGCGGCCTAATGAACTATGGTCGGCAGCCAGAAAGAGGAGGCGGTTCTGCCGGTAGCGGGGCTTGGTGCCGTTCTGCTTGAGGAACGTCTCGACTTCTTCGAACGCGAGTTTCGCCTCCTGTTTGCTGTAAAATTTCTCCGGGGCGAGGATTACCAGTCGCAAGGCCCCGTCGTCGGGGACATCAGCGTGGGGCGTGAAGACGTGGGTGCCATCGACGCAGGAAATGTTGGACGTCATTTTCTTCACGACCTCACCCATTCTTCCGCGCACGTCGGTCTCGTCCTTGAAGCGGGCTTTCCGGTCCTCCATCTCGCGGCGGAGATTGGCTCGGGTGTCGAACCAGAAGCGGGTGGTATCGTCGCTCTTGTCGCCTGAGGCGTTGAGGTAGTGCAGGCGATCCGCCAGACGGTTCAAGGCATCGCCGTAGGTCGAGGCGGCCTGGCCCGGCTGGAGACAACCTAACAAAATCCTGCCACGGTCGATTCCCTTGTTGCCTTGCTTGTGGGATGCGGATGATGGCGCGCTGCCAAGGAAAAGCGTGCGTGCCACCCGTTTCGCCGCATGGATGGCTCCGAATCGGGGTTCTTTCGCTTCCAGTTCGGTGGTTTCGGCGCGTTCGCCGTCGATGTCCTTCTCCACGACGGCGTCCCAACCCTGAGGGAGAAAGTCTACCAGTTCATTTCGTGCGCCACCGTCATACAGCGGAAGGCTGGCGGGCAGGATCAGAAGGTCCTGGTTCTGATCTTTCCATAAACGATGTATCACGCGAGCCATCAGCTTCAGCACGCCGCGGGTGCGCTGGAAGGAATCGAGCGTGGTCCAGTCCTCATAGAGTCGGTCAAATACTTCGGGGTGAATCGGATAGGCCTGAACCAAGCGGTCGTAGTAACGCGCTTCCTGCGTTTCCGAGGGAAGCTTGGCGCCTTCCGTCTGATAGGCGGAGGCGAAGGCCCGGCACACCTGGTCGCGCTCAACTCCACTGCGGATGGGTTCGAACAAACGGCGGCGAACGATTTCAAAGGCCTCCTCGGTTGCGACCGGTTTCCACAATGCCTGGACTCTGCCGAAATACTTCTTCACTGCCGCGAGCGCGGCAATCCCCTTCCCGCTGCCGGCTTCCACCTCGGACTCAGGCAACGAAGCGAGCAGCATCGCATCCGGCACCAGTTTTGTCGCCTCGGTGAGCGCTTGGATGAATGATAAATTACTATCGTAGGTGCCACCACTGAGCGATTTCCCTTCTTCAAACTGCCGGATGTAGGCGACCAATTCATCGATTAGGATCACTGCCGGAGCATGATTTTCGAGAAGTTGTTTCAGCGTCTCCTTGCCCGGCGAAGTGCCATTGGAATCGGCCTCTGCCACCAACGCGAAACCTTCCTCACCGCCGAGTTGCCAGGCGAGTTCACCCCATAATGTCCGAATCACTTGCTTGCCCCGTTTCCACGGTTGACCGGGGGAAAGCGCGGTGCCGTCGAGCACGGCGATCTTCGCCCGCGGGACGCCCAGTAAACCCGCCTGATCAAGCAAAGCCGGAATCCCCGGCAAGTCGTTCAAAGGGCACGCGCGGGTGGCAAGGTGATAGACCGCCAGCATGGTGTGGGTCTTACCACCCCCGAAGGCGGTTTGGAGCTGGATCACCGGATCGCCGCCTTGGCGGTTCAGACGTTTCGCGACGGAAGTGAGCAGCAGGCGCATGCCTTCCGTGATGAAGGTCCGCTCGAAAAACGCGGCAGCATCCTGATACTCACGGGTCGCCTTGCCGGAATGCACGGCGGTGATGTCGGCAGCGAATTCCGATTGCAAGAAGGTGCCTTCCAACACATCGGGATGGGGCACGGCGATTTCTCTCCAAGGTTTGAGGGACATGGCAGTTTGAAATGGTTCAGTCGAAAAGTTCGCGATCGCGGGTACTATGGGAGGCAGAGCTTTCTTCAATGGAGTTCCACGAGGTGATGAGTTCGTTGTAGGAGCGGGCGTCGTCGGACCAGCGTTGCCGTTCGCAGAGAGTGTAAAGGCGGTACGAAAGCTGACGAATGGCCTCGGCCTGCGGCTTGAGATGAGCAAGAAGCTTTCCTGCACCGGATTCGCCTTCCTGACGAAACGCACGGATAAGCTGATGTAACGATTCCCAGACAGGCTTGCGGGTGTCTTTCGACGGGTCCCAATCAATCGGGTAGTCGGCCCATTTCAGCAGGCGCACCTTGCCACCACCGCTTTCGATGACTCCGGCGTCGGAAATACCGCTGACACTGGTTGCTTTCGCACGAGAAAGCGTATCGGCATCACCAAATGGGCCTTCGTCCCAGCCATGATGCTCAAACCAATGAAGGCAGAACTGGGTATCGGGATCAAAGTCGTCCTCCGCGAGGAAGCGATTGATGAGTTGCAGGGCGGTTCGGACGCTCATGGCCGAGCCGTCGGCCTCCAGCACGGCGGAGTATCTAGAGAAGACCGCCATGCCCGGCCCGATGATGGCTTGAGAAAGGTCCACTGGCGCCACGGGCGAACGTTCGTCGCCGGAACCTTTGGTCATCTCGTCGAGCGCCTCGGGCAGCACAGCGTTTAATTCGCGGATGAACTCGCGACGGGAAATGCTAAGGGCGTCCGTAGCGCGTTTGCGACAAACCAAGACGATGCTAGAAGCTAAAGCATTGTTTCCCATGCTATTCATCCTGAACTCCTGCTCACTTCTCAGTGGCCAGGTGCCAACAATCGAAAATCCAGCATGAAGGATAGCGGTCAAAAACGTTTCCCAACCAGTAGAGGAAGTATCGGATTTATGAGAATTGCTTTTTGTCTCTGATTGCTTAAATGCGTAGTAGATGGTTACAGGACCCTCAGGGTGAGCCGATCTCGCGAGATTAGAAATAGCCTGAGTCATCCCTTTCAGGAAAAATGCTTCAGCGGTGTCCTTGTCACCATGCCTATAAGGAGTTGCAACTAGCTCTTCCGCTTTGGGCACAGCCATTCCGGCAAGTAAATCTGGAAAAACTGAACGAAGCCCTCGACGTAGCCAGAGATAAAAGAAATCCGAGAGGTCAGCGTATCCGATGTTGTCGTAATATGGCGGATCGGTTGATATAAACTTTAGGTGTGATATCGTCTGTGTCTGAGCATCGCTTTGCGTGGCGTACCCCATGGCTGAAGGGGAAAGTTTTGCGACACAGTCAGCGACATATTTTGCCGCAGGCAACAAACCGCCAACTGTTTCAGATAAAATTGCTGCCTCCGGAAAATCCCAAGACATAGGGATAGCCTGCTTGGCAAATAGGTTCATCACCTTCTGGTTGCCAGGCACCCACCGCGTCATGGCATTCGAAAAATCAGCACAGCGGTCCGCCACAAACGCAAGATATACACTGACGGCCTCAGCGTAGGCAATTGCTCCTACGCCGCCTTTCTCAAGCTGGTGATCTTCTCGCATTCCTGCGTTAATGGCGTCAGATCTTACTTGATCCCGTGCTTCCACAACCAGATCGCTGATCGTCGTCAAAGCAACTAGCTGCCTAGGTGTAAATAAATCACCATATTTTGTTAGTCCATAAATCTGTGTCTTAATGTCACGCGGATGGTGGTTAATGTTAAGCTCTGGCCTCCACGATGGCGTTGCCGCGAGAGCTGCGGCCTCCGCTTCAGTCGTTGGGGAGACGTAAATTCTACCCCGAGTGCCCTCCGCGACAATTGCCATAAGACGGCATCCCATTCTTCCTGCAATGCCCTCAGAGCGAATATAATCATAGGAGATAGGCGTGTTCGACATCAAACATCGAAATGCATTCCATTTGCTTGCGGAAGTACCTCGCTTTACTTCTTTAAGATCTTCTGGCTCGCCAGCGCGAACCTCAAACTTGTAGCAGCAGTCGCCGATGATTGGCTCGACGTAAGACATCTTCCCTTCCTTGTTGGAGAGAATAAAAGTCGAGACAAGTGGCACATCCACATGCGAAAACGCCGGATTGGGACTTTTGACCGTCCGCGCCCAAAGCCACGCGATGACTGGGACCTTTTTGCCGACGAGCGGTTTGATATCGGGTCGTTCTTTTGTCATTTCCGCCGTGATTTCTACAGGTGGATAGAGATGACCGATGCGTTTTTCGGCTTCGGCGCACATCCAAGCTCCGTAGCGTCGGATATCCTCCGCCAGACCGCTGGCACCGGGCCATGAGGTCTGCAAGTTGAGCTTCTTGCCCTTCTTCGACTCGGCCTCAGGTCCGACGGGCGGACGGCCCGCAAAGCGAGGCGGAATCTCAATCATCGCCTTGTTAATAAGAACGGCAACCGGATTGAGATCCGACGAAAAGGCCTCCAATCCGAGCCGTTGAGCTTCAAGAGGGATCGCGCCTCCACCTGCGAAGGGATCGTGCAGGCCGGGAAGTTTGTCGGGGTTAAACAGTTCGGCGGCCTGCGGATGATCCTTATTCAGTTCGCATACCTCCCGCCAAGAACGACGAATCTCGGCGCGGGCACACTCTAGCGCCTCCTCGTTGGTGGTGTTCTCCCACAGCACGAGGTCTTCAATAATTTTGAAGAGCCGCTTCCTCTCAATAGCGGCTTCTTTCTTGTTCCTCCCATACTTAAAACCGGATCCCTGCTGGTAACCGGGATCATTGACCAATTGAGCAAAGACGACCGCTCGCGCGGCGGCCAAGGGACGCCTCGCCCACCAAAGATGAATCCCGCGAGGATGCGCACCGATGCCGGGCATTTTCTCATAAGCACAAGCTGCATTGATCGCATCGAGTGGGAGCGCGACTTCGATGAGCTTGCGGGGGGATTTGATTGGGTAGTCGGACATGAGAATCAGGCGAGCGAGGCGCGGGAGAGGAAGTGAGAGAGCTCATAATTGATAGATGCCTGCCCCGCATCCGGCTCTGAATTGAAAGGCCGCCGGACGTAGTGGGGGCCGTCTATAGCGTCGCTCTCGTCGATGAGAACAATGGCGAGGACGAATTTGTCGGCCTGGTTGAGCGCGTAGAGGATCTCGTTGCGGGTGATCGTCACGGTGGTCGCGCCTTTTGCCCTGCCCTTCACTTCGATGTGGCGGGCGACGGGGAGTTTGCCATCGGTGGCGGGTGGATAGGCGGTGAGATCCCAGCCACATTTCTGAGCGGAGACATCGACGACGGTGTGGCCCTTCGCTTCTTCAGTTAGGCGTACCGCATCCATCGCGAGTTTTTCGATACGGACGCGGGCGGCGGCATCGACGGTGAACATGTTAGTCGGGATCTCGCCGCGCTGCTGAAGGAGCAATCCCGCGGGAACGACGAGTGCCCCGCTCATCACCACGGGCGTGGCGGATGTGACGTGGCGCATGGCGAGCAGTTCCTTTTTTCGGGATTCGAGCCTGTGTTCGAGATCGCCTAGAGTGCGACGGACGTTTTCGAGATTGAGGCGCACGTCCTTGCCCGCCGCTGAATCGTCCTGAAGTTTGAGGAAACGGTCGGACCAGAAGTCGATTTCCTTGGTGAGACGCTCATGGACGGCGTGGAGGGTTTTCTCGACGTGGGCGACGCGGCGTTCGGCGACTTCCTTGAAATGCTCGGGGACGAGAGTGGCGGCGGCGAGTTCGAGGGCGCGCTGGTCAAGTCCGGAGGCAAGCCACGTTTCCTTCAACAGAGCATCGAGCAAGGGACGGTCGGCAGGATCGAGCGGTTCGAGATCGAGATGCGGCGCCCAGCCGGCGAAGATCGCCGAGCCATCCGGCCGGACACGGACGAACTGGAGGCGCTTCGATAGCACGCTGCCGTCGCCGGATTTCACCTCATGGGTGAGGAGGAAAAGGAGCGATGGCTCGATGCCGTCGTCGGCTGGATCCATGAGAATGGCCCCTTGCCGAAGAAGGTTGGCGTGTTGCTCCAGCAGCACGTCACTGGCGGCAAGCATCAACGGGTGGCCGGGGTGAAGCATCACGCCGACAGGCGCGCCGGGCTGATCGAGCGGACGGACGGCTTCCTTGGTAAAACAGACGCGCTCGTAACGACGAAGGACGGGAGCTTGGTTGCGGCGATTGCGACCGGTGATGAGGCGGTCGCGATCCCGCAGGACGGCGGGCACATGGGTGATTTCCCAACGGTCGGATTCGCGCCGATAGATCGAGCCACCGAGGGTCTCGAATGCCTGCATGAAAAAGGCGCGGACGAAGTAGGGCTGGAGGCGGCGGGCTTCTGCCTTTTCCATTTCCTCCTTCACCTTGAAGAGCCGTGCCGGACTCATCGTTTCCTGCGCAAGCGACTGATTTTCCAGGATGTGGAGAAGGTTGCTGTGATCAAGCGCGTGATCGACCTGCCGCCACAGTTTTTCGCGGATTTCGGGCTGGTCGCCATAACGGATCGCCTCGACGAGGAGATCCTTGAGTTTCGAGTTTTCAAAGACTTCACCGAGGATGTCGAAGACGCGGCCCTTGAGCGCATCGCTCTCGACTTCGAGCTTGCGGAGGAGGCGATGATAGACATCGCCCTCGCGGGTTTCCTTGGCGACGAGGTTCCAGAGATGGCAGACCTCGCGCTGGCCGATGCGGTGGATGCGGCCGAAGCGTTGTTCGAGACGGTTAGGGTTCCATGGCAGGTCGTAATTGACCATGAGATTGGCGTTCTGGAGGTTCACGCCTTCGCCCGCCGCGTCGGTCGCGACGAGCACGCGGACGTCGGGATCGGAGCGGAACATTTCCTGCGCCTTCTTGCGGTCATCGCGATGAGTGCCGCCGTGAATAGTGAGGACGGCCTGATCGTTGCCGATGACACTGGCGATCTGGCGATGAAGGTAATTCAGCGTGTCCCGGTGCTCGGTGAAGACGATGAGCTTGCGCAAACGCCCGTCCTTTTCGCGGGTATGGTCATTGTCCTGAAGGATGCGGGAGAGTTCGTCCCACTTACGGTCCTGTTTCGAGGCGACGAGATCGGCTGCTTGGGAAACGAGGCCGTCGAGGATGCGAATCTCGATTTCGAGTTCGCCGATGGTCCGCGAGGCGGTCGCTTGATCGACGAGGGTTTCTTCCAGAGTTTCGTTTTCATTCGCATCGAAATCCTCGTCGTCATCCTCCTTTCCTGGAGCTGGTGCGTATGTCACCTGACTCAGCATTCCCGCCCGCGCTGAAAGCTTTTCCTCGCGAAGCCTTTTATCGAGGCGTTCGCGGCGACGGCGGAGCGATTGATAGATGGCTTCCGGACTGGAGGCGAGGCGGCGCTGCAACGAGGTGAGCGCGAATCCGATAGATCCACGGCGCTGGCCATCAAGCTGGTCGGCCTTACCCATCTCGGTGCTGACATAGCCGGTGACATCCTGATAGAGCCGGGCCTCGGGATCGGAGAGCGCGTAGTTGACGGTGTATGCCTTGCGCTCGGGGAAAAGCGGAGTGCCTTCGAAGGTGACGAGTTCTTCCTTCACCATGCGGCGCATCAGGTCCGAGGTATCAACCTTGTGAACGCCATCGCGGAACTTGCCGTAGAAGCGGTCGGAATCGAGGAGGGCGAGAAAAAGTTGGAAGTCCTCATCCTTTCCGTTGTGCGGCGTGGCAGTCATCAACAGCAGATGCCGCGTCTGCGCACCGATGCGTTCTGCGAAACGATAGCGGCCTGTTTTCTCCAGCTTGTTACCGAAGAAGTGGGCGGAGAGCTTGTGGGCTTCGTCGAAGACGACGAGGTCCCAGTTTTCGGCGCAAAGCTTGTCCTGAAGGTCCTCATTACGCGCCATCTGGTCGAGGCGGACGATGAGCTGATCGAGATCCTCGAAAGGATTGCCGGATGCGGTTGCGCCCTCCAACTCGCGGGAGAAAACTCGAAATTCGAGGCCGAATTTCTCGAAGAGTTCGTCACGCCACTGCTCGGTCAGACTGCCGGGAGAAATGATGAGGATGCGGCGGGCATCGGCGCGCATGATCAGCTCGCGAATGTAAAGCCCGGCCATGATCGTTTTTCCCGCGCCGGGGTCGTCTGCGAGCACGAAACGGAGTGGCTGGCGGGGAAGCATCGACTCGTAAACGGCCGCAATCTGATGCGGCAACGGGTCCACATTCGAGGTGTGGACCGCCATCATGGGGTCGAAGAGGAAGGCGAGGTCGATGCGCTTGGCTTCGACGGCGAGCTTGAAGGCGACACCGTCGCCATCGAAAGACCACGGACATTCTATGGTTGCTACCGCGATGGATGGAAAATCCGCTTCGGTGAGAAGTCGCTCACGGATGTTGCCGTCTGGGAGACGATAGATGATCGTGACGACGTTTTCAGTAACGGGTAAGGCCGCCACGATCTGGACGATGAGGCTAGGTTCTATTCCAGCCAAAGAAATCCCGGGGCTTAATTGATTAATGCAAATCGGCATTCGCGGGCTTTTCTTATCCCGCATCTAATTCTTTTCATAGTCAAAAAAGAATAAGAAATTTTTGCAAAAACCCAAAAACCGAGCATAAAAAGCTTAAATTCGTCTTTAAAATATTCGATAAAGGCTAAATTTTTCAGATCGTTCAAGATCTAAGTCGCTTTAGTCTGACGAATGTGAATTCTGCTGAGGAACTGAGGGAGCTGCTAAAAAAGACGAAACGAACCCGTGAATGGCTGGCGGAACAGACCGGTTATAAAGAGATTTCTGTGAAGCAGTACCTCAGCGGCTCAAAATCGAGTCGGCCATTTCTTAACAAGGCTAAGAATATACTGCTGGCAGAATTGGCCCTTCTTTCTCCCGAAGCAAAGCCTCCGCTGCAGTGGGACTTGCTTTTCGAAACCGAAGAGCAATTCCGGCGAGTGGATCGTGCGAGTCGAAGAGTGAACGCAGAAGGGATTATCGAGTTTTGTCGCAGCACACTCCTTAACCGTGCGAACGAAATTCTAAGAGCTGAAGAACTCCGCTACCCCATGGGGAAAAATCGCTGGCCGCAGGTCGCCGAAACGCCACCAGGACGTCCCGAAGCTAAAGAATGACCGGGTATCAAAGGGTCGGTGAACAACAAGCGTGTCACAGCGCTGCCGGATTGATCCAACTGAGTCCGGGAAATCTTGCGAAGCCTTGATCGGTGCTGACCAAGGTGGCGCGGTGCTCGATGGCGAGGGCGGCGAGCCAAACATCGTTGATATCGTTGCCGCAGAGATCGAGGGTGGTGATGAAATCGGCAACCAGGCCGGGGTGGCGTTTCCCGGCAGTGAGTCGACGCGTTTTGGAGTAAGCCCACAAATCCTCTTTCCAGTAGCCGAGAATTTCGTTCATCGGCACCAACTGGAGTTTCGGGAGTGATGGAATTCTCAGCAGCGCAACTTCCACCAGTTCGCAGAGACCGATTTCATCGCCCGCTTCCGCAGCGCGGGTTAACCACGACCGGCAAGCGGCGTGTTCGGGAGAAGCTTCACGCAGCGCATGAATCACCACGTTGGCGTCGGGCAGGAAAAGGGCCATCAGGGCTCAGGATGGCGAGGGCTGAGTTTGGCAAGGTCGCTGGCTTCCTGCTCTTCATCCGCGATGCTGCAAATCTCTTGCCATAAGCGAGTTTCAACTTTTTCCGGAGCGTAGGTTCGAAAGCGGTGGGCGGCGGGAGGGGCTTGTTTTTCCAGACGCAGGCGCAGGCCTTCTTCAAGAAAACGCGTCAAGCTGACTCCTGTGCGCGCAGCTTCGGCCTTTGCCTCACGATAGAGGGTGTCATCGATACGCAAAGTCGTTTGCATGACAGATCACTAGCTTTTGACAGATTTCTGTCAAGAAGGGTTAGCCCTCAATCCTCCTCGTCCTTCGCGCCTTTGACGCGGACCTTGCCGCGGAGTTTGGCTTCGATGAAGGGGTCGAGGTCGCCGTCCATGACTTCCTGGATGCTGCCGGATTCTTGGCCGGTGCGGAGGTCGAGGACTTTTTGGTAAGGTTGGAAGACGTAGGAGCGGATTTGATTTCCCCAAGAGACATCGCCCTTTTCGCCATACGCACGGTCGGCTTCGGCTTTTTGTTTGTCTTCCTCGATGGTGTAGAGCTTGGCCTTGAGGATCTCGAAGGCGAGCTCGCGGTTCGCCCCCTGGGTCCGTGCGGCGGTGGAGCGAATGAGGATGCCGGTGGGTAAATGGCGTAAAATAACGGCCGTTTCCACTTTGTTGACGTTCTGTCCGCCCTTGCCGCCGGAGCGGGTGGTGGTGATCTCGATGTCCTTTTCGTTGATCTCGATTTTGATTTCCTTGGAAATTTCCGGGGTCGCGTCGATGGAAGCGAAGGACGTGTGGCGCTTCGCGTTCGAGTCAAACGGAGAGATGCGGACGAGGCGATGGACGCCGCGTTCGTTTTTGAGGAATCCGTAAGCGTGGTCGCCGGTGATTTTCAGAGTCGCCGTGCGGAGGCCGGCTTCGTCGCCGTCCTGCCAATCGAGGGTTTCTACCGTGTAGCCTTTCCGCTCCGCCCAACGGGTGTACATGCGGTGGAGCATTTGCGCCCAGTCGCAGGCTTCGGTGCCGCCTGCGCCTGCGGAAATGACGAGGAAGCAGGGGGAAATGTCGCTGGGTTGGTCCAGTAGGGTGAGTAGCTCGTAAGCGCGGATGTCGTCTTCGAGGCCCTTGGCATTGGCGAGTGCTTCGCGGGCGAGATCGGCATCGTCGTATTCCTTGGCCAGCGAGACACCTTCGTCGATGTCGGCGACGCGGGACTCCAGCTTGAGGAAACTTTCGAGTTTTTTCTTCAGCCCAGCGGCCTTGGAGCTGATGGATTTAGCCTTGTCCGAGTCATTCCAGAACTCGGGAGCGCCCATGGCCTCCTCGAGCGTGTTGATTTGGTTTTCGAGAGTCGGGACGTCAAAGATACCTCCTGAGTTTCGACAAGCGGCTTTTTAAGCCAGCCGTATCGAGCGCCAGGAGGTCAGCGGTAGGAAGTGAAGACATTGCGCGCGGAGACAAGGGCATCCCGCAAGACGAAGCAAGACGGAAACGCTCACTAAAGACGGAAACGCAAGCCGTGCGACTCTTCAGGAATCTGAGCTGTTCGGGTCTTTCAAAGACGGTTGCAGGGCTTCTTCAAGTGCTTTCACTCGGGCGAGGAGTCGGGGAAGGCGACGCAGATGAGCTTGCTGTTTCATTTCCTCACGCATCGGTTGGGCGGGCTTGCCGGCATAGACTTGGTCGCCGTCGAGCGAGCTGGTGACACCGGTGCGACCGCTGATGATCGCCTTGGAGCCGATGGTGACATGCCCCGCGACTCCGGCTTGTCCGGCGATGGTGACGTAGTCCCCAAGGTGCGAACTGCCTGAGATGCCGACTTGAGACACGATGAGGCAGTGCTTGCCCATGATGACGTTGTGGCCGACTTGGACGAGGTTGTCGATTTTCGTGCCTTCGCCGATGAGGGTTTTTCCAAAGCGGGCACGGTCGATAGTGGTGTTGGCACCGATCTCCACGTCATCTCCGATTTCTACGATACCGACTTGGTCAATTTTCACGTGCCTGCCGCCAGAAAACTCGTAGCCGTAGCCATCCGAGCCGATGACCGCGCCGGGTTGAAGGATGACCCGGTCACCCAAGACGCAGCGCTCGCGGATGGAGGCGTTGGCCATGATTTGGCAATCCTTGCCGAGGGTGACGTCTTCGCCGATGACGACGTTGGGCCCGATGTCGGAGCCGTCGCCAATTTTCGCACCGGCCATGATGACGGCACCGGGCTGAACCCGTGTCTTGGTGGGATCGAGCAGAGCGGCAGGGTCCACCACAGCGGAGGGATGGATGCCAGGAGTGAACTGGCGGGTGGCGGACGCGAAATGGCGGACGACCACGGCGAAGGCGAGAGATGGATTATCCACCGCGATTAAGGCCGTGGTCGGAGAGCCCGAAGTCATCCCGCGTGGCACGATGACGGCGGCGGCGGCCGTTTGGAGAAACTGGCCGTAGTATTTTTCATTTCCGAGAAAGCTGACGTCGTGGGGGCCGGCGGCGTCGAGCGCGGCCATACCGGTCAGAGACAAATCGAACTCGCCCCGGACGATGTCACCATCGACCCAACGGGCAAGTTCGGAAAGCGTGAGGGCGAATGCCAACTCAGGAAGGGTCAGAAAGGGAAAAAGTCTTACTGGCCGCCTTCTGCTGCGGGAGCAGGAGCTGGAGCGGGGATCTCAGGTGTCGGCTCACCCGGAACGGGGAGCGACTCGGCGGGGGCGTCTTTATTGAGATCCTTGAGCAGGCCTGCGGTGATGTCGGTGGCGTCCTTGGTGTAGAGGAGGAATGGGACTTGTGAGGTGCTGAGGCCGGACTTGTCGAAGACGTAGTCATAGTTATCAAGTTTGGCTTTTTCTTCCACGAGCTTGCGGATTTCTTCGAGGATGCCCTTCATGCGTTGGACCATTTTCTCGTTGAGAGCTTGGTTACGGCGTTGGAGGAACTCGCGGCGTTCGCGGTCGAGGGCGATGCCTTCTTGTTGTGAGGCTTGCCACTCTTTGAAGAGGGTTTGTTTCTTGGAGTCGTTAAGAGCGGGGTCTTCGAGCTGTTTACGAAGTTTTCCGAGCGTGTCTTCGAGCTCACGGATGCGAGTGAGGCGCTCGTTGTTGTCCTTCTGGATGCGGGCGCGCTCGACGTTGATCTGCTTTTGCGCCTCGTTGGTGCGGTAGTATTGCTTGAAAAGCTCCTGCATATCGACGGTGGCGATGTTGAGCTTGCCCTCTGCGGCCGTGGCAAAGGTGGCGAGTGAGGCCGCGAGAGCGACGGCTAGAATACGACGAATGAGGGACATCTGATGGGTAAGTTGGAGTTCTGGATGCGAGCTAGAGTGGGGATGATGAACGAATTTTTCTCTCCGTCAACGCTCATCCGGCTTCGAAGTGGGTGCAGATTGAAGCAGTGCGTGAAAGCGAGCGCGCATTTCATCTGCGGTGCCGATGGTCAGGGAAATGGTGTAGTCATGCACAAATCCGGGTTTGATCTGCATGGTGGTCACGGGCGCGAAATAGGAACAACCGCCGCCAAGTGGGCCAGACGGCCCGGGGTGCCGATAGCTGGTCAGCTTGGAATTGCCCGGGAAATAGACCCCTAGGCCGCGTCCGTCTGCTCCCACGTAACCTGCCCACTGTTCGGTGGAGGTTCTGGATTCATTCGGCCAACCGGGGCGTTCTTCGGCAATCGGCGCACCGGTCCACGGCTTATCTCCCGAATAGAACACCATGTCCGTCAGCGCATAATCCATGAAAACCGCTGGTAGCTCTTGATGCGTTGGGGGATGAGTCTCGGTACCCAGATAGGTGAAACGGAAATGGATTTGAGCCGTCACTCCCTTGAGGGTGATCCATTCTTCCATGATGCATTCTTTCAAGTCTTCGCCGCCCGCCCAGTTGACCGGCACGCTTTTGACGTAGAGTTCCTGCTCCGAGTTGACGCGCGACTCGAGCACTTGCGCGGGTTTTCCCTTGTAGTCACCGCCCTGCACGGGGTTCCAGCGCCACGGTTTTTTGGCCCACATGGAGCCATCTTTTTTTCCGTAGTAGGATTGCTGGATGAAGCGGCCCCGGTCGCAATGATTGAGCAAATTCTGATCGCTGGGGAGTTCCGAAAACCAGAAAATAGAGCCGCCGGAGCTCAGGTCCACCCCGATCTTGATTTGCCCATTGCTGAGAAATTTCTCCTGCATCACCATGGGTGCAGCAGGCTTTGCAGCTAAGATCGTAGGGAAAAATAGGAAAAGGAGGAGCTTCATGCACTGCTCGATACGCGACAGCGCCACTTTCCCTTTCTTACGAATTTTTCGGCGCGAAAGCCTGAAAAAATAGAACGCCGCCCTCCCCCCCGGAAAGACGGCGTCCATTATTATTGTCCTGTTGTGACCATAGCCACGTAACTGGGACAAACCTTTAGTTCGACGAACCTGCTGAAGGCTAATGCCTTATGTGATCGAGCGATAGCAGGAGAATGACTTATTTCCGCGTAGGCAAAAGTCTCGGCATCTTGTAAGCAAATTACCTACAAAGCTCAAAAACTAATCCACCAGGTGATTTTGCATCGCGTAGCGGGTCAACTCGACATTCGAGTCGAGGCCCATTTTTTCCGCGATACGGCTCCGGTAGGTGGCGATGGTCTTGGGACTCAGGGCGAGTTCTGAGCCGATTTCTTTGATCGACTGGCCGAGTGCGATGAGCTTGAGGACTTGGAGTTCCCGATTGGAAAGAGCTTGGTGGGGAGTGCCTGGGGAATTTCCACCGAGTGCGCCCGCCAGTTGCTCGGCGAGTGACATGCTGATGTATTTCCCACCGGCGAGCACTCGCTCGATAGCGGTGACTAGAACTTCAGCCGCGCTTTGTTTTGAAACGAAACCGGAAGCTCCTAGCTTCAAGGCGCGCACCGCGTAGTCCTTCTCGGAATGCCCGCTGATGACGAGGATGGGTAACTCGGGCTTGGCGGTTTTAATTTCCTGGATCAAGTCCATGCCATTTCTGCCAGGCATACTGATGTCTAGTACGACGATGTCCCAATCGTTCTCCATGACCGAGGCGAGTCCTGACTTGGCTTCTTCAGCCTCGCCGATTTCAATGCCCTTGAAGTGGGAAAGCAGCAAGAACTGCATTCCTCGCCTCACTACGGCATGATCGTCAATGATCAGTAATTTCATGGATTAACGGGAAATACGACGGTAGAACTGTCGAACGTCAGATGACTATCAACCTGCTACAGAGTCGCGGGCAAGTCCAATGATTGGGAGATTTCATCCACGTTGCTACATCAAAAATTACGCGTGCAGGGAGAATGACGCTTGGAAGGGAGTTTTTCCAAGCTAAAATGCGAGCCTTGCAGACCTCAACAAGGATTTTAGCCCCATTACAGCGGGCAATGCTCGCCACTGGCAAGGCGGGCTGTCATGTGGAGCAGGTCGAGCTCATCTTGAAAGACCGAGTGTCTGCCCCAGAGGTAAGCGCTGCATGGGCACAGACCGTGGCGCAGACAGAAGCCTTACAGATTACCTTTCCCGGGTGCGAGTCATGGGACTGGGCGGCGGTGATTCCTCCCTTGCAGGTGAGACAAACACCACCGGCTGAGTGGGACAAGTGGCTGGAACACGATCGGGCCCAGCCACTTTTACTTCCCCAAACGGTCCCGTGGCGTGCCGTTTACTGGCCAAGGGATGGGCGCTTGGTATGGACTTTTCACCACGCGCTGCTGGATGGGCGCTCGATCGTGCGGATTTTACAAAGTTTTTTGGATCGTCTCGCAGGAGAACCTACCGCACCTCTCCGCATGACACGCTGGGAGAGCCCGTCCGTTCACGAGCGTGAAACGGCCGAAGCCTTGTTTCACCGGCAGTTTGCTGGGCTGGAGCGAGTGGATGGCGCGCAGGCCACGCTGGATCGATGTGCAACGAGGGCGCGGCGGTGCTTGGGAAATGATTTTCACCACCAGCTCTCACTCGGCGAGACAACCGTGGCAACTCAGGTGCTCTGGGCTTGGGGCCAAGCGCTCTTGGCACGGTCAGAAGCGGATACCGTGCTGGTCGAGCAAGTCCGCGCAGGAGCTCCGCAGCTTGGCACGGCAGGATTCACGATGAATTCCTTGCCACTTCTCATCCACCATGCGCGGGATGAGACGCTGCCGGAGTTCCGTCAGCGGCTGCTAGCACTGCGGGAAATCGAACACGTTTCCGCCAGAGATTTCCCTGAAATCTATCGTCATGAGTGCAGCGTGATCATGGTAGAGCATGGCACGCTCCAGCACCAAGTGGGCCGAGGAAACCGGGTGAAATCGATCCATGTCCATGAGCCCATTGGGGAAATCCGGACTGCCACTGCCTATTTATTACCCGATCTCACCCTCGAAGTCGAAGGCGCAGGGAGGCACGACCTGCTCGACGCCTGGGTCCAGGCACTTCAAGCCCTGATAGCTGCGAATGAAGCCAGTCGGAGGAAAGAGCCTTGACCCGACCGCCAACAACAGGTGCAAAGGAGGCCGTTCATGGCTTTTCCCAAAGGGTTTTTATTCGGCACGGCGAATGCCGATCATCAGGTCGAGGCGCATGATCCGACCCGTGAGGACGTTTGGGATCTATGGGAACGTAGCCAAGGACTCACCGCGCGCGGGCAGGCAACGGATTTCACCCATCGCTACGCGGAGGACATTTCCGCAGCCGCCGCGCTGGGCTGCCAATTGTTTCGCTTCTCGATCGCTTGGGCGCGTGTCGAGCCCACGGAGGGCCACTTCGATGACGCAAGCCTCGCCCACTACCGGGAAATCGCCGAGTGCATCCGCAGCCACGGCATGAAAGTCATGCTCACACTGCACCATTTCGTCTGGCCAGTCTGGCTGGAGCGGGATTGCGGGGGGATGATCGGTGAGAAATTTCCCGACCTTTTCGCTAGGTATGCCGACCGCGTGGCCGTGGCAATGGGCGACGTGGTGGACTACTGGATCACTTTCAATGAACCCAGCCAGCTGACCTTCGGCTTCATTAAGCCCTGGTGGCAGAGCCGCTACTACATGCCGCCCGGCCTCCCCCGCGGCTCAGACGTCGAGGCAGAGGCCGAAGCCGTGGGCAAGCTCATTCCCAGCCTTTTCCTCGCCCACGCCCGGGCGCGGGTCGCGATCCAGAGCCATCATTCTGGCGCGAAAGTCGGGGTAAATCCGCTCGTCACCGGCTTTCCCACCTGGTTGCAAATGATCATGGACTTCGGCGCCTGTCACCGCGGGCTTTCAGAAGCCTTGTTCAAATTCACCACCAGCGGCGCTCTCGTTTCTGAAAAAGGCGACGTGGATCTCGTCATCGGCGGGGTGACCGCTGACGAGCAGACGCGCTTTGAAATCAGCGATCCATACCTCCGCACCAGTAAAGCCATTCTCGTAAAACGCGATTTCCAAGGCGAGGGGGTGGACTCACTTCAGCAGAAAAACATCGGCGTCATCGGCATTGGAAATCAGCCGACCTCCTGGCTCCGCGACCTGCCCAAATCCTGCCGTAAGACCCTATTCGCCAACTACGACGACGCCCGCCAAGCCTTGCGAAATGGTCTCGTGGACGCTGTCTATGGCGACGCTCTTTTCCTCATCTCCCAAGGCATCGACCATGCCAGCGACCTGCGTTTACTCGCATCCGGCTTCAGCGACGAAGCCTACGTCGTTGTCGCACCACACGGGCATTGGCAGTTACTGGAGCGGGTGAATTCCGCCATCGCCGCCTTCCAATCCGAGATCCCTCCCGCCGGTCCAGCTGCCAAGGAGGCCAAGCGCCCGATTTCTCTTCAAGAAGTCTTCGCCGGTGCCGACCAAGCCCACCCCAGCCTGCCCGAAGGTCGCGACATGCGGCGGATCCGCCGCCGGGGGAAAATCCGCATCGGCATCCGCTCCGACGCCCCAGGGATGGCACAGGACACCTGTTGCCAAGGACTGGAAATGGAACTCGCCCAGCTCATCACCCAGGAAATTTTCGGCGATGCCAGCTGCCTAGAAATTGTCCCGATCGCCCCGACTTTCCGCCTTAAAGTGCTAGAAACCCGCTCCGGCTGGCTCAACTGGGCATGGCGCTTTTGGGGCACCACCACTCTGATTGCCAATGCCAACTGGTGGTATCTCGGCACATCAGGCCGCCTCCCGGAAGAGCTCTGTCCAGCCGAAGCCGTCGGCGCACAAGATTTCGTCGGTCTCGACTATTACTGGGGACTTCCCACCTGGAAACTCGGGCGCTTCCGCTCCCTAGAAGACGCCGCACACGGGCGATTTCTCAAAGCCCCCGTCTGGCCGAAAGGGCTCTACCACGCCCTGCGCCGCTTCCACCGCTGGTTCCCGGAGCAAGAGCTTTTCATCGTGGAAAACGGCAGCGTCCCGAACGCCAATGGAGTCTCTCGCAGCGACTACCTCCGCTCCCACATCGCCGAGGTCGAGCGCGCCCTCCTCCACGGAGTCCCCGTCAAAGGCTACAACTTCTGGTCCATCACCTCCAACCGCGAGTGGGGCCACCCTTTCGACCCGAACACCGACTTCGGCCTCTATTTTGTCGATTTGGACAAAGACCCCACCCTCCAGCGCATCCCCACCGCCGAGGTCGAGACTTACCGCGAGATCATCCGCGCAGCGAGTTCTTGAAAATCCACCCATCCTCGCCTATTTCAGGCGTGCCAACTATGGACGCACCTCCCCCAAGTCTCGACGCTCTCCGCATTCACCGCGCTCCATTGGACACGAAGTCCAGCCCCAGACGCCCGTGGTGGCTATGGGTCCTGCTACTTCTGCTAGCCGCCGCAGGTGCGGCTTGGTTCATCCTTCGCGCTCAGCGCATTATCGTCCAGACCGCAGAAGTCACCCTCCAGTCCACCGCTTCCGGCGCTGCTGACCGCACACTTCTCAACGCTTCCGGCTACGTGACCACCCGCCTCGAAGCCACCGTCTCTTCCAAGGTCACCGGAAAAGTCTCAGAAATCCTTGTCGAAGAAGGCATGTCCGTCGGAAAAGGCCAACTCCTCGCCCGCCTCGATGACTCAAACGTCACCGCTGGCCTCCGCCTCGCCCAAGCCCAGCTCGCCTCCGCCCAGCTCAACCTCGCGGAAACCCAACCCATGGTGAACTACACCCAAGCCGAGCTGGACCGCCTCTCCGCCATCAACTCGCCCCGCGCCGTCAGCCGTAGCGAAGTCGCAAAGGCCGAGGCCGACTCCCTCGCGCAAACCGCCAAACTTGCCCGCCAACAAGCCGACATCCTCGTCGCCCAGCGCCAAGTCGAGGACTGGACCCAGCAACTCGACGACACCCTCATCCGCGCACCCTTCGCCGGCGTCGTCACGACCAAAGACTCCCAACCCGGCGAAATGATCTCGCCCATGTCTTCCGGCGGCTTCACCCGCACCGGCATCTGCACCCTTGTCGATATGGCCTCGCTGGAAATCGAAGTCGATGTCGGCGAAAGTTTCATCAACCGCGTCAAAGCCAAGCAACCCGTCGAAGCCACCCTCGACGCCTATCCGGACTGGAAAATCCCCGCCAAAGTCACCACCATCATCCCCACCGCAGACCGCCAAAAGGCCACCGTGAAAGTGCGCGTCGCCTTCGACCAGCTCGACCCCCGCATCCTTCCTCAGATGGGCGTCAAGGTCGCCTTCCTCAGTGACCAACCCGCCCCATCTCCCACCCCCACCCGCTCCCTTAGCATCCCCAAGACCGCGGTCCAGAAATCCGGCACCCGCGAAATCGCCTGGGTCGTCAAGGACGGCCGCGTGGAGCGCCGCGCCATCACCCTGATCCATTCCTCCGCCTCCCAAGTCACTCTCACCGCTGGCCTTTCCGCCGGTGAGACGGTCATCCTCAACCCACCCGCCACCCTCCACGAGGGCGCATCCGTCACCGTCAAATCTCCCCGATGAGCACCACTCCCGCTACCCTCGTCCACGTTGACTCCGTCACCAAAACCTTCAAGCGCGGCTCGCAAGAGATCCACGTGCTCGACCAACTCCATCTCGATGTAAAAGAGGCGGAATTTCTCGCCCTCATGGGCCCTTCTGGCTCCGGCAAGTCCACTCTGCTGAACCTCATCGGCGGACTCGACCGGCCCACCACCGGCAGCGTCCAGATCGGCCCGGACCGCGTCGATCAACTCTCAGACCGCCAGCTCGCCGCCTGGCGGGCCCGCCACATCGGCTTCGTTTTCCAATTTTACAACCTACTCCCCGCCCTCACCGCCGAGCGAAATGTCGAGCTACCTCTCCTCCTCACCTCCCTCAACAAGGCCGAGCGCCGCCAACACGTCGCCGCCGCCCTCGCTGCCGTAGGCCTCAGCCACCGCGCCAAAGCCTTCCCCCGCACCCTTTCCGGTGGTGAACAGCAGCGCGTCGGCATCGCCCGCGCCATCGTCACCGACCCCACCGTCCTCCTTTGTGACGAACCCACCGGCGACCTCGACCGCAAGTCTGGCGACGAAATCCTCACCCTCCTCCAGTCCCTCAACCGAGATCACGGCAAGACCATCATCATGGTCACCCACGATCCCCACGCCTCCGCCCGCGCCAGCCGCACCGTCCACCTCGACAAGGGCCAACTCACCGACACCCCGGCTGACCCCACCGCCCCATGAAATTCCTCCCCCTCGTCTGGGCAGGATTAAAGCGGAAAAAACTCCGCACCATCCTCACCCTCCTCTCCATCTTCATCGCCTTCACCCTCTTTGCCTTCCTCGGTGCCATCCAGGAAGCCTTCCGCAGTGGCGTCACCATGGCCGGGCTGGATCGCCTCATCACCCGCCACAAGGTATCCCTCATTCAGACCCTCCCCGAGACTTACAAAAACCGCATCAAGACCCTCCCCGGCGTGGCCGACGTCGTCCACCAAACGTGGTTCGGCGGCATCTACCAAGACCCCAAGAACTTCTTCCCTAACATGCCGGTCGAACCGGAGTCCTTTCTCCTGATGTTTCCCGAATTCGTCATCAAGGACACCGAGAAACAAGCCTGGCTCGCCACCCGCACCGGAGCCATCGTCGGCCGTGCCACCGCGGACCGCTTCAAGTGGAAAGTCGGCGACCGCATCCCCATCAAGTCCCCCATCTGGGACCAGCCAAAAGGTGAGGCACAGTGGGAGTTCGAGCTCGTCGGCATTTACCAAGGGGCGAAAAAAGCCACCGACACCTCCAATCTCTTTTTCCGCTACGATTACTTCGAAGAAGCCCGGCAAAGGGATAAAGGCCAAGTCGGCTGGTTCACCATCCGCATCGCCAACCCCGACCAAGCCGCAGAAATCGCCGCCCAGATCGACGAGACCTTCGCCAACTCTCCTTACGAAACCAAGACCGAGCCAGAAGGAGCCTTCGCCGCAGGCTTCGCCCAGCAGATCGGCGACATCGGAGCCATCGTCATGGCCGTGGTCGCTGCCGTATTTTTCACCATCCTGCTCGTCGCCGGTAACACCATGGCCCAGTCCGTCCGCGAGCGCACCGAAGAGCTCGGCGTGCTCAAGGCCATGGGCTTTAGCAATCGGCTCGTGCTCTGGCTGGTCCTCCTCGAGTCCTGCTTCATCGCCCTCATCGGCGGCGGCGGCGGACTCGCCGCCGCATGGTTGATCATCTCCGCCGGTAATCCCGTCCCGAATCTCCTGCCCCTGTTCATGCTGCCCACCCACACCCTCGTCCAAGGCGGCCTCTTCGCCCTCGGTCTAGGTCTCGTCGCCGGAGCCATCCCCGCCTTCCAAGCGATGCAGCTAAAAATCTCCGAAGCCCTACGCCGTGGCGGCTGAGTCCAGCCAAGCCGTGGTGGTGGTTTTCAACAGCCATGACCCAGCTGGTAAAAACGACGAAATAGGGAAGCCTAGATGAGCTTGGGGATGTTAGGGCTTCTTTACCACCGAAGGGACAAGCTGCTTGCCGCTCTCCGGTGCCGTTTGGGTCGGTTCGCCCGTGAGGAGTCCAAGCTTGGTGAGGAAGCGGTCTGCGGCGATTAGGGTCAGGCTTTGCCATGGCTCATGGTTGAAAAAACTGTGCGACTGGCCGGGGGCGATTTGCAAATGGATGGTATCATTTCCGAGCGCGTTCCAGTGGGTCTGCGCGATGTCCCAGCCCTTTTTCCACGTATCCTGATCGCCAAAGAAAACGATGGCTGGCGCGAGACCGGGTTTCATAAAATGCTGCACATCAATCTCTGGGTCTTTGTCGTCGTCGAGGGCGAAGGCGGGGTTGAACCAAAGATAGGCGACCACGCTGGTGTCGATGTCCTTGGGATCTGCGGGATCGTTGAGGCCGGGATTTAGGGTGGCGATGGTGCTGATGTGGCCTCCTGCCGAGCCTCCGCCGGTGATGATGCGGCTTGGGTCGATGCCGAGTTCGGGCGCGTGTTGTTTGAACCAGCGAATCGCGCTCTTGGCATCCGTGACACACACGCGTTTGAGGGATTCACCCGAGGGCAGCTTTTTCGCATTGGCGGGGGTGAGCATCTGATACTCGGCGGTGGCACACACCAGCCCACGGCTTGCGAAGTAGGCGCAGGCCACCCGAAATTGTGACAGCGAGCCCCCCGTCCAGCTGCCGCCATGAAATAGGATGATTCCGGGCACCTTTGCCTTCGTCGGGTCGTGATTCGGTGGGAAGTAGATTTCCATCTGGCGTGGCTTTCCGCCACTTTCCTTATAGGTGTAAAGCTTGCCGCTAGGTGCGCTGTCGGCGGGGTCCGGCTGACTTTTTGCTACGACCAGCGGTGCCGCGCAGAGCAGCGAGGTGGCGGCGGCGAGGAGAAATAGAACGAAGTTAAGGGTTCGGATGTTCATCAGGTGATGTGGTACAGCGTGGTGAGACTTACCGTCTGGATAAGGGCTGTCTGCGCAGATGAGCGCAATGCGATTTCAGGGTTCCAACAGGGTGCCACCTCATTCTGAAAACACCAACCGCGAATGATCTGAGGCAAAACCAAAGTTTGAGCAAATGGTCTCCATACCGCTGCATCGGGCAGGTAAATTTGTCTTCATTCGCGTTCATCGGCGTCGATTCGCGGTTAAAAAACAAAACCGAGGTAGCCCTAGCGGCTAGACACTTAGGCCTCGCCCTAGTCGATCCGAAAGCATACCGACTTCAGATTCCTCCGCCTGAGTTAGGTGTTTTTTAAACTCTCCGCCAAATCCTCTAGGGGATAGCTCCAGATCTCACTCAATGTCGGGTGATACCAATGGACCTTCAATAGCTGGGCAGGAGTCGCGCCGAGAGTGATCGCCACGGCCAGCGCGTGGATCAGCTCGCCGCCATCCTTGCCGACACATTCCGCGCCGATGACTTTGCCCGTCGCACGATCCGCCCAGACCTTCACGTATCCATGTTTTGCCTCCATGAGAATGGACTTTCCGTGATCGTCAAAAGGATAGTCGGCAACGATGACATCGACTCCTTTTTCCTTCGCTTCCTCTAGAGAAAGCCCCGCAGCGGCGACCTGCGGATCGGTGAAGACGACGCCGGTCTTGATGTCGTAATTCACCGGCTCTGGGTTTTTCCCCGCTGCATGATTTGCCGCGACCTCGCCTTGCAGGATGGCGAGGTGGACGATCTCATGCGGCCCCGCGACATCGCCAGCGGCGTAGATTCTGGCATTCGCCGTCCTCTGCATTTTATCGACGCATATCTGGCCGGAGAGCTTCGTTTCAACCCCCGCATTTTCCAGGCTCAGCCCCTTTGTATTCGGTTTGCGGCCCAGGGCGTTGAAAAGATGTGCGGCGCGAACATTGTGCTCTTCGTCATTTTCCGTGAAATGGACGATGTATTCCCCGCCTTCTTTTGCCACCGATTTCAGATCTGTCCCCGTGTGTAGGTCGATCCCCTCATTTCGGAAAACCTGCATCACCACCTCGGCGGACTCGGGAGAGCACTCTTTCAGAATCCGCTTACTTCGCTGGATCTGGATCACTTTCGTCCCCACGCGGTTGAGAAACTGCGCCAGCTCGCAGGCGACGATCCCCCCACCCAGCACGATGACGGACTGCGGCAGGAAATCCAAATCCAGCACATCGTCACTCGTCCAGTGCGGCGTTTCCCGCAGGCCGGGGATGTCAGGCGTGTTCACCACCGAGCCAGTGGCGATCAGGAAAAAATCCGCCGTGATTTTTTCCCCGGAACTGGCGAGTGAAACGGTTTTCTCATCCACAAACACCGCCCGGTCACGAATCAAGTGGAAGCGATCTGATCCCAACTGCTCCTGCCTGTAGGATGCGAAGCCTTCGATGGTCGTGAGCTTCCTCTGGTGCAAGGCCTGCATGTCCGCCGCCGCTTCGGGGATATTGAGCCCGAATTTTTTCCCCTCCTTCGCCAGATGCAGCACCTCCGCTGAGTAGATCAAAGTCTTCGAGGGCATGCACCCACGTAAAATACAAAGTCCGCCAAGCTCCCCACCCTCCTCGACGATTGCCACGTTCTCAAACGACTCTCGGGCCGTCCGCGCCGCCGCATAGCCAGCACTCCCTCCGCCGATCACTACAAAATCAAAATGCCGCGTCTCCATATGCCTACGAACCTAAAGCATCACGCCCACCTGACAACCCCGCGTTACTCCCGACCCTTCCGTTTTAAGTGTTCCAGAAAGCTTGTGATCGCCTGACCTACATGCCAGCACCCAGCTGTCGGTCTTTTCTTGTGAGTCTTGCTGGGGTGCCTAATCCTTTTAAGGCATCATGCATCGCCTAGGGTTGTTCATGCTCATGGTGGGCTGTCGAATCCACACCGGAGTCCGGCAGGGAAATAGATTTTTGATCAAACGTCTGACTTATCGTTCGCTCTGTTTGATATTATTTTTTTGTTGGCTTGTTATAAACCACGCTCAAAGGCAGACGTGCGAGAATTTTACCATCGCAAGCAATATCGATGGAATAGATACCAGCTTTCGGGAAACTCAAACCTTTTAAATTCATTACAATGTTGCGGGTGAGAAATGGTAGGTTTTTTTGAATTTTGATATCAAACTTCGCCTCAATCGGCATGTTGACCGGATCGAGTGATTTGCCATCTTCATTGATAATGTTAATTGAAAGCTTGTGCTGACCTGCATTATCCGGTGTGTAACAAAAACGCATCGCAAGAGAGCAATTCTCATGTACCGCTGGCAAAGCAGTAGCAGTGACCGTGTCAAATGTGCCGGAAACAACAAGCTTGCCATTATAGTCTGCGGCAAAATCGCAGAGAGTTGCGACCTGCAATATTGCATATTGAGGTGCGTCGTCGTCCTGTTTTACGTTCTCTTTTAGAATCGTTTCAATGGTTTCGGCATGGTTGAATTGACATATAGTTAGATTGACTAATATTAAAAGGAGTAAATGTCTCATAATGCTAATTATTGAATTACCGCTTAAGGGTCAGTTCCGTAGATTATTCTATGGTTGGTTTTTGGAGTATTCTATTCTCTAGCGCTTTCTGTTCTGGAGGAACTGGCACCATAAACCATTTTCCGTTATTAGGATCTTGTATTATGGTGCGTGGCGCTAGCCCGGTAATATCGACAAGCTTCCCAGATGGCCCAACAGTCATAGTTGGAGTGGACGGACCGCAACCCGTGATGGAAATACAGAGAGCAAGTATTGATAGTAGAATTTTTATTTTCATGATTTGACGACTTATTTGTATCGGTGGATTTTCTGAAGTTTCTGCCGAACGTTAAATGTGGTGACAACCCCGCCATGGAGATGCTTTTGAAATGAGATTGAGGAGCTTATGAGGGGTTGTCATCCACGAATTGTTCGACTTCCTCTGCATCCGTGGGGATATGGGTTGCTCTCTTGATTTTGACGCGGTTGGTTCGCGCTATCTCGGCGGAAACAATAGAACGATTTGTAACATCGATCTCCTGCTTTCTCGCCTTTATCTGTTCTAACTTCACCCACAGCTTCTCTGAGGCTTGATAAGAGGGCTCTACGTCACCTTCGCTAAAAGCCGCGAAGGCCTTTTTGTTGGTTACATGGTAGCTGCGACTCATATTTTTTGTTTCTGCCGAACGTTAGAGCGCGCACACGGGCGCGCATGAGGTGTTTTTGAAATGCAATTGAAGTGCTTATGGCCCGTTGTACGCCGCGGCTTGTTAGGCGGATTATTTTTGTTTGAATGCCTCCCTTGCCGTCTTTTCAATTCTAAAATCGCCCTTGTTCTTATCCCACCAAGTCTGCCAGTCCTGCTTGTGCGCTAGTCCTGTCTGCGGAGACCATTTATTTTCGCTCATCCAGCCCTCGAATGGCATATTAGATCGATAGACCATTGGCATTAGTCCCTCGAGTGCATCCATCGAATCGCGGTTCAGAGCGGCCTCAAGCAATAATTCGAAATCATCACGCTCACCAACGCGCCCGAGTGCTACGGAAACATAGCCAAAGATACCCTTCTTAATCGCACGGCGTAGGGTTGGCAAAGATGCAGGGTCTTCGAGGAATATAAAGGCGCGTCCAAGCCCCTCTACCAATCCAAGATTTTTGATGTCGCAAGAATCCAGCGCGTCGTTCAACGCTGGCAAACTCTCTCGCGGTGGAGCAATCGCAATAAAGCGCGCAGCGGCTGCCTGTATGTCCGGATCGGCGTGCTTAAGCAGCGGGATCGCCAAGGGGACGGAGTCCTTGCTCTTTAGGGCACCAAGGATGTTAAGCGCGAGAATCGTCGTGGACTTATCACTAGGATGTTTAATGTGTGGTTCGAGAGCGGAGATCGCGTCTTGTCGTTCGATTGACCACTTCTCTTGTGTCTGCGAATCCGCTGTGCCAGCGACAAGGTAAAAAACAGCGAGAAGAATTGATTTCATGTTCAGAAGAGGTCCTGTCGCGTTCTTGTTCTTTGCCTAACGTTTGATGTGCGCCCACCGGCGCGGTTGAAAAGTTTTTGAATTGAATTTGAAAAGCTTATGCCGGTTGGCGCGTCATGACTTGTTAGCGCTCTGGAAGAGATACGACGTAGGTCCAGATTGCTTCGTTTTGGGTTCCGAAACGGACAATCGTTGAATCGGCCTCCCAATAGATGCCTCCGGGTCCTTCACGAAACCACACAGGATCTTTGGGCATCGGAATCTCATAGCGACAAATCTCGAACCCGGTACCGTTGTCGCGCACTCTGAAGGAATAGAAATTCCGCTCTCCGCCAGAAATCTTCCGTTCTAGCATGTTCCATGCCTCGGCCTTGTAGCGGGCATTTGGTGAATCAAGGTGCTTACCTCCGCCAGAGTGCTCTACAGGGCGCGTCCAGATCCAGATTCCGGTTGCCACCACCGCTGCCAATATGGCCAACAACAATCCGGACGCCAGACCTGCAATAAAGTTTCTCTTATTCATTATCTTGCGCTAACGTTAGAGTGGATGCACCGGCGGTTACGAGTCTGAATTCAACAACGGACGTTTTCGCCGGTTGCATCTCACGACTTGTTCGGCGTGTTAGTTGTTGTAAGCTTCAAGACCTCCTTGGCACATGCCCAAATCAAGACGTGGAGAAACCCAGCCAGGAACGGATGAATGCTGCCAACCTTCAGAATTGGTAGAACCAGCGAGCCTATGATGAACGTTGAAAAAGGTGGTATTGCAATGGCAAGGATGAACACGATGCTCCAAAGACCGCTCCACCACATGCAAAACGTCCAAGTGATCCGGCTGAAACTCGATCTAATGCCGACCAAGAGACTCATAGCGGTAAGGCCGAGGAACAGAAAACTTGGATAGAAAAACCAATGCGAGAACATCCCGAGACCATGCAACCAGAGCATCCACGCCACGGCGCTGCCACCAGCCAATATGGCTACGAGGGAAGGTGGGATAGGAGAATCTTCGATGGTATCCATGGTCTTTATGTTTTTGCCGAACGTCAAAGTGATGGCGCACCCACTAGCGGGAGCCAACGTTGATCGCGGGGTTAGGGTTGAAATCAGGTGAAAACATCGAAAACAGAGGAGCTAGTGGGTGTTGCCATGCACGGCTTGTTCGGCTTTCGGTTTTGGAGGTTTGGAGTCGCGACGATCGAATGACAACCTTCCTTGCGTTGTGCTCAGGTGAATAACTGATGGTCGACGAAAGCTGACACTCCAATCTGGATCACCGCGTCCCAAGCCAAACGTAGTCAACCACATACCAGACGAAAAACCAATCTGGAGCTCTGCGAGCCGACCAAAAACGCCTGCGGAGGTGACCATTGTTCCAAGGAGTTTAGCGGTAATCGATTTCTGACGTCTGCGAGTGCAGTCTCGGCTGCCATAAACTGATCTTGGACGTTCGATCCGCCAATCAAATCCAGCATACACCGTGAACTCTCCCTGCGGGTTCCCGAGAGAACCGTCGCGCCGAATGAGCTTGCTGGGAGTCAGCTCGCCAAGCTCAAGGAAGAGTGCTGAATAGTCTCCAAACCATACATGGGAGACAGTATGACCTACGAGTGAATCGAGCGAGGGATCCGTCTTCATATCTGCCGAACGTTAGATGTGGTGGCACGGCGGCGCAAGACACATAGAGCGAAGCGAACTGGAGAGCTTATCCGCCGTTGCCACCCACGGCGTGTTCGTCTTGGTTATGTTAGTATTCAATGCCATGGATATTTGAATCGGATACTCGCATGCCCTTCTTGTATTTGATTCTTCCGAATAGTGAAACATGGACTTCGGCAATCATGCCGCCCGTCTCCCCGCCCGCCCAAT
>JAIXQH010000049.1 GCA_027484055.1 Verrucomicrobiaceae bacterium | reverse complement strand
CCTCCTTCAAAATCCCGATGATCTGCTCTTCCGTGAACCGCGTTCGCTTCATCGTCCGTCCTCTTTCAAGGGCCGGACTCTAATCCATCGTGGAGGAATATCAGGGGGTCAGGTCAGGCGCGCGAAGCTGTCTGACAGCAAATGGGCCGTTTGTTGCATGACCGCTTGTTGGCGGCTGGCTGCGGGAGCCGGACGCTCGTTCATCTGGACCGATGAGCCGCTTGGTCTCATTGACTCCAGTTCTAACTAGATTGATGCCATCCGGAAGCGGTCATTCATTTATGTCGAAGACTGCAAACGATGGCTTCCTGTCTTGCGCAGGGATTACTTTTCCGTAATCGCAGAGGGTGCTACTAATCTGACGTGCCAGAGCGTCAGCAATCCTGTTTAGCCATCACGTCGCCGCCAAGTTGTCCCACTTCGAAAGTGGCGCGACGTCACGACTTCCTCCTTGCCAAAACGCTCGCTACAAAGCGATGGTGCAGATCGATAGCTCCCTTAACATCGCCGCCGCGGAGCGGATTATCCGCGAGATGGAGGGGCGAGTTACGGATACGACGTTGACGCTGCCGACCCGCAGCCGCGCGAACGTCGGCGGCGGCGAGCCAGCCATCGTGCAAGCGATCCTTACCTGGGCGGCGACGCAGGGGACCGCGCGCATCTCGTCCTACGCGGTGGGGCCCGAGGATCCGCAGCTAGACACAATGACGCGCCACCTCCCCGGCCTTTGCGCCGCGCTTGTTTGCGACCGGGCAGAGGACATGCACGGGCAAGACATCACGGAGGCACTCCAAGCCTTAGCAGTGGATCGTCTGCGCGGACTCCAGGGGCAAAACCCGCAGCTCTTCAGCCGGGGGGCGCAGCTCGAGGTCGTGTGTGCCGATCACCTCGGCTGGTCAACACCCGAGACACTTTACGCGACGGACGATGCGACCCGCCGACTTCTTAGCCGAAAGGAGTTCGACCGGATCTCCGAACTGATTTTGGCTCGTACACTTGCAGAACATCCTGCAGTTGGCGACCAACAGCTCAAGGTCGGCTTGGCGGACGCGCTGTACGAACTCTTTCGCAACAATGACGAATATGGGCGCCTCGACGAGCACGGCAACCAGGTAGGCAAGTCTGTCCGTGGTATCCACGCCCGCAGGCAGTCGATCTCGCGGACGGCTCTCGCGCAGATGGTCGAGGCGTCCAGACCGTTGGCCGACTACTGCGCTCGCTTGATACCGCGTGAGAACCGGCGCGACATCCAGCTTCTGGAAGTTTCCGTCTTTGACGCGGGACCTGGCTACGCCGCCCACTGGCTTGGCCGGCCACTCGCCGACATTGACCGCGACGAAGAGCTTGCCGCTATTCGTACGTGTTTCGGCAAGCACGCCAGCCGAAAGACCAATTCCGCGGCGGGGATGGGTCTTTGCACCGTCGTGGACATCTTGCGCCGTCGAGGTGGCTTCCTCCGGCTGCGCACCGGAAGGCACTCGCTTTTTGCGGACCTGGTAAGCGAGCGCGAGCTCGCCTACGGCGAGCCGCCCAATCTCAGGCACTGGCAAGAGTACCGACTGGCGCCAGCATTGGGAACCCTGTTCACCTTCCTCTTACCGCTCTAACGCGCATGTCGCCGATCCTGCTGCACCGCTTTGATAAGTCCATCGGAGAGACGTCCGTCGACGTCTTAGTCGCTTTCTGCTCCACCGCAGAGGTCGACGTGCGCGCGCTCGCCGACGAGGTGGAGGAAGAGATCGCCCGGGCGCTGGCGCCCGACGAGCTTCTTGTTCTGGTGCGAGACAGCAACTTCGACCAGACTCTGGAGAGCATAAGTACGTCAACCCAAGGGGAGGCGGTGCTTGAGCGGCTTAGCGGACGGACGCGCGTGGAGTTGGTCAGCTACGACGCGGCCGGGTCTGAGGTTCGGCGGGAAGCCCTCCGGACCGGCGGCACGAAGAGCGGCGTCTGCATCCAGGAAATCTTGCGGCGCGGAGCGACATCAATTTTTCGACGGAGAGGAGGCTTCGTCGAGGCCAGCCGGAGCTACCACTTCGCGAATCCGTCAGGAGCACACACCGATCGCTTTATGCGGCTTTCAAACATCCTTGTCCGTCAGGCGGAGATCGCGTTCTTGGCGGTTGCTCTGCTGCGGCAACTGCCGAAGGATGCGCGTCGCGCTTATATCGACACGCCAGCGCTCTACCCATTAGTTTCAGCAGTTAACGAGCAGTGGCGGACCTTGCGCGACGACGGTGCTAACATAGTCGCAGACAATTTCAGCTCCTACTTCGGTTTCGGGGAGCACCGGTTTACCGACATTGCAAGCTCGGTGGCAATCATCTCTGCGTCGTCGAGCGGAAGCCTCGGGCGCAAACTGGTGGCGCGCAAAGGATTCGACGCTTCCCGCATCCTGCATATGCTATACCTCGGTCCAAAAGATCCGGGGCCAGGCGTCGCCGTCGACCTTAGGTTCGACGAGAAGGCGAACCCAGGCGGGTATCCGAGCGAGAGGCGGACGTTCGACCCGGAGGACTGCACGCTCTGCCGTGAGGATTCGACTCCTATCGCACTGAAGGGAGACCAGTTTGACATAGCCGGTCCCCAGCACCCGCCCTTGGTCATCGTAAAGAAGGACGCGCCGCCGAAGCTTGGTACGGCGATGGCCCGCTTGGCGGGAACGGGAGCGTTGAGGGTCTCACTCGGCGGGCGCCAGTTCGACGTCGATCCGGCGGCACTGCTTACCTCGACGGAATACGCCAGTCGCCTCGACTACAGCCTTGCTCGGAACGTCCCCGCCAAGGTAGCCGCGATCGTGCTCGTCGAGGACGCGGCGCAGCCACTAGTCGACAGGGCGCTCGCGATGCTCGCAACCGCCCCACCCGTCCTCAGGCGTGGTGACCTCGCGGCGCTCGCCACCAGCGGAACGACGTTCACCGACCCGATTCTCGTCACTAGCTCGGTCACAGGCAGCGGACGCCTGCTACTCGACGTCAGCCGCGACCTCAGGAATGTCGCGCCGCGCGTGCCCATCATCTATTTGATTGGCTTCGCGAAGGTTCAGGACCCGGCTCGGGCGGAGGTACTGAACCGATCGCTCGTGCAGACCGACAACCCGACGAAGCACGTTGTAGAGTACGCGGACGAGCTGCTGTTGCCAGGCAATCAGACGGCAAACCCTTGGCGGGACGAACTCGGCTTTCTTGAACGGAACTCTTCTAGAGCATCACCCGCCGAGATCGTGACTCGCGTCGCCAGACTGAGGGAGACGTCACGACCGCTCACAGCCGACCTCCTCCTCCCCGACCCGGCCGGGCAACCGCTCCCACTGCGCGAAGGCTTCGTGTTCTGGCCACAGGCTCTCACGAAGCGGGGCATAGGCACCCAGGCCGACGTGTTTTACACAGTCGCATCGGTGCTGCAGCAGCTGCGCACCGCTCCGGCGTCTGCAGGCGAGCAAGCGATCCGCACCAATTGGATGCAGCAGACGATCCTCTCGCCGGAAAATTTCGGGCGGTTCAACGATGGAATCATACAGGGCTGCCTGCTACGCGCCGCCCGCCCCGGAGAGCTCGACTACCGAGACAACTCGGAGGCCAGCGCCGACGTCGCTAGGCTAGTGCGTCGGATCTTAGAGAGCGCTGACCGGCCGCGCGGAGAGGCGGCCGCCGAGTTCCTGATCGCGATTGGGACTGGACGCATGAAACTATGCTCCGGCGACCGCAACATGATCTTGGCCCCTCTACCCGGCGCACCGCCGCTGGTGGCGTCGCTTCTGGACATGTGTCGCTCCGAAATGGCCCGTGGTTCGGCTATGCCCGCCTCTCCGCGCCGCCGTAAACGACCCGCAAGTTGAAGCTGAGATTGCTTACGCAGCGGTGCCACTCCAGTGCGGTCGTTCTGCTTCCGGCGTAGTCCGGCACATATATCCGCATGAACGAACGACGGCATTCAGGCACTCTCCGGTTCAGCCGGAATGACCGAGATGGGGGGCAAACCCGACATTCGTTGGACTTCCAATCAAACCTGAGCATTGCTGTTTTGGCGTTCGCGGCCGCACTCAGGCCGCAGCCCTGACCGGCTCAATCGGCAGGGCTTTGGGTGGTGGGAGCAGCATGGTGCGGCTCCCGACCGGAGTCCACTCAGTGACAGCCAAAGCAAAACGCAACCCTGCTGCCGAACTGCAGACCGAACCAACCAACATCATCGATGCGCAACCTGACCGGTCGGATAATGCGCCGGCCCCGTCGCCAAGCAAGCCCTCCAAGAAGTCTGCCCAGGTTATCGCACTGCTCGAAGCCGAGGACGGCACCACCATTGTCGATCTGTGCGCCGCCACTGGCTGGCAGGCGCATACCTGCCGGGCCTTCCTGACCGGCCTCCGCAAGAAGGGCCGGGTGCTAGAACGCAGCCATCGGGCCGACGGCGCCTCCGTTTACAAGTTGGTGGCTGTGGAGGCCGTCTCCCAATGACCCGCCGCGCTTATCTGACCTTGGCCCAGATTGCCGAGATGGACCCGGCTGGATTGGCTGAAGAGTGGGTGCGCCGCTACGGAGCGCCCGCACCCAACATCTCGCCGGATCTGGTGCGGCTGGGCCTGGCCTACCGGTTCCAGGAGCAGCGTCACGGCGGCATGAGCCGCACGTCTAAGACCGTAATGAGGCGCGCTGCGGTTGCCGCCGACCTGCCAACCAAGCCGCAGGCTATCAACCGCAAGCTCACCCCAGGCACCCGCCTGGTCCGCGACTGGGATGGGGTCGGGCACACCGTGACCGTGCTGGAAGACGGGATCGCTTATGATGGCAGGCATTGGCCATCACTCAGCGCGATCGCAAAAGCCATCACCGGCGCCCACTGGAACGGCCCGCGCTTCTTCGGCCTTACGGAGCGGCGCAAGTGATGATCAAGCGCTGTGCCGTCTACACCCGCAAGTCTACTGAAGACGGGCTAGAGCAGGAGTTCAACAGCCTCGATGCCCAGCGGGAGGCTTGTGAGGCCTATATCTTGAGCCAGAAGCACGAAGGCTGGTCCTTGGTTCCCAATCGCTATGACGACGGCGGTTTCTCAGGCGGCAGCATGGAGCGGCCGGGCCTGAAGGCGCTGCTGGCCGATATCGATGCCGGACTGGTCGATGTCATTGTGGTCTACAAGGTCGACCGCTTGACCCGCAGCCTGGCTGACTTTGCCAAGATCGTTGAGCGGCTCGATGCCAAGGGCGCCTGCTTCGTGTCGGTCACCCAGGCGTTCAACACCACCACCAGCATGGGCCGGCTGACCCTCAACGTGCTGCTGTCGTTCGCCCAGTTCGAGCGCGAGGTCACTGGCGAACGGATCCGGGACAAGATTGCTGCTTCGAAGCGCAAGGGCCTCTGGATGGGTGGCCCAGTGCCGCTTGGTTATGAGGTCATCGAACGCAAGCTTGTCCCGGTGCCCGAAGAGGCCGAGCGGGTCAGGACCATCATGCGGCGCTATGTCGAAATCGGCTCCGTGCCGGTACTGCTCGAGCAATTGAAGGCCGAAGGCATTCTCACAAAGTTCCAAGTTCTCACCAGCACCGGGCATCGCGGCGGCATTCCGTTCGCGCGGGGCAGCCTGTTTCACCTGCTCAAAAACCCGATCTATCGCGGCAAGATTGTTCACAAGGGCCAGGTCTATGACGGCGAGCATGAGGCCATTGTAGACGAGAGCCTGTGGGAACAGGTTCAGATGCACCTTCAAGAGCGGGCGCCAGCCAGGAAGCGCCCCACCAACGAACCGCAGCGGGCACTGCTGCAGAGCCTGATGTTCGATCCGGAAGGGCGACCCATGGTGCCGACCTATGGATCGAATGGCACCCGGCGATACACCTATTATGTCTCTCGCAAGGACCTAGCCCGAAAGGGCGACCCCCGGCCGACACGGTTCCGGCGTGGGCAAATTGAGAACCACATCACAGCCCAGTTGATTGCGCTGCTGAATGACGAACATGCCCTGCGTCGCCTTTCGGGGGCCAACGAGGCCGAAACCCTTCAGACGCTGTTCGAGCGTGGACTGTGGCTCGCCCAGGACCTGTCTCGGCCGGGCCGCTCGGACGATGCGCTGCGCGGGCTCGTGAACGTAATTCACGTCACCAAAGACACGATCCGCGTCGAGTTGAAGCCAGAAGCGTTCGGCATCGGCGACCCCAACACATGGTCCTGCACCATCCCGCGCCCATCCGGTGCTCGGCCATTCCGCGAGGCCAAGCTCAAGATGGACGCCAAGCCACTCGATGACCGGTACGACGCTGACCTGGTTTCGCTTGTGGCCGAGGCGATGGAGGTGCAGCGTTTGGTGCTGCAGTCGCCTGAGCTTAGCCTCAACCAGCTTGGTAAAAGGGAAGGGCGGTGTCGGACCCATCTGGCCCGGCTGCTGCGCATCTCGTGGCTGAGCCCCCGAATCGTCGAGGCGGTCGCTGCCGGCACCCAGCCCAAGACAGTCACGCGAAAGGCGCTGCTAGCGGCGGAGATGCCGCTGGCATGGGAAGAGCAGGAGCGGATGCTCGGTCTCGCGGCTTAGCCGACGCAAACCCGCAAACCTGAGGTGAAGCCGGGATCTTTCGAGGAGAGATTCCGGCTCTTTCGTTGCCCAAGTATGGGGCTGAGGATCTGGTCTCTGACCACAGGTCTGGCGCGGCCTTGCCGCAAACCCGCGGAGAATGGGCTTAATTTTGAGAGAGCGCAGCTGGGGTGCCGCTCAACGGTTCACCCTGAAACTGCGTGGTGCGCGACGCAGTCCGCTGTGAACTGCTCTCTCCCTGATATTCCCTGTTATTGAAGTTTTTCGCGGGCGACTGACGGCCTTCTGGCGGCCAGTCTGCGCCGAAAAACGCAACAACCTCCGTGCTTTACCACTGTGCCTGGCAGT
>JAIXQH010000069.1 GCA_027484055.1 Verrucomicrobiaceae bacterium | reverse complement strand
CGCCCGTGTCTTCCTCCGACGAGTTAAAGGACCCATTCTCGGAAGACACGGGCGGCGGGTTGCTGAAAACGGAAGGCGGGGAGAACATACAAGACGCCAAGAGCGCCAAGTTTTGGGAGATGGATAGGAGATAGGAGATAGGGGATTATTCACCTCCGCGCATCTCTCTGCGGCCTCCGCGTCTCCGCGTTTCGTTTGAAGCCTCAAGTCTGCTTTGCGTCCCTTCGCGACCTTTGCGCCTTTGCGGTGAACTCCTAACAACGAAGCAGAATGTTGAACCGCCAATCCCCGATCCCCGATCCCCGATCCATCCACTCAACTTGGTGCTCCACCCTTTATGGGGCGGTTTGCTCCTTTTTATCCTTATCTTCCTCTTCGTCTTCTGGGCCACCACCACCGTAGCCGATGACTTCGACACTGATGATGGAGAGAGATTCGTTTACGCTAGGAGTGGCGGTGGTGGTATTTTTCTGGGTCGCGGTGTCGCTGGTATTACTGGCGACGGTGGCGCTTGAGGCCGAGGTGACGCTGGCGACACTTGGACTGCTGACACTGGCGGAGGGAACACCGCTGCTGCTGCCTCCAGCGGAGATGTTTCCGGCATTGGTGACGGTGACGGCGGAGATGTTGATGTTTCCGCTGACGCGGATGCCTGCGTCTCCGGCGTCGATGTTTCCGGTGACGGAGATGAGGTCGATGTCGGCCGGGGCCACGCCTTCGACCGTGGCGAGTGCGCCGATGCCGCCGCCGGTGGCGAGGCCCGCGAGGTCCGTTTCGACGGAGGCGCTCTGGGTATCGACCAGCACACGGGTGGGCGGTGCGGCGGCCACAGTGCGTGAGGAGGAGCCGGCGGCGATGTCGCCCTTGGAGGACCAGATCATGACATCGCCACCGCGCAGGGTGAAGATCCGGCCGATGCCGATGTTGATGCTTTGGTCGGCGAATATGGAGATTTTCCCACCGGCTTCGGTGACGATACCGGGAGGGGTGGATGGATTTCCGAGGGTGGTATTGGCAAGGGTGAGTCCGCCACCGGGAGTGAGGATGCGAATGTCACCCCCGTTTTTGGTGCGGATGTCGCGGCCTTGGGTGAGGATTTCCCCGGCCCATGGTCCTGTCCCGAAAAGTGAGGTGATGGCGGCCAAGCCCTTGGTGTAGGTGCGGTAATCGGTGCTGTCGGGGTCGTTGTGATCGCGACCGGCATCACGGAGAATGAGATAGAAAATCTCAAGAGCGAGGCGGGCTTGCTCATCGGGTGACTGTTCCGAGAAAACGATTTTGGGGTCAATTTTGGCCAAGTAAGCCGTGCCCGCAGGAGTTAGGACAAAGTCATTGATGAAGGCCGCGAACTTGACGGCACTGCCAAGCAGGCTGGTGGCAGGGCCTAATCCAGCGGCCACGGTGAGACTCGCTCCGTTGAAGCCAAGGTAGGGATTTCGGCTATTGCCGATGCTGGTGATGCCGACTCCAGTGCCATCTGCATTTCCGCCACCGAGGCCGAGGTCGATGTTGCGCCCGGCGAGGACTTGGAGCTCGCCCGGGCCGGAGATCTGGATATCACCCGCGAGCGGATTGAGTCTCACGGCCTTGTTGGAAGCGATGTTCGCATTCGCGATGGTGCGTGAAGCGGTATTCGCATTATAGAGCGTGAGGTCGCGGCCTGCGCTGACGACGCTCAAGTCAGTGGATTTGAGGTTCTGGAGGTAGAGTGCGACGTCACCGATGTCTTGGCCAGCGAGGACGCGAGCGGCTTTGGGCGAAAAGAGGCTGAGGCCGTCGATGTCGCCGCCGAGCGCGTAAACTCGTAAAGGGTTGGTGTCGTTAAGATGGAGTAGGCCCTTGGTGTGCAGCGCCTGCTCTTTCTGGAGGCTCCCGTTGCTCGATCCGGTTTCGATCAACTTGTCGTCGAGGAAGGTGAGGAAGCCGAGACCGAGGCCCGTGTTCGTGGCGCGTTGGGCTGAGGCGGCACGACCGACGACTTGCTGGTAGGCGTAGGGGGTGGTGATGCCGGGAATCGACGTGGGATCGGCATCGGATAGATTAACCGTGGAGGTGATCCAACGTTGGACGCCGAGGTTGGTGATAAAGCCGCTCGGCTGGAGTCCGCTGATGGAGCCATTTGCGATTAGCTCGATCTGGCCTTGAGGGGCGGGGGAGAGGGTGAGGTTCCCTTGCAGCCTGATGTCGCCGGTGAGGGCGGTGGAGCGGAGGCTGGGAGCCATCAACGAGATCAGCGAGCCGAATTGGTCCACCGTGGTTTCTGCGAGGCGGAGCCAAGGCTGGAAGCTGGCCGCTCCTTGTGAGGTGGAAAGCGTCTGCTGGGCGATCATCCACGCGGAGAGAGTGGGGCGAGCGACCGTTTCTCCCGGGAGAGAGACTGAGGTGCGGTGAGTGACATTTCCGCCTAACGAAATGGCGTTCACATAGGAGTCGGGCGCGTAGGTATTGAAGTAGGTCTTATACCAAAATTTGTTGTTGTAGCCTTGGGGAAGGAGGAACGCATTCACCACAGGGCCTAGCAAGAGATCCCCGGCGGCTTGCACATTGAAGCCACCTTTCCCGACGTAGAGGGTGGTGGGTAGCCAGGTGTTACTATCGAAAACGAGCGGATTGGTGAGTGAGGCCAACAGCCCGCGCGAGGGAGAACGGGTGGCATTGGTGGTGATGCTGCCACCGGCTTCGAGCTGCCCATTTCCGCGCTCTACATAATAAACGCCGCCGTCGATATTGCGTCCGGCGCGGATGGTGATGTCGCCGCCACCGAGTTCGATAAACTTGGAGGCGTCTGGCTTGCCACTGGCCATGCGAGCATTCGTGGGAGCGAGGGCGTCGATGTTTTGCACATCATTTCCGGCGGTGAGGGTGATGTTCCCGCCGCCAAGGGTGCCGATCCCTTCAAAGAAATTGCTAAAATCCACCCACCAGGTGGTCGAGGCGGAGGGATCGGTGATACTCGCACTACCGTCGTCCGCACCGCCGACGCCGAAGAGGCCGGTTACTGGATCGACATAACCGCGGCGGTAGAGCCAACTGGTAGGGAGTTGGCGGGAAGAATCCGCGATGAGCGTCCCGCCAAGGCCCGTGCTAACGGTGCGAGTCATGCGGGCGATGTTGTTCCCGGCGTTGATCGAAATTTCTCCGCCCGCCATGCTATACTGCACGAAATAATCTTGCTGGGCTGAGCCAAGAATCGAGCCCGGGGTGGGTTGGCGGCCGGTGCTGCTGAGTAGATAAGGTGTGACGAAATCTCCGGCGGTGATGACTTTTGTCGGATCGAGCACCTGGGTGCCTGCGGTGTAGATGGTAGCGAACTGATTGAGGAGCAGCGCATCGCGGGCGGCGTTGATCGTGATGTCGCCGGAGCCGGTGCGAATGACCTGGTAGCGGTTCGCGATGGCGGTGGAGGTGAGGAAAGTGGCTCCCGAGCCGTAGGTGGCAGCATTTCCGTAATTTTTCCCGAGGAGGAGCGAGCCACGATCCGCAGCTAGGCTGGCGAGGGGTGACACGGCAGCGAAGTCCGCAGCGCTGAAATCCGCCCCGGCGGTGAAGCGGTAGGACCAGGATTGGGTGTTAGCGGCGAGCAGTGGGTTCTGCGCCATGAGCGGGGCAAGCCAAAGCGAGGATTGGCCGTTGAGAGTGCTTGGAGTGACTGCCGCGAAGCCATCGCTGAGGGCGTTGTAAAAAATGAGATTTCCGGCAGCACGCAAGGTGAGGACTCCGGGAGCACTCTTCGGACCGACGCGGTAGTTTTGCAAATTCCAGTCGCTGGTAGCGGTGGAAGTGGTGGTGCCGAGCGTGAGATTTCCTGAGGAATTAATGATTTCCGCGCCGGGGGCGAGGATGAGATTCAGCCCGGACTGAGCCGATGTCAGACGACTGAGGATGGCACTGTAAGAGGCCGTGGTGGTGCCTGCCGCCCCGAGAAACGCGGTGGATTCGTCACGGATGCTGTTCTGAACTGCCGTGGTAATGACGCCCTCGCCCGTGAGGCTGTAGAGCTTGTAGCCTTCGACCCATACGCTGGAGGCTCCAAGGATGCTGCTGGCGATGGGGCTGACTTGGAGGTCGGTATTCGCCACGTTGCGCGGGGCGCGGAGGTGAAGTTTACCGGTGAATTGACCGAGTGCGGCACTGGTAGAGGTGTTGGCCGCGACGGAGAGGTCGAGGATGGAGCCAGCCCGCAAATCGAGCAGCGCGGTGCGGTCGATGACGCCGTTTCGCTGGGCACCTGCCTCTAAGGTGATGGAGCCACCTTTGCCGGCGCTGTCGAATTTCTGGCCAGCCACGGTGAGTTCAGAACCGCTTGCGAGCACAAGGCTGCCACTGGATTGGAGCTGGATTTTACCACCAGTGCTGCCAGAGGCATCGATTTTCCCGGTGACGGTGAGATTCCCTTGGTCGGCAGAAACTTGATAGTCGTGAGCGAGGATTGAGCCACCGATGGTGACATCACCGTTGCGAATCCGGTAGCTGCGAGATTGGGAAAACTGGCCTGTGTTGAGAATTCCATCGAGGCTGGTTAGGTTGCCACCGATGAGGGAACCGGCATCTAACGAGAACGCGCCTTTCAGTCCTGTATTCCCTGCCGAGGCGGTGATGCTTCCGGATAACTCGAAAGCACCGCCCGGTGTGGCGACGCTGAGCGTGCCTGCATTTCCACCACCATTACGCGCCGAGAGGGAAATGACGCCGCGATCGAGAACTTGCACGGAGCCTGTGGCAGAACGTAAATTCACAGAGCCGCCACTGGTGTAGCGAGTCACGTCAACAAACGATGTGGCGGTGCCACCGACGTCGAGGCGACTGGCAGCCGTGCCGCCGACGACGACATTTCCTGAAGAGGCTTGGAGAGTGAGGACACCGCTGGCGAGGGTGATGTCACTGTCCACCGTTAGGGATCGTGCGCGGAGGGCGAGTTGGGCACCAAAGCCTCCGTTCAGAGAGGTGGAGGGCGTTGTGCTAGGCCGTGTGAACTGGAGAGCCGCATCAGAAATGATTTGGTAATTCGAAGCGCTCGCCCCGGTGATGAGTGGGGCTTGGACGGCCAAATTACCGCTCACACTCAGGCTACCCGTGCCGGTGGTGAGGATGCCATTTCGCGCAGCCAAGGTGGTGTCTGCATATCCATCGACTCGGAGCGTATTGCGGCCAAGGGTGATTTGATTCGCGTCGAAGATGACAGCACCCTGGAGCGGGGTCGTCATCGCAGTCGGCCCGGAGCGGCCTGAGATATTTTCGAGGCTTAGGCTCGCCGCGGAGAAGGTGACGTTACCCGCATTGGTATTGAAACCTCGAATGGCCGGGGCTTGGAGAGAAAGTTGTTCAAACGCACGAGATCCGACCCTGCCGGTGCCATAGACGTCGATGCTTGAGTAGCTTAACAGGGCTAGGCTCTTCGCGGATGCTTGTAACTGAGCGAGAGCGGCGCTGGAAAGCACGAGTCCCGTGGTCGGATTCAGCGCACCGGGATTGGTCAGCTGAAGACTGATTTGACCACTGCTCAGGGAGAGCGCTTCCCCACTGATTGCTGCCGTGGGAGAGAAATTGGAGGTGGCCGTGGAGTCGAGCACGACGCTAGCTCCGGTCAGAGAGGCTCCTGCAAGAACACTCAATGATGGCACGGTCGAGCTGGTGACTCCAGCGCGAGATACTGAGCCCGAATTACTAGAACTGACGCGCACCAGAGCGCCGTCGCCGCTTCCTGGGACCGAGCTCTGGCCAAGCTGGATCGCATCTAGAGTGGTCTTTTTCCCGGTGCCGCTCAGCGAGGCATTGGTGCCGAGGGTGAGTCCTTTTTCAGCGACGAGGATGAGGTCGGTTCCTGAGAGTTGGGTGTTTGACTCGACGGACAAATTATCGGCTCCGACGGCGACGGAGATTCCATTTCCGCTAAATGTGCGAAGCCCACCAATGAGTAAGCTCTCGGCTCCGAAGCTATTGAGCAACGAAGAACGCAGCACCAACTCGCCTGCTGCGCCACCGGTGCCGGTCGAGTTAATGATGATGTTTCCTGGACTGTTGATGTCGATCAAACTGCCACGACCAGCGCCGAGGGAAAGTGAGCTCACCTGGCCCGCGAGTGCTAAATTCGCCGTGGCGGAAAAGGCAAGGTAGCCGGAATCTTCTGGCAGGCGTGGCACACTCAATTCACGTGAGATCGCGGCTTGTTTGAGGACGGTATTGGCGAGTAGATCCTGATATTCGGAGCGCTTCCGGACAATCTCGGAGGTGGCGATTTCGAAACGCTCCACTTTCGTCACCCCGATGCGATCGGCCGCCATTTCATTGGCGCGGTAGCCGGAGACGAGGAAAACGCCGCCGGGGCGGGCGACGGTGCCGACGGGTTCGCCCGATTGTGGAGTGACGAGGAAAGCTCCGGGCAGGAGTGCGTAGCGAGCCGGAAGCAAGGTGTAGGTGCCTGCCGCCAAGCCACCCCCAGCGGCAAGTGTGATGCGATCTCCCACGGTCAGAGAGTCATTCCGATAGCCTTTTTGCCCACCTAAGTTAGTCGCCGTAGAATCTTCGTTGAAGGGCGCGAAGGGCGCGTAATCAAATTGATAGTTCGGAAGCACCGCATAACTATTGCTGTTTTCGAGGACATCCGTTTTACCGCCATTTCCTGAGATCCAGCGGTAAGCGTAGAGATCCCCGCCGCCGCGGACGTCGGTGGTGGAATTTGCCTCGGTGGTGACTTGGGTGGCGGAGAGGCGGATGATCTTGGAAGGGGCACCGCTGATGGTGATGTCGTTGCCCGCGGGATCGATCCAAGTTTTCCCATCCAAGCTAATGCCGTAGGGGATGAGAACCGCTTTGCCGGTGAGTGGATCAATGGCTGATACGGAAGTGGTGCTACCGCTGGCGAGTGTGAGCTCGGAGGTGATGGGACGGAGGAAGGGATTGGCGAGTGTCGGGGCACCAGAAATGGGGTCGAGGGGCGCGGTGCCCGTGCCGTCCCAACCGAGGTTGATGGTGCCGATGGGGGCGCGGAGGGTGCCCGCTTGGGAAATTTTAGACGCGTAGATCGAGAGCGTGCCGCCGCCCGAGAGGGGCAAGGAGCGCGCGGCACCGGCGAGGATGCTGACGGTGCCTGGGCGATTGACGCCTCCGAGGGTGTAGTCGTAGGCGAAGACGTTGAAGGCGCGCTGGGTGGTGGGGTAGATTTGGCCAGCCTTCAGAGTGAGGTCTCCGGCGAGGTTGAGTGTGCCGTTGCCCCGGATATCGCCAGCGGTGGCGTCAAGAGTTGCCGAGCCGATGCCTTGGAGCGAGAGGTCGCCGACGTCGATCAAGTCGGCGGTCACGGCGAGGGAGCCGGAGCCGTGCTTGGGGCTGAAGGCGTAGTTTAAGATCGTTGGATCTCCGATCACGCCTTGGGTGAACAGCGGCTCGACCGCCTGCTGGGTCGGGGCGCGGAAATCCAAGCCGAGGGCGACGTGGTGGGCAGAGAGTTGGACGGCTGCATTTGCCTCGATGACGCCACCGCTGGCGACGCGAAGAGAACCGGGAACGGCAATGGTGACCGGCCCGCTGAAGCGGACGTTGCCATTCAGCGCGACGGAGTCAAAGCCGCCGGTCTCAAAGCTGGAGGCCGCGATGTTGCCCAGCTGTGGGACGATCGCGCCTGCGGCATTGCGGACGACTTTTCCCACTCCGAGAAGGCTCGGGGCGCTGGTGAGGGTGGGCTGGTTCTGGCTGACGACGAGATTGATGTCGGCGGTGGTGTAGGCGACATTGATGGGTAAAAATTTCCCGGATGAAACGCTGAGCTTACCACCGGTGGCGGAGGGGCCACCGGCATTTCCGACGAGTGTGGCGTCCGTGAAGAGGAATTCCGAGCCGGCCAGCGAGATCGACCCGGCGTTGCTGGCGAGGGTGATGGGGGTGGTTTGAAAGCTGTCGGAAACGGCTCCAGGTGCTTGGTAGGACGACGCGAGATCGAGGACGCCGCTGGTGCCGGAAACGTCGAGGCGAGCACCTCTCTCAGCGACAATGTTGCCGGTGACGGAAATGGAGCCACCGGCAATGACTTGGCCGCGGCGGAGACCGAATGGGGCATCGATGAGGACCGTTTTCCCGGCCGTGGAAAGTGAGGCCGTAGCCCCGAGATGGGTCGTGGTCTGGGCATCCGTGGGAATGACGGCGGTGCTGACTGGGAACTGGAATCTTCCAGCGACCGAGATCGCTCCCCCTGGGGCCGAGACGGCTCCGAATAACTCGACGGTCTGGCCGCTGAAGGAGACGCTTCCTTTCCCGGGTGAGGTAATGATCGAGTCGGTGGTGACGGTGCCGTCGATCGTGATGGACGAACCCGTGCCCATGCGGACATTTCCCACGACGAGCGGGATGCCTTCAAAGGTAGCCCCGAGGGCAGAAAACGAGAGAGCGAGAGGATTACGGAAACCTTCTTCGCGGGTGATCTCTTCCAGCACGAGACCTGCTGGGCCGGTGAGGTTTGCGCGGTAGCCGCTGACGACGGGTCGCAGGGTGGTTCCATCCGCGATGGCGACGCCCGGCGTGTAAACTCCGGCGGTGGAAGTCGCGATGCCGATGCCGGCGAGCGAAATGGTGGCAAACCCTCCTTGGCTGAAAAAGTCTGGCTGGAGGAGCGTGATGTCTGGCTGAGTCACGCTGCCACCCACCTGAAATGCGGAGGCCGTGAGCGCGAGTTTACCGCCTTTTGCCCCGGAAAATCCGCGCATTTCGGCACCCAAGCTCAGCTTCCCGCCGAGCGTGGAACTGAAGTCGATTTCACGACCGGTGGCAATGGTGACGCTACCGGCATCGCCATAGGTAAGGGTGCCGCCGGGGGCGACGCGGGCACCGCCGGAGACGTCGATGAGACCGCCAGAAGCCAGCGCGGCGGAATAGCCTTGGAGGTTGATCGAGCCGCCTTTGAGCGAGAGCGGTTGGGCCAGACTGCCGATGAATTCGGGGCGGTCATCGGCGACGCTGCCGCTGACGTCAAGGACGCCGGTCCGGCCAAGGGTGAAGAGTCCCCTCCCCGCTTCTGCGGGAGGTGGGCTGCCGGGAGGATTGAAGGCGAAGGAGTTGATCCGCTCCAGCGAGATGCTGTGGGTGCGGAAAGTTAGGTCGCCGCCGGCGAGGGTGATTTTCCCGTCCACGGTGATGTTCGAGCCGACGAGGGTGATGGCACCGCCCTCTTGGCCTGCGAGCGTGACATTTTCTGGGATGATGATGTTACCGTCGTGATTTTCCACCGTGAGCTGGCCGAAGCCCGAGCTGCTGGTGGAGAGGAGATCGGTTGAGAGGTAAACTCGATTTTCCCCTGCTGCGGTCTGGCGAATCGGCGTGCTCGTGTTTCCGCGATGGCCGAAGCCTACGCTGGTTTGGTCGGTGTCTCCACTGTCTAGCAGGCTAGGTGATGTAAAGGGAGCAACAGCGGCTTGGACCCCATTTTCACGAAACTCCACGGTGGGAGCATTCGGCGAGAACAGCGGAAGGGTCGTCTTGGAGAGATCAGTTTGGTAAAAACTGATCTTGAGTGAGCTGGCTGGCGGGTGGCTCAAGCGCTGCAAGGGCCCGCCGAAGACCTTGCCGACCATCGAGCCATCTAGTGCGAGTGAAGCGGCAGAAACGGCGAGCTTACCGCCGGCCGCTCCCGAGACGTAGCCCGCCTCGGTGCGGGAGGACTGCGGCGCGAGGGAGATGTTGGAAATCTCGGTGGTGCCCCATTTGGGGTTCGTCTTAACAGAGACGCTGCCTAAGATCCCGTCGTAAAGTTCGTTTGGAACGGCGTCTTTGATGTCCACAAGGCGACCGTTCGCGGTGAGCACGGTCGTTTTGACACTTCCGCCGATGAAGTCGATGTAGCCGCCGGAGACATCCACCTTGGAGCCTGGCTGCATGACGACGGAGTCACCCGCGCTGATCGAAACGGTGCCGCCAGCAACGGTGAGTTGACCGACGCCTTTTTGAATCAGGTTGGCAAAGCCCGAGACATCAGCCAGCGGGGTGCCGACCCACATACTCTGCTGGTAGACACCTGCGTCGCGAATATCGACACTCACGGTCTGATTTCTGAGTGCACCCGAGCGCTGAAGTGGCGAGCCGGCGAGTTCTGCACCGCGAAGCTGCACGGTGACGATGTTCTGCGCCACGGGGACCTCGACGCCCTTTGAGCCCGACACGTCAACGAGGCTGTCTTTCCCCAGATAGACTTGGCCACCTGCTTGTAAAAAAGTTGGAACGACCGTGCCGGGTGAGAAGTACCAAATCCCAGCCGATAGATTGACGATACCATTCGTCGCAAGAATGGTGGAACGCTCATCGAGGTGAACGACTTTTCCAATGGCATTGATCTGTGAGCGCAGGGCTAATTCAGAGCCGATGTTGGTTTCCTTGCTGTCCAGTTCAGGGAGTATCCGGATCAAGCTATCTTTCCCGAGAGTCACCTCACCGGTGTCCTTGATTAGAAATGGAAATCTAGCTGTATCCTGGCTGGTATTAGAAACTGCATTGTACTGTGCCAGCAAATCAATCCGCCCATTTAGTGCGACTGAAGTGCTACTCTCCAAGATGCCATCTTGCGCAACATTGCGCCCCGCAAGGACGATGCTACCTCGCGCAGCTTCGACGATACCGTCATTCGTCACGGATCCTGCATAGGTGCCGACTTGACCAATCACGGGGTCAAGTCCACGCAGACTTGGGTCTGTAGAAGCATGCGCCGTGAACCCCACTTGCAGACCTGCGGCAAGAACGGTCTGTCCGTCTGGTGTTAGGATTGATCCATGATTGACGACATTTGCACCGACGAGTGTGATGCGCCCACCGACCTTGGCAGAGTTTGAAGGGCTCGTGAGTGTGGCACCAGCCTGCACGACAACATCTCCATATTGGCCATTTCCCGTCAACGCGGCTGCTGGCGAGAAGGCAGGGGTGCCGTTTGGCCCCGCAGCCATGGCGAGGCCGGAGAAAAGAAATTGGTTGTCTGGATTATTCAACAGGCCGCGGGACACCAAGCTATCATTGATCGGCAACGATGATACCGTTAGGCCGCGAGTGTTCACTTGGCTGCTACCACCAAAGATGATCCCGTTGCCGTTGAGGATATACACTTGGCCGTCCGCCTTGATTTTCCCCAAGATCTGAGTGGGGTTACCTGTGGGGTCGGTCACGCGATTGATCGCAATCCACTTGCCCACTTCGGCACCGCCTTTGGATTGATCAAAATTAAGGGTGGTGCCTTTCCCGACATTGAAGGTCTGCCACTCGAGTAAAGCCTGTTGCTCGGTTTGTTTGATGGTGACGCTGGTTTTATCAGCCGTTTCAGTCGGCAGTTCAGCCCCCGTCCATTTTGGCGATGTAGCGGTCACACCGGGAGCGACTTGCAGGCCTCCGGCAACTAACCCATTCGGCACCGTCGGAAGCGTGAGCGAAGGAGTGCTCAGATGATTGGGGCCACTCTGGGCCGCAGCTCGTGCAGCTTCTTGCATGGCTCTAGCAGCGCCGACGGCTTGACTGGTCCTTGCTAACAAGGCTCGCGATTGATCCCGCGCTGCGGCTGGTGCAGTGGCAGCGACGGCTGGATTCACTCCGCCAGCTGGGGGAGGAGTTCCGCTTGTTCCCGTCGAGGTGGACCTAGGCCCGTAGATCGCAGCTTCCGAATTGAAGCCCGTCAACAGCACCGTAAAGCCGATGAACACGGGTGCCCCGTAGCGCAAAGGACTGCTGAAGAGCGGCGTATTTCTAAAATAAAAACGTTTTGGTTTCATGGCCGAAAAAAACCGGGTTAGGGCTTTGGAGTAAGTTGATTGAGTCCGATCTCATTGATCGCGACGGGATGATCTTTCACGAGTTGCGCGAGGTAATCTTGGCGCTTTTGCTGAGCGCGATCCGCTCTGAGGCGAGCCGTCAGCGTCGGGCGGATTTGATCAAGCGTGGGTGTAAAGGGTTCACGAATGTCTAAGACTTTCATCAAATGCCAACCATCTTTGACGGTGATGGGGCTTGAGACTTCGCCGAGATTTAACTTGGGGAGGACCTCACGGATTTCGGGCTGGATTTGTTCTAAAGTGAGCCAGCCGATTTCCCCACCTTTTGCGGCGCTGCTGCTTTCATCACTCATCTTCTTAGCGATGCTGGTGAAGTCCGCATTTTTTTCCTTCAACAGCTTCAGTGCCGAATCCAACTTGGCTTTGTCATTGGCGATGTAGATGTGGGCGAGGTGATAGCTTTTGGCGACGATCAGCTTGGGCTTGGCGATTTCGTAGGCATCTGATAGTTCGGAGTCGTTCGGGTAATTTGGACCCGGGTCGGATACTTTTTCCAAGAAGCACTCGCTCAGGGCCATCTCTCGCGCGCGCACCAGCTTGGCGATCACGGCAGGATCTTGGTCTAACTGTTGAGCAGCGGCCTCTTTAAGAACGACGCGCTGCACCAATAGAGCTCGGACATACTGGCCTAAAACGGCAGGGTCCTTGGCGATGGCGGCGCGTTGCTCGGCATTCAATCCAGAAATGGTTTCTCGGATCTCTTGGGGTCTGAGCTCTATTTCGCCCATCTTGGCCAAAACGACAGAGTCCTGAGCGTGGACGCATGTGGCGAGTGAGAGGAGAGTTAGAGCGAGGTATTTCATCAAACGGTATGCAGTCGGCATGGATGATACGCCATAAAGACAATATTGGATTGTGACAATTTTGTCATCTCCAAGCCGAACTTAGGGCTTTGCGGGGACAGCGCCGATCCGGTTGTCTAGGATTTTATCTTTGTAGCCCTGGACGAGATTCTCGACTTTCACCCGTGTGGTGCCGACAAAGGGTTCCCGAGCAGAGATGGCCTTACCGAGTGAATAGCCTTCATAGCGGTCAAGTATCTCATTGGAGAGCGTGAAAAGGCTGAGATTCTTACGCTCACGATCGGCGATCGTGCGTTGGTGGACGACGATCTCAGCAGCGAGCTTGGCGCGCTCTTCTTCCTTGGAGCGGGCCACGGCGGCAGCTTTCTCGTAGCCGACTTTCCATTTCTCAAGAGCCTCTGTGGTGAGCGCTAATTTTTTTTCACGCTCGGCAAGGGTGTTATTCAGTCGGGCGATGGATTCTTCCGAAGTGGCCTTGGCAGAGTTATTTTGTTTGATCAGGTCTGCGGTCGCGACTTCCCGATCTTTTAACTTTTTAGCAAGCTCTGCGGTTTTCTGTTCTGCCGCGATTTGTGCGGCCTGGGCGTTAGCCGCGTTGGTCTGGGAGGTTCTCAACTGGAGCATCACATCGCGGAGCTGGCTCTTGAGCTTTACAGTGGGATCTGGAGCTTCGGCACCGTATAGCGAAATACTCAGCGCGTAGCCAAGTAGCAGCGGCAAGAGTCTCTGCTTCAGTCGTTTGGAATTGAGTAGTGTGGTCATATTAGAACCTTGCGTTGAGGTCGAGTAGAAGGGTGTCGAGACTGTAAGTAGGTCCAGCAATCTGATCCGAACTCATCCAGCGCAGTGCGACTCGGACAAGAGGTGAAACGGCCATACTGCCGCCCAGAATGAAGCCTTTAACATTGGTGCTAGCACCGCCGAAGTTTGAATCGGTAAATGCATCGACAACAGCGTCAGACTCGATGTAGCGGTAGCCGAACGAGGCCTGCCAGTCGCCAAAGTGTGAGAGCTCAGGCTTACCAATCTGGAATGTAAGATTGTAGGCAGTATCTCCTCCGTAGAAATCGTTCAGAGTGTCAATGGTGCGCCCAGATCTACCGTCAGAGTAGGCTCTGGCAGCTACTTCGGATTCATCAAAGGCGATGTTTTTAATTGCTTCTGCAATGACAGACATACGCACGGGCTTGAAGTGGTCGTAATCAATTCTAGAAGTCAGAGTCAGATTACGAAACTCTGCGGCGAGACCATAGTATTGATATTGGTATTTGTTTCCGAAGTCATTCGCCGCAGTGCTATTGTCGATATTTCGAAGCGCCATGCGGGTATTTCCACGCTGGCCGAAACCGGTTCTTGTATGGTCGGTATCCCCGGCATCCTGTGCACTTAGTGGAATAAATAGAGAGGAAAGTTTACCCGTCATGTTGGCGTAGTCGTAGTAGGCGATACCTACCTTGGCGCTTAGGTCATCTTTAATTTTCAGGTCGATTCCGATTTGAGCACCCGTGAGCCAGCGGTCTTCGCTTTTGAATTTCTCAGGCTGATTCGTAGCAACGGCCAAATCCGTGTTATAAAGGGGAAAATAACCCGCGGTGAAGAATGTTGTAGCGTGGTCATTCATTTTCACCCTGCCACGTGCTGCCAAGCCGTCAAATCCGACGTCGTCATCCCATTGGATGTCTGAGTAAACGAAAGGATTATCAAAGCGACCCACGAGGAAGAGTAGCTCTTCACCGTCGCCTGGTCCGGCATCATAGCTAAGAAAAAATCGATCCAACCAGAGCTCATACTTCGAGAAATTGCCGCCGCTACCGCCGAAGGTCTGATTGGTCGAAGTGGGTGTGTTTGTTTCACCTGAGGCGAGACGCACACCCCCGTTGAAACCATCACCTAACATCACTTCCGCCCCCATACGAGCTCGTAAGCGAGTCCGCTGGCGGTTTTGATCGACATTGAATGATGGTGGTAAGTTGTTAGTTAGATTCGTAGCATCGTACGGCAGACCCTGGTTGATCGCATTATAGTTTGTGAAGCCATCGAAAGGATCGTTTTCCTCACCCATGAATTGACTTTCATACCGAGCGCGGAAGTCGCCAAAAGGGCGGAACTTGGATGTCCAGTCAGGGGACGATTTTTCACTCCACTTTTCCTCACGGGCATGGGCCATGAGTTCTTGCTGGATTTGATCACGCATTTGGTTTTTGACGACTTCAGGAATGTAAGTGACGCTCATACCGTCATTTGTCGGCATGGGCGGAAGCGCTGCGGTCTGAGCGGCTTGGGCGTATGCCTCAGCTTGTTGGATCATTTCGGCCGCTTCTGCTTGGGTGAGGACCCCTTTCTGAACGAGTCGTGTGATAAGATTCACTGTGAAATTCTGGAATGATGCAGCGGCGTTTGGTGGCTGTTCCACCGGTAAATCACCCGGTTGCGGAGTCTCGGACAAATCCGTGGGACTCGATTCAGCAACGGGTGCTAGCGGCGTGGTTTCGGTCGAAACTTCCTGAGCAAATAAGATCGAGGAGGTGCCGATGAATGCAGCGATGATGACTGGATAGTTAGGAGACATGGAAGGGGTCAAACGTGAGTTAAGGTTTGGCAGCTGAGATGCGGAGGTTAATCGGCATCGGCATATCAGCAGGTGGCGGCTCAGCTAGTATAAGTCCAACGAGCACTTGATTTTTTATTGCCTGATCGACAGAAGGATTTCCTGAAGTCCCAACAAGTGAGGCACGGGTGATGCGGCCGTTCGCATCGGCCCAGATGCGAACTTGCAGAGAATAGATGGCGCTTCGAGTGTTTGCATTCCGGCCGAGCGCTTCTTTAATTCCTGTTTGGACTTTGGCGGCGTAGTAACCATATTTACTACCTTTTTTACCACCGATTGAATTGCGGTTCCCTGTGCCATTTCCGCCGTTGCGGGTGAGTCCCATGCTCGGTCCGTTGCCGGTATTGTTCGTACCGAGATCTTCTGAGGGTGGTGTATCGGCAGGGGCCTCAACGGGTGGCGGCTCGTTTTCAGGCACGGGTTCCTGTTCGACCATTTCCTCTGTCTTTGGTGGCTCCTCCTTCGGGGCGGGGGGCTCAACCTTCGGTGGCGGCGGCGGTGGCGGAGGTAGCGTGACGATGAAGGGTTCCTGCTTCGTGGTGACGCGTTTCGGACTTTTCCCGCCGGATGTCATAAATGAAATCACGCCTCCTGTTAGCACAAGTGCCAACATGACTCCGATGAGGAGCTTGCTCCTATTGGGCTTGGGAGTTGGGGGTTTGGGAGTCATGGGGTGCCGCCGAGATTATTTTTTAGGTGGCTGAGTCGCCAAACCAACTTGGGTGATGCCAACACGACCAAAGACGTCAAGAATGTTCATAATCCCCTGATACTGATTCTGTCCATCGCCTCTCAAAACCACGGGTAACTCAGGATTCGCCGCTTTGAGTTGGGACAATTTTGTTTCCAGTTCTGCTAGGGTGACGGAGACCGTGTTGAGCTTGATATTTCCGGCGGGATCGATGGTGACAGCTTGAGTCTTTGGCTCTTCCATTTTGGCGGAGGCCTTGTTACTCGCGCTTGGCAAATTGACTTTAACTCCCTGAACACCCGCAGTGGTCATAATGATGAAAATGAGCAGGAGGACCAGATAGAGATCGACCATAGGCGTGACATTGATGTCATCAAAACTTTTTTCGTCAGCGGAAGCCATAGGAACAGGATTAGAAATTAATGTGAACCGCCGGATTGGTCGGGTTCTTGTGCAGGGCGGTAAAACTCAGCCATCTTGGCAACAAACTCGTCGATGAAGACTTGCATGAGACCAAGTGAGTTTTTTATACGCCCATTTAGGTATGAATAGATGAACAAAGCAGGAATAGCGACGACGAGGCCCACAACGGTCGCTAGCAGTGCAGAAGCAATACCTGGCGCAATCGAGTTCACGTTGACTTCACCCGATTTCGCAATGATCGCGAAGGTGATCATCACCCCGACGACCGTTCCTAAGAGACCCACATAGGGTCCGCCTGCAATGCTCATGGTGAGGTAAACAAGTCCGTCCGACAAACGATGGGTTTCGTGGACAAGGCCGGCATCCAAACTCGCACGGATCGCTTGGATGGAGCGGCCTGAAAGACCTTGGATACGATTGTTATCTTTATCCAAACGATGGCGAATTTCATCCGCACCAATTTGATAGATGTGAAACAAGGGCGACTTCTGGATCAGTGATTGATCGCTAACTTCAACTTGGCCTCCGAGACTACTCACGCTGGAATCATCTTCCGTATTGAGAGCAGTTAGGTCGGTGGAGAGCTCTTTCCAGCGCTTCAAGAAGATCTTAGAGCCTTTTTCAATGGAATTGAGATAGATAAATTTCCGAATCGCCACGGTCCAACCGACGACGATCATGATTACACAAACCCCGATGGCGATCCAGCCGTCGAACATCATATTGCCAGCGATGTCGCCGAAGAGGGAGAGGTGTTCCATCATGCCACCGCTGTGTTCAGCAGCCTCGCCGCCTTCGGTTTGACCGAGACTTAGAGTGCGCTGGCTCACGTCCGAGCCGCTTTGGTTAATGCTTGCGAGTTTCACCCAAGCTGCTGTGCGCGCCGTGTTTGAGAGGGTTAGTTCGTCAATCTCGCCAACAAATGCAGTAGCTCCTGAGGTGTTCGATTCGGCAGGGAGACCACCGATGGAGATCGGGCTATTTAAGCTAGGCAGAGCACCTGTGAGTGTTCCGTAAACCGCTCCATTTACGAACAGTTGAAGGCTCTTACCGTCAGCTACGACCGCAAGATGAGTCCAGACCGCGGGTGCAATCGCGGCGGCAGGTTGGCTCCGCTGAGGTGACGAGCCATCGGCAAGTTCTAAGACTGCCACCCCTTGATTCAGCAGCAGTCGAAAGGTTTTTGTTCCTTCAGAACGGCTAAAAAGGATCGCGTTATCTTGAAGACTGGTGGGCTTAATCCAAAACGAAAGTGTCAGAGGCTGACCTTGCTGCCATTGTAGAGAAGGCTTTGCAGGGATCTGAATTGGAGCGCTGCCTAATAAGCGAAGCCCATTGCCAATAAGAGCACTTTCCGAGATACTCGCAACCGTCTCCGCGTTGTTTGCATTGGAAGATGCATCGACAGGTGCCGCTGCAAGCTCTGCGAAATGATAGACGAGTGAATAATTTTCGTCAAAGGCCTCTGTCGCTTTCGCTGCAGCGGGCATGGCGGTATCCGTATTACCATAATAAACGTAGAATGTCTCTTTTCCGGCAGGTTTCACATCCGGTAGTTTAACCCAGACAAATGCTTCATTTAGTAAGCTGTCATACTTCTCGATTTGATAAGGAAGCAGAGTCTTCCCATCACTGGCGACGAAACGGATGTCACTGCCATCTTCGCGAGCTGAGCCAAATTGGAATACGCCATCATAAAGACGAACAAGCACGGTGGCTTTCCCTGAGGCATCGGATAGGCCAGCTCCGTCTGCCCCGGCGTCTAGCGTGATTTTGGAACGTTGGGTCCATGATGGATTCCACCATGCATCTTTCGAATCCTCAGCCATCGCCATAGCTGAGAATACGAATGAGGCAACTACGCTACTGAGTGTGCGGAATGCGATAAATTTGGAGCGAATTTTCATGAATATGGAGAATTGAATCGTCGATTAAAAATCTGCCCAACCACGGAAAGTGACTCTCACATCACCCGCGTTGGCTTCAGTTTGATCTACCAGCGGCATCGCCAGATCGATAGACCCGTTAAAATGGCTGGCATACTTAAAGCGAGTTCCAACACCAAAACTAGCCAGCCAAAATTTAGCTTGTTGTGCGGGCAGCGCGTCATAAATCCCTAAAACACCACCTTCAACAAAGGTGTGAAGACGCCATTCATTAGCACGAATCCCCAACTTGTCGGGAGTACCAATGAACGATGGGCCACGATACTCTATCGTGCTGAAAACCGCATTATCCCCTAAGGCCGTGGCTTCAAGGTAACCCCTAACCGTCCCTGCTCCTCCACCCGAAATCTGTTCAGCATTGATGAGCGGCTTACTGGACACCTGACCTTGAATCTTCCCGAAAATCTGGGAGCCATTCTTAAGATCACGCGTGTTTGAGACATCGCCTCGAAGAAACACATAATTTCCTCCCGACTTGTTACGGCGGTTATTGTAGTCGGTCTGACCACTACCGATTCCTCGCAGGTGGAAATTCAGAGAGGTGTTGAATTCAGTAAATCCTTTGGGTCGTGTGAGACTTGCCCCGTAATTCACACTGAGCGGTAAATACTCAATCGGTGAAGAGATTGTGGTATTCCCAATTTTTAGATCCTCACGAAAGTTTTTATAATCTACGCCAAGGCTCAAGGTTTGGTAGAATTTATCAGTGAGTGGCAAATCATAAATCGCGCGCAGTCCGATGATCTCCCCTGGACCACTTACGGTGGTCGATGCAGCGGTTGCGATATCACTGTATTGTTTAGTTCCTTGAAGGGTAAGCGACATCCCCTCAGAAACTCGTGCGGTGTAATAGCCTGTAAAGACTAGAGAATCATCTGTATTTTCGGGGGCTAGTAATACGCTGGCTCCAGCACTATGGCCAAGTTGAAACAAATTCGAATAACTCAGAGCACCGGACAAACGTAAGGGTGTCGTATTCGCATTGAACCAGTTATTCAGCTCTAAAGAACCGTGTAACGGGAGTTTATCTTCTACATTTAAGTCGATATCTACGGTTCCCGGCTCGCTCCCGGAGCGCAATTGGGGTGTCACTCGACGATCACTTAGGCGATTTAAGGCTAAAATTTCCTTCTGAACATCGTTCATATTTGGAACCGTGCCCTCGGCCATGGAACTTGCTTCGCGCTTGATGCGGCTTGGGAGAAAGAAGCGAGAACCATTTACACGTAGCCTGCCAACTTTCGATTCAGTGACTTCTAGGCGAATCACACCACGGCGCGGATCCTGCTGGGGAATGACAACGGATACCGTCGAAAAACCCTTGTCGTGATAGACTTTTTCGAGAGCCACTCTGGCCTGCTCGACATCTTCAGGTGTCCGTTGTGGACCCAAGTAGGGGTAAACCGCTTCTTCGACTTCCAAGTTTTTCAGCTTTTTCACGCCCTCTACGCGGTATTCACGAATATAGAAAAACGAAATTTCCTGCGCCAGCGCCATAGACCCCAGCGAACTTACGCCGACTAGAGCAAGTACGACGCCGAAGAAGGGCCTTTTCGGCAGGAACAATGAAAGGAATAACGCCATGCGAGTGGCCCATCGCTGAGCGGGCGGCATCTTCTTACGTGTCCACTTTGCCTCAAGAGCCCTAATGTGACGTTCCTGTCACAATTCAACAACTCTTTGAAAATTAGATACTTTTGCCGATTTTATCAGCTTTTAGCATGCCACAGCCTGCCGCCACATCGATCCCACGGCGCTGACGGAATGTGCAGGGGAAGCCTCCCGCAATCAGGATTTTTTGAAATTTAGATCCTGAGTCGCTTTGAGACCCGGAAAATCCACCCGTCGGATTGAGTGGGATCAAATTGATGTGGGCATCGATGCCGTGCAGGAGAGCTACTAAGCGTTGGGCGGTCTCCGTGGAATCGTTTTTCCCTGCGATGAGGGTCCATTCGAAGAAAATCCTTTTTCCCGTAATGGAGCCATATTTTTTACACGCGTCGATGAGCGAGTGCAGCGGCCATTTTTTACTCGCAGGCACCAGCGCAGAACGCTCTTCCTCGGTCGAGCCATGGAGACTCACCGCCAAACGGTAGGGACGCTGTTCATTAGCGAGTCGCAAAATACTTGGGACAACTCCTACGGTGCTGATTGAAATCTTTGTAGGGCCGATGCCCGCCCCTCGTCGATCTGAGAGAGTTTCCAAGGCGACCATGACCGCGTCGTAATTATGAAGTGGCTCGCCCATGCCCATCAGGACCATGTTCCGGATGCGCTTCCGAGGATCGACCGTCTTTAAAACGCGCCGCGCGTGGAGCACTTGGGCCACTATTTCTCCCGGACTTAAATGACGCGAGAAGCCCATCTGTCCGGTCGCACAAAACACGCAACCCATCGCACAGCCCGCCTGCGTGCTCACGCAAACGGTCTGACGTCCATCATAACTCATCAACACCGTTTCAATAATCTGCCCATCTCGCAGTCGCAGTAGAAATTTACGGGTCATGCCGTCTGAACTGTGAATCTCATCCACCACTTCAGGGAGCTCAAGAAAGTAAGCTTTCCCCTCGCCTACATTCGCATTGATCCAGCGCCTCAGTGGCGGCAAAAATGGATGATCGGAAAGGTCGATTTCCCCTAGACCGTGGATCACACGCCACAGAACTTTCGCATGATGCAAAATCACCCCTTCTTCGCTCAAAATCCGGGTGAGCTCAGAAAAACTAAGATCATGCAGGGATTTCGAGGAAGCAACCGTCATCCCCCACTCCAACCTGACACAACAAAGCATTCAAGTGAGATTATCAAGTCGGCCCGGCTCGAACTTGGGAACTCGCAAACGGAAGCTTGCCAATATTGTGGTCTCATTTTAAAAAAATGAATCATGACCGAATGGTTTTACGCACGGGGTGGCCAGCAAAGTGGGCCAGTTAGTTACGAGCAATTAGCTGATCTCGCCAAAAAAGGTGATCTAAACCCTCAGAAAGATCTCGTCTGGAATCAAACCATGAAAGACTGGCTACCTGCTGGCCAAGTTCCCGGCCTTTTTGGCTTCTCAGCATCTTCGGAGTCCTCCTCGTCCACAGCTGCAAGTCCTGCTTGGAATGAAAGCACTGGCAGTGCAGTCGAGACGATCCTTGAAGAGATCACTCCTGGAAGCCACCCGATCGAGGTCAAAGCATGCATTCACCGTGGATTCACCCTCGTTTGTCGTAACGTGGGCAAGCTTTTGCTTGTGGGTCTGATTTATTTTGTGAGCACGATCGCCCTTAAAACCAGCCTTACCATCATGGATAAAATGTTGGATTTGCCGAAATTTGAATTTACGACCCTAGCCTCACCGGAGACGGCACAATCACCAGAAATTGCAAATTATCCCGGTTCTTTTGCGGCTAAAGACAGCGCCTTGAACCTCATTCTCACCCAGTTATTCTCACTCTTTCTCTCGCTTGGGCTCACTCAAATCGGGCTGAATATGATCGCGGGTAAAGAGTTTTCTGTAGGGTTACTTTTCAAAGGTGGGAAACAATTTTTGCAGCTCTTAGGAGCGACTGTCCTCTTTTCGCTCATCGTTATCATTGGTTTCATCTGCTTGGTGATCCCTGGCATTTACCTTGCTGCGAGGTTGAGCTACTACCAACCGGCGATTGTTGATCGTAAACTTGGGCCGATCAGCTCGCTAAAATACAGCTGGTCCATAACCACCGACAACACCTGGAACCTTATGCGTTTATCCTTCATGTATTTCCTCATCGGTCTGGCAGGGATTCTTGCATTTTGTGTCGGCATCATTTTTGCCACACCGGTTGTTTGGCTCACATCCCTTGTCGTTTACCGTTGGCTTCAATATGGACGCCTCGCCATCCAAGATCAGCCGGGGACAGAAACCCCGCTGTTGAAAAGCCTGTAACGCACGGACCAAAGTTGGCATCTTTCGTGACCGCAATAGATTCCCAGTGCTCCCACTTGCTCTCCGTCATCCGCTAGCTAAGATGCGCGCATCTGATGCCTGAGTCATTCGTCCATCTTCACCTTCATACTGAATTTTCCCTGCTCGACGGTATGATCCGCACCAAGGATCTGGCCAAACGCGCTGCAGACCTAGGAATGCCCGCCGTGGCCATGACGGATCACGGGAATCTATACGGGGCGATCAAATTTTACCAAGACTGTCACAAAGTTGGTGTAAAACCTATTCTCGGTTGCGAAATCTACCTCGCTCCTGGCTCAATGCAGGACAAAAAAGAGCTAGTCGGGCGCAAGAGAGCGACCCACCTGACCCTACTCGCTGAAACCAACGAGGGATGGGCCAATCTCAGCAAACTCGTTTCGAAAGGAAATTTGGAAGGACTTTATTACGGCAAGCCAAGGGTCGATCGTGAGACCCTCCAAGAATTCTCCAAAGGCATTATTTGCCTCACCGGCTGCATCTCTGGCCCGGTGAATGAATGGCTCCGAGCGGGCGATGAAACCAAAGCTCGGGAAGCACTCATTGAGCTCATTCGCATCTTCGGCCAGGAGAATACCTTCATAGAAATCCACAATCACGGACTCGACCCTCAACGGCTCGTCACACCGTCGTTGCTCAAATTCGCCAAGGAACTCGATCTTAAGGTCGTCGCTGCAAACGATGTCCACTTTCTTAATAAATACGATCACGAAGCCCATGACGTGATGATCTGCATCGGCACCGGCAATCTCGTCATTGATGAGAACCGCATGCACTATTCGCCCGAAGTCTATTTCAAGACCGCAGAACAGATGCGCGAACTCTTCGCCGATATCCCAGGTGCCTGTGACACGACCCTAGAAATCGCAGAACGCTGCAATGTCACCCTCAAGTTGGACTCCACCAGTTCTGAAAAGTATCCTCAATTCGGAACCCCAGACGGCAGTCCTCGTGAGGAATACATGATGAAAGTCTGCCAAGAAGGACTCATCAAACGATACGGCCCCAGCCGTGCGAAAGACCCAGAAATCGCAGAACGGCTCAAATACGAAGTCGATACCATCAATCAACTCGGGTTTGCCTCCTACTTCCTGATCACTGCAGATTTTATCCAGTGGGCACGTGATAACGATATCCCGGTGGGCCCCGGGCGGGGTTCGGCGGCAGGCTCTCTCGCTTCTTACGCGATGGGGATCACCGACATCTGCCCGATGCGCTTCGGCCTACTTTTCGAGCGATTTCTCAATCCGGAACGCGTAAGCCCACCCGACGTCGATATCGATTTTTGCCAAAGCCGACGTGTCGAAGTGATCGATTATGTGCGTAAAAAATACGGCGAACGCAGCGTCTCCCACATCATCACCTACGGCAAGCTCGGTGCTAAAAGCGTCCTGCGAGATGTGTGCCGAGTCATGGGCATTTCCTATGGTGAAGGAGACCGGATCGCTAAAATGATCGAAGCCAAGCCCGATGCGACCCTAGCAAAGGAATATGAAACCAAACCAGAGCTTAAAGAACTCATCGAAAGCAACTCCACCTATCAGCAGCTTTGGAGTTACGCCACCAAACTAGAAGGTCTCGCGCGTAATGTCGGCGTCCATGCCGCTGGAGTCGTCATCGGAGATCGCCCCCTTGATGAACACGTTCCCCTCACCCGGGGAAACGAGGGGGAAGTCGTCACTCAATACGACATGAAGGCCATCACCGATGTCGGCCTGCTCAAAATGGACTTCTTAGGACTCAAGAACCTCACCGTCATTCACGAAGCAGTTCAGCACATCCGCAAGCACACTCCAGACTTCACCATCGAATCCGTCTCCCTAGACGATTGGAAAACCTTTGAACTCCTCAACCGTGGCGAGACCATGGGCGTATTCCAACTAGAGTCCGGCGGCATGGTTGAAACATGTCGTAAATATGCCATCGAAAAAATCGATGACATCATCGACCTGCTCGCCGTTTATCGACCCGGCGCCATGCAATTCATCGACCAAATGCTCGATGTCAAAAAAGGCCGCACCCGCGCCATGTATGAACACCCTCTACTTGAGCAGGTCTGTGGTGATACCTATGGCGTCATGATCTACCAAGAGCAGGTCCAGAACGCCGCTAAGGTTCTAGCAGGATACTCCCTCGGCGGTGCCGACCTACTTCGCCGTGCAATGGGTAAGAAAGACCCTAAAGAAATGGAAAAGCAGCGGGCCAAATTCATAGAAGGCGCGGAACTCACCAATAACATTGGCAAAAAACTTGCCGATCAAATCTTCGACAAAATTGCCATGTTCGCGGGTTATGGGTTTAACAAATCTCACTCCGCCTGCTACGGACATATCTCGTATTGGACAGCCTACCTCAAGGCGAACCACACCGTCGAGTTCATGGCGGCCCTGTTATCCAACGAAATTCACAATACTGATAAAATCGGAATTTTCGTTTCTGAATGCCATCGCATGAGCATTGAAATTCTCCCTCCAGATCTAAATGCCTCTCAGCTTCGTTTCTCACCGGAAACTACAGCCAACGGCACTAAAGGTGTTCGCTACGGCCTCGCCGCCATCAAGAACTGCGGTGAAGGTGCCATGGCCATGGCCATCCAAGACCGCGAAAAAGCAGGTCCATTTGCATCACTCGATGATTTCGCATCACGCTTGGACTCCAAAGTTGTCAACAAACGCATCCTAGAAAATCTCGTCAAAGCGGGGGCTCTCGACTGGACTCAAGAAAGTCGCGCCGGAATGTTTCTCCGCCTAGAAAGCATCGTTGCATCCGCCTCCTCCGCCCAGAGAGACCGAGCATCCGGGCAAGTCTCCATGTTCGACGCCATGGACTTTGCGCCTCCTAAGAAAAATGGAAGGTCAAAGTCCAGTGAACCCCAAATCGAAGAATGGCCAAAAGACGAACGACTTTCACACGAAAAAGAATTACTCGGATTTTACGTCACTGGTCATCCTCTCGATAAATACCGCAGTGTCATCGACTCGAACAAATATCGCAGACTAAGCATGATCGATGATTTAGATATATCCAATCCTCGGGACCGTTTCCCATTTGCGGGGATGGTCCGCTCTCTAGACTCCAAGGTCACCAAAACAGGCAAACCCTTTGGAGTCTTAGTCCTTGAAGATTTCACTGGCAGCAGCGAGGTCATGTTATGGGGAGAAACATTTGTTCCCGCGCGAGATGCCGGGCTTCTTGAGCCCGGAAAAATCATCAAGCTCAAGGGAAGCATACAAGTGGATGACCGAACGAGCGCACGTCGCCTCACCGGATATGAACTCACCGAACTCAAGCCCAAACGCACGGCAGCTGGTGGCAAAGGCCCAATCGAACTGACTCTTTCCACAACCCGCCATAGTGACCGCGACCTCATCGAAATCAAGATCGCTCTCGCTGAACATCCTGGCTCGACTCCAGTTCTCCTTCACTTTCAAAACAGTGCCGGTCGTAGATTGACTGTTGCGGCAGGTGAGTCATTTAACGTCAAACGGAATGAAGAACTTGAGGAAGCTCTCGGACGCTGGCTTGAAGATTAATTCTTAATCAAACAGATCCACTACCGACAGCATTTCTTGGACACTTCCGCGAATGCCTCATCACTCAAGCTAGCTACGGCGCTCACTTGCCAGTTAACTGGCGCTGGGGGCAGATTAATCCAGCTACGGCACCCTCCGAACTTAGCTTCGTAAGGAAAAACCCATGGCTCCAAAAGTTTTCGAACCCGAACCAAAGCGATATGAATACTTCCACTCGCCATTCCTTTTCCCTCCCAGTCAAAACGATCTCTAATCGTTTTCTCGGCATATATATGAAAATCCTCGAGTTGCTTTACATCATTCCAATCTCTCAGAGTCACTGCCCAAATCACTTCTGCGTGATGAGTAATCGCCACCATCTCGCCAACTTTCCACTCCGTTAAGGAATTTACAACTCCCTCTCGAACCTCGTTTTCAGACGTGTGAAATCTTGTAGGAAACAAAAAGAATGAATCATGCGCAAAGGAAAACCCATTTCGCGATTCATGAATGCCGCCTTTTCGAAAAATCAGTACTTGCCTACCCGATCCAAGCGCCTCGCAAATGGCTTGCCACTCTTTGAATCCAATAGCCTGACTCATCTATATAGGTCTTCGATCACTCTAGCCAAGATCATCCGCAGTCACGGAAGTCTGCTCCCGAGAGCCCAGAATCCGCGCCTGTAAAATGACCCTCTCTGCTGATTCATCAAAACGATAACTATGGCAATTGGGACATAGCGCCGCTCCGCTCCCGACGATTGAGTCACAACCCTCACAGACTTTATACCCAGATGGATTCGCTGCAATCTTAGCCGCTGCTGCTGCTCGGTTAGGTAGTGTTGGTTCTGACATAATCCGCATGAAAAAAGCGGAACCGCTGACAGTCCGCTTGCTTCGTATCAAGGAATACTCCAAGTATAAGTAACGATCAAGCGATTGCCGCAAACGCTTTGGCAGTCTTACTCTTCAAGTTAGCAGCCTTGTTCGGATGTATCAAGTTACGCTTTGCGGCTTTATCCACTACGGAAGAAAACGCTGAACTTGCAGCGGCTGCAGCACTCTTATCGCCAGACGCAATGGCTGCCAGTGCTTTTTTGCGGAGTGTCTTCATGCGGCTTTTTTCGGCGCGATTGCGCTCTGTCCGGACTACAGTTTGACGTGCACGCTTGATGGAAGATTTATGATTGGCCATGGTCGTTTAAAGAATGTTGCCGCCACACGGGCGGGTGGGGAAAATAGACACTTCATCCTAGGTGTCAAGCTTGTCTTTTCGACTTTCTTTGAATGGTTACCCGCATTGAAATGCGTGGCAATGAAGATCCAGCTCAGACGTAGTTCAAAGCGCCGACTTGGCTGCCCGCCTACGTCGATTGTTCAAGCGCAAACTCTCATACTTCAAGCCTAGAAGGGCAACGAAGCACAGAGCGCTCAGACCACTGACATGTGACTCCTTGGCCTAGCTCTCTCTGTTCTGGAGTGTAACGAAGCTGTCCAAAAGTGGGTTTTGATAATGCTATCGTGGATAACAGACATATCAGCGAAGTGATGGCAACTCGATCACTGCGGAGCAAATAGGCGCCAAGAGTTGGCCCCATACCCTCGGCAAGCGGATTCATTGGCTGACGTCCTCTTTTCATTCGCATGGACCGCCCGCAGCTTGAGTTCCTGCCTGACGAT
>JAIXQH010000067.1 GCA_027484055.1 Verrucomicrobiaceae bacterium | reverse complement strand
TCTTCCGCTGGAAATCTTCCAGAAAGCAGTCGGTGTAAACCAAAATGCCCGCGATGGCCGGAAACCATCGCGGGCGGTGAATGGTCAGATGGGTTTCGTTTAAGGCTTGGGCGGCACGGGGACGGCGGGCGTATTTTCACCCCGGGTGCGGCGGGCGCGGGCGGGGGTGAGGATGGCGACGATCACCTCGTTGATGCGCGTGATGAGCAGGTCCAGTTCGGGGCGGGCGTTGGTGGTGTCGAAATCGTTGAGCGAGTCGATGAGGCTGAGGAGGAGCTGGAGCCGATTCCCAAGCACGGCGCGGGCGGCGGCAAGGGCGGGGTATTTCTCGGCAGCTTCGGAGTCGATCCGGTCGTTGATGGCGAGTTCGAAGGCGCTTTGGGCCTCCTTGAGTTCGCTTAGCAGTTCTCCAGCCGCGAGCAGGGTGACGGCGGCTTTGGCATCGGCAGTCTCCAGTGCGATGAGCAGTGCATTGAGCGCACCGGTCTCACGGGAATTTCCGAAGGCATGGAGCGAATACCCCGCCGTGCGAATATGGCGCAGCAGAAGTTCCCCGGCTACGACGTGTCCGGGCTTGGTGCGGCGACGGGTCGCGCTTTCGCAATGGGTGCGAAAAACGATGAAGGCGTCGTCCCGCGCGGCGTCTTTTTCCGCGATCAGAGCGGTGTGGGCGCTGCCTTGGGCGTTGCTGAGAGCGAGCTGGAGGGCGGCTCTGTCTTTTCCGACGAGGGTGATGAGAAATCCGAGCACGGGGTCCGCGGGTAGCGACTCCGTGACGAGATTGAGGATGCGTTCGGCCCCGGCATCAAGTTCCTGAGCTTGGAGCAATGAGAAATGTAAATTTTCGATCATGAGGAGGGAGCGTTGTTTTCAAACGGTCACAATTCAGCGGAAATCGAAGGGTTTGGCAAGATTCCAGATCGAATTGGGGAGCGTGGATGGCCGGGAGTTCTGGAAATTTAGATTTTCCTACGAGTGAAGTGTCTGAGGCTCAATTTGTGCGCGATTTCGGAGGCTGTGGCGGCACAGGTGAAGAAATTTTGCATTTTTGGACGCTGGCGGGCGACAGGGTGCGAAATTCTGCAATTTCGGAGGCTGGGGCGCGACAGGTCGCAAAATTCGGGAAATCGGTCACTTGGCGCACGACAGGTCGTAAATTTGCAGATTTTTGGAAGCTGGGGCGGGCCAGCTCGGGAAATTGCGCCAATCGGCAGGCTGGCGCGGCGGGGGCTGTTAGTTTTTAGATTTCCCGAGCTGGCGGTAGATTAGGATGGCGAATTCTCGCTGACTTCGCATCCTCCTCTTCAACACTTCGATCCAGCTAGGGAAATCGTTGATACAAACACCTGATCAGGCATAAATGCAGATGAAAGATTGGATCAGAAAGGCAATTCTGCTGTTTCGCTCGCGGATATCGCCTCTTCCTCTTCTTGATCTGTGTCCATCCCTTTCATCTGCGGTTTTACGCGATCTCATGGGCTGGCGATTCTGCCTAACTGGATCGCCGCGCCCTTCGCCCCACATGGGCATCACTTGACGCACCCGCCTACAGAGGTTAGCAAGCGCCATCAAAAAGCGATCCTTCAGCCTCCTCCTCGCCCGGCGCTACCTCAATCCCCGCCGCTCGACTCTGTCCTCCTTCACGCTCATTTCGCTCATGGGCGTCATGCTCGGCGTCCTCGTACTTGTGGTGGTCATGGCCATCTACGCCGGCCTTGAGCGGGATGTGAAAAGCCGCCTGCTCGGCTTCACCCCACACATTCTCTTGCAACATCTCGGCCCCGGCCCTGCACCCGCTTGGCAAGACACCGCCGCCATCACCAAGAAACTCCCGCAAATCCGCTCCGCCAGTGCCTACGTGGAGGACAACGTCATCCTCGATGTAAATTCCCAACAAAGCCCCGTCTCCTTCTGGGGCGTCGACACTACCGACGCGAACCAAGTCGCCGGCATCACCCGGATGCTGGACCTCAAAAACCACCCCACCTCCTCCGCTGACCTCGGAATCGACGACCGCGTCATCATTTCCTCCGTGCTAATCGATAACTACCGGAAAAGCGGCGTCCCCCTCGACGTAGGCGACACGATCCGCCTCTATTCCACCCGCAATTTCGAGGAAGTCATGCGCGCCTACAAGGCCACCGAGAGGCCGCCCATCCGGGAAAGCTATGCCGATGAGTGGCGCACTGCCACCCAGACCCTCCGCCAAGCGTGGACAGCCAGCGGGGAGAAATTCATCCTGCCCGCCAAGGCCTATCGCGAAGTTTACTCCGCTCTGGATGCCATCCGCATGGAAGCCATCCGCCAACCCGAGCGCGACTTGATCGAGACCCTGCTCAAGGCCATGGACCGCTCAGAAGGCCCCACCGCCGAGGAGACCTTCATCTTCGACGCCGAGGCGAAAGCAAGCACCGAGGACGCCATCACCCAACTCCAGACGACCGATGCCGAGAAAATGGACGGCGACACCCTGAAAGGCCTCAAAGTCCTCGTCCTCCCGAAAGAAGTCACCATCATCGGGATCTATCAAGCCTCACAAATGACCGTCACACCGGGGCTTTTCCTCCCCCTCCCCCTCGCCCAAGATCTCGCAGGCCTCGGTGACGCCGTGCAAGGAATCGCACTACGGATGGATGATCCTTACCAAGCCGAGCAAGCCGCCGCCATGGCCTCTAAGACGCTCGGCCCTGACTGGTCACTGCTCACTTGGGGCCAGCGCTACCAAGACTTTTTCGCCCTCATCAACCAACAACGCGTGATGATGTACTTCGCGCTGTCCTTCATCGTTCTCGTTTCCGCTTTCTCGATGATGGCGGTCATGTTCACCGTAACGCTTCAGAAACGCCGTGAAATCGGAGTGATGAAAGCACTCGGTGCCGCGCCTAACCAGATCGTCCGCGTGTTCCTCTATCAGGGCATGATCCTCGGCGTGCTAGGTGCCATCCTTGGCGTCGGGCTCGGCCGCTTGGTCATCCATTTCCGCGGCCCCATCCAGTTGGTTTTCCGCAGTCTTGGCTTCGATCCCTTTGCGGCAAATTTCACGGGATTCACCGTCTTACCGGCGTATAATGATCCCGTGGAACAAGTCATCATCGCCTTCATGGCCTTCGTCCTCTGCTCACTCGCCGCTCTGGTGCCAGCCTTCTTCGCCGCGCGCAGCGATGCGGCTAAATCCCTCAGGAACCTCTGAACCATGGACATTTGGATCATTCGCGACGGCGAAAAACGGGGCCCCTTTCACGACTACGAGGTCCGCTGTAAAATCGAGGATGGCGAGCTGAGCGCCGACACCCCAGCGTGGCACGAGGGACTTGCCGAATGGAAACCCCTCATCGAGATCGACCTCTTCTCCCGTGAGTTCCTCGTCGTCGTCCCACCCACAACCGAGCCACCAGCCGCTGTGGAACCGGGTCTTTTCACCACTCGCCTCAGCCCACCACCGCTGCCGAAAGCCACCTACTACGGTCGCCGTTTCTGGGCACGCTGGTTCGACCTCATCGCCTACGCCGGTCTCTGGTGGTTCAGCATGTGGGCCGTGGGCCAGGACATCGAGGGCGTGATCCTCAGCGCCTGGGTGATGATTTTGCTCTACGTTCCGTGGTTCGGCATCGAGTCCTTTCTCATTCACCGCTTCGGCACCACGCCGGGGAAATGGCTGCTCGGCATCAAGGTCGTGAATACGGATGGCTCGCTACTGAGTTTATCCGCCTCCATCATCCGCGCCCTGCGGGTGATGTTCACTGGCGTCGGCTTCGGCTGGGGTCTGTTGGCGATTTTTTGCCAAACCCTCAGCTTGATCACCGCCAAGCGACTTGGCTCCCCCATCTGGGATCACGCGGGGGGGCATCAAGTGCTGATCACCGCCATCCGCCCACTCCGCGTCGCCAGTCTGGTCATTCTATTCATCGCCGCGCTGGAATTGCAGATGGTCGTCGTCTCACCCTACATTTTCGAAATCGCCGCCAAGGAATACCCAGCGCTCAAGAAAGCCTACGACGAAAATCCCCCTTGGCATCTGCCGAAGCGCTGAGCCATGGCCAAGATGGATACACGAGCGTGCTGCGTCTCGCCACAACGAACACTGACGATACTGGCTCGCATCACCATTTGGGGAAAGGGGGATGAACCTTCGGCCTGTCTCTTCCCGCGCAGGACGGTGAATTTTCCCATCCACTGTCTAGAACCACACACCCTCCGCCGCCCTGATCCACCGCGCCCCCGGCCCACCAATCATTCATCAGATCTAAACTTGCCTCTCCTCCTTAAAATGATAGATACGCCCTAATGAGTAAAAAGGCAGAATCACACTCCTCTGCGCTGCAGGAATAGGTATGATAAGGCGTGCTGTTCAATAAAATTGTTCGGCATATACCAAGGAATTCATCAGCAATGAGACAACCTTGTGGCTTGCTTTTTGCCACGTTAAATCGATGCTCCGCCCATGGGATTATCCTTTGCCATGCTTACTATTACAAATCCACGCCGGCCGGAATTAGAAGCCATCTCCATAGAAGCCTTGGCCGATACGGGTTCCGTATACCTAATTATTCCCGAGCATTTGCAGTTTCAGCTGGGACTAGAGGAGGTCGCGAAGAAGGAGGTTACGTTAGCAGACAATTCGAAGCGGATGGCTCCTTATGTTGGACCGATTGAGGTCAGATTCAAAAATCGAGTGGCCTATGTTGGCGCAATTGTTATGGGCGACCAGGTTCTACTAGGCGCTATTCCGATGGAAGATATGGATTTGATTGTCCTTCCTCAGCTACGTCGGGTTGATATAAACCCACTAAATCCCAATTATGCGGCCGCTCTTGCGAAATGATAAAGAGCCGAACAAGGCGCTGAGGCAGCATGGTTGCTTGTGCATTGGGCTTTATAAAATTTCCCATGCAACGATTTCGTGATACAGTCATTCCATGCCAACCGTTTTGCGCATCGGGCCATTCCGATTTCATTTCTACACGGATGAGGGAAGTGAGCCTCCTCACATCCATGTTCGAACCCCTGACGGGGACTGCAAATTCTGGTTGGAGCCTTCCATTATTCTCGCGAGCAACCGGGGTGTGAAAGTGTATGATTTGCGCCAGATAGAAAAACTAATATTTGAAAATCAACTAAAACTGAAGAAAGCCTATTATGACTACCACCCTCGCTGAACCTTTAATTTCTCTAGAACCTGCTGCGATCCACGTATGGGCAGAAGGAAGAATGGTTTATATCGAACTGCATGATGGCCGTATTGTGGGCTTTCCCGCAGATCGATTTAGTCGATTAGCTAATGCAACAGATGAGCAGCTTAAGCAAGTTACCGTTGAAGTGAACGGTTTCGCACTGAGATGGGAAGAATTAGATGAAGACATTACCGTGCCAGGGATTCTTGCAGGTCGGTTTGAACTACCACAAAAATAATCCCAATCCGTTCCCCGGGAGTCATTGGCTCCCGGGTCCCACACCACCCTGCGTACGGCTTTGACTCCGTGCCCGTTCATTCGCGGTTGGTATTTTCAGAATGAGGTGGCCCTGATCTGCTCATCTGCGGTTGAAAATTCTTCAACTGACAAGATTTGGCGAGACGCCGCATCCACCGGTATCCTTTTTTCACCAGCCTAGGATCGTCTCCCAGATCCGCTCTTCCGCACCCTCCTCCGTGCGGATGAAGAGTTCCTGTAATCCCTTCGACGACTGAGTCACCGCCTTCAAGCCGCCGGAGACCTTCCGCTGGACCTTGATCGCCCCGGTCGAAGAACCCTGCCCCAACGATTTCCCGCCATAGGAGCGGCCGATGATGACGCCCACCACCCCGTCGAGTGCTTCGATCTTCCGCATGATCTGGTGGCACTCCTTGGAGGAGCTTTGGTGGCGTCCGCGCGATGGCATGGGGCGAGATCCGGCTTTAAATTCTCACTCCTTACCGCCGCTCATGTGCTTGAGCAGCTTCTGGTTGAACTCATCCGCCATGTTGTATCCCAGTCTCCGCAACTGCTGATCGAGCGCGGCGATGGTGACCATGCGTGCCGTATCCCGTCCGGGGCCGACGGGGACTTCGACATGGACGACATGTTGGCCGAGGATTTCGTAAGTTTTCTGCATGAGCCCCACGCGATCCACTTCGTTCAAGTCCGCTTGAGGCTTGAGAGTGACGACGAGATCAAGCCGTTTGTCCGGACGGATCGAGGCGAGGCCGTAGAGGTTGGCGACGTTGATGATGCCGATGCCACGGATCTCCATGTAGCCGCGTGAAAGGTCAGGTGCCGTGGCGACGAGCTCCCCCCCGACGTATTTAATCCGGACCATGTCGTCTGCCACGAGTGATGCTCCGCGCTCTAGCAGCCCGATCGCGGTTTCCGATTTACCCGAGCCACTTTTCCCGACGATGAGTACGCCAACGCCGCGCATGTCCACCATGCAGCCATGGAGAGTGACACTCGGCGCGAACTCATGCTCCAGCCGGATGGTGGCGGCATTGAGAAAGTTCATGGTCACTTGTGAGGTGCCGAAAACGGGGATTCCGTGGCTATGGGCGACTTCGGTGAGGCTATCGTCCAGCTTCGAGCCACGCGCGACGACGATGCAGGGGATGTCCCGGTCGCACATGCGGCGAAAGCGGTCGATGCGCATGGAGTCGGGGAGTTTTTTCAAATAGGAAAGTTCGGAATTTCCCAACACCTGCACCCTCTTGCGGGCGAAGTAGGAGAAAAATCCGGCCAGCGCGAGACCCGGGCGGTTCATCGCTGGCTCACTGATCGGGCGGTCGAAACCGACTTTTTCTCCCATCAGCGTCAGCCCGAGTGCTTCGGCGTGGGATTCGAAGAATTTATCGACCGAAATCGAGGCGACCGTTTTAACGCGTGGAGGCATGGAGGTGACACAACCAGATCTCCGGCCATACGGCACGCGAAATCCCACACCGGGGTTGCACGGCAGGGGGAACGTGTTACAAGAATTCCCAAGAACCATGCCAAATTACGATTACGAATGCGAAACATGCGGGAAGCGCTTTGAAATTTTTCAGAGCATGAACGACGCAAAACTCACCGATTGCCCCCAGCCTGGCTGCGCCGGGAAGGTGAAGCGATTGCTCGGAACGGGGGGTGGGATCATTTTCAAAGGATCTGGATTCTACCAAACGGACTACCGCTCGTCCTCCTACCAAGCAGGAGCAAAGGCGGATGGCGCGGCGAGTGCACCCCCTCCTGCAGCGCCTGCTGCCCCTGCTTCCAAGCCCTCCGAGTAAGCTTTCATGGCTGAGTCCCAAGCACCGACGAGTCCCAAGTCCGGAAGCGGCTGTTTTTCAAAACTGCTTGGGCTTGTGCTGATTTCTGGGCTCACCACGGCGGTTTATTTCATCTCACAAGCCCAGGATCTCTCGGATCTCCAAACGAAGAACTCGTCGCCACCGGACCTGAAGGTCGCGCTCAAGGAAGCCATTCGAAATGACGCCCCTCTCACTCTCAGCGAAGGCGAAATCAACCGCTGGCTCGCACAGACCCTCGTCGCCAAACAAGGCGGCCTGCTCGCCGAAAAAATCTCACTCGACCGAGTGTGCGTGCGCCTGCAAAACCAGCGTGCCGAAATCATCATGCTGCGTCACTGTTTCGGTTACCCGTTCACGGTTTCCATGTATTTGAAAATCGAACGCAGCCTAGACGACACAGGCCCCATCACCACGATCCGCCCGACTGGCGGCCCGTATCTCGCCGATTATCCTTACCCCCCCATCGGTGGGCGATTCGGAAAATTGGTCGTGCCGCAAGGATTTCTCCATCTGATCCTTCCCAGCTACGAACGCCTAGCCGCCCAATTTTCCGAAGAAATCAACCTCGCCGTGGTCAAAATGTGGCGGGTGCGGATCGAGCCACAGAAACTCATTCTCGATCCCCGTGAGCCATTGGGAAATCGAGGCATGCCTCAGACTTTTTGAACCCTCATGATCCGTCGTGCATTGATACTGGGATGGCTGGGCACCGGGGCGATCCTCGCCGAGGAAGTCCCACCGCCGACGCGCGTCATGCCAGTGCCGGATGCACAAGGCGCGGGAAATTCAGGCGTCGTCACCAGCAGCTCGAAACAATTTAAAATCTCCGGCGGCACCACCAACGAGCGGGGCATGGTCTCGAATCTCGCAGAAGAAGCGAAGAATGAGCTACTCCGCCTCACGGAAGAAAAAGAGGAATGGAAAACCCCCATCAATATCGTCCTGCATGGAAAAAAAGGTGACCCCGCACCCGCCCGCACCTTTGCCCTTGCCATTTTCATCACCGACGTCGGCTACGAAATCCGGGCAGACCTTCATCTTTCCCAAGGCATCCCGAAGAATCTCTTCAAGTCGCATATCACCTCGGCTCTGATCGATGAGCGAGCCTTGCGCACCCGGGAAAAAGGCGAGTCAGAAACCCCATTGCAAGTGCCTCCATGGCTCGTGCTCGGCTTGCAAGAGGCCACCGCCTGGCGCTTGAACCAAAGTGACCGCCGACTTTACGAAGCCTTATACAAAATGGGCGGCTTCTATAAGATCGACGAACTCTTCGCCGTGAATGAGCTCACCACCGAGCAAATGGATACCGCGAGTCGCGCGGCATTCCAAGTCTCTGCCGGGGCGCTCGTCATGGCACTGCTGCAACAGCCGCAGGGGAAAGTCGCCTTTCGCAGCTTCCTCACCGAAGTAGCGAGCTTCGAGGGCGAAATGCCGACCCTCCTTCGCAAGCATTTCCCCGAGCTCAATCTCTCAGAAACCAGCCTCGCGAAATGGTGGGCACTCCAGCTGGCGAACATCGGCGGCAAGAATCTCCTCACCGACGTTCTCAACGTGCCGCAAACCGAAGCGGCCCTCACCGAGGCTCTCAAGCTGCACTTCAAAACCCCAGAAGGCATCCTCGAGCCGAAAGATCTCTCCGCCTGGCCGGACGTCGCCAAGCTTCCCGCCCCGGAACGCGCCTCGACGGTGACCCCGGCGCAAGAAGCCCTCGTCCGCCTGAGCCTCCGCTGCTTCCCCTCCTACCGCCCGATCCTCTCAGACTACCAAATAGCCCTCAGTCACATCGCCACCGGCGCGACCAAGGACACCGCTGCACAGCTCTCCAAACTGCAAGAACACCGAAGCACCATGAGCGCCAAGGCAGCTCGGGCGAGGGATTATTTGATCTGGTTTGAAATGACACGCGCCCAAGAAATCAGTGGTGATTTCGACGCCTACATGCGCCTCACTGAAAAATTAAAAGCTCCCGTTTACCGCCGTGAAGACGGCATTTCCACTTATCTCGACCAGATGGATAAAATCTTCGATCGCGGTGCATCGCCACCTTCCCCGAACGCATTCCCACGCGAATCAGACGGCCCCTTGTTGCCTGAGCTGCCGAGGTGATCGAAGTCTTCTGCAGCCTAGCAAGGCAACTCGTGGCGGAGGTTTCCAACCGCCAAGCCCGTTCATCCCGAACTCTGAAGTTGCGGGGGTTATTACTTGGATTTTGACCACGGATTAAACGGATTTTACGGATTTTTGAATGCACCAAATAGGTTTTCGAATCATTTTCACAACCTCTTCATCATCCGTGTAATCTGTGTAATCCGTGGTTAAATTTCTGTTTTCGGGTTCATTCGCGGATAGAAAATGAGTCGCGTGCCACGGCGGCTTCACCCAGCCAGCCCTTTTTCCCAATTTCCTCCAGCGCGCGGTCGAGACTTGGGATCCAGAGTCCTTCACGGGCGAGTTGCTCACCGTCTCTTGGGAAGTGGGCACGCGGTAGGATGGACTCCGCGAGGTGGAAGCAGAGCCAGGCTCGCCAAGCACGAATCTCGGCGCGGGGGCCGCTCATGCGGCTGGCGAGATGCTGGAAATGGCGCACCGGGTTGCCAAGATAGCCGTGCTGGCCACTGCTGGCTTGCTCGATGATCCAGCGGAGGGCGCGGTAAGGCGGTGGTAAAACGGGAGACGAGTCCGCGAGGTCGGCCATCCATGCCTTGTTGAGCTGGAGGATGGCTTGGGCTGGCTTTCCCGCTCGCCACTGGGACTGGGCGTAACTCAGCGCATCTTGGTAAAAAGCCAGTCCCTTTTCCGAACCGTGGCGACGGGTCAGGGTGAAGTCGTGCACAACGGCGACTTCAGGTAAATGGGGGCAGCGCGCGTTTTTCATCCGTCCATTTCGAGCCGGTAGCGTTGGATGCTCGGGTCGATTTCCAGGCTCCATGCATCCAGCCCACCACGCAGGCCGTAGGTTTGGTGGAGGCCGTGACCACGGAACCAAGCGACTTGGTCGAGCACGTTTTTCCCGAGATGGTCGAGCAGCACAAGGTGAGTGGTGGGGTCGCTGGCGAAGAGGGCTTGCTGGAGTTCTTGGGTGAAAAACTCGGCCCCAGGGAAGACGACGGCCTCGTACTCTTCGCGGGTTCGCAGGTCGATGAAGCGGAACTCGTCCCGTCTGGCGTGAGCTGCACTCGGCTCGATGAGCATGGCTGAGTCGTGAATGTGGCTCTCAAGAAGATGGGCAAGCACCTCGTCCACAGGGAGTTCTGAACGTTCGCAAAGCTGGGCGAGCGTTTCCTCATTTGAAAAAGCACAGCTCTGGCAGCCCCCAAGGTGGTAGCGGGCGAAGATGGCACGGCGGGCACCGGGGAGGGCTTCGAGGATCTGCGCCATGGGCGAAGTGGGCGTGAGGTCGGACGGCTGCATGCGATGAAGCTACTGGCTTATGGGCCGATTAACAGGCTAGGAATTTTTACGCTGTTTTCTGCGGGCCAGTCGTGGAATAAGCTCAGCCCATGCCGAGGGAACGCGATCCTGACGAACCAAAGATCTACTTTTTGCCGAATTTGATGACGGCTTGTAATCTCGCCTGCGGATTTTTCGCGGTGTTGATGATTTTCAAGGGCCAGATCGAGGTGGAAAAAATGTCTCACGATGACCCGCTCTCGGTGAAACAGTATTACGAAATCTCGAAGCACTATTACGAATACGCGATTTTGCTGATTTTTGGCTCCTGTTTGTTCGATCTTCTGGACGGGCGGCTGGCGCGACTGGGCGGGCAGGAATCTCCATTTGGTCAGCAATTTGACTCCCTCGCAGACATCATTTCCTTCGGCATGGCCCCGGCGATGCTACTCTCGCGGGCCGTGCTCTTCCCGCTGGGGAATGTCGGCTGGGCGATCGCGCTGGTTTATCTGGTGTGTGGGGCGATGCGGCTGGCGAGGTTCAATTGCCTCGCAGCACTGCCAAAAAAACCGGATGCATCCAAGGATTTCCGGGGCTTACCGATCCCCATGGCGGCAGGCTTCATCGCCTCGCTGACGTTTTTACTCATCGATTTCTACAAGAAAGACAACCAACTCGGCCTGTGGAAATACATCCTCGCTGGAGCCATGTTGGGGCTGTCCTGGTTGATGATTAGCGACGTGCGCTACCCAAGTTTCAAGAAAGTGGGTTGGAATACCCGGGGCACCTTGCGGGCGATCGTAGCCGCCCTGCTGCTCGTATTTGCCACGATCCAGTTCCGTTATGTGATGCCGGTGGTCTTGTTTAGTATCTTCCTCGTGTATGGTTTTTTCCGGCCGTGGATTTCTCAGAGATTGAGAAAAGAAATCGAAGTGGACGAAGACGAGGAAACGGCAACACCCTTAATCACCATGGCTAATGCCGATAAAAAGGACGCACCATGAATGAGCCCGCGCGTCGCTCAGGCTGGATCACAGCGTTTTTAATCATCCTTCCCCTCTGGTTAATCGGCTCTGGGGGCACGGCCTTGTGGTATTACTTTCACCGCGAGAAAAAAGAAATCAGTGCTGAGCAGGAGCGCTTCACTCAGGCCGTATCGACGCCCCTGCTCGCGGATGATTTGCGGAAAATCGTAGAAATCATCGGCGAGCGGAACCGTGCTTCTGAAGTGGCCAAGGCCAATCTATCCCGCACCGCTGCCATGATCGAGGGGCTGCTCGGTCCGTCCAATACCGGTTATGCCGTCAGCCGACCACAAGGCCCAGCGGGGTGCTCGCTACTTCAGGCGAGCATCACCGGGAAAAATGCCAGCGAACCTCCGCTGTGGGTCATCACTTCCTACGACAGTCGCCCAGGTTCAAAAGGCGGCGAGGCCAATGCGAGTGGCCTAGTCGCCACCCTTGCTGCGGCGCAAGCACTCGCGCGCGACAAGCCGAAGGGCTCCATTCATTTCATTTTTCTGCCACATGTGAACGATTCGGAAGGCCCCGTCGTGGAGACGGCCGCGAAATGCTACGAACTGATCCGCGCCCAAGGCCCGGCGAAAGCGGTTCTGTGTGTGGAGGCCATGGGTGCCGGAGACAAGCTCTGGCTCAGCTCGCGAGACACCTCGGCGCTTCCCCTCTCGCTCTTCTCCGGGCTGGGTGCGGTCTATGGGGCAGAAGTCGTTTGCTTGGAGGATGACGCGGATCTAGCGAGCCTGCTTTTTGAAATGAATCTGCCGGCCGTTCGGGTCGCGACCCGGGCGATGCTGAAGGTCAACGAAGCGGACGACCGAATCCCATTTGCCCCGACAGTAGCGGCTTCCGCCGGTCGCTTGGTGGAGCTCATTCGTCGCTGCGCCGCCAAGTAAGAAGTGCCTAACGAAGATTCTCGGTTGCGATTTTCACAATTCGCTCCAAAATCTGCCCTAGCTCATTCACTCACTCCACGAGCTTCCACTGTCCCATTTTCGCTCATGCGCCCATCTGATCTCGATCCTGCCTTCATTTCTCACGCCCCCGGGTATTGGTCTGGAGAATCCATGGAACGCTGGGATGACCACCGTTGGCAGTTGCGAAATCGTGTGGATTCCCTGATGGAGCTGGAGCAAAAGCTCAATCTCACCGACGTCGAACGCGCTGGGGTGCTGCTGGCAGGGACGAAGTTGGCGATGTCGATCACGCCGCACTTTTTTAACCTCATCGACCGGGATGACCCGGATTGCCCGATCCGCCGCCAGGTGATTCCTCGGATTGAAGAAGGCTGGACGGCCCCCGAAGAACTCGCCGACCCCTGCGGTGAGGACTCGCACATGCCGGTGCCAGGGCTGGTCCATCGCTACCCGGATCGGGTGTTATTTCTGGTGACAGACCGCTGCGCCTCTTACTGCCGCTACTGCACCCGCTCGCGAGTCGTCTCGGGCGTGGGCGAGCAGCACCTCGAAACTCAGTGGGAGCCGGCGTTCAAATACCTCGAACAACACACCGAAGTGCGGGATGTCCTACTTTCTGGCGGAGATCCCCTGCTATTTTCCGATGAAAGGCTGGATAAAATTCTCACTCGGCTGCGCGCCATCCCGCACATTCAGTTCGTCCGGATCGGCTCGCGGATTCCGATTTTCCTGCCCCAACGGATCACCCCGGAGCTATGTGCCATGTTGAAAAAGCACCACCCGCTGTTCATTTCCATCCACACCAATCACCCGCGCGAACTCACCACCGAAGTGCGCGATGCGCTGGGTCGCCTCGCGGATGCAGGTATCCCACTCGGTAACCAAAGCGTACTGCTGCGAGGCGTGAACGACGACGTGGAGGTACAAAAAGCGCTCGTCCACAAACTGCTGATGTGCCGGGTCCGCCCCTATTACCTCTATCAGTGCGACCTCATCACCGGCTCGTCCCACCTGCGCACCTCAGTGGCAGAGGGGGTCGCCGTCATCGAAGGTCTACGCGGCCACACCACGGGCTACGCCGTGCCCCAATTCGTCATCGACGGCCCTGGCGGTGGCGGGAAAATCCCGATCAACCCGAATTACCTCATCGACACCGGCTCTGGCCACGTGACCTTGCGGAATTTCGAAGGGGACATTTTCGAGTATCCCGATCCCACGCCGATGCCGCAGGCGGACTTCGAGCGCCTTCATCAAGAGGCACTGAGTCGTTCGCTGTAAGGGCACGGCGACCACGCTAGGGATAAAAAACCGCGAATGAACACGAATGGACGCGAATCGCTACGCGGTTGGACAATCCATCTGAAAACCAAAGTGGGAACTTGTTGAATTCGCGTCCATTGGCGTTCATTCGCGGTTGGATTCTTTGTTTATTGGCTCGGATTCTCTCTAGCTTGATCGCCCAAGCTCTGAGAGTATGCGAAAATTTTGACAGCCGCACTAAGCTGGCTATGGTCCGCTCGTTCTCACGAACGACCCACCCCTTTTACCTATGAGCGAAACAACTGTCGAAAAACATTCCTTCCAAGCCGAGATCCAGCAGCTGCTCGATCTGGTGGTCCACTCCCTCTACACCGATAAGGAAATTTTCCTCCGCGAGCTGATTTCCAATGCCTCGGACTCCATGGAAAAACTTCGCCACATCGAGGCGACGGAAAAGGACATCCACCAGCCAACTCTGCCGTTTGAAATCCACATCACCACCGATACCGAGGCAAAAACACTGACCATTTCCGACCACGGGATCGGCATGACTCGCGAAGAGCTGGTGAAAAACCTAGGCACCATCGCGCACTCAGGGACCAAGGCGTTCCTGAAAAACATGAAAGACAGCGGCAGCACGCCGGGGAACATGATTGGCCAATTTGGCGTCGGTTTCTACTCTGCATTCATGGTGGCGGACCAAGTGAAGGTCCACACGCGTAGCTGGAAAAGCGATGGCGAGGGCCTCGTCTGGATCAGCGACGGGAAAACCGGTTACGAAATCGAAGAATCCCCCGAACAAGAGCGCGGCGTGAAAATCGTCATGCACTTGAAAGAAGACCTTGGCGAATACGCCGAGGAAACTCGCCTGCGCCACCTCATCGAGACCTATAGCAATTTCGTCGGCTTCCCCATCGTCCTCAACGGCAAGCGCATCAACGAAGTCGAAGCCCTTTGGTTGAAAAACAAATCTGAAATCTCCGAGGACGAATACAAAGCCTTCTATCAATTCGCCGGCAAGGCCTTCGACGAGCCAGCCTACCGCCTCCACTTCAGCGCAGACGCGCCGATCACCATCAACGCCCTCATCTTCGCCCCCAGCGAAAACCCCGAGCGCATGGGCTTCGGCAAGGTCGATGGCGGCATCTCGCTCTACTCGAAGAAAGTCCTCATCGACCCAAACCCCAAGGGCCTACTCCCCGATTGGATGCGCTTCATGAAGGGCGTGGTCGATAGCGCGGACATCCCGCTGAACATCTCCCGCGAGACGATGCAAGACAGCGCCCTCGTTAAAAAAATCGGTGCCGTCATCAGCAAGCGTGTCATCAAGATGTTTGAAAAAGAGGCCGACGCCGACCCGGCGAAATACAAGACCTTCTACCTGAAGTTCGACCGCTTTTTCAAAGAAGGCATCGCCACCGACTACGCCAACCGCGAGTCCTTGGCAAAACTTCTCCGCTTCGAGTCCTCACTCACCGAGCCCGGTGCGCTCTGCGGATTTACCGACTACGTCTCCCGTGCGAAAGAGGCCCAAGAGTCGATTTACTACCTCGTCGGCGTCAGTCGTGAGCAAGTCGAGAGCAGCCCCTACATCGAAGCGTTCAAAGCACGCGGCCTGGAAGTCGTCTACTTCACCGATGCCGTGGACGAATACGTCGTCGAGTCGCTCGGCGAGTTCAGTGGCAAGAAACTCGTCTCCATCCGCCACGGCGGCGTGGAATTGGAAGACCACGCGCCAGAGGGTGATTCACTTTCTGAAGAGCAGACCACCGCACTCTGCGAGTTCCTCAAAACCGAGCTTGGTGACCGCGTGACCTCCGTGGCCAGCGGCAAACGCTTGGTGGACAGCCCGATCATCGCCCTCGTCCCGACCGATGGCATGAGCCCACAAATGCGCCAGATGATGAAGGCGATGGATGAAAATTTCAAAGACGAGATCAAGGTCGAGTTAGAAATCAACCCACGCCACCCGCTCATTCGTAAACTCTCGGAAGCCAAGGACAGCAACCCAGATCTCGCCAAGTTGGTCGCGCTACAGTTGCTCGACAACTCACTCATCGCCGCAGGCCTGCTCGAAGATGCACGCGACACCGTTTCCCGGATGAATACATTGATGGAAAAAGCCATGGGCTGATGAAAGTCCCCTGCCCATCTTGTAAACTCCCCATTAGCGGCTCCAAATCTTCGATGGGGAGCCGCGTCGCCTGCCCTGAGTGTCGGCATTCGTTCTACTGGACGGATCGCCAACACGCGGGGGAGTCCTTCGTCGTTTATGACTTAGAGACCACCGGCTTGGATCCGGAATACGACGAATTCATCCAAATCGCCGCCATGCGCTTCACGGCGGGCTCACTCTGTCCGGATGAGACCTTTGCGAGTTTTGCCAAGCCCCGCCGCTCGATTTCCTCCTTCATCGAAAGCTACACCGGCGTGGGAAATCGTCACGTGCAGCATGCCAAACGCCCGGAAGAAGTGCTCTGCGACTTCGCCGCTTGGTCGGGAGATGCCACCCTCATCGCCCATAACGGATTAAGATTTGATAGCAAATTCCTAGCAGCCACCTGCCGCCGCCATGGCCTGCCGATGCGGGAAGTCCACAGCATCGACTCGATCCATATCTCCAAAATGCTCTTCGGCAAAACCCGTGGCACCGGCCACTCGCTCGACCACTTGGTCTCCCGTTTACGCATTGATTCGCAAGGAGTACGGCGGCACGACGCGCGCGGCGACGTAGAAATCCTAGGCCGCGCCGTCGCCGGGATGTGGCAGCGCCTAGGCCTAGATAAATCCTTCAACGGCGTCCCCCGGCACGGCGCATATCTGCCAATTTAGCAGGACTGCCGTGCACCTTGGACTGCGTGCAGCCCGCTGCCGCTTTCCGTAGCCAGCCCGCTGGCACGGGGCTACCCCAGTCCAAGAATCCGGTTCCCTTGTAAGGCTAAAGCGGCATTTCTCACCAACCGTCATGCGCGGCAGGATCACAACCACAGATCATCGGGAACTGCTCGGCCATTTGCAGACGACCCTTGGCCTCTACCCCCCGGCTTGACTTCCACCCGTAAAACCATATCGTCTCCCAGCCATGAAGACGACCCTCGACATCCCCGACGATTTGCTCATTGAGGCGAAAAGCATCGCGGCAAAACGCCGCACCACCCTCAAGGCCATGGTCGAGCACGCACTGCGCCGGGAAATTCGCCCTACCTCGGAGACGGGAAATCCCGATCCGGAGAAATTTGAAATCGGCCCGTTCGGTATCCTAAGTCTGAAGAGAACCCAGCATCCGATGACGGCGGAGCAATACCAATATTTCATCGATCACCAATATGATGAGGAAGATGCAAAAACCCTTTCCGTGCTTGAAGGGAAATCATGATCCGGCTTCTTGATGCCAATGTGCTGATCGCTCTCGGAGATGCGGATCACCCCCATCGTGCGGCCGCCCTTCGCTTCTTCGAGAACACTGCAACGGTCGAGGGTTGGGCCACTTGTCCTCTGACGCAAAACGCCTTTCTACGCATCCTGAGCGCCCCCGCTCATCCCCGCTGCCCGGGTTCTTCGGAGGATGTCCGGCGCATCCTCCGCGGCATCACCGCCGCACCCGGCCACCAGTTCTGGCCGGATGAAATCTCCTTACTCGATTCCCGGATGTTTCCCACGCTCCCCGCCTCGAAGGCCCAGACCGATCTCTATCTTCTCGGTCTCGCCGTGAAACATGGCGCCCGCTTCGCCACCTTTGACCGAAATATCGATGCCTCGCTCGTTCCCGGAGGCCCGGCGGCGTATGATCCCATCCCCGTTTCCTGACCCACGCCCTCCGTCATCGAAACCCAATCTCCCAAACTTAGAGCTCTTGGCGGCTTGGCGGTTCAACAATCTTTATCCTTCAAGAGTTCACCGCCGAGTCGCAGAGGTCGCGAAGGGACGCGAAGTGAAGAATGAGATTGGAATCGAAACGCGGAGAAGGCGAGGTCGCAGAGAGAAGCGCGGAGGGCTGCCCACTGTTCGGGTCTTGAATCTGGATTCTTGAATCTAAAATTCCAAATTCCCCACTTTCTCCTTCCCGTCCCAACTCGTTTCCCTAGTTTGGCCACTGACCTAACACGCTTCTTCCCGTTTTTTAAACGCATGCCCCCGTCAGCTTCCCAGACCTTGTGCCGCCTGTTCGTTCTAAGGAGCGGCGACACTCCTGTCGCCGGGGGTAGTATGACAATCCCGTTTCGCGGGCATTACACGCGATTTCCCCCCTTAACATTCAGCGGTAAGGGCGATATTCGGCGGGCCTTTCGAGATAGATTTTGTCAAGACTGCGTTGCGCGAGTGCGCTCATCCAAAATTCAAATGCACTCCACAGCTCACGATTGGAGAGGTGGACAATATGGTCGCCCTGTCCGGCCAGCTCTACCAATACCCAGATTGCCGCCTGCATCTGGTTCCTTACAAAATAAGCCAAGCGCTCCAGTCCAGATGCTGGCGGTTTACACAATTACTGCGCCACGCAACTGCGGGCTAAACCGACCAAGATGCTTATTGTTACGGGCGCGGATCGATCGATGCAAAATCATCGGCAACATCTCTTTACCCTCTCCCTAAATACCTCGCGTCAATTCAACCTTACCAGCTCATGAAAATTCGCTACAATCAATGGACACGAGATCGCGAGATTTCGGTGAACAGCCTTCGATTCGATCCAATGAATCCACGTCTTGTTGGCGTCGGAAAAGGAGATAAATCCGTCATTGCTACACTTGCTGAGGAGGAGGATATCGCTGATTTACTACGGAGAATAATCCGCTATGGGTTGGCTCCGATTGAGCGGCTTGTTGTTATATACGAAGAGGACAAGCCTATCGTTATTGAGGGAAATCGGAGGCTGGCGGTATACAAGATGCTATCAGACCCTGAAAAGGCGCCAAAGGGTTTAGCTGGGCTTGTAAAGACGGCTAGAAATGAACTCGGCGTACAGGATATTCCCAGAAAACTAGGCTGTGATATTCCACGAGATGCCGCCGAGGCCCAAGTTTACGCGTATATGAAGCACGCCGAAGATAAGCACTTTAAACCATGGGCAAAAATCCAACAGGCCGTTGTTGATGTCGAATATGCGGCAGCAAAAGAACGGGGGGAAGCCGTCCCGGTGGATCTTTCTGATGCTAATATCCGAGATGCGCGGGCAATGGTCCAATTTTACAAGCTCGCGGGAATTCTCTCACGTGACCCGGAGAGTGGCATTAAATCGAGTGTTCTTCGCAACTTTCCGTACGATGCGGTGAAACGAACTTTTCTGGCAAAGGTAAGCGAATCAAAAATCGGCGTGAAAGCCAACCTTTCAGGTGTAGAAATTCGCGGGGCGGTGGGTGAATTTACTGAATTTTTCCGCAAAACGTTGGCTAAAATGGGGGAAGGAAAAGCTACGCGCTTCTTTAATACCGTCGATGATTTCACGAAATGGGTCGATGCCGTCGGCTATATTCCTAGCGGGGCGAAAAAGCTACGCTTGAGTGATCACATCGAGCACCTTGATGCAGGTGAGCCTGAGCCTGAGCCGGAGCCAAAGGATCGCACTGGTAAGAAAAAAGCTGCGAAGGTTGCAAGGAGGCCAAGTAAGGTCTTCCCGGAAGGCCTGAAACTCGAATATCATGCACCTAGGTTAGAAGGCCTTCTCGAAGAAGTGGAGAAATTGAATGTTGCTAGGCAAAAGAACGTTTCAGGTATCATGCTTCGCTGTGTCCTTGAACTCTCAGTTGATGGAGCATTGCATGAGCGTGGAATTTTTCAGGATTACATGCAGTCGCTTAAAGGAAATAAGGATATGCTTAGTGTGCGGATTCAGTGGTTGCGCGACAGCAGTGGAATCACTTTCGAAAGGGAGGTCAAAAAAAGTCTAAACGGTCTTATTGGCGGGAAGGACAAGCTCTCAATCCTCGATTCGCTTAACTCTTGGGTCCACAGCCGATGGTCACGACCTTCGGGGGACGATGTACGCGACCGCGCCCTTGAACTTACTCCTTTACTTCAACTTCTGCTGAGCAAGCCCTGAAGCAATTTGTTTAATTCCATTATGTCGACACTAAGCCCATTGCGATACCCTGGAGGAAAGGGATCATTCACAGACTTTTTTGGGCGACTTCTTGAATTGAACGGTCTACAGGGAGGACTCTACGCGGAACCTTTTGCTGGGGGCGCGGGAGCCGCAATTGGCCTTCTCATCGGTGGGTATGTAGACCGTATCGCAATCAATGATGCGGATCCGCGAGTGTTTGCGTTTTGGTCCTCAGCTCTTCAGAATACTGCAAACTTTATCCGTAAGATAGACCAGACGCCGTTATCAATCGCTGAGTGGGAGCGCCAGCGGCAGATCTATTTAAATCCCAAGGGTAAATCGAATCTTGCAGTCGGCTTTGCTGCTTTCTACCTAAATCGTGCGAACCGTTCGGGCATAATGGTCAATGCTGGGCCAATTGGAGGCAAGGCTCAAGCGGGCAAATGGAAAATGGATGCGCGTTTTAATAAGCGGGATCTCATTAGAAGGATTGAGAGGATAGCAGATTATGGCAACCGGATCATACTGTCTGGAGAGGACGCGGCTGCGTTTATTGATCGGATTCCGCAAATTGCCGGATGCGATCCATCTTTGGTTTACCTTGATCCGCCGTATTTTGATAAAGGGAGCATGCTTTATATGAATAGCTTCACCTCGCAAGATCATGAGAGGTTGGGTAAATTGATGCAGAACCAACAGATCAGGTGGGTTATGACCTATGACGATTGTCCTGAAATCCGCGAGATATATGCGTGGGCAAATTGTCGAAAGTTCAGTCTCAAATACAGTGCTTACGAATCTCGTTCCGGCGGGGAAGTATTGATCTGGCCTGAATCCATGCGCGTTCCTACGCTAAATGGCTCTTCGAAGATAGGCCGATGAGAGTAGTCTGATTTAGTGACGGTATAAATGGGGGCGGGTCTCACATGTCAATAAACCACTTAAAAAGGATTGATCGCTCCCGGATTTGATAGTGAGGCGCGAGTGGAGGAAGGCGGAGAGAACATCGAACTTCCAAAATTGAAAATCAAAGTGAAGAGATAAGAATCGCACCGGAACCATGAACGAACCTATCACCATTACCGAAGTCGTTGGCCGTGCCGTGCAGGGCATGACCAGGCCATTTCTCTGCAAGGCGGGCTTTTTCGACTATTACGTGAAAGGCGTGTATGCGGGGTTGGATTCACTGTGTTGCGAGTGGGTGGCGAACCGCTTGGTGAATCTCGCGTTGCCGAGTGCGCCGCTGGGGCTGCCGATATTCGAAATGGGGGAGGTGCCGCATGCGTTGATCGAGGAAAGCGGGTTTCCGGACATCCGCGAACTTGGCGCAGGACGGGTGTTTGCTTCCTTGCGGATCGAGGATGGGCAGGAATTGACGTGGTCGGCCGCGCAGGGGTGGCCGGAAGAGACGATGGCGCTGCTGCTTTTGCTGGATCTGTGGATTCAGAACGAGGACCGCAGCCTTTCGGAGCTTGGGGGGAATCCGAATCTGCTGGTGACACAGATTCCGCCGTTGCCGGCTGACGATCCGGAAGGGGCGCTGTGGGTGGATCAGCCGCGACGGGAAATGCTCTGGGCCTACGATTTCAATCTGGCGTTCGACCCGGATTTCAACCGCGAGCGGTTTTTCGGAGCGCATGTGTTCGGCGGGATGCTCAAGCAATGGCCGGAAGGATTCCGCGAAAAGATGGAGCCGTTTTTGAAAGCTGCGTTGGCAGAATTACCGGCGATCTTTGCCGAACTTCCGCTGGAATGGCTGCACGTGGATGGCGACGAGAGTTTGCCTGTGCAACTGGGGATAAAACGGGTAATCTCCGCCTTGGAATTGCCCTTCACCGATCCCGAAACTTTCTGGAAACTGCCATGAATCCCAACCAAGCCGTCTGTAACTACGCGTTGCTCCGTTTCATGCCCTATCCGCTAACCGGAGAGGTCGTGAATGTGGGGGTGGTGGTGAACTGCCTGCAGCCGTGTTTCCTGCATTTCCTCGCGGAGGAAAGGATGCCAGAGCGGGTGAAGGCCCTATTTCCTCAACAGGACGAGGGTGTGTTTGAAGCTGCCGTGGCTGCGGTAAGGCAGGATGTACTGCGAATCAATGCTCGGATTCGTGATGCAAAAACCTGCCAGATTGCATTTAATGAGCTGGTGCGACCTAGGGAAAACACCTTCCGCTTCGGAGAAGTGAGGACAGCGCTCACCGGTGATCCACAGAACTTTGACGAAGAGTTGTTCCGCCGCTACGTGCGGATGGAATCCACAGTGCCTCAGGCGGTCTTGAGCCAAGGGTGATTGGCGGCATTTAGAAATGTTAAGCAGAGTTTTCTGTTTTCAGGAAAGAGAAGAAGAGACGGGTGAAGCTGTTGATCTTGAATGTCAGGATGCTGGCTATGTCTTCAAGTTGTCGTCATTCTCGTGCGTGCGACGAGGAGAGACTTGAACCACATAGAACGCAGAGATCACAAAGAAGATTGGGATTTTAAATCTTTGAGTTCTTTGTGCTCTCTGTGGTTATTCCCAAGGCTTCGCAACGTAAAAGCGGCGGCTCCGTGAGGGAACCGCCGCTTGGGTTATTGGGGATTTCAGGGTTTGGCAGGGGCGGGTGCTTTCTCGGCGGCTTCGCCGAGGTCGCGGATGATGCGGGCGGTTTTCCAGACGGAGGCGAAGCGGGTGCCGGCTTCGGTTTTGCGGAAGCGGAGGACAAGGCGGTCCATTTTCCCGAGTAACTCAGCGACCTCGCGGAAGGCGGGACGGAGGACTTGGGTGAGGGCCTTTTTCCCGGAAATGGCGGCGGCGGGAGCGGCGAGTATGGCTTCGAAATCGGCGGTTTCTTTGGCGAGCAAGGTGGCATCGGCGGGATCGAGGCCGTATTCGACGAGGGCGGCGGCATCGGTGGCGAGGACGGCCGTAAGCTTGGCGTGGAGGAGCTTGGCCTTGGCGACGAGTTCGACATCGCGGAGGCTCTGCCAGGAGCTGAGGGCGAGGTCGATGGGTGCGGCATCGGCCAGGCGGCCTTGATCCTCAAACCAACCGGCAAGGGCCTCGCCGATTTCATGGGCGCATTCTTCGAGTTCCGCTTCCTCGCGTTCCTTGTCGGCGGCGTAACCGGTGGTGTCGGTCTGCTGGCCGGAGATGAGGGTGGTGAGAGCGTTCACCTTCGCCTCAAGCGCGGTGGCGCGGGTGGTGAAGAGTACGGGATTCTGGTTTTTCCAGGCCGGTTGGTAGGCGGGATCGGCAAGGAGAGCGAGCACGGCAAGGTGCATGTTCTGGCGGTTGGCGAATTCATTTTTCATAACGATGGATGTGTTGTTTATTTTATAATTGGCTGAGGGAGAGTGGTTTGTGACTGAGGATGAAGATCGCGTTTGGACACCCGACCGAGCGATTTGGAGATCCGACCGGGGCGTTTGGATACCCGACCGGGCGATTTGGACACCCGACCAGGGAGTTTGGGCGTCCGACCCGGCGATTTAGAAATCCGACCGGGGAATTTGGACGTCCGACCGACGGATTTGGGGGGCCGACCGCGTCGTTTGGAAGGCCGACCAGCGGGTTAGGAGAGCCGACCAAGCGATTTGGAACACCGACCGGGAAATTTGGACGGGCGACCGCTCGATTTGAATCGCCGACCGGGTGATTTGGAAAAGTGCGGGTTTGTGAAGAGATCGGTAGGCGTTCCGCAGCGGGGAAACGACAGGCTATGAACTGACGGGGGAGGTTAATCACGGGGCTAGCGTAAAAACGCTAGCTAACCTATCAGCAGCGACGGTGCCATCTTTTCTAGAAGTTAGGAACCGACCACCGGACGATCCGGGGCTCGCCTTCGCGAAAAATCCCTGAGTTTTCAATGATTCAAACCAAGCGGTCTTGCGGAAGCGGTCAGTTCGTCTCGGGCCGCCGCGCTTCCAGTGCGGTTCCAATCCTCAATCTCAACCGCTTGGCGCTCTCGGCAGCTTCGCCGAGGTCGCGGACGATTGGACGGCATGATGAAAGGCTCGGAGCAAGACGCTCCTGCAACGGTCTGGGGCGAGACGCCCGCAGCCACTTTGAGAGGTGGCGAGAGCCAAAGCATCGCCCCTTCAGGGCTTGGGTGGTTGGGAATTCTCAGCCCCTCACGGCTAGAGATCGATGCGGAGGCGCATGAATTGGCGGGAGCCGCCCGGCAGGGTGCTGCGGAATTCCTGACGTTGGCAGCCGGAGGGAACGTCGACCTGGCTGACACCGGCGGCACTGCCTTGGATTTCCGTGACGGTGGCGGGGTTCCCGTAGTCCCTTAGATCGGCGACGGCTTCGGCGACGACGGCAAGTGTGGGATCGTCTATGCGGACGATGGCGGTGAGGATGAGGGTATCCGCCTCGTAGCCGATGGTAGGCGCTGGGACCTGAATGCCCGGACCTGCGGCCCCGCCGATGGCGTAGGCTTGGAGAAGCTGCGGATCAGGCGGAGCGCCACCGCTCCAGACGGCAAATGGGGAAAGGGCGGGATCGAGCGAGAGGGTGAGCGTTTCCACATCGATACCACCGGCATTTCCCGCAATGATGGAGGCCTCGAAGCTGCCGGACTCGGTGGGCGTGCCAGAGATGATGCCGGTGACTCCGTCGATGAAGAGGCCGTCCGGCAGGGACTCCGCCTCGAAGAAGGTGGGTGAGCCGCTGGCGGTGATGGTGTAGCTGAATGGCTGGCCCTGGCGGCCGGAAGCCAACAGCGGACTGGTGATGACGGGGGCGGGTGGAAGGGTGGGCAGGGTCCAGTCCAGGCGGAAGTCATCGATGGCGAGGCCGTGATCGCCACCCGCATGATCGATGTCGCGCCAGCGGAGGGTGATCCACTCTCCGGGAGCGAGCTGGAGGTTCAGAGGGGTGGAAATGGCGCGGCGGTTGGCTGCCGCATTTCCATTCAGCGCACCGGTGTTGCCGGAGATGATGGGTGACGTGAAATCTAGGGTGCTGACGGCCGTCCAACCGGTATCCGATCCCGGAGTGAGTGCGGTAATGGCGGCGGGGCCGATCCGATAGGAAAAGTTGACGGATTGGGCGGTAGCGGTGCCGCTGTAGCGCCATTGCTCTCCGGTGTAGGCGAGGGTGGTGAGCGTAATCGTGTCACTGGTGGAGTTTCGGAATGAGACACCATACGCAAAACTGCCTGCCGATCCCGAGCCCAAGCCGCCAAGGGCACGGTCTGCCGATGTGGTGCCGTAACTGTAGAGTGCACCGATGGAGCTGGATCCGTTGGTCGAAAGGAGGGTGGTGCCACTGCCGCTGCGCTGGGCATACCAGCCGGGGAGCGTGGAGTCGTCCGCCCAATTCGGTACGCCGCTGGAGGGTAGCGAGTCGAAGGTCTGGGTGTAGAATCCGGGGCCGGTGATTTGCGTGTTGCCGGTGCCACTTCCCGGATCGGCATCGACATCCCGCACGGTGACCACGGCGGCACCGGTGTCATAACCGGAGGCGGCGGCGAAAACGGTGACGGCTTTATCCCCATCGAACACGCCGTCCGTGAGCGCGCTCACCGGGAACGTGGCGGAAGTCGTGCCGGAGGAAAGGGTGACGGTGCTGGGAATGGAAATTTCCGTGCCGGAAGGATCTCCCGACGAGCTGAGGCTGATGACTAGGGAACCTGTCACGGCGGAGGCAACGCTGACGGTGCCGGTGGCGGCGGAGCCCTCGTCCACGCTGGCAGGGGTGATGGAAACGGTGATGGCCGGGGCCTGCGCGACGGAACCAAAGATTTTCGCCACCATTTCCGGATGATCGATGAAGGGGTTCCGGTTTCCCTGATACTGGGAGTAGATCAGCTGGTTTCTCCGGCGCTCGGTCTCGCTGACGGGATCCTGCTCATTCCAGGCGAGCAGGTCGCTGAGGTTGCTGAAAATGGAACGGGCGGCGTCCGCGATGTCGGCGATTTCAAGATCGGTGGAGTTCGTATCCCGGCCATCGTAGCGGACGGCCATGTAGAAGATGGCGCGTGCGAGATCGCCCTTTTCCGAAGGCCGGGGCGTCCAGATGCCGCCCTGCCCGTCGTCATAATCGTAGAGGCACTCCGGGCAATTCGGCGGTGAGATGGCAGGACTCACGCCGGTCGTGATGGCTTGGGCGTAGGTTCTGTTATTGCGAGAAGCGTTCACGGAACGACGGCAGGCACGGAGATTGAAAAGGTCCGAGGTGTCCGCACCGGTATCGCTGATGCCAAAGGATTTGGGCCAGCAATGCTCGCGTTCCCAAGAGGCGGTGGTCGTGGTGGTGTTCCCATCTCCATTCGTATCCGTCTTGGGGCTGCTGACGCCGGTGTAGATCAGGACAACGTTCGCGGGATTCGCGGGATCTTCATCGAGGACTTTCAGCGCATCCCAAACATCGGTGGCGGTTGACGTGTAGGGAATGACGGTGTGACCGCGGATGATCTGATTCAGCGCGGTCTTGAGCGCGCTGCCTGACAGGCCGGTGGTGGAGAAATAGTATCCGGCAGGCGGATCGTAGGCAGGACTCTGTGCGGCAGCGAATCCGGCGAGGAAGAGAAATAGGGCGGCAATGACTCGGGCTTTCCGCCGTGTTAGGAATGGGATCAAAATGGTAAGAATCGTTGGGTTTGAAGATCGATTGCTGGTCAGTGAAGAATTGCCATTCAAGTTAGGTAACAAAAATAGTTTGATGTCGGGAAGCGGACGGAGAGGCGTAGTACGATGCTTGACATAAAAGAGATCAGAATAGACAGCAAAGTGGCTAGTTTTCAGTGTTCAGTTTTCAGGGAAGCTCAGAAGAGACCCCGTCATGAAAAAGCTGCGGCTCCGTGAGGGAACCGCCGCGAGGGTGGTGTGGGCTTTCAGGGTTTGCAGGCGTGGATGCTTTGTCGGCGGCTTAGCCGAGGTCGCGGATGATGCGGGCGGTAGTCTAGCTAAGCGAGCTGGTCAGATCGACAGGTCACCATCAATGGCCTCCTCAATCTCCGCCGCCACCTCCACAATCCCCGCCACCAAAATCTCCGCCTCCGCTGTCTCCGTGATGTGATGAATCATGATGTGAAGAGTAATCATGAGTGGAGTGATGTGAAGAGTGATGATGACTGGAGTCAGAACTGTCGAAGTCGCCAGACCCTAACCAAGCACCACCATCGTCAGGCCGCGACCGACCACGTCTGTCTCCACGACTGGAACGTCGAGCCAATGCGACTGCGTAAATCACAAGGACAGCGACCACCAGAATGAAGATAAAGAGATACATACGAGTCGTGGGTCGAACATCAAAGCGCATCCACTATTACCAGCGAGGGATGAAGTCGAGAACGGGTTGAGGTTGCTAGATGAATGACGCGTCGAGTTCGCTGTGTCGAGTCTGGAATCGGACTTTGGACTGCGAGCAGCCTGCTGCCGCTTTGGGGACAAGCAGTCTGCTGCGACCCCGACAAGTCCAGCCCCTCAGAGCACCCGCCTGATAGCAGGCTGTAGCAGTCCAAGGTGCTCAGCCCCATTACGCACTCGGCTTGCGGAAGCGGTAGTGCGACACGATCCACTCGTCGCCACCGCGGTAGCCCCAGAGCTCGGCGCAGGCCATGAAGAAGAGCCGCCAGTAAACCCACCAGCGGGTTTGTTGGTCTTTTCCATAGGTCTCGCCGATGAGGGGGAGTAGCTCAGCACGCGCGGCATCCATCCGCTCCAGCCACGCTTCCGAGGTTTTTTGATAGTGACTGCCGCTCACGTGCCAATGGCCCTCGATCTTGAGCGCCTCTTGGAAATAGAGCAATAAATCATCAGAAGGCATTTGCCCGCCGGTGAAGAAATAGCGCGCCATCCAGTCGTCTTCACCTTCCGCCTCATAGTGGTAGGCATACTCGCGGTGCGTGAAGATATGCACGAACAAGGCCCCGCCCGGCTTGAGCCAGCGGCCGATCCTGCCCAGCAGGATTTCGTAGTTCTTCATGTGCTCGAACATTTCCACGGAGACCACCCGGTCGAACACGGCATCACCTTCTCCTTCATAGTGGATCATGTTCACCGTCTTCACCTCCACGTTGGTGAGTCCACGCGCCGCGAGTTGCGAGTCGATGTGGATTTTCTGCGTCCGAGAATTTGAAACGGCCGTGATCTTCGCCTGCGGGTAGTGCGCCGCCATCCATAAGGTGAGTGAGCCCCAGCCACAGCCGAGCTCAAGAATGCGGTGGCCATCTTCAAGGGCAGCGCGCTCGCAGGTGATGGCTAACATCCGCGCCTCTGACTCGTCGATGCTAGTCACCCCTTCATCCCAGTAGCCAGAGCTATACTTCATGTGCTTGCCGAGCACGCGTTCAAAAAAGAGGGTCGGCAGTTCATAGTGCTGCTCGTTCGCCTCATCCGTAGCGATGGCGACGGGGCTGGCTTTCAGCTCACTGACATGCTGCATGACTTTGGCTTGTCGCTCTTCGCAATTCAGTTTTTCAAAAGGGGCTAATGTCCCAGCCAAGCGGCTGCGGATGCCTAGACGAATGAGGGCGTCTGGGACGATGTCTTTGGCGAGGATGTCGTTCGTGTGGATCATGGTGAAAGTTAGAAAAGTCTCTTCTTCGGCGGCCATGGAATGAAGGCGCTGGTGGAATCCTGATAGCGGCGGTAGGCATCTCCCTTGCGAAGCACTGCAGCCGCTTCGGTGGGTGGGATGCCCGTCACTTTGAGCAAGAGATAGGTGATGATAACTGGCGCATGAATGGCGGTCCACCCAAGTTCTGAGCCACAGGCATAGGTGTAAAATCCGAGCCAGATGAGCGATTCAAAAAAGTAATTAGGGTGTCGTGAGTAATGCCATAGCCCGTCTTGGCAAACCGCCTTGGAGTCGCTGTTATTCGCCTTGAAGGCAGACATCTGAGCGTCGGCCAGACCTTCGCCCAAGATCCCTAGCAGACACAGCGCCAAGCCGAGTGACTCCCACACGCTCCACGCGCCATCAGGGTCGCGGGCGATCCATAAAAATGGCAGCGCTAGCACGATCACCGACAAGGCTTGGGCTTGGAAGAACCAAAAAAATGCAGAAGCAACGCGGCCTTTCCAAACGTCTCGCAACTTGGTGTAGCGAGCATCCTCTGCAGGATACATCCGGCGGATGCGGCGCTCCAAGTGCCAGCATAGGCGCAAACTCCACAAGATGACCAAACCCGCTGCGACCCAGTGCTTCGCCATCCCAGCTCCACAGAGGTAGAGCCATAGCGAGCCAATAACGCCGATGCCGAATGCCCAGACCGCATCGACGATTGAGTAGTTATCCCACCGCCTCGCCCAGCCCCATGCTAAGAAGAAAATCAGCATGATCGAAACTAGACCGATGCTGAAGGCCGCCCATCCATTCATGACATCACCTCCCTGCGCTTGGAAATGGACGAGGCGAGCGTCCGGACCAGCGGCATCACCGCCATCTTGATCAGAATCGCCGCAAACGGTGCAACGAGGAGCCATGCACTCACGCCATGCACGGCAGCCATTCCGAAATCACGGGCAAATTGCAGCGGGGACGCGTTAAATTTTTCGACCAATTCCGGGATCGAGAACGACAGCAAGGGGACGCCGAAGAGTTGCTGACCAAGGCGGATGAAGACCAGGATCAAGGCAAGATGCAGCGGATACATCGCCGAGTTGAAGATCTGTAAAACCGGCTGATTTAACTTAAAGATCCACCCGACAACGAAGCACACCAATGTCGTCGAGCCCATGATCGGGAAGACTCCCAGCACCAAGCCTAGTGAGATGGACCACGCGATTTTCTCGGGCGAGATCCCGTTGGTGAGCTGTTTCACCACGGGATTGACGAACCAGCGCCGCCACAAGGGTTCTTTGTCGCTCATCGCCGGCCCTCCTCGAAGCGGTGATGCAATGTCGCATTGTTAGGACGGGTGTAAATCGCCTGGACCACCGAGATGTTCCGAGTCGCAAAGGCGGCCTCACAGTATTTCAAATAGTAGTTCCATGAGCGGACGAAGCGTTCGTCAAATCCCAGTGTTTTGACCTCTGGTAGCACCGCATTGAACTGGTCATGCCAGGTCGAAAGGGTGCGTGCGTAATCGGCACCGAGATCTTCTAAATGATGCATGAACAAGTTCCCAGTCTTCAGCAACACATCGTTGATCCGTCCTACGCTAAGCAACAAAGAACCGGGGAAGATATGTTTTTGAATCCAGTCCACATTCTTTTTCAGACTGCGGTAACTGATGTCTGGCACCGTGATCATTTGCACGCCGAGCAGTCCCTCAGGAGTGAGGACTTCCGCACATTTCGCGAAGAACGACTCGTGATATTTATCCCCGACGGCTTCGAGCATTTCGATGGAGGCGATTTTATCAAAACTACCAGTGATGTGTCGGTAGTCTTGGATGCGAATTTCGATCTTGTCTTGAAGCCCCTCTTTCTCGATCCGCTTCCGCGCATAGGCGGCTTGGGCCTCGGAGATGGTGACCCCGCTGATGCGGCAACCATAGTGCTTCGCCGCATGGACCGCGAAGCCGCCCCAGCCACAGCCGATTTCTAGCACATGGTCGGTGGGCTTTAATTGAAGTTTCTGGCAGAGAGCATCATATTTTCCGCGCTGGGCGTCTTCGAGCGATTGATCGACCCGGTCAAAACGAGCGCTGGAGTAGGTCATGCTGGGATCGAGCCAGAGACCGTAAAACTCATTTCCTAAATCATAGTGTTCCGCGATGTTACGACGGCTGGTTTCGACGGTGTTCTCGCGGCGCAAGTGGCGGAACCAGTTGACGATTTTCAAGAGGTTGACCCCTGGAAGTTGGGCGGAGGAGGTGCTAGCTCCTTGGAGGGCGTTCACGTTGTCGATGAACCACGCGATGACGGCGGCGATGTCATCCGTGTCCCAGATTCCATCTGAGTAGGCCTCTCCCATACCGATGTTGCCGTAGAAGGCGCAGCGTTTGAAAAACTCCAAGTCGTTATGGATGAAGACGCGAGCGGTTACAGGAGCACCGGGCTTCCCGAAATGGCGGACCCGCCCATCCGCATAGTCCATTCGCAGACCGCCGCAGGGCATCGTCTGCAGCAGGCGGATGACCATGCGCTCGGCAAATCCTTGGGTGGGATGGGTGCTTGCTTCGCTTGGCACGGATTCGTTGTTGATTTCGATGGAAACATTCATGGGAGGTTTTTTGAAAGACTGGAGTGAGGCCGCATCACGCCGATTTGCACCTCACGGCGCTCCGACTTGCGAAGAAATGGCACTTTGCGAATCCATAAGAGCAGAGCGTGCCAGTGAATTAAGAAAATGATTTTGAAGGAAAGAAGTGGATACTTGAGGGAGAAAAATAGTAAGCGCCAAGTGGTGATTTCGCAGGCTTTCCCTTGCACCGAGCTAAGCAACATGAGCTCGCCATTTGTATAGTTGTCGATTTTCACCTGCCACTCTTGCCCGGGCAGACCGAGTCTGAAATCGAATTCATCACCGGGATCTGAAAAGGGCGAAACGTAGAAATTCTTCGAGGTGCGAGATTTCCAGAGTTGATCCGCCTCGAACGACTGCATGGCATAAAGCTTCATCTCGCGAAAAGTGTTCACGACTTCCGCAACTGCCGCGAGTGGCTCACCCGTTGGGGAAGTGATGTAGTAAAATGAAACGGGATTGAATCCATAACCAAGCACTCGCGGAAAGGTCATTAACTGGATCTTCGCATCACTCGGACAGTCCATCCCCTGCTGAGTGAGCCATGCGGTGAGATTGGCTCGAATCCCACCTGCCTGCCCCGTGGTGATATGGTCTTCATCATGAATCGAAAATAGGTTAAAACGATTATGACTGAAGCCAACATGCTTGTGCGCTAAGAGCGGGATCTCGTCGATATCCACACAAAACATGAACACGCGGTAGTTGAAAGCATGACGCTTCGGCAGCAGCCGACAATGCATGACCGAGCATTCATAGAGTGAGTTCATGACCATGGGTCCCTTCCTAGGATTTCGCGGCACAGGCGCACCGCAGACCACAGGCCATCTTCATGAAATCCATATCTCTGCCAGGCACCGACGTAATATCTCCGGGTCTCTTGACCCGCTATATGAAGTTCTGGCAGTCGCTTTTGCGCAGCGACTGCCTCAAGATCAAACAAGGGATGCTCATAAGTGAGACGCTCCTTGACCTGTGAATCCGCCGGGGCGGATGAAGGATTGATCGAGACAAAGTACGGATGCCGATCAGAAACCCCTTGCAGCTGATTCATCCAGTAGTGGGTGGAATAACAATTTTCGCCACTCGTCGAGCGTTCGATCCGATAGTTCCACGCCGCCCAGCAACGTGGAGTCTTGGGCATGAAGGATGGGTCTGAGTGGAGAATGGCTTGGTTTTTCTGGTAGTGAAATGGACCGAGTATTTCCGACTCAAGCGCGGTAGGATCGGCCAAAATTTTCAGCGACTGGTCCCCATGTGCGGCAAGAATGACGCGGTCAAAGTCATGGTGAGTCGCGTTTTCGAGGGTGATGCGGATGCCTTCTGCTGTGCGCGACACCGACTGCACGGGTGAATCTCGCTGGATGTTCGCCTCGAAGGGTTTGATGAGTTTTTCCACATACTGCCGGGAACCACCGCTCACCGTGCGCCATGGGTGCTGGGTGTCTAGCCCGAGGAAGCCGTGATTGTGCCAGAAACGCATCAGCGTGTGCGCGGGAAATTCCTCGATGCGCTCCGGTGGACTGGACCAGACGGCGGCGGCCATCGGCGAGAGATACCATTTGAGAAAGTGGTCACCGTAGCCACGGGCCGTCACGTAGTCTCGCAGTGACATTTCGCCGAACGCAGGAGCCGCCAACTCCGCGACGGTCTCTCGATTGAATCGCGCAATCTGGGTGAGCATGCGCCAGTAGCGGAAATTGAAGAGATTTTTCCGCTGGCCGAAGAGGAGGTTGATACTGCCGCCGTTGAATTCGAGATTTTCTGCCCGGTGCTGCACACTGAAGGACATGGAGGTGGGCTTGGTCGCCACATCTAACTCACGGAAGAGTCGGGTGAGATGCGGATAGGTCACCTCGTTATAAACCATGAATCCGGTATCGATCGGGATTTGGCGATCGCCCTCATCCACCATCACCGTGTTCGAATGGCCGCCGACGCGGTTGTCCTTCTCAAAGAGGGTGATGTCATGGTCACGATGCAGGAACCATGCGCTGGCAAGGCCAGAAATCCCGCTGCCAACGATTGCGATTTTCTGACGGGTCATGCTCTCGACTGGGATGAAGTGTAGCCTTCTTCGAGCACCGCTTTCGGCACGGGCCGCAGATCCCAGATCAGGCCGGTGAAGGAGAGAAACTTGAGACCGTAATAGGTCAGATCGAGTTGCCACCACTTGAATCCTTGGCGGACCGAGTGCGGGTAGCGGTGGTGGTTGTTATGCCAGCCTTCGCCGAGTGTGATTAGGGTGAGGAGCCAGCTATTGCGGCTATCGTCGTCGGTTTCATAGCACTTTTTCCCCCAGACGTGAGCCATCGAATTGATGCAGAGTGTGCCATGGAGGAGGACCGTCGTGCTGATGAAAAACGTCCAAATGAAGAACTGTCCGACAGTGACCCCTAGCGCGGGGAAAAAGTATTCCAGCGCCGCGCCGATGGCCAACATCAGCAAGCCGAAGGCGAAAGGCACGGTCTGATCATAACGATTCAAGAAAACCAACTCGGGAAATTTACTTAAATCCGGAATGCTTTTGTAAGCCGTGGGAAAATTTTTCATCGAAGTCAGCCAGCCGATGTGTGACCACATGAACCCGCTAACCACCGGCGAGTGGATGTCTTCGTCATGATCTGAATGCTTGTGATGGTGACGGTGAGTCGCGGCCCACCAGAGCGGGCCGCGCTGCATGGAGCTGTTCCCGATGACGGCGAAGGCGAATTGAGCCGCGCGCGAGGTTTTGAAGGTTTTGTGGGAAAAGTAGCGATGGTAGAAGCCCGTGATTGCAAACATACGAACGAAATAGAGCAAAACCGCCGCTCCGACCGATACGGGGCTGATCCCGACCCAAAACACAGCGAGACAGCCGAGATGGAGGAAAATGAAGGGCAGAGTGCGCTGCCAATTCACCTTCTGCGGTAGGGTCGCGGGGTCGGGTAGGCCTTCGCGGCGAAAATCCGAGTCCAGCCATTGGCAAAACGTCAGCTTCGCGACTGCCCAAGAACTCATTTTCACTTGGGATGCAGAGGGGGTGTCTTTCATGGGATCATTCAAATCAATTCGATTCTAGTCGTTTATGAACGTATCCAACTCCTCCACCAATGATCGGTAAATGCTCGTAAAAGTTTCGCCCGGAGTCCCAAAAATCTTGGTGAAACTCCACTTTCCCCTCGCGATTTAAGCGAATCTGGCTGACCCCAATGGAGTGGACTGGCTTTCCTCCACTGAGCGCGGGTGCCGCGAAAACCATCGTCCAGCGGACATAGTAGTCCTCACCCGAGCGGCCGACGTCGTCGATAGTGACCTTGTAGCTCGTCATGGTTTCGCTGGTTTTCACGAAATATGCCTCGATCTCAGCCACACCATGGTGGACGGCGAGGGTGTCGTCGAGGTAGGCATCTGCGGCGTAGGTTTGGAGGGTGTTTTTCCGGACGAAGTCCACGTCTCCAATGCCTTGGAGGAAGTCTTTGAAGCGCTCAATTCCGGCGATTTCTCCTGGGCTGCCGGCTTTGAGACCACTGCTAGCGACTTTCGACAAACGGTTGTGATACTCTGAAATTTTCGTGGCAGATTCATTCGCAGGTGTATGCCAGATGCACCAAGTCAGCAGCGCGGCGATGGCCACAAGGAGTCCTGCCACAAAAGTGATGACTGGGTGCGTGAGAGTGGTGAGTGACATGGTGGCAATGTTTCGTTCGGTAAATCGTGCTTCGCAAGGGGTAAAAGGCCGCTCGCAGACGCTCGAAAATGGTTCATTGCAGTAAACGCAGCGGGACTGATCCCGTCGATGGTATTTTTCCCTCCCCTTCGATAATCTTCTCGCGGCCAGCTTCATAACACACTCGACACCCGCCGCCTGTGGCCTCCAAGCTCCTCCCCGCTTGGTAAGTTCATGAATCTCCCCGCCCATCCGCTCTGGCGCTTTGCCATCCCACTCGCACTCGTCGTGCTTGGGGTGCTGGCCTGTGCTGGCTTGATGCCCGGTGAGAGCCGCGCGATTCAACATCAAATTGAAGGATTTCCCGAGTCAGACATCGCCAGCCACCAGGCGCGGCTGCCGATTCTCCAAGCGCTTTGCTTTTTACCCGCGCTGGCATTCCAGCTCTACGCACTTGGCGGCACTCTGGATCGCTACATCGCCCGGCAATTCGCTGGGATTTTCTGCATCAGCCTGTCCGCGCTGATGGCCATTTGGTTGTTGATGGATTTGAGCGATAAAATCGGCGACTTCCGAGATTCCAAGCACGTCCTACAGACGATTTTGACCTTTTACCTGACGCGAGCACCGGCCATTTTGCTCCTGCTGCTTCCCTACAGTTTACTTTTGTCGCTCCTCTACACGATGGGGAAATTCTCTGGCAGTCGTGAGGTCATCGCGATGATTCAAGCGGGCAGAAGCGTCGTCAGGATCACCCTGCCGCTGATTCTTGCAGGGATTTTACTCAGCCTATTGTGCCTTGGGTTGAACTACCAATGGGCCCCCACCGCCGAAGGCCGCCTGGACAACATACTCGCCGAGGCCATTGGCAAAAAAGCCGCCGAGGCCACCAGTGTGATTTTTCTGAATCCCGCAGAACGCCGACTCTGGCGGATCGGTGCCTTTCCCCAGAATTATGAAAAAGGTGCGCCACTCTTGGATGTGGAAATCACCGTCACCCGCGAGGACAAAACCCTAGAATCACGCCTCACCGCCGCCAGCGCCTCGTGGGACCGAAAAACCCGCGACTGGACCTTTGATCATGCCGTCATGGGCACCTATCTCCCCAAGCAAACTCCGACGTTCACCACTCCCGCAGAGCCTCTGGTCATTGCGTTGCAAGAAACCCCGTCTCAACTCATTAAGCCTGGACTCAGCGCCAGCCAACTCGGCATCCCCGACCTGAACAGTTGGCTTCTTGAAAATAGGCGTCACAACCAGTTCGCCGACCCCGCTCCTTATCAAACCCAGTGGCATTACCGCTTGGCACTCCCCTTCACCTGCTTGGTGACGGTTTTACTCGCGACACCGCTTGGCATTCATTTCTCACGCCGAGGCTCAGCCAGTGGCGTTTTCCTCGCGGTGGTGCTTTCCGCTCTCATGCTTCTTTTTACAAGTATTTCACTCGCATTCGGCGAGTCCGGCGCCCTGAAACCACTCTACTCCGCGTGGATTCCAAACATCACTTTCACCCTCCTCGGGTTTTACCTTTACTACCGCAGAATCAGCGGTCAGCCGATCTACCATCTCCTTCGCCGGTGTTTCCCCGGTCATTCTTAATTTACTCTCATGGCACTCGCAGAACCTTGGCATGTCCGTTCCCGTGGCCGCGAATGCGCCGCCACCCAGCATCTATTCACCGACCGCGAATCGATCATCACCGCACTCTATCCAGATCCCGAGTCCAGTGGCTACCTCCGCCGCGACTACTGCGTGGAGGGTTGGAACCTTCTTCAGGAAAGCGCGGAAAAGCCCTTCTCCTTCTGGAAAACGATCTACTCGGCCCCAGCCAATAACGACGTCCAACAAGCCGCCGAAAAACTCAGTGCCGAGGAAATCCTCCGCCGCCTCATCGAGGAGGACGAGGACCACACCGAGAACACCCGCTTCATCCTCGCCGTGATGCTGGAGCGTCAGAAACTCCTGCGCGAGACCGACAGCCAGCGCACGCCCAGCGGCATCATCCGGGTCTATGAGCAGCGTAAAACCGGTGAAATCTACATCGTTAAAGACCCAGACATCCCGCTGAGCCAAGTCGAAGCGGTGCAGAATGAAGTCATCATCCTCCTCGAAAACAACGGTCGTAGCCCAGCACCAGCGAGTGAAACGGAAGCGCCAGTGCTCGAAACCACCGAACCAGAAAATGCCGTGGAACCCGCAACTTCCGAGTCAGCCCCAGCAGCGCCCCTGGCGGAAGAAGAGCCGCAAGCTAGCGCCACCGACCCCGCATCCGAAAGCGACTCAGTTCCCTCATAAGCCAGCACTTTCACCGGAAATCAGCGCCTGCGTTCCCGGCTCCCACTGCAAGCCCCAGTCGCGCAGCGCCTCCAAGACTGGCCGCAACGCTTCGCCCTTCTCCGTAAGCTGGTAAGCAAGCCGCTTCGTCCCATCTGCAGCTGGGATTCGCACAGCCAGCTCATGCTGGACCAGACGCTCTAGCCGCTCACTCAGGACATTCGTCGGGATGCCTTCCGGTGATGCACTGAAGTCCTTAAATCGCGAGCGACCAAACATCAGATCCCGCACCACCAGCAGCGTCCAGCGATCTCCCAAAACGTCAAGCGAGCACGCCACCGGGCACACCGAGCGCTGGGCAGGGCTTTCTTTAGGGCGTTTTGAAGATTTTTCCCGACTCACGATTTTAGGATAAATGGAAGGTTACTTGCGATCCACAAGTTTTTTACTTGCGAATCACAAGTCTTATGGGAAATTTTCACCATGAATTTACCAAACGAACCCCAGCTCGCCGCACCAGGAGTCGGCCTGCCATTCCCGGAATTACTCATCGGCAGGACGCTTTTCGCGCTCCGACGTTGGACCGGCAGCAGAGAGTCATTCACCCAGCGCTTCATCCAAGAAAGGGCAGCGCTCCGGCGATTGCTGGATACTTGTAGTGAAAAATCCTTATCACAACGCATCCTCATCAAACGCCCGCCGGGCTTAGAAGACAGCAGTCGGTATTGGTCGGTGATGATGACCCTAGACCACCTACGCATTGTCCATCACGAATTCATCCGCATCATCGAAGCCTTGGGAAATGGCGTGATCCCGGAAGGTAAAGTAAGCACCGCCGCAGTGAAGCCGGATCCTGCGGTATCGGTAGCGGTCATCGCAGCGTATGAACAATCGTGTGATGCGTTGCTAGAGGCCGTGGCCGCAGTTCCCAACCTGCGATCACAAGTTTGCTTCGCCCATCCTTGGTTCGGGCCGATGGATGCCTACGCGTGGTATGCGCTGGCCGGCGGACACATGGGCATCCATCGAGTACAGATTGAGCGAATTCTAGCAGGGCTCGCGGCTCAGGGAGCGCGGATTTAATCCTCGGATTTCGCGGGTATCGGCAACAAGTCATCAAAGGCTGCTGCACCCAGTTTTCTTTCCAGCGTCTTCATGATCAAGCTGTACTTGGATAGCGAACTTTGGTGGTAGGGGGGATGGTTTTTGCGAGCGCGGATTCACTCGATCTTGAGGAATTTTAAGCCTCTACAGCGGCACCATCATGCCCTCGGCCTCTGCGATTTTTCTCTGATTCACGTCGAAAGTTAGAAAATGCTCGGTTCCGAAGTGGATGGCGGTGGCGACGTGCAAAATATCCGCCGAGCGATGGCCTCCGGATTCCGTGTATTTTGAACTCAGCTCTTCGGCGATACGATGCACGTCGGCCCAATCTGGGGCTACCATTTGCAAGACGCCACCCGCGAGATCGGACTGGATCGCCCGCAGCATGGCCGCGCCTTCGGCTTTCGGAAATCCTCTGCTGCGATCCTGCACGAACAAGCGGGCTTGAAGGCGCACGGACTGGCGGAATTCGAGTAAGAGCAGGGTGGAGATGGGGAGTGGCTCTTCCAAGTCTGCGTTGAATGCGTCGGCACGAGCGGTGTTGTCCTGCTCGCGGTAAACCGCGCAAAGGTAGGAGGTATCAGGATAGCTTTTCATCCTTCCTCGCCTTCGAGTTCGGCCTCACGCATGGCAAGGACTTCTTCTGCTGAGAAAGTGCGATCTCCCCAGATTGCCCGCCGTCTCGCCTCCCAATCCACCTTGCGGAATGGAAACTTGTCCGAGCGGGGTTGGGCCGAGAGGTATCCAATCGACTTCCCCCGTTTCTGGATCTGGATTTCCTCACCCTCGCCAAGCCAGGTTTCTACTTTGGAGAAATTGTTGCGAAGGTCTCGGACTGTAACGGTTTTCATGTGGACATATTGTGTCCACATGAGGGATTTGTCAACGCCACGAAAAAAGCCGGGCAGGTTTCCCTGTCCGGCTTCTTGGATTATTGGGGCTTGGCGGCTGGAAATTGCGGGAACTTTGACAGATGCGGTTTGTCCCGCCATGTCGCTCCTCTCCATTGCCGCCACGATTTACATCATGCCGCCCATGCCGCCGCCGTGGTCGTGACCATGGCCGCCGCCGCCACCTGCTGGTTCCTTGGAAGGAAGGTCGGTGATGAGACACTCGGTGGTGAGCAGGAGTCCGGAGATGGACGCTGCGTTTTGAAGCGCGGTGCGGGTGACCTTGGTTGGGTCGACCACGCCGGAGGCGATGAGGTCTTCGAACTTGTCAGTCGCGACGTTGTAGCCTTCGCCACCTTGGCCGTTCTTGACTTTCTCGACGATTAGCGCTGCTTCGCGGCCAGCGTTTGCAACGAGCTGGCGAAGCGGTGCTTCGACGGCGCGGGAAACGATGCCTGCACCGGTCTTTTCGTCGCCGACGAGACCGAGGTCACCGATAGCGGCTTGAGCGCGGATGAGGGCAGTGCCACCACCGGCGACGATGCCTTCTTCAACGGCCGCACGGGTCGCGTGGAGGGCGTCTTCGACGCGGGCTTTCTTTTCCTTCATCTCGGTTTCGGTGGCTGCACCGACGTTGATGACGGCAACGCCGCCTGCGAGCTTGGCAAGGCGCTCTTGGAGCTTCTCGCGGTCGTAGTCGCTGGTGGTGTCTTCGATCTGGCGGCGGATTTGATTCACGCGGCCAGTGATGCCTTCGGAAGTGCCGCCGCCTTCAACGATGGTGGTGGATTCCTTGGTGATGGTGATGCGCTTGGCTTCGCCGAGGTCGCTGAGTTCCACGCCTTCGAGCTTGATGCCAAGGTCTTCGGTGATGACGCGGCCACCGGTGAGGATGGCGAGGTCTTCGAGCATGGCCTTGCGGCGGTCGCCGAAACCAGGAGCCTTGACGGCAGCGATGTTGAGGATGCCGCGGAGCTTGTTGACGACGAGAGTCGCGAGAGCTTCACCTTCGACGTCTTCAGCGATGATGAGGAGCGGACGACCGGTCTTGGCAACCTTTTCAAGGAGCGGAAGCATGTCCTTGAGGGACGAGATCTTCTTCTCGTTGATGAGGATGTAAGCGCTTTCGAGGAAGGCTTCCATGGACTCAGAGTTGGTGACGAAGTAGGGGCTGAGGTAGCCCTTGTCGAACTGCATGCCTTCGACGACTTCGAGGGTGGTTTCGATGCCTTTGGCTTCTTCAACGGTGATGGTTCCGTCTTTGCCGACCTTGTCCATGGCTTCAGCAATGATGCCACCGATTTCGGAATCGGAGTTCGCGGAGATGGAGGCAACTTGGGCGATTTCCTTGGCGTCGGAGACGGGCTTGGAAAGCACTTTGAGTTGGGCAACGATCGCTTCGGTGGCCTTCATGATGCCGCGTTGCAGCGAGATCGGGTTGGCACCAGCGGTGACGTTGCGGAGGCCTTCTTTGTAGATGGCTTCGGCAAGTACGGTGGCAGTAGTTGTGCCATCGCCAGCGATGTCGGAAGTGCGGCTGGAGACCTCACGGATCAGTTGGGCACCCATGTTTTCATAAGGGCACTCAAGTTCGATTTCCTTGGCAACCGAGACACCGTCTTTGGTGATGGTTGGGGAACCGAATTTTTTGTCGAGGATGACGTTGCGTCCTGCTGGTCCGAGGGTCGCCTTGACGGCGCGGGCGAGTTTTTCCACACCGCGCAAGAGGGCTTGGCGTGCGGCTTCGTCGAATTGGAGTTGTTTGGCCATGATGTTAGTTAGATATTATTGTGTAAGATTAGTCTGATTTGACTGATCGGCCGGATCTGACCGATCTTTTTGACTTCAGCCAACGATGCCGAGGATGTCGGATTCGTTGAGAATGAGGACTTCTTGACCGTCAACTTTGACTTCGGTACCGCCGTATTTGGAGATGAGGACCTTGTCGCCGACCTTGACGGTGAATTCGATGAGCACGCCCTTGTCGTCTTTACCGCCGGTGCCGAGGCTGAGGACTTCAGCTTCTTGTGGCTTTTCCTTGGCGGTGTCTGGAAGGACGATGCCGCCAGCGCTGATGGCGTCGGCTTCGAGACGCTTGACGAGGACGCGTTGTCCGAGTGGTTTGATGTTAGCCATAGTATTTGGTATGTGTTGGTTTGTGTTTTTCAGTGAGAAGCCACGCCGCAGGTGCGGAGTGGAAAGTGTTTATTGCTTCAGCAAGAGGGAGACGGAATAGGTCCTATACGACGTATAGGCCCTATTCAGATCTTTCGTTAGTCAACGACTTCAGCGTCGACGACCTTGCCTTTGGCTTTTTTCGGCTCGTCGGAGGTGGATTCGGCGGCGGGCTCTACGTCGGGGTCTTGTGAGCCGGCGCCGGCTTGTTGGGCGGCTTCGGCGAGGGCTTGGAGGGAACCTTCGAGATCGCTGACGGCGCTGTTGATGGTGTCGAGGTCATCACTGCTGAGGGCGTCTTTGACGGCTTGGATTTTACCTTCGAGGAGAGTTTTCAGCTCGGCTGGGGCTTTGTCACCGAGTTCGGTGAGTTGTTTCTCGGTGTTGAAGACGAGGTTGTCGGCCTTGTTCTTGGCATCGACTTTTTCGACGCGCTTTTTGTCTTCTTCGGCGTGGGCCTCGGCGTCGCGTTTGGCTTTTTCGATCTCGTCCTTGGACAGGCCAGAGGAGCCTTGGATGGAGATTTTTTGTTCCTTACCGGATTGTTTGTCCTTGGCGGAAACGTGGAGGATGCCGTTGGCGTCGATGTCGAAGGTGACTTCGATTTGCGGTTCACCGCGGCGGGCGGGAGCGATGCCGTCTAACTTGAAATTGCCGAGCAGTTTGTTGTCGGCGAACATTTTCCGCTCACCTTGGCAGATTTGGATATCGACGGCGGGTTGGTTATCGGCGGCGGTGGAGAAAATTTGTGATTTCTTGGCCGGGATGGTGGTGTTCCGCTCGATCATGCCGGTGGCGATGCCGCCCATGGTCTCGATGGAGAGGGTGAGTGGGGAAACGTCGAGCAGGAGCACGTCCTTGACATCGCCACGGAGGACGCCGCCTTGGATGGCAGCACCGATGGCGACAACTTCATCTGGGTTGACGCCTTGATGCGGGGTCTGGCCGGCGAGTTCGCGGGCGATTTCCACGACTTTCGGCATGCGGGTCATGCCGCCGACGAGGACGAGTTCGTTGATTTCCTTGGCGGAGAGACCAGCTTCCTTGAGGCAGTCGCGGACGGGCTTTTTGGTGCGCTCAAAGAGGGAGTCGGTAAGCTGCTCCAATTTCGACCGGGTGAGGGTGAGCTGGATGTGCTTGGGTCCGGTGGCATCTGCGGTGACGAAGGGCAGGCTGATGTCGTAGGACTGGGTGGAGGAGAGGGCGATCTTCGCTTTTTCTGCCTCTTCTTTGATGCGTTGGAGGGCGTCGGGCTGGCCGGAAAGGTCGATGCCCTGGTCCTTTTTGAATTCGCCGACGATCCAGGCGATGAGGGCGTTATCCCAGTCGTCACCACCGAGCATGGTGTCGCCGTCGGTGGCGAGGACTTCAAAGACGCCGTCGCCGATTTCGAGGACGGAGATGTCGAAGGTGCCGCCGCCGAGGTCATAGACGGCGATTTTTTCGTCAGATTTCTTGTCGAGACCGTAGGCGAGAGCTGCTGCGGTGGGCTCGTTGATGATGCGGAGGACTTCGAGGCCAGCGATTTCACCCGCGGCCTTGGTGGCGTTGCGCTGGGAGTCGTTGAAATAGGCGGGGACGGTGATGACGGCTTGGGTGATTTTTTCACCGAGCTTGGCTTCGGCATCGGCCTTGAGTTTGCCGAGGACCATCGCGGCGATTTCCTGCGGCGAGTAGGTTTTCTTTTCGCCAGCGACTTCAACTTGGATGTGAGCGTCGCCATTTGCGGCGGCGACAATCGTGTAGGGCACGCGCTTGTCGGAATCTTTCAGCTCGGCGAACTTGCGGCCGATGAAGCGCTTGGCGGAGAAAATCGTGTTTTGTGGGTTGGTGACCGCTTGGCGTTTTGCGGCTTGGCCGACGAGGCGCTCGCCGTTTTTCGCGAAGGCGACGACGGATGGAGTGGTGCGGGCACCTTCTGAGTTTTCAAGAACGGTGGACTCGCCGCCTTCCATGACAGCCATACACGAGTTGGTGGTTCCGAGGTCGATTCCGAGAATTTTGGACATTTGGGTGGTTTGGTTTAGAGGTTGCAGTTTGTGACGCTGATGATGCGCGTGCTATCGCATGGCGTGTGCCGCTAATCTGGATTTAGACATAATGTATTTATTACGAATGATTTATGAATTTTATCGCCATGAATCACCGCCTTCAAATGTGCAAATGAGTGCCAAACTGGCGCATTTTCACTGCGCCATTGTGGCCGAGTGCGCGGATTTGCACGCTTTTCGTTTCCGACCTTGTGTCAACCCGATGTGCGCCACTAATCTCCCCGCCACTTCATGCGAGCACAGCCGTTCAAATGGATAGCGCGAGGCGAACCGTTTAAAAAAGAGACTCACGGTTCTGTCAGCAGCTTTCCCCCGATTCTTGAACATTTGATCCGCCAAAGAGGACTTCCTCCAGGCGTGGATCTTGAAGGCTATCTGCGCCCAAAATTGCGTGATTTGACGGACCCGTTTCTCATTCCCGACATGAAACTGGCGGTAGATCGGGTCTTCGCGGCGATCGATAAGGGTGAAAAAGTCTGCATTTACGGCGACTATGACGTGGATGGAGTGACATCCATCACACTGATGCGGCGAATCTTAATGGCCTACGGATTGACGCCACGCTACTTCATCCCGCGCCGGGGGCCGGAAGGCTATGGGTTGAGCACGGTGGCCTTGGCGCGATGCATGGAAGAAGGGCCAAAGCCGGATTTACTCATCACGGTGGATTGTGGGACGGTATCGATCGACGAAGTGGCGGCATTAAGGGCGGATGGGATCGATGTGCTGATTGTGGATCACCACGAGCCTGAGTTGGAAGGGCGACCAGACTGCTGCGCCTTGGTGAATCCGAAGTGCGGCTCTGATTTCACGTATCTTTGCGCAGCGGGGGTGGTTTTCAAACTGGGTCACGCGATGATGAAGACGCGGGTGGTGGACTTGGATTTAAAGGAGCTCATCGATCTGGTGGCGGTGGCGACCATTTCTGACATCGTGCCGATGGTGGGGGAAAATCGATTGATGGTCCGGCATGGGTTGAAGCATTTACCGAATACCTTGAACCCGGGTTTGAGAGCGTTGCAAGAGGTGACGGGGATGAGCGGTCCGGCGACGTCGATGGATGTGGGATTCCGGATCGGACCGCGCTTGAATGCTGCGGGGCGGATGGATGTGCCTGAAGATGCCTTGGCGACGCTGACGACGGACTGCAGACGGCAGGCCTTGGATCTGGCGCATAAACTTGATGCGTATAATAAAGAGCGGCAAGCACACGAGGGACTGATCCGTAGAGAGGCCATCGAGATGTTGGTGGATTTCGATCCGGCGCGTGATCCGGTGATCGTGCTGGGATCCCGTGCGTGGCATCACGGCGTGGTGGGAATCGTGGCATCTCGGTTGATGAGGCAGTATCACAAGCCGACCTTTGTCATCGCGATCGGCGAGGATGGAGTCGGAAAAGGTTCTGGGCGCAGCATCGAAGGGGTCTCGCTGGTGGATGCGATCCGTGCCTGTGAGGATGATTTAATCGCAGGCGGTGGCCATGCGATGGCTGCCGGGCTCTCGATCCATGAAGAGAATCTGGACTCATTCCGCAGCCGATTTTCCGAATATGTGACTCAAACCACCAATCCCGAGCAACGACAGCCCAAGCTGATGTATGATGCGGAGATTTCCTTCGATCAACTCTCGCTGGAATTCCTCGCGAGCTACGATTTGCTACAGCCCTTCGGCAGCGGAAATCCACAGCCGATTTTCATTTCCCGGAAAGTGGGCCTGAGTCGCTCGCCGCTGCACATGAAGAACAACCACCTGCGCTTCATGCTCCGTCAAGGTTACCACGAGCAAGACGCCGTCTTCTTCGGCGGAGGTGAATACCCGCTGCCAAATCCGCCTTGGGACATCGCTTTCACGATAGATCGAAATACCTTCCGCGGCAGAACGACGCTGCAACTGATCATTCAAGATGTGAGGGCGGCGGAAATTCTCTAATCCGCTGGGTCTAGGGCGGCCTTAATTTCAGAGTTTGAGGAAATTTTCCAGAAGTCGCTTGCCGTCTTGGGTGAGGATGGATTCGGGGTGGAATTGCACGCCGTGGACGGGGAATTCCTTGTGCATGAGGCCCATGATTTCACCCTCTTCGGTCCAGGCGGTGATTTCGAGGCAGTCGGGCAGCGTTTCGCGTTTGACGATGAGCGAGTGGTAGCGGGTGGCCTCAAAGGGGCTGGGCATCCCGGCGAAGACGCTCTTGCTGGAATGGAGGATGGGGGAAGTTTTCCCGTGCATGAGGCGGTCTGCGCGGACGACATCCCCGCCGTAAACTTGGCCGATGGATTGGTGGCCGAGGCAGACGCCCAGAATCGGCGTGGTGGCACCCATTTCCTGAATCAGCGCGCAGGAAATGCCCGCTTCGGTGGGCGTGCAGGGGCCGGGGGAAATGCAGATGCGGTCGGGCTTGAGCGCTTTCACGTCGTCCACGGTGAGCACGTCGTTGCGGAAAATTTTCATCTCCGCACCCAGCTCGCCGAAGTATTGCACGAGGTTGTAGGTGAAAGAGTCGTAGTTATCGAGAATGAGGAGCATGGGTGCGAGTGGCGAGATTTCAGGATTCGGGGCCTAGGGTCTTCGCGAGGGCGATGGCGCGGAGTAGGGCTTTGGCCTTGTTGACGGTTTCCTCATACTCGTAGGTGGGATCGGAATCCGCCACGACGCCGGCACCGGCTTGCACGTAGGCTTTGCCACCTTTCAAGAGGCAGGTGCGAAGGGTGATGCAGGAGTCGTGTGAGCCGTCGAAGCCGAAGTAACCGACGGCTCCGGCGTAGGCGCAGCGTTTGTTTTTTTCAAGCGAGTTGATGATCTGCATGGCGCGGATTTTCGGCGCGCCGCTAACGGTCCCGGCGGGAAAGGTCGCGCGCAAGACATCGTAGGCGCTGTGGGCGGGGTCGAGTTCACCGGAGACATTGGAAACGATGTGCATGACGTGGCTGTAACGCTCGACGATCATGAAATCATCCACGCTCACCTTGCCGTGTTTCGCGATGCGGCCCACGTCGTTACGAGCTAGGTCCACGAGCATGAGGTGCTCGGCGCGTTCTTTCGGGTCGGCCATGAGGTCGGCAGCGAGGGCGTCATCCTCAGCAGGCGTTTTTCCCCTCCAGCGCGTGCCGGCGATGGGGCGGATGTCGATGCGGCCTTGAATCGAGCGAACATGCACTTCTGGAGAACTCCCAACGAGTGCGAAATCGCCCAGCTCAAGGATGAACATGTAAGGCGAGGGATTGACGAGGCGCAGTGCCCGGTAGAGATCGACGGGTGGGCGGTCGAAATCCACCTCGAAGCGCTGACTGGGCACGAACTGGAAAATATCCCCTGCAGCGATGAATTCCTTCCCGTCGCGGACGATTTGCTCGAACTCTGCCTGAGTGGTATTGCTCCGCGCGGCGACTGGCTCGGCGTGGATCAGCCCGTTGAGCGCGTGGACGTGGAGGGGACGATTGAGAATTTCCACCATCGCGGCGATGCGCCCTCTGGCCGCAGCGTAGGCTTCTTCTGGCGTGGGAAATTCGTCGAGAAAGGCATTTGCGATGACCTGCAACCGGCGCAAGCGGTGATCGAAGACCAGCAAGGTGTCCGCCAGCATGAACATCGCATCCGGAATGCCGATGACATCCGGCGGCGGCGGGCCAAGTGTCGGCTCGAATTGGCGCACCGCATCGTAGGAAAGGTAGCCGACCATGCCTCCGGAAAATTGCGGCAACGCGCCGTGAGTCACGGGTTGGTAAGGAGCCATTTCGCGTTCGAGCGCGGCCAGCACGTCGTCCTCTACAGTAAAGGTCCGCGTTTTCGAGCCTTCGCGGATGGAGATTTCCTTACCGCGCGCTTCAAAAACGAGGCGTGGGCCGCTGCCGACGATCGACCAACGCCCGCCTTTTTCCGTGCTTTCTGCGCTCTCAAGCAGGAACGAATGACGGCTATCCCGCACTTTTAAATAAGCGGACAAGGGGGTCTCAAAGTCTGCCGCAAGCTGGGTGTAAACGGGCACGACATTTCCCCGCTTCGCCAGCTCAGCGAAGGCTTCCAACGATGGCTCTACCGGAATGGAACTCACAAGACGGCGGAGCATGGCGGGGAAAATCCGTAGAGCAAGCCCAGAGGAAATGAGTTGGTCGCAGCGCATTCCCCGCTTTAGCCTTTCCCCATGAGCGAAACGGCGATGAATCCCAAGAAACCCAGAGTCAATGTGCGGCGTCCAGACGTGATGGAGCGCGTCTCCGCCGAGGTCGCGATTCATTTTCACTCCACCATCGTCGAGAAGCTCCGCGATCACGGCGGGAAAATGACCGTCGGAAACACCACTGTCCTACTCGCCGAGCAATTCGGATTCTGCTACGGCGTCGAGCGCGCCATCGACCTCGCCTACGCTTCACGCCGCGTTTTTCCGGAGAACCGCATCTTTCTCATCGGCGAAATCATTCATAACCCCGACGTCGGCCAGCACCTCCGCGACATGGGTATCGTCTCGCTCCCATGGCAGGAAATGGACGCCAGCTATGACGATTTATCCGAGGAGGACGTCGTCATCGTCCCAGCATTCGGCTCCCCCACCCGCTTCATGCAGAAGGTCGAAGAGCGCGGTTGCTACGTGGTGGATACGACCTGCGGGGATGTCATGAAGGTCTGGCGGCGCGTCCGCGGCTATGCCAAAGATGGCTTCACCTCCATCATCCACGGCAAGTCGAATCACGAGGAAACCCTCGCTACGGCCTCACGTGCTCTGGGAGAAAATGGGGATGGCCACTACCTGATCATTCTGACCCTCGCGGACGTGGACTACGTTTGCGACTACTTGAAGCATGGGGGAAATCGTGAGGAATTTCTCGCTCGTTTTGCCAACGGCATCTCGCCCGGCTTCGATCCCGACCTCCACTTGGTTCAAGTCGGAGTCGCGAATCAGACGACCATGCTCAAGAGCGAAACCGAGGAAATCCAGCGTCGGATTCGCCAAGCTGTGCTTGACCGGGACGGCGATAGCGCCCGTTTTCAAATGTTCGACACCATCTGCGGTGCCACCCAAGAGCGCCAAGACGCACTCTTTGAAATGCTCCGCAAGCCGATGGATCTGTTACTCGTCGTCGGTGGATATAATAGCTCGAACACCGCGCACCTTGTCGAAATCGCCGAGCCGGAAGTGCCCACCTTTTTCATCCGTGACTCCTCTTGCATTCGCTCCTTGGAGGAAATCGTCCACTACGACCTGCACCACCGAGTGGAAATAACCTCGGACTACTCACAACTTTTCGCGGAGAATCGCCCGGTCATTTTTGGCATCACTGCAGGCGCTTCTTGCCCGAACAATTTGATCGAAGAAACTCTCGTTAAAGTGTTTGAACTCCGTGGCATCTCCCGCGAAGCGCTGGAACACGCATGAGTTAGAGATACTTCATGAAGGCCGTATAGACCTCGGAAGGGATGTCCAACAGACTATAATCCTTGGACGAGACAAACAGCAAGCTCTGCTTACCCTTGCCGAGAAGTTGGTTGTCTGAACCGAAAATCTGATGCTCCAGCGTGCAGAATTTCCGATTGAAATCTGCCACCCGGATTTTCACGGTGATCGTGTCAAACTCGCGTGCTTCACGCACGAACTTATGCTCGAAGGAGCGAGTGAGAATATAGAATTTCGTCGTCTTTAAATCGAAGTCCGGCATCGCACGATTGAAGAAAAGCTCACGCGCTTTCCCGACGAACATCGCATACATGCCGAAGTAAACATTGCCCACCGAGTTGGTATCCGAGTAGCTGGCGATCATCGAGTAAACGAACCATTTGTCCTCGAAATGCCCACCCAGCGCATGGACATCCTGCGGTGCGACAATGTCGGAACTGGTCATCACCGTCGCCGTTTTCGCCATCGCTTTAATCGCTGGGATTTCCGATGCCGCTTCAATCACTTCGCCCGCCTTCTCGGTGACTACGCGCAGCAGGTCCGCATTAAAGACCAACCAGAAAACATAGGCTAATGGAGCGATGGAGCCAAGTAAGAGCAAGGGCGTTTGGCTATTTAAATAGCCAAAGGCAAAGATCACCAAGGACATGCTCGACATCGAAAACATCCTGATCTGCGGCAAGGGCTGTTGGGAATTCGGCACATAACAGCGAGCGATCGCAAGGGCAGCGTAACCCACGAAAAATGACGCATAGAACACCATGAAGTATTCCAACTGCAGCTTTGCCCAAATCCCAATTAGCGTGATCAGCCCCACCAACACGAAGGTCGGAATCGGCGACCCTAAAATCTGCTTCGGGATCAGTGATACAAGCATGTTTTCGCTCTTCTCGACGTTCTTTTCGAGAAACCACTTGAGTGCGACGTAGCCGCTATCGAGCGTTGTGAGTGCGCAGATGCATAAAAAGGTGTAGTACGCGATCGGCATCACACTCGTGGCAGCCGTGAAGTTTTTACTGAAAAATTGAGTCACTAAATCATGCGCATAGTTGAAGCCATCCAGGCCTTCAGCCGCTGACAACGGAGCGCCTTCTCTCGTCATCACCCACAACGCAAGACAGCCGTGGAATAGAAGCATCAGAAAAAAGATCGAGCCGCCAAAAAAGTAACTCGCGCGGATCGACGTTTTTTCCCGGTGAATTTGGATCGCCCGTTGCCAATGTTGCAAATCCAGCCAAGGCCCTACCAGCAAACCGATTACCAGCGGAATTGCATATCCAAAGAAACTCGGCCCTCTCCAAGACTCAGGAAACGGCGCGGACCACTTGAACGACTCTGGCACCAGCGGACGTAGTCCAAACAAAATCGTCCCCACACACAGAACCAACAAGGCACCCATCAGTGCGTGACTCAGTTTAATTTTTCCGATGCCAAATTCCTCACCGAACAAGCAGCCTGCTGCTAGGATGACGAACACGACCAAACACAGATAAATGCCAAAGAGAGGCCCGCTCGCCAATTGCAGCGGCACGAATAAATAGTTAACCAACGCAAAAACCGTCAGTGAAATGGCAACGATCTGGTAGAGATACAAAATCAACCGAAACGGCTTGGAGAATTTTTCGAAGAAAATCGCCAACGATTCCTGCCCCCCGCTGTGACTTTTCGCGACATTGTGGGTCAAGTAGCCGAACAGCATCAGGCCGAGAGCATTCGGAATCGCGAACATCAAGAGCCCTTGCAGACCGAACATGAAAGTCATTTGGACGCTGAAAAACAATCCAAGTCCCCACATCCACGACAGGGCCACCGAGTTCCCCCACAGGAGTGCGTTTAACCAGCGAAAATTCATAAAGTCCGTCAAGAAACCTGCAATCGGGGCATCGGGCAAGCTAGATTCTCACCCGCATGAGACCGAGCCTTTCCCGAGCCGAGGTGAAATCCGCTAAAAATTCGCCTTGAGACAAGGCCCGGAGTGGAGAGACTCCGCGTCCCAACTCTGGATTTCCATTGTAGTCGTCCGAGCCCACCTCTTTACTAGCCACTCCCAGCCACGACAACCCCACCCACTTCATGATTGAGAATCTCCGCAAATACACCGGCCTATCGATTGCGCTTTTCGCCATTGCTGCCCTCGCTTTCATCTTTGGTGACTATTCGAGAAGTTCACGCTCCATCGCCGGTGGCGTCAACGTCCTCCGCATCGCCGGGCGGACCTACACGGACAAGGAATTCAACACCCTCGGCACCCAGTCCTTCGCCCTCACCAGCAATCTTGCCCGCTCGGGCGACTTCGGCCTGTATCAATTTCTCATGGGCATGACCGCTGCGGCCACCAGCCAAGAGCAAATGCCGGAAAAATTCTTCATCAGCCGCATGATTCTTCGGGATGCCAAGACCGAGTTCGGTGTCTTTCCCGGCGAGGAAGAAATTTCAACCTACCTCCGCACCCTCCGCGTCTTCGCGGGAGCGGATAGTAAATTTAGCCCCGAGAACTTCCGCAACTTCACCGAAAAATACCTCGGACGCCTTGGAATGACCGAGAAAGACCTCCGCGAACTCGCTTCAGACGTGCTCGCCTGCAAGAAAATCAACTCCATCATCGGCTCCGGCCTGAGCATGGATCGTGCGACTATCGCGCGGAATCTGGCCATTGATAACCAACAAATCTCCGGCGAGCTGGCCAAATTCGACATCGCCGCTTTTGAAGAAAAAATCCAACCCACCGAAGAGCAGATCAAAACTTATTGGGAATCTCGCTCGGACGCCTTCACCACCGAGCCACGCCGCAAATTCACCTACCTCGTCGTCACACCCAAGTTCCCTGCTGAGCCTGCCGCCGAGGATGCACCCGCTTCCATTGCGGATGTGACCGCCTCTGAAGAAGCGAAAAAGGCCGCTCAAGCCGCCAAAGACGCGGCTAAAGCCAAGCGTAACGCTGAATTTGCCGAAGTCCGCCGCAAGAAGCAGCTTGAGGTCGACTCCCTCGTCGATGACTTCCTCTACAACCTCGAAAACCAAAAAGGCACCGGTTTCGAGGAACTCGCCAAGGCAAACGACTGGGATGTCAAAACCTCTGACTTTTTCAGCCAGAAGAGCCCCATCAAGGAAATCGACTTCACCATCCGCGCCTCCAGCCAAGGCGGTAAAGTCGTGGACAGCCTCTTCCGCATCAAGGAATCCGGCGACGCTTTCTCAAAAATCTCCGAAGCCATCCCCGTGGGAGAAAATCAGTGGTTCATCGCCCGTCTCGATGGCACCGAGCCATCACGCGCCAAGACCTACGAGGAAGCCAAGGCCGAAGCTCGTGACCAATACATCAATGAAAAGGCCACGGAAGCCATGAAAACCGCTGCCACCGAAGCCATCACCAAGCTCAAAGCCTCCGTCAGCAGCGGAAAATCCTTTGCCGACGCGGCCAAGGAAGTCGGCCTCACCGAGACCAAGCCCTTCACCGCCATCTCCAAGACCAGCACGCCAGATGCGGCCACTCAGCCCCAGAATCTCTTTGAATTGGCGCAAAACATCGATCCCAAAGGCATCGCCGACGTCATCGTCCAGTCCGACCGCGCCTTCATCCTCTACGTCGCCAAGCGCGAGGTGGTGAAAGAAGCGAACGCCGAAACCCGCCTCGACAGCGAAGTGACCTCCATCACCAGCGGAAACGAAAGCATGGCCTTCAGCTCATGGCTGGCCGCTCGTGCGCAAGCCGCCAAGATCGAGCAATTGGCAAAACGCTGAAGCCTCCCCTCCCCTTTCCCGCCGCCATGTCTGAAGATCTGCAAGCCCTCTTCGACGAAGCAAACGGGCACCTCGCTCTCGGTGAGTTCGACGAGGCCACCGCGCTGTATCGGCGCTGTGTCGCCCTCGATCCCACGTATTTCGACGGCTGGCACGCTCTCGGCATGGCTTTGCTGAAAACCGGCCAGCTCAAAGAAGCCATCGGCTGCGGACTTCAGTCCGTCCACCTCCAGCCGAACGACCTGCTCGCCTGGACCAGCCTTTCCCAAATGTATGTGCGGGATGGAAACATCCCCGAAGCCGAGTTCGCCAAGGGCAACGCCCGAATCCTCTCACTGGGCGGGAAAGTCGTAAAAGACTAAGCCTTCCCCCGCAGTTTTCCGGCCAGCCAGATCACGGCGAGCACGATCGCGAAAATCCATAGCAAGTGTAGAAAAACGCCGGTCACGAGAAGGGCGACTCGCAAGACGAGCCAAAGGATCATTAAGAAGACAGCGAGGGCAAGGACTTGGCTCATGACCTTCATAATCGCCCACCACCGAGCAGGAGCAAATGGATTTCCAGTCCTTGCACGACAGGCCCAGTCCGTGTTTCCTTCCGCCCGCAGCGCTTTTTCCGCCCACTATTTTCCAGTTTCCCATGTTTTACGTCACCACCGCCATCGACTACACCAACGGTTCCCCTCACATCGGCCATGCGTATGAAAAGGTCATGGCTGACGTGATCGCCCGCTACCATCGACTCCGTGGCGACGAGGTTTTTTTCCTCACCGGCGTGGATCAACATGGCCAGAAAGTCCAGCAGACGGCGGAAAAAGAAGGGATTTCTCCCGAGGAATTTGTCAAACGCACCACCCAGAAATTTTCCGATCTCTGGGAAAAACTCGGCGTGGAATACGACGGCTGGGCCGAAACGGTCGATGAACGCCACAAGCACTGCGTCCGCACGATCCTCACTGAACTCAAGGATCAAGGCCAACTCTACAAAAAGGCCCACGCCGGCTCCTACTCGGTGCGCCAGGAGCAATTCCTCCAAGACCGCGACCGCGACGAAGCCGGGAATTTCGGCCCCGAATGGGGCGAAGTCGTCGAAATCGAGGAGGAAAATTGGTATTTCAAACTCAGCGACCATACCGATTGGCTGAAAAGCTTCATTGAGAACCAGCCAGACCTCATCATCCCAGCCTTTCGTAAATCCGAACTGCTGAACGCCTTAGAAAAAAACTCCGGCATCGACCTCTGCATTTCCCGCCCCAAAGAGCGGCTGCGCTGGGGCATCGAATTCCCGTTCGATGAAAATTACGTCACTTACGTCTGGTTCGACGCGCTCATCAATTACATTTCCTTCGCCGGTTACAAATCACTCGCTGACTCGGGACTTCCAGATTTTAAGACGATCTGGTCAGACCGCCCGGTCCACATCATCGGCAAGGACATCCTCATCCCAGCCCACGGGATTTATTGGCTTTGCATGCTCCGCGCCATGGGCTTTTCAGAGTCCCAAATGCCGCGCCTGCTCGTACACGGTTGGTGGAACATCCGTGGCGAAAAAATGGCCAAGTCCACCGGCAACGTGGTCGATCCTAGCGCCCTCGTCGATCAATTCGGCGTCGAGGCTGTCCGCTACTACCTCGTCCGCGACATCGTCACCGGCAAGGATTCCGACTTCGACATGGATCGCCTCGTCATGCTTTTCAACACCGAGCTGGCCAACGAAGTCGGGAACCTCTGCAACCGCGCGCTCAACATGAGCCAGCGCTTCACCGGTGGCATCCTTCACCACGGCGGCCCACTCACCGAGGACGATCTCGCCTTGCAAAAATCCCTGGCGAACTCCCTCAGCGAATACCGCACGGCGATGGATGATTTCGACCTTTCAAAAGGCCTCGAAGCTCTGAGCCGCCACATCGTGCATTGCAATCAATACGCCGAGCGCATGAAGCCGTGGACCCTGAACAAAGACCCAGACCAAAAAGACCGCGTCGCCACCATCCTCTATCACCTCGCCGAAAGTCTGGCCCACGCAACCGTGCTCATTTCCCCGATCCTACCCGCTGCCGCAGAAAAACTCGCCGCGCAGTTGAATTTCCCGGTGCTGACGACCCTTAAATTAGCAGACCTCCACTGGGGCCTACTCCCGGACGGCCACGAAATCGGCTTGCCGCTGCCGATTTTCCCGAGAATCGTCTCTCAAGACGCTTAAACTCTCGCCGCAACCAGCTTGTGAAATTTTTCACAAAGCACGCTTGCCGCAACCAGCCTGCGTGAACATAGTCTCGCGCGAACACAGCCGGGCACACCATGCACACGCGACCGGCCATTCCATCCAGCCATGAGCGACACACCTTCGGCCACCGCAGAATTGAAACTGCCCAAAGACCACGCAGCCGAAAAAGGCATGGTCAACGTCCAGATTGACGGAGTTTGGCACCAATTTCCTAAAGGCACCCGCATGATCGAAGCGTGCCGCCAAGCGAAAATCACCGTCCCTCACTATTGCTACCACCCGAAGCTGTCCGTTCCAGGAAACTGCCGGATGTGTCTCGTGCAAATGGGCATGCCACCCCGTCCCGCGCCCGGCCAAGAGCCGACTCGTGACGAAAACGGCTACGAAATCATCGGCTGGATGCCTCGCCCCGTCATTGCCTGCGCCAACACCGTCGGGGAAAACATGGGCATCCGCACCCAGGGCGAACTCGTCGAGAAATGCCGCGAGGGCGTCATGGAGTTTCTCCTCATCAATCACCCACTCGACTGCACCATCTGCGACCAAGCAGGCGAATGCCGCCTCCAAGAGCAATCCGTGCAACACGGCCGCGGCGTCTCCCGCTTCGTGGATATGAAGGTGAAAAAGCCGAAAAATGTCGATATCGGCCCCCGCATCCGCCTCGATGACGAACGCTGCATCATGTGCAGCCGCTGCATCCGCTTCATGGATGAAGTCGCCTCCGATCCAGTGCTCGGTTTCACCCAGCGCGGCACCCACACCACCCTCACCGTCCATCCGGGCCGACTTCTCGACTCGAATTACTCGCTCAACACCGCCGACATTTGCCCCGTCGGGGCATTGACCTCCAATGACTTCCGCTTCCAGATGCGAGTGTGGTTCCTCAAGGAAACCCCCACCATCGACGTGAATTGCGGCACCGGCACCAACATCACCGTCTGGACCCGTGAGAACAAAATCCACCGCATCACCCCGCGTCAGAACGACGAGGTGAACTCCGCATGGATGCCGGATTCACATCGGTTAAATTTCCACTACATCGACAGCGCTGCCCGCCTCACCGAGCCGCTTATTTCGAATTCCGGCAGCTACAGCAGCACCTCGTGGTCTGCCGCTCTCGCCACCGCCGTGACCCAGATCAAGGCCACTCCCGCCGCGCAAACGGCGGTGATCGCCTCTGCGCGGATGACCAATGAGGAACTTTTCCTCGCCCGCACTCTCGCCGCAGAAATCGGCACGTCCCTCGTCTCATGGGTGACTCGCACTGGCGAAGCGGACTCCCTACTGGTCGCCGCCGACCGGAATCCGAACAGCACGGGTGCCCAGCTCATTTTGGGAGCCGGCGTGCCACTCGATCAGATCCGCGACGGCGTCCGAAATGGCGCGATCAAGTCATTGATCGTGCTCGGCGACGACCTCATCACCGACGGTGGATTCACCGCAGAAGACCTCGGCCAGCTTGATTTCCTCTTGCAAACCAGCGTTCTCGCCAATCCCACTGCCGAGCACGCCCACCTCGTACTCCCTTCCGCCGCCTTCGCCGAAAAACGCGGTTCGATGATCAATCTTTCCGGCCGTCTCCAACGCCTCAATCGCGCCGTCGAGCCTCCCAACGAAGCCCATGACGATTGGGAAATCATCCGCGACCTCATCCTCGCGCTTTCCGGTGATAAAAACGAGGTGCACCACATCGAAGACGTCTTCAAGGCCCTCGCCGAAAACGTCAGTGAATTCAGCGGACTCAGCCTTTCAAAAATCGGTCATCAAGGCACGCCCCTCCTTGAAACTGGCTACCAAATCCCACTGCTGGCGAATGAGCGTACACGAAAAGCGGCGGGGCTGATTAATGGATAGGGGTTAAAAGTTATTTGTTAAAAGTTATTAGTAAGACAATGGATCGCGAATCGCTCAGAACTTTCGAAGACTTGGAATGCTGGAAAGCATGCCGAGAGCTACGAGTTTTTGTGGCCAGAGCCTTCTTTCGCGCATTGCCCAAAGAGGAACGCTATCGTCTGGGAGACCAGATCCTCCGCGCCGCACGCTCGACGACAGCGAACATTGCTGAAGGCTACGGTCGATTCCATTATTTAGATAACGCAAAATTCTGTTCAAACGCGCGTGGTTCATGCTGGGAAACGATTGACCACATGCTCACAGCGCACGACGAAGAACTCGTCTCTCAGGACCTCCTCAATGAAGGACGCACAATCGCCTCAAAAGCAATCGCCCTCTTGAACGGCTACATCTCCTACCTACGAAAAGCCGCCGCCACCAAAAAGCCTCTCGAAGGCGGTACCGCCCAATAACTTCTAACCAATAACGTTTAACTATCCTACCGTGGACCTTTTCCAAATCGCCATCATCATCACTAAGATCGTCGTGCTGACGTTCATCGTGGTTCTTCCGCTTGTCCCTCTTTCGGTTTATTTTGAGCGGCGCTTTTCCGCAATCATCCAAGACCGAGTCGGGCCGAACCGAGTGGGCATTCCATTCACTTTGTTGGGATTTAAGAAAGACTTCCACTTCTTCGGGCTGATTCAGCCGATTGCCGACGGTCTAAAACTGTTCCTCAAAGAAGATTTTACTCCCGACCATGTCCGCAAGGCCTTTTACTGGTTAGCCCCTGCGCTGACGGTGGTGCCTGCGCTGATCACCGTCTGTGTCGTTCCATTCGGCTCGCCGATCAGTATTTTCGGCCACGCCGAGAAACTACTTGTGGCGGACTTGGACATCGGCCCGCTGTTTGTTTTTTCCGTCGCTTCGCTTTCGGTTTATGGCATCACCTTGGCCGGTTGGTCATCTAATTCGAAGTTCCCCTTCATCGGTGGAGTGCGCTCCACGGCGCAGATGATTTCCTACGAAATTGCCCTCGGACTCTCCATTGTCCCGGTCCTGATGTATTTCGGGGATTTGAATCTCAGCAACATCGTCCAGCAACAAGCCGACCACGGTTGGTTACTCCTGCCACTCTGGGGCCACGATGCGGACCACACCCTCACCAGCAAACTCCTCTTCTGGTTCCCTGCCGCCATTGCATTTCTCATTTTCACCATCTCGATTTTCGCGGAAACCAACCGGATGCCTTTCGACCTGCCCGAGTGCGAAACCGAACTCGTCGGCGGCTATCATACGGAGTATTCCTCCATGAAATTCGCCATGTTCTTCATGGGTGAATACGCCGCCATGGTCATTGGCTCCGCGCTCATTATCACCCTCTTCCTCGGTGGCTGGTCCATTGGCTTCGGTCTCGATGCGGAAGTCGCCAAGCTCCATATCGGCGACTTTTACTTCGGTGGCTTCATCCACATGGGTTGCTTTCTCACCAAGTTGATCGCCTTCATCCTCTTCTTCATCCTCGTCCGCTGGACGGTGCCTCGGTTCCGCTACGACCAACTGATGAAACTCGGTTGGGTTGTCTTTTTCGAAGCTGCGCTGATCAATGTTTTCCTCGCAGCACTCATCGTCGCAGCGCCAGATCTTGAAAAAACGATCATTGGCATTGGTGCCATTTTACTTGTCGTCCTTACCGCCTCCGTCATCTGGGTCGCCAAAGTCTCCGAGGAAACCCCGAAGACCCTGCGCGCCTAGTCCGCTGAAATCATTCACTCATGCCGTCGGAATCACCAACGCCTGCCAACGATAAAGACCGCTGGATGCAGTCTTTAGAAAGCGTGGCGCTCTACCACATGGTTCGCCATCAAGTCACCACCTTTTACTTACGCGGCGGCGGTGCACTGAACCTCGAAAAACTTCGCTCCCTAGCTGCCTCCACTCTCTAACTCTCTCCAACCATGGCTGTCGTCAAACTCCAACGCCCGAAGCTTAATCTCGGGGAAAAAATCTACTTCGGAGCCCTCATCAAAGGTTTCTTCCTCACCATGACCCACGCGGTCAAAACCCTCCGTGGCAAGTCTGTCGGAGCGGAGAGCCTCGCCTCATCCGGGCTGGGCGTCACCATGCAGTTTCCCGAACAACGCTGGGACACACACATGCCCGACTACTACCGCGGCGCACCCACACTCGTCACCGACGAACAAGGCCGCGAACGCTGTGTCTCTTGCCAACTCTGCGAATTCATCTGCCCACCGAAGGCGATCAAAATCAAGCCCAGCGAAATTCCTTCAGACGACCCATGGGCCAAGGTCGAGAAACGCCCGCTTGAGTTCGACATCGACATGATCCGCTGCATTTACTGCGGCCTCTGCGAAGAGGTCTGCCCTGAACAAGCGATCTATCTGCGGAAAGACTACCTCATTACCGGCCTCAAACGAGCCGACATGGTTCACGACAAAAAGAAGCTCTACGAAATCGGCGGCGTCCGCACCGGCCTCGTCAATAAATGGAACGAACTCAAGTGATGTTAAAAAGTTATTGGTTCAAAGTTAAACGGAACATTCCTTCTCTTTTACCAATAACAACTAACTTATAACGATTAACTACATGCCCTCTTACCTCTTCTGGCTTTTTTCCACCATCATGCTCATAGGTGGCACGGCGGTCGTCGCATTTCGTAATCCGGTGTCCAGTGCGCTCTCCGTGGTGACCTGTTTTGTCGGGCTCGCCGGGCTTTTCATCGGCCTGAGTGCCTTCTTCGTTGGGGTCATTCAGATCCTCGTTTACACCGGAGCGGTGATGGTTCTTTTCGTATTCATCATCATGCTGCTCGATTTGAAAGATGAGGAAAAACCCAGCAAGCCACTGCTCCCGATTGCTGCTGGCCTCGCACTCGTTGCCGCATTTCTCGTCCAACTCATCGGCATCCTTTCTAACTCACCGGACATGAGTGAGCCAACCCTCAGCAAGGCGACACTCGCCGCCGCTGCGGCAGGTTTCCCAGCGGACGGTAAAATCGCTGCGGCACTCCAGCTCGGGAAATTGCCAGACGTCCACCTCATCGGCAACACGCTCTTCACTCAATACAACCTCCCGCTTCAGATCCTCGGGGTCTTGCTACTCGTCGCCACCGTCGGGGTCGTGGTCCTCTCAAATAAACAAGCAGACTGATTCCCTTTTCCCATGGCTACTTTAAACGACTACCTCCTCGTCTCAGGACTCCTGTTCGCCATCGGCCTAGCAGGCGTGGTGATGCGGCGAAATATCATCATCGTCTTCATGTGCCTTGAGCTGATGCTGAGTGCTGCAAATCTTACACTGGTCGCCTTTTCCCGGTTCCACGTTACCGCGAACGGACTACCAGACTACAACGGCCAAATGCTCGTTTTCTTCGTCATCACTGTCGCTGCCGCCGAAGTCGCCGTCGGCCTCGCCATCATCGTCGCCCTCTACCGCGCCCGTCAGACAATCCACACGGATGAACTGACTTCGCTGAAAGGTTGAAGATTTTAACCACGGATTACACGGATTTACGGATTAAGAGATAACTCGTTTAATGAATCAGGATCGGACAAGCCACCCGCACATGGACCTCACCCAACTCATCATCGGTGCAGCGATGACGGTGCACCGTGCCCTTGGCCCAGGACTTGATGAAAAGATTTATGAAAACGCTCTGTGCATAGAGTTCACCACGCAGTCCATCTCATTCACTCAACAGCAACAGTTCCCCGTGTTTTATAGAGAACAAAGCGTGGGCAAACTCATCACTGATTTAATTGTCGAAAACAAGGTTATCATAGAAACCAAAGTCGCATCCTTCATCAGCGATCTCCATATCGCCCAAACCTTGGGTTACCTGAGTATTTCGGGACTTCAAGTTGGATTAATACTCAATTTCAGGGAGGCATCGCTTACCTTCAAACGAGTCGCCAATATTTATCTTAAAAATCCGTAAATCCGTGTAATCCGTGGTCAAATTCTTTTCTTCACTTCCCAACACATGAACCTCGCCTGGCTCCTCATCTTACTCCCCCTCGCCGTCGCCGCGGCGAACCAACTTGTCCTGAAAAAAACCGGACTCGCCCCGTTGATTTCGACGGCCTCTGCCATCGCGACCTTCGTGCTTGCAGTGCTGCTCTTGGGGAAAAATGAAACCTCACATTTCGCCTGGGCCACTATCGGTGATTTCTCGATCAACATCGGCTACAAGCTCGACCAGTTATCCACCGGCATGATGATCGTGGTCACTGGCGTCGGGATGCTGGTTCACATTTTCTCGCTGGCCTACATGAAGGAGGACAGCGCGAAAGCCCGCTACTTCACGGGCCTCTCACTCTTCATGTTCTCGATGACCGGCATCGTGCTGGCGGACAACTTCATCATGACCTTCATTTTCTGGGAGTTGGTCGGATTGAGTTCCTACTTGCTCATCGGTCACTGGTATCAAAAAGACTCAGCAGCAGACGCGGCGAAAAAAGCCTTCCTCTGCAACCGGATCGGCGACTTCGGCTTTCTCGTCGGAATCCTCATGCTATGGGGCATCACGGGCCATCTCGCCTTCGACTCGATGAAAGGCGGACTTGAACATTTCATCGCTGCGAACCCACTCATCGCAACTGGCGTCATTTCAGCGGCCGTTCTCTGCATCTTCTGCGGAGCCATCGGAAAATCCGCGCAACTCCCGCTCCACGTCTGGCTGCCCGATGCCATGGAAGGCCCGACTCCGGTGTCCGCGCTGATCCACGCGGCGACGATGGTGGCCGCTGGGGTCTACATGCTGTTCCGCCTGCAATTCACGCTCGGTTTCGAGCATTTTGAAGGACTCACTGCTAGCACCGTGATCGCATGGACCGGTGGCATTACCTCGCTGGTCGCCGCGCTCATGGCCACTCAGCAGGATGACATTAAAAAAATCCTCGCCTACTCCACTCTCTCACAGCTCGGCTATATGGTCATGGCCGTAGGCCTCGTCGCTGGTGAAGCAGGCATGTTCCACCTCTTCACCCACGCTTGGTTCAAGGCACTTCTTTTCCTAGGCTCCGGGGCCGTCATTTACGCCTGCCACCACGAACAAAACATCTGGAAAATGGGTGGGCTGCTTAAAAAGATGCCGATCACGGGCTTCACCTTCCTCATTGGCTTTCTCGCACTCATCGCTGTTCCCGGCTTCTCCGGATTCTTCTCAAAGGAACAAATCCTCGAAGCCGCCCACGAGAAAAACCAAGCCCTATTCTGGATCGCCGCAGGTGTTGCCGTGCTTACGCCATTTTACATGACCCGCCTGTTTGTCGTGGCTTTCCTTGGCAAGACGAAATCGGAAAATGCGGATCACGCCCACGAGGTCGGTCCGCTGATGTTCGTGCCACTCCTGTTGTTAGCGGTGCTTGGATTCGCCGCCGGATACCCAGCCATCGCGAGCAAACTGGCCCCAGCTTACCACCAGCCGGAGCATCTGATCCACCTTGGCCTGGTCACCTACGTCTCCATCGCAGCATTGATCATCGGTGTGGTCACTGGATTCATCCTTTACACCGGTAAGGACAAAGACCCCGTGTCCATCCCACTTTTCCAAAACCGCTTCTACCTCGACGCGATCTACGAAAAAGGGATCGTCCGCTATTTCCAAGATGCGTTCGCCATGATCATTTCCTTCATCGACGAGCTCCTCATCACCGGCCTCATCGTCAACGGCTCAAGCCGAGCAGCCGCGTCCTTTGGAAATCTTTTCCGCAAGGTCCAGTCCGGCAGTCTCCAAGGATACGCCTTCTGCTTCGGTCTCGGCTGTCTGTTCGTCATCTATTTCGCGGTGTTTGGTCACTGAATCATTTCTTAGCTCCATTTTTCCATGCTCGCCATCCTCGTCTTCCTACCCATCGCCGCCTTTCTTGCGATTTTGTTCGGTGCACCCGCCCGGCTTACCGCGCTTGCAGCTGCTGCCGTCAATCTTGCGCTCGGACTTTACGCTGTATTCACGTGGCAGTGTGCTTGTTGGTCATTTTCGTTGCCCGTGCTTGAAAAGCCCGCGATGAACCTGGCCTTTGGCTTCACTGATGGCATGAGCGTCATCATGGTGCTGCTTTCAGTGATCGTCACCCTCGCCGCCGTGCTCTCCGGCAAGGCTCCTGAAGGCCGGGAAAAACTCTACTTCGGCTCCTCACTTCTCATTTCCGCCGGGGCGCTCGGGGCCTTCGCGGCAACGGACCTGTTTTTCTTCTACGCCTTTCACGAGCTCGCACTCGTCCCGACTTTCCTGATGATCGGGATGCTTGGCCGTGGTGACCGCCGCGATGCCGCCTGGAAAATCACGATTTATCTCGGTCTCGGCTCGGTGATCTTGCTCGCTGGACTCGTCTGGCTGGCGAATCTCGCCGGCACCTATGACATCCCCACGATGCTGAACGCCGCGAAGTCTGGAGCACTGAAAATTGACCCCGTTGCTCAAAAGAGCATCGCCGCATTGCTCATCGTCGGCTTCGGCACACTCGTCTCGCTGTTTCCTTTCCACTCATGGGCCGCTCCCGCCTATGCCAGCGCACCCGCTCCCGTGGCCATGCTCCATGCGGGTGTTTTGAAAAAATTCGGCCTCTACGGTCTGCTTCGGCTCGCGATCCCACTGGTGCCAGAAGGTCTGCAAGCCTGGCTCACTCCGCTGCTGGTTCTGCTGCTCGGCAATATCCTCTGGGTCGGCTGGGTCACGATTTCTCAAAAACGCCTCGACCGGATGCTCGGTAACTCCTCGGTGATGCACATGGGCTACATCTTCCTCGCCATCGCTGCGCTCATCGCCTTCCCGGAAAACCCGCTTGCCCGCTCTGCCGCCATCGTCCTGATGTTTGCCCACGGGATCTCGATCGCGCTGCTCTTCAGCCTCGCCGACCGCATTGAGCGCAGCACCGGCACGCTGGATCTGCAAGAACTCGGCGGACTTGCCAAAGCCGCCCCCAAGTTGGCCTTCCTGTTTGGCATTGGCGCGATGGCCTCCATCGGTTTACCCGGCCTGGCAAATTTCTCCGGTGAAATCCTCGTATTCCTAGCCGCATTCAAATCCTACAACGGAAGCTCGGGTCTAGGCCCTGTGCAAATCACCTGCATCCTCTCGATCTGGGGCGTCGTGATCTCCGCCGTTTACATGCTCCGTGCCTATCGGTCAATTTTCCAAGGCCCAGCCGTTAAGGCCACGGAATCCGCTCGTGACATCTCCTTCTTTGGCCGCATCCCAGCGGTGTTGCTCATCGTGGCTCTCTTCGCCGTGGGGCTTTATCCAAACCTTTTGCTTAATCTGCTAAATAAGTTCTAAAGGACTTATAAGACCTATTCTTCACTCACCATGCCCGCTTATTACCTAGAAGCCCTCACCGTCACCCTCGGCATCATTTTACTGATGGCCGAGACCTTTTGCTCCTGCAAAAACAAGGCTTGGGTCGGCGTGGCCGGGGCCATCGGCCTGACTTTAATCCTCGGGTTGACGTTTTTCGCCATCGGCCCCGATGCCAAACCCACCGCAGTTTGGGCGACATGGCCGCTATGGAACTTCTATCAATTCGACGGCCTCGCGAAGTTTTATAAACTCTTCTCCCTCACCGCCACGATCCTCGTCCTTCTGCTGGCCGTGGATTATCGGACAATCCTCGCCCGCTTCACCGAAGTCCCCGACTCCGAGGCCGGCACGGGCGAGTTCTACACTCTGCCAATTTTTGCCTGCGCCGGGATGATGTGGCTGGCCTCAGCGAAGGATCTCGCCGGTGCTTTCGTCGCCCTCGAGCTAGTCACCGTGACCTTCTACATCCTTGTCGCCTACCTGCGCCGGAACGTCGGCTCGCTCGAAGCCGGGGTGAAATACCTCATCCTCGGCGCACTCAGCACGGGTTTCCTCGTTTACGGAATCGCTTGGGTATATGGCACGATCGGCACGATGCAGCTCGCCGCAATTCCCGCTGCGATCGGTCACTTGCAATCGACCACTCCCCTGCTCTTCGGCGTCGCTCTGGTCATCGTCGGACTTGCATTCAAAATTGGTGCCGTCCCCATGCAGGTGTGGATTCCCGATGTCTATCAAGGTGCTCCGACTCCGACGACCGCCTTCCTTTCGGTGGGTTCCAAGGCCGCCGGATTCATCCTCACCATCCGTTTCCTTGAGCCATTCCTCGCAAGTGAAGCCACCCGTGCTCCGGTCGTGGCGCTCTTGCTCATCATGGCTTGCGCGACCCTGCTTTACGGAAATCTCGCCGCTATTCCACAGACCAATTTTAAACGCTTGCTGGCCTACTCCTCCATCGCCCACGCCGGATTCCTGATTCTCGCGCTCGCCGCCGCCAAGTCTGAAACGGCGTTTTCACAAGGCTCAACCAAAGTGGTTTCTTTTTACCTCGCCACCTATCTCATCATGACCATGGGCGTTTTCTTCATCCTCTCCCAAGTCCGCATCCAGCGCGATGGTGAGGAAATCAGCGATTTCAATGGCCTCGGAAAAACCAATCCCACCCTCGCCCTCGCCCTCACCACCCTACTCGCCGCACTCGCCGGGGTGCCACTCACCGCTGGCTTCATCGGGAAATTCTTCGTCTTCTCACTCGCCGTCGAAGCGGGTCTCTGGTGGGGCGTCGCGATCGCCTTCATCGCCGCAGCCGCAGGATTTTACTACTACTTCGGCGTGATCCGCGCGATGTGGTGGAAAGCCCCGGCGCAGGAAAGCGCGATCATCCTCCCGTGCATCAGCAAGCTCTGCATCGGTGGCCTCACCCTCGCGGTGGTGCTCATCGGGTTCTGGCCACAGCCGATCTGGGCACTGTTGAAATAACTCGGAGATGCCTTGCATCGCATCGGTTCATACGCGTTTTCAATCGCTGGAGGTCTGGAAATCAGCGGGCGCGACCGAGTTCCGCGTGGCTGGAGCACTTCACGCGTGGTTTCACCCGACCCGTTTCTTAACGGGGCTGGCATGGGACCTCATCGTAGCGGCCGCCTTGCTAAGGCCAAGTGGGCCACCTAAGTCGATTCTAATGCTCGGCCTCGCGGGCGGCACCGCCTTTCGCACCCTCCGACATTTACTCCCAGATTGTCGCTTCACCGCCATCGAGATTGACGCGGAAATCATCGAACTCGCGCACGAGCACATGCACTTGGGCGAGCTCGACATCGAGATCATCACCGCAGACGCCTACACATGGTTGGAGAAAAACGAGCGCCAATTCGATGTAGTCTTTGATGATATTTACCTCGCCGGAAAAATCGACGTCTTTCGCCCACGAGCCTGGGATCCAAAATTACTCGTGCACTTGCAGCGCGCCGTCGCTCCGGGTGGATTACTCGCCGTGAATTTAGTCATCGGAGAAGGCCACCGGACCATGCAGTCACTGACGCGGAAAATCCTCCGTGAGGCATTTCCCGAAGTCCGCAGTTTAAAGACGCTGGACGGCATGAACGAGGTGCTAGTCGCCGGGGACTCTGTCGCGACCTGGCGGCAGCTCGATCCCTATAGCACCGCTTTCACCCACGGTCGGGATGCGGAGTATTGGGATCGCGTGACTCTGCGGCGGATTTAAATCCCCTTGAGCTTTCTCCTCACCGCTTCCAAGGCCGCCTGACTGACGGCCAGCTTGAAGTCCCGCCGATTTCTTGGGTGAAAAATTTTATAGGCTTTCGTCGGTTCACCTTTCACCGCGAGTCCGAGCCACGCGGTACCAACGGGCTTTTCTTCACTGCCACCACCTGGGCCTGCGATGCCCGTGACTGAGACGGCGATGCAGGCACCACTCGCACGCAGCGCCCCCTCCGCCATCGCACGGGCGACCGTCTCACTCACCGCGCCGTGAGTCTCGATGTCTTCTGGCGAGACGCCGAGCAGCTCGGACTTCGCCGCATTTGCATAAGTGATGAACCCATGCGTGAAGACTTCACTCGCACCTGGGACATTGGTGATGCGGTGTGAAATCAGTCCACCGGTGCAGCTTTCGGCGAGGGCAAGTTTCATGCCGCGCGCAGCCATGAGCCTGACGACGGTTTCTTCCAATGAGCTTTCATCATCACTGATGAGAAATGACTCGAATTGCTCGAGCGCGATTTTCCGGCCTTCCGCCAAGGATTCTGCCGTACCGATCAAGCGCAAGTCGACCTCGCCGATGTGCGCACAATACCCGTATTCCAGACCTGGCACCGCCGCCAAACGCTGGTCCACGCCTTCGTGGAAACTACTCTCACCGATGCCCGTGAATTTGAGGACCAAAGCCTCATTGACAATTTCCACCCCAGCAAGAGCGCGGAGCCGTGGGATCACTTGTTCGTGAACCATCGGGTAAAGCTCACGAGGAGGACCGGGCAGAAGGAAAACCGCGCAGTTTGATCGGGAATTGAGGCGAGGTGGCACATAGATTCCGGGTGCCGTGCCGTGTGGGTTTGCCAGACTGTCCGCCCCGACTAAACAGAGCGCTTGTTTGCGATTTGCCTCAGCCATGGCGAGACCACGCACGGCGAAAAACGCCTCCATTGAGCGGAGAGCCGCTTCATCCATGATCATTTCCAGCCCGAGCACCTCAGCGGTGATCTCGCGGGTCAAGTCATCACTGGTCGGCCCAAGCCCACCCGTCACGATCACCACATCCGCACGGGAAATGGCTTCTTCCAGCGAGTCACGGATCGCGTCGCCATCCGGCACCGTCGTCTGACGGGCGATGCGTAAGCCCAGCTTGAATAGTTCCCGCCCGAACCAAGCACTGTGAGTGTTCAGGGTATTGCCGAGTAAAAGTTCCGTTCCTGTGTTGATGATTTCAATGCGCACGCCCTGAACTTGGGTCATCTCCGAGCTGACTCAAGAGCGGAATAGACGAAACCGACTCGCAAGCCACCATAACAAAGCCGGGATGAGCAGACTCAAGCCGAAGGCCCAGCCCGGGGCATCCCGACCGATGCGGCCGATCGCGGCAAAGAGAAAGCCCATGGGTAAACTGCCACAACCCAGTGAAAGCACGAATCGTCGAAAGGGCATCCGCAGCAAACCCGCGGTGCAGGCAATGACCTCGGGTAAAATCGGCAGTGCCTTCGACAAAGCGACGATCCAGGCGCCTCTGGAGGTGAAAATATGCCGCCCATTTTCAAAATCTCGGTCCCCAAGCCATTTCCTCGCAACGTTTTCCCCGAAGCACAAGCCCACCCCATATCCGAGTAGGCCAGATGCCATGAGGCCTACAGACGCGATGCAGCCGCCGAGAAAAACGCCATAACAATAACCCAATGCCGATATCACAATCGTGCTCGGCACCGGCAAGGCAAGATCCACGATGAGGAGGAAAATCCCCGCCGCCCAAGCCCACGGGCCCGCCCGCTCTAGCCACTGGACGCTACCTGCCAGGGTGAACTGAGAATCCCAGTCATCGCCCCAGATCAGCCATGTCACAAGAACCAGTCCGGTCAAAACCACAAACCATAACACAAGTCGCATGATCGCTTAAGCGTAGCCAAGCCATGGGCCCAGCCATTTCTCTGCCTCTTCCAGCGAGATGCCCTTGCGCCGTGCGTAGTCTTCCATTTGGTCTTTCTGGAGTTCCGAAAGAGCGAAGTAGTGACTCTCTGGATGGGAGAAATACAATCCACAAACTGCCGCGCCCGGGTGCATGGCGCAGCTTTCAGTGAGAGTGACTCCAGTGGCCTCGGAGGCTCCTAGTAGATCAAAGAGAATCGGTTTCTCCGTATGGTCCGGCTGGGCAGGGTAGCCCGGTGCCGGGCGAATGCCTTGGTAGTTTTCATGAATCAACTGATCGTGTGTCAGCTCGTCTTCCGTCTCATAACCCCACTCGACGCGGGCCTTGTGATGGAGAAATTCCGCAAACGCCTCAGCAAATCGGTCGGCGATGGCCTTGACCATGATCGAGCCGTAAGGATCGATTTCCTTATCCAACTGCTCCGCAAATTCATGTGCTCCGTGGATCCCGACAACGAAACCTCCAATGTAATCCGCCGCCATGGGAGCTACCCAATCTGCTAGAGCGACGTTCGGTTTCCCGGAGTCCTTCTTGAGCTGCTGGCGAAGACTGTGGAAACGGGTGCGCTCGGTGCTGCGTGTCTCGTCGGTCCACACGATGATATCATCGCCCTCCGAATTCGCGGGGAAAAACCCATAGATCCCTTCTGCATGGCAACGGTTCTCGTCGATAATCCGGTCCACCCAGAACAAGGCGTCTTGATAGAGCTTACCCGCTTCCACAGCACCCTCAGCGTTTTTCGTCTTGAGCGTGAGAGTCGTGCGATCCCACACACCGCGAAGCTCCCATGCATGGAAAAATGGCGTCCAGTCGATGAATTTGACAAGCTCACGCAGCGACGGGCTCTGGATCTTACGAGTGCCGGTGAAGGCGGGCACGGGTGGGGTGTAGCTTGCCCAGTCATACTTCGGCCCAGCCTCGCGAGCGGCGGCGAGGGTGAGGGTTTCCTTTTTCGGGCCACCGAGGAAATTGTCGCGTAGCTTCTGCTGCTTCTCACGATTTTCTAACGCGAAGGCATCTCGCTGATCCTTGGAGAGCAAGGAGGTGGTTACGGGCACGGAGCGTGACGCATCGAGCACATGGACGACTGGGCCGGAGTAGTGCTGCGCGATTTTAATCGCCGTGTGTGCTCCAGAAGTCGTCGCCCCACCGATGAGGAGTGGAATTTTAAACCCGCGCTTTTCCATCTCCTTGGCGACGTGAACCATCTCGTCTAACGAGGGCGTAATGAGGCCGGATAGACCGATGACGTCGGCACCTATTTCGATGGCTTTCGCGAGGATTTTATCACAGGAAACCATCACGCCCATGTCGGTCACTTCGAAGCCATTGCACGAGAGCACGACCCCGACGATGTTTTTACCAATGTCGTGCACATCTCCCTTGACCGTGGCGATGAGGAATCGCCCAGCCGAGCGGCCGCGCTCGGCGAGCTTGAGTGCCTCTTCGTCCGTGAGCGCAGGATTTTCCGCCATGAGTTCGGCGATGTCTCCGGCGAGGAATTCGGCCTTATCCGCTTCCATGAAGGGGAAAAGCCAAGCCACTGCTTTCTTCATAACTCTTGCCGATTTAACGACTTGCGGCAGGAACATTTTCCCGGCACCGAAGAGATCACCGACGACGCCCATGCCATCCATGAGGGGGCCCTCAATGACTTTGAGCGGACGGACATATTTCAAGCGAGCCTCCTCGGTATCCTCGTCGATGTATTTGTCGATACCCCGGAGCAAGGCGTGTTCGAGGCGCTTTTCGACAGGAGCCTCTCGCCAAGAGAGGTCTTCCTCGATTTTTTTACCGCCGACGCCTTTGAAGCTTTCTGCCAGATCGAGCAAGCGCTCGGTGGAGTCGGCACGGCGGTTGAGCAGCACGTCTTCTACACAGCAAAGAAGTTCATCCGGGATCTCATCATAGACTTCGAGCATCCCGGCATTGACGATTCCCATGTCCATGCCCGCACGGCCGGCATGATAGAGGAACGCCGAGTGCATGGCCTCACGGACTTTGTTATTTCCTCTGAAGGAGAAGGAAATGTTTGAAACGCCGCCGGAGACTTTTGCACCGGGGAGGTTCTCTTTGATCCAGCGTGTGGCATTGATGAAGTCGAGCGCGTAGTTGTTATGCTCTTCAATGCCGGTGGCGACGGTGAGAATGTTAGGATCGAAAATGATATCATCTTGGTTGAAGCCAACCTCATCGACAAGGATGCGGTAGGCGCGCTCACAGATGCGAATTTTCTCATCATAGGAGGCGGCTTGGCCATTTTCGTCGAAGGCCATGACCACGACCGCCGCGCCATAGCGCATGATGTGGCGGGCTTGTTTTTTGAAATTTTCCTCACCCTCTTTCAGCGAGATCGAGTTCACGATGCCTTTTCCTTGCAGGTACTTCAGTCCTTCTTCGAGGATTTCCCATTTCGAGGAGTCCACCATGATCGGGACTTTCGCCACGTCTGGCTCGCCTTGGAGGAGTTGGAGAAAGCGGCTCATCATCGCCTTGCCGTCAATGAGGCCGTCATCGAAACAGATGTCGATGACGTTGGCGCCGTTGGCGACTTGTTGGCGTGCGACTTCGACTGCGGCTTCCAAATTCCCCTCGCGCACAAGCTTGGCGAATTGAGGGGAGCCAGCGACGTTCGCCCGCTCACCGATCATGAGGAAGCGCTTGTCAGACGTGTGGTTGTAGGCCTCGGTGCCGGAGAGGCGAAGAGCGTGAGGGATGGTTTTCATAATTGGAATTGAAGCGAAACGCAGAGGACGCGGAGAAAGAGGAGGAAGACGCAGAGATTTTATTAAGGGAAATGGATGACGCGGCGTTTAATGCCATCGCGAAGAAGGATGACATTGAAGTTGATCAATAGTCCGAGATTTTTTTTGGCAAGACGCATGTAAGTATGAAGCTGAGCTTCGTGGATCGGAAAGATTTCAGAAACAGTTTTGATTTCAACGACGACACATTCATCGACCAGCAGATCAATCCGATATGCATCTTCATCCAGTGTTTCTCCCTTGTAGAACACTTCTGTTTGAACCTGACGGCGCGATGAAATACCTCGGAGCGAAAGCTCTCGTTGCAGAGCGGATTCGTAAACGCGTTCCAATAGCCCTGGAACAAACTCGCGATGCACTTCCATCGCCGCATCCACGATCTCGCCAGATAGCCGATTCAACTCCTCCCTAGTTTTCATAAAACTTAGTTCTCTGCGTCTTCCTCCTCTTTCTCAGCGTCCTCCGCGTTTCGCTTCATCCAATCACCGGGACCTCACGTGGTGCATACTTCGCAACGGCCTTCGCGATCGCAGCGACATGCTCGGGTGTATTTCCACAGCAACCGCCAGCGAGATTGAGCAGGCCGGCCTTGGCGAACTCGGCCATGTAGTCATGCATGTGATGCGGCTCTAAATCGAATCCCGTCGGGGCCAAGGGGTTCGGCAGCCCCGCATTCGGGTAACAGGAAATGCAGGTGGCGGCACAGGCGGAAAGCTCTTCCAAGTGCGGCAGCATCAAATCAGGACCGAGCGAGCAGTTCAGGCCGATTGCTAGAGGCTTGGCATGGGCGAAAGCGTTCCACAGCGCTTCGACTTTTTGCGCGGAAATCATGGTTTCCCCACCGAGCCCGACGGCGGCGGAAATGATGATCGGCAGGCGCAGGCCATCCTCTGCGAAGACCTCTTGGATACCAACGACGGCCGCCTTCGCATTGAGCGAATCGAAAATCGTCTCGACCATGAGAATGTCGCAGCCGCCATGGATCAAGGCGCGGACTTGGTGTTTATAAGCGGAGAGAACTTGGTCAAAGGTGACGACACGGAATCCAGAGTCGTTCGCATCCGGGGAGTTGGTGAGGGAGACGGTGAGTGGCCCGATGGCTCCCGCGACGTAACGCTTCACGCCGGTGTCGCTGCCAATGTCGTCCGCCCATTTCCGGCAGAGGCGCGAGGACTCGACATTCATTTCCCAGGCGAGGTCGTTCAGGAAGGAATCATCGAGGATTTTCTGAAAAAACTCGGGGTCTTTGCGTCCGCCTTTTTCGCGAGGATCTTCGACAAAGAACTCACTCTGGGCGATGCCAGTGGCGGAAAAAGTGTTGGTTTCACAGATGTCCGAGCCAGCCTCGTAGAAGCGTTTGTGGATGTCGCCGATGATTTCTGGCCGGGTGATGGAAAGGATGTCGCCGTTGTTGAGGAGGTCCTTTTCGTTGTCGGCATAGCGGCTACCACGCGCGGCGGCTTCGTCGAGCCCGTAGCTTCGAATGGTGGTTCCCATGGCTCCGTCGAGCACGAGAATCCGTTCGGCGAGGGCGGCTTGGAGTTCTGAGGTGGGATCGGCCTGTGGCATGGCCAAGCATAGGCACGCAAACCACCATTTCAAGAAACAAATCTTCGTATCAGGATATGATGATACGTGATTTTAAGGCCACGGCATACTCAACTAAACAACTTGCGGTCGAGTGTCCGATACTGGATCGCCTCAAGCACATCATTCGGCCTGATCTCGGGAGATCCACCGAGGTCGGCGAGAGTTTTTGCCACTTTAAGAATCCGGTCGTGGGCCCGGGCGGAGAAATTCATTTCCTCCATGGCCCGCTCAAGGTAGCCGCTACCTTCAGGATTGAGTTGGCAGTGCTGACGAACTTGGCGCGAGCCCATGGACGAGTTGGTCGTGTTCGGGGATTTTTTGAAACGATCCAACTGGATTTTTCGAGCCGCGACCACGCGTTTGCGGATGATTTCGGACTTTTCGCCGATGTTGCAGTTCGACGACAGCTCGCGGAAATCCACAATTGGCACTTCCACGTGAAGATCAATCCGGTCGAGCAGAGGCCCCGAAATCCGCTGCCGGTAGTTTTCGATCTGGCGCGGTGAACAACGACATTCGCGTTTCAAGTCGCCGTAATACCCGCATGGGCACGGGTTCATCGCCGCGACGAGCATGAATTTCGCCGGAAAGGTGAGAGAGCCTGCTGCTCTTGAAATGGTGACTTGGTAGTCCTCTAAGGGCTGCCTGAGGACTTCGAGAGTCTGCCTTCTAAACTCGGGAAGCTCATCCAGAAACAACACGCCATGATGGGCGAGTGACACTTCGCCGGGGCCTGGATTTGACCCGCCACCCAGTAAACCCGCATCGGAAATCGTGTGGTGCGGCGAACGAAATGGGCGAGTCGTCAGGAAAGAATTTTTCGTATCAAGCAGCCCGGTAATCGAGTGGATTTTCGTCGTTTCGATGGCATCCTCCTCGGTCATATCAGGCATGATCGTGGCAATCCGCTTGGCCAACATCGATTTCCCAGTACCTGGAGGACCGACCATCAGGAGATTATGCCCACCCGCTGCGGCCACTTCGAGGGCGCGCTTGACATGATGCTGGCCTTTCACCTCGTCGAAATCGACCTCGTAGGAGCGGTGGGAATTGAAAAACGCCCGGCGATCCAAGCGATACGGCGGAATTAATACATCGCCATTTAAGAAATCCCATGCCTGCCTTAAGTTCTGGATCGGAAACACATCGATCCCCTCGATCACAGCGGCTTCAGGGGCATTCACCTCTGGCACAAACAGCCGCGTCCGCCCCCGCCGTTTTGCTTCAAGGGCGATGGAGAGCACCCCCTTCACCGGACGCACCGCGCCATCTAACCCCAACTCCCCGACGACGCAGCAATCATCGGCATGAAAGGGCTTGGTGCCACTCGCCGCGACCATGGCGAGGGCGATGGGTAAATCGAACGATGGCCCTTCTTTTTTCAAATCCGCTGGGGCCAGATTCACCGTTTTCACTCCGTCATTCAACTCCAGCGCAGAGGCACCAATCGCTGAAATCACCCGCTGGGACGATTCACGCACTGCGGCATCCGGCAATCCCACGATCACAACCATGGGCTTGTCTGCGCCACGGGCATTGACTTCGACTTCGACTTCCTGGGCGTCCACCCCACGCAGCGCGGCTGAAAATAAACGAGTAATCATGCGAACAGCAAACCTTTGAAGATTTTTCTCAACGATGGCAAGGCCGAATAACTCTTGGAATTGTTCCAAGCACGCTTATACTGCCTCCAGTAATGGCCATTAAATCGATCATCGCATTGATCATGGGACTGGTAATCCAGCTCTCACAGGCCCAGCTTTTTGCTCAAGCGGATTGTTTCACGCCTGTGCATGAGATGAATTGCTGTGCAGGGATGAAATCCTGCCCCTGTGCCGGAGAAAGTGACTCGAACTCAAAGCAGCACCCGATCGCGCAAGTGGAGGTGGATTTGAAATTACTCATTTCAAAATCCGAAGAGTCCAGCCAATCCACGGCCAAGCTGGAGGTGATGACAGCAGATGTGTTAGCCACCTCCACGGAGCTTAGAGCGCCCAGTGGTTTCGCTGGAGTCACTCTTTCAGTGGCTTTTTGCACCTTTCTCATCTGAGTCAGCGCACTGACTGGCGTACTACGCCCATTCACGAGGACCGCACCTTTGCGCGGTAAACTCTGGTGCTTGGAAAAGCCGTCCCATGACTTTGCTGACTGATGAAATCAATCTATTACCTTCTAGCTGGCCTCACCGTGGCCACACACCTACTGCCCGCGCAGGACGCCCGGCTTCTCGACGAGTCCTTACTCACCGAGCTGCGGGCCGAAGCATCACGCCGCCATCCTGCGGCTCTTTCTGCCCAGCTACGCGCCACCGCTGCGGAGGCGGATACCCATAGCATCCGCTTATGGGACGATCCCATGGTCGGCATCTCTTTGATGGCGGCAGAACGAGCCATGCGCCGCTCGGATGGCGATGTCCGCCTCAGCTTCGAGCAGCCGCTACCCAAGCCCGGCCTCTACCAAGCCACCCGCGCTAAAGCCGAATCCATCCGCCGCGCCACCCAAGAAAATTCACGCAGCGCATCACTCCTCGTCGGCGTTACTACGGCCAAGGACGCCATCGAGTTAGCCCTCGCGGATGAATCCACCACCCTGCTCCGCGACCAACTCAAGTGGTTTGCCGAGATGACTGAAAACGCCCGCCAACGCTCGATCAGCCCCGACTCCAACAGCATTGACGCCCTGCGCCTAGAAAGTGAGCTTGCCCGCGCTACGCAGGTACTCGCCGCCAGCCAACGGACTCGCGAGCGCATCGCCCAAAGCCTCAACTTGCAGCTCGGTCGCCCCATGGAATCCGCTTGGCCCCGCCTGCAACTTGGGGAAAAACCCTCCCCCACCCCGCTCGCAAGCGCCGAGATCGCACGCATCACCCGCGCCAACCCACAAGTCCGCTCGCTCCGCGAAATGGCCATTGTTTCCAGCGCCGAAACGGAAATCACCCAGCGCGCACGCCTACCCCAATTTTCCGTCAGCGTGGATACGAACCTCTACTCCGGTGGCGGCATCCCCACCGCTGCCGTGGGCTTAAAAATGAGCCTGCCCTACTTCAACCGCAGCTCCACCCAGGCCGCCATCCAAGCCGCTCAGATTCGTGAAAAAGCCGCTGTCAACGACATCGAAAGCACCCGCTTAATCATCGCCAACGACATCCTAACTGCCACCACCGATGCCACGAACGCCGCGGCTCAGGCAGATGCCTACTCGGGTGAAATCTACCAACACGCCCTCGCCGCCGCAGAAGCTGTCGAGAATTCTTGGATCAGCTCCAAGTCCAGCCTCTCCGATTTACTCGATGCCAGACGCCAGCTTTTTTCCATCCGCCTTGAGCAGCGCCGCTACCTCGCCATGCAGCTCGCCGCGCTCGAAGAACTCAACCTGCTCGTCCCCCATTCCCCATGAAAACGCTCCTAACTATTCTCCTCACAACCGCCCTCGCCGTCACCGGCTCTTGGATTTTCTTCAAGTCCCAGCCACCGAGCACCACCGCCAACGAGCGCAAGCCGCTCTACTATCAGAGCGCCATGCACCCATGGATCAAAAGCGACAAACCCGGCACCTGCACCATCTGCGGCATGACACTCACGCCCATCTACCCCGGTGAAAAGTCACTCAATGCCGACTCCGCAGAAAACGTCGTCACCCTCACGCAAAACCAAGTCCAAGTCCTCAACGTCCAAACCGCCGAGGCGAAAATCCAGCCCCTCACCCGCAGTCTAGCCGTCGCCGGGATGATCGATGACGACGCACGCCGCCACCGGCTCATCTCCGCCTACGTGGACGGGCGGATCGAGAAGCTTTATGCAAATCACCACGGCATCGAGGTCGTCGCCGGGCAGCCGCTTGCCATGATTTACAGCCCCGCATTGCTCCAGGCCCAACGCGAATACCGCCAGCTCACCGGTGAGTTAAAAACCAACACCGGACTCCGCCTCCAGCAAATGGGCCTCACCCCAGAGCAAATCCAAAACCTCGCCACCGAGGATCCCACCACCCTCAGCACCCAACTACTCGCCCCCCTAACTGGCACCGTGGTCAACCACGAAGTCTATGAGGGCCAATACGTCACCACCGGCCAGAAGCTCTTTGAAATTGCCGACTTCTCCACCATGTGGTTCCAATTCATCGCCTACGAACAAGACATGCCATGGCTCCACCTCGGCCAGTCCGTCAGCGTCACCACATCCTCACTGCCTGGGAAATCCTTCGCCGGAACAATCTCTTTCATCGACCCAAATTTTGACGAAAGCACCCGCAGCACCAAGATTCGCGTCGAACTGCCAAACCCTCTCATCGACGGTCGCCGGGAACTTTTGCACAAGCTCTACGCCGACGGCATCGTGGCCATCACCAGCCCAGCCGTGCTCACCATCCCCCGCACTGCCGTCCTGCAGACAGGCGCCCAAGCACTCGTCTATCTCAACTCAGCCGGCTCCGCTTACACCCAGACCCCCGTGAAAATCGGCAGGCGAGGTGACACCCTCGTCGAAGTCCTCAGCGGTCTCGAGCCCGGCGACAAGGTCGTGACCCAAGGCAACCTCCTCATCGACAGCCAAGCCGAACTCAACCGCTCCTTCACCCCCTAACACGATCCCCATGAACTCCTACTTCATCACCGGCATGACCTGCGGCAACTGCGTCGCAAAAGTCCAACAACGCCTCAGCGAACACCCAGCTATCAGCCGCGCCAGCGTCACACTGACCCCACCTTTGGCAGTAATTGAAACCACCACACCACTCACCCTGTCAGCCTTGAATGAATGGCTAACACCCGCCGGGCGCTATCAGCTCGCCGCCCCCAGCACCACCCCACTGCCCGAGAAAAACGCCACCACCTATCGCCCGCTTCTCGTCATACTCGGTTATCTACTCGCCGTCACGGCCAGCGTTCTGTTCGCCGCCGGGCACTGGGACGCCATGCTCGCCATGCGGCTTTTCATGGGTGGCTTCTTCATCGCCTTTTCCTTTTTCAAAATGCTCGATCTACCCGGCTTTGCCGACACCTACCGCCGCTACGACGTCATCGCCAAGCGAATCCCGAGTTATGGGTTGATCTATCCGTTCATCGAGCTCGCACTAGGACTCGCCTACCTCGCAAATGCGAATCCACTCGTGGTCAATGCCACCACCACCGTCGTCATGCTCGTCAGCTTGGTCGGTGTCATCCTCGCCGTGATTTCCAAGACCACCATCCGCTGCGCTTGCCTCGGCACCTTTTTCCAACTGCCCATGTCCACCGTCACTCTCATCGAAGACGGCCTCATGCTCGCCATGGCGGCTACCATGCTTTTCCTCCTCTAACTCATGATCGATTCCATCATCACCTGGAGCTTGAGAAATCGCTTCATCGTCGCCTGCGCTACGCTCCTCATCGTGGCGCTCGGCATCCGCGCCCTCACGCTCACACCGGTCGATGCCATCCCCGATCTCACCGAGAACCAAGTGCTCGTCTTCGCCGATTGGGAAGGCCGCAGCCCTCAAGAAGTGGAAGATCAAGTCACCTACCCGCTCAGCACTGGCCTCCAGGGACTCAGCGGGGTCAAGGAAGTGCGCGCCACCTCCATGTTTGGCTTCTCGCTGAACACGATTATTTTCGAAGACGGCGTGGACCCCTACTTTGCCCGCAGTCGGGTGCTGGAGCGGCTCAATTTCCTGCAAAGCGCCATGCCGCAGGGAGTCACACCCCAGCTCGGCCCCGATGCCTCGGGACTCGGTTGGGTCTATCAATACTACCTAGCAGTCGATCCCAAGCTTGCCCCCGCTGGCGGCTACGACCTCGCCAAGCTCCGCTCGATCCAAGACTGGAACATCCGCTACCAGCTCGCCAGTGTGCAAGGCGTGGCGGAAGTCGCCAGCATCGGCGGGTTCGTGAAACAATACCAAATCGAGCTCTCATCCACCAAGATGCGCGCCTCCGGCGTCACCGTCATGGACATCATGACCGCCGTGCAAAATGCCAACCTCAACGTCGGCGGAAAAGTGGTTGAGGAAAATGGTGCCGAATTCGTCCTGCGAGGCATCGGTCTCGTCACCAGCGCGGAAGATCTCGAACTCATCACTGTCAAGGCCAGCGGCGGCACCCCGATTTATCTCAAAGACATCGCCACCATCCAGCTCGGCGGCGACTTCCGGCGCGGCGCACTCGACATCGCTGGCCATGAGGCCGTCGGCGGCACCGTCGTTATGCGCAGCGGGGAAAATGCCAAAGCTGTCATCGAGCGGGTGAAGGAAAAAATCGCCCAGATCTCTCCCAGTTTACCCCCCGGCGTCACCATAAAATCCTTTTACGACCGAAGCGAACTCATCGACCACACCGTCGACACCCTCAAGCACGCCCTCGTCGAGGAAATCATCCTCGTCACCCTCGCCCACATCCTTTTCCTCTGGCACTTCCGCAGCATCCTCATCGTCACACTGCCTTTGCCCATCTCGATCCTCATCTCGTTCCTGATGATGAAGCAGTTCGGCATCACCAGTAACATCATGTCCCTCACCGGCATCGCCATTGCCATCGGCGTGTTAGTGGATGCGGCCATCGTCGTCACCGAGAACGTCCTCCGCCACTGTGAAGAAGCGGAGCAGGAAAAAGGCAGCAGACTCAATGCGCAGGAGACACTCGCCACCAGCCTCGTCGCCTGCAAGCAAGTCGGCAGGCCGATCTTCTTTGCCATGGCGATCATCATCCTCGCCTTCGTCCCCGTCTTCGCCCTCAGCGGCCAGGAAGGGAAACTATTCCACCCCCTCGCTTTCACCAAGACCTTCGCCATGATCGGCTCCACGCTGCTGGCGGTAACGCTCGTGCCGGTGCTCTGCTCGGTGTTAGTCCGTGGGCCTTTCCACTCGGAAGACAAAAATGTGGTGATGAAGTTTCTCTTAAAGTGCTACGAGCCCACGCTCGACTGGGCACTCACCCACCGCAAGACCGTGGTCGCCAGCGCCTGCCTCATCCTCGCCTGCGCACTCCTAACCGCCTTCGGCCTACCGCGCACTTGGGTGAAGAAAGTCGACGAGTCCGGCTTCCCCCGCAGTGCCGAGTGGGTCTCGGGATTCGGCAAGGAATTCATGCCGCCGCTTAACGAAGGCAGCCTACTTTTCATGCCAGTGCTCCTTCCCAAGACCAGCCTCAAGGAAATCCAGCGCGTCATGTCCTGGCAGGACCAAGTCATTTCCCAAACGCCGGAAGTCGCCAGCGTCGCCGGGAAACTCGGGCGCTTTGAAACCGCCACCGACCCCGCACCCACCGAGATGCTGGAGACCACCATCATGCTCAAACCCGAATACATCCCCAACGGAAAATTCCGCGTCAAACGCAACCCCGCCTGGCGCGAGGGCATGACCGTCGAAAAACTCAAGGCCGAGCTCACCGAGAAAATGAAACTCATCCCCGGCTACGTCCCAGCGTTTTTACAACCCATCGAGAACCGCATCCTCATGCTCTACACCGGCATCCGCGCCCAGGTCGGCATCAAAATCTACGGCGACAACTTGGAAAAAATCCAACGCAAAGCCTTCGAGATCGAGCAACTCGTCAACCACATCCCAGGTGCCACCGGCGTCTCCGCCTCCCGAGTCCAAGGCAAGCCTTACCTCAACATCCAAGTGGATCGAGTGGCCATGGCCCGTTACGGCCTCAGCGCCAAGGACGTACTAGACGCTGTGGAAATTTCTATCGGCGGGAAAAATGTCAGCACCACCATCGAAGGTCGCGAGCGCTTTCCGATTCAGATCCGAGTCGAGCGCGGGGAGAGAGATGACATCGAGAAACTCGGAAGGATCTTGGTGGCGACGAATGCTGGAATAGGCTCTATGGGTCCTGTTGGACCTATCGCTTCAGAAGAAAAGCCCACCATCCCCCTCGGCATGGTCGCCAAGATCACCCGCGAAATCGGTGCCAACGAAATCACCTCCGAAAACGGCCTCCTCCGCTCCTACGTGCAAGCCAACGTGCAAGACCGCGACCTCGGCGGCTTCGTCGAAGAAATCGAGCAGAAGCTCAAGACCATCGACATGGAAGGCATGACCTACAAGATGACCGGCGAGTTTGAAAACCAGCGCCGCTTCGTGAAAACGATGACCCTCGTTTTCCCGCTCGTCCTCATGGTCATTTTCGTCCTGCTCTACTTCGTCTATCACAGCGCCCTAGAAGCCGCCCATGTCATGCTCGCCGTGCCCTTCGCCCTCAGCGGCGGGGTGCTGTTGCAGAAACTACTAGGCTACAACTTCAACGGAGCCGTTTGGGTCGGCTACATCGCGCTGTTCGGCACCGCCGTGCAAACCGGAGTCGTGATGGTTGTCTATCTGGAAGAAACCGTGAAAAATCGCCTGCGCGAAAAAGGCAGCGCCTTCACCTACGAGGATCTCGTCCAAGCCGTGAAAGACGGCGCCCGCCTCCGCCTTCGCCCCAAGGTCATGACCGTGGCCACCATCGTGGCCAGCCTGCTCCCCATCATGTGGAGTCACCGCCAAGGCGCGGAAATCATGAAGCCCCTCGCCACTCCCGTCATCGGCGGCATGATCTCCAGCTTGTTGCACATCCTCATCGTCACCCCCGTCATATTCCTCTGGCTCAGAGGCCGTGAATTCAGAAACGGCAGCCTCCAGAAATCCCTCTCCATCAAATAAAAAATTCAAATCCAAATCCTCTTCCATCCGTGTAATCCGTGCAATCCGTGGTTAAATACCCTCTTCATTTCACAAGCCAACATCTCTCTCACCCAAACCAACACACCATCATGAAATTGACCCTAATCCCACTCACACTCGCTGCCCTCTTCACCGCTTCCTGCAAGCCTGCGAAGACTCAATCAAGCGCCGCCGAAACCAAAGCCCCGGAAGCCGTCGCAGAAGCAGCAGAAGCCATCCCGTTTCCAAAAATCACCTGCCTCGTTTCCGGGGAAAAACTCGGCACCATGGGCATCCCTCCACAACTCGATTACCACGGCCAACAAATCAAATTCTGCTGCAAGAGCTGCATCCCTAAATTCAATGCAGACCCCGAGAAATACATGGCTCAACTCAAGTGAACCTCAGCGCTCCAGCAGGATCTCCGTCCCCAAAATCACCAAGTCCACTCGGCCTTTCAAGGTCTGGTCGATGAAGGGCGTGTTCTGTGATTTTGATTTCATAAACTCCTTGGTGAAGGTCGTCTCCGCCTCGGGGTCGAACAAGACGCACTCCACTTTTTGTCCGACCTCGATGCTGACGACTGGCAGCCCCATCAGGCGGCGTGGCTCGGCGGAGTAGCGCTTCACCACCAAGTCCCAACCGAATTTCCCCGGCTCCACGAAGTGGTGATAGAGTGAAACAAGCGCCGTATCCAGACCCGTGATCCCATTCGGCGCGCTGATAAAATCCTGCGATTTCTCAAACGGCGTGTGCGGCGCGTGATCGGTGGCAATGAGGTCGAACACGCCCTCGATGAGGCCCTGTAGCAGTCCATCACAATCCGCCTGCGTCCGCAGCGGTGGATTCATTTTGTAGTTCGTGTCGTAGTCGCCGATGTGCTCATCCGTGAACAGCAAATGGTGCGGAGAAACTTCCGCAGTCACCTTCACATCGCCCCGGGATTTCCACCAGCGGATGGTCTCCATGCCCAGCTTGCTAGAAACATGTTGGATATGAATGTGTGCTCCCGCCGCATGCGCTAGGCGGATGTCCCGGTCGATGATGATTTCCTCCGCGCAAGCCGGTGAGCCTTTGATCCCGAGGCGGTAACTCATGGCCCCCTCGTTGAGCGCACGCGGCCCGGCGAGTTCCGGCACCTCGCAGTGGCTGGCGAAGAACAGGCCAAACTCAGTGGCATACTGCATGGCCCGCAGCAAAACCGCCGCATCGCCGGTGGTGTCACCATCGTCCGTGAGCATTTTCACCCCGAGACCACGCATCCCGTCAATGCCGGCCAACTCCTTGCCATGGCGGTCCTTGGTGACGCAGCCCGAAGTATAAACCGGGATGCGGGCCGTGCGCTTGGCGATGTCTAAAACATTCGCCACCACCGTCGCCGAGTCGATCGCCGGGCGGGTGTTCGGCATCATCACCACACCGGTGATGCCGCCGTTGATCGCCGCCTCACTGCCACTTGCGATGGTCTCCTTCGCCTCAAATCCCGGCTCGCGGAAATGCACGTGAGCATCGAACATGCCCGGCATGAGGATACGGCCCCGAGCGTCGATGACGCGGGCGCCTGCGGGAGCCGTCAGGTTTTCGCCGATTTGTTGGATGACGCCATCGGCAATCAAGGCATCGCCCGAGACGAGATCAGGAGAGTTTTCCGAGGCAATGCGGGTGTGGGTGATGAGGAGAGTCATGGGAAAATGATTTTAATGGATGCAAAGAAACCACGGATGGACGCGGCGTCATGGTGACTACTGTGGATTGAGGAGTAACAGCTCTGGCAAGGCTTGCTCGCAAATGACATTAAAATGAGCATCCTTGGCGAGAAGTGAAAATTGCCGCGCGTGGGCGACGGTCGCAATCAACAAGTCGGAGGCCGGGAGATTGATGCCTTTGGCTTTGAGCACGGCGTTCGACGCAGCAGCAAGATCCCAGTGCTCGGGCAGCAACACAATGCGCTGCGCGAGTCCCAGGCCGGTGCGGAGATCCTCTAGTTCTTCCTTGCGCGCTCCGGTGAGCAACTCGAATGCCACCGGGCAGGTGTAGCTCGCTTCTCGGGCTGCAAGGAGATCGCGGACGAGTGTTTTGATGCGTAAATCTCCTTTTGCGCGGAAGAATTCGATCCATGCCGAGGTGTCGATGAGGGTCACGGCTTGGTGAAATCGGTGAGGGATTCCAACTCGTCATTCGACATCCGGTAGTCGGTTTTTCCCGCCATGACCTTGGTTAAAAACTCGTGGCGCTCACGTTGCTCGATAAATTCATCGAGGGCTTGGGCGATCGCAGGGGATTTTTTCGGCTCGTTGGTCCACCGTTGAATCGCTTCAATCTTGGAATCTTCAATTTCGACGGTGATTCTCATCTTTTAACGTGAGTGATTGATGAAAAATTTAGCGATGAATTTCATCATTTCAAGTTGATTAACTCAGCTCCCGGCTTGAGCCAGTAGAGCACGGCCATGCGGACGGCGATGCCGTTCTCGACTTGGTCGTTGATGAGGCTGCGCTCGTAGTCCATGACAGCGTCGCAGAGCTCGACGCCGCGGTTCACGGGGCCGGGATGCATGAGGTAGAGGCCGCGCTGGCGGATTTCTTCGAGGCGGGCGTCGGTGATGCCGTAGAGGCGGTGGTATTCGCGGAGGCTCGGGAAGAACTGGACGTCTTGGCGCTCCATCTGGACGCGGAGGAGATAGACGACATCGGGCGACCAGGCCATGGCTTCACGGTAGTCGGTGAAGCGGCGGATATTTTCGGGGCCGGTCTTGGGGACGAGTGAGCCGGGGCCGAGGTAGGCGACGTGGACGCCGAGTTTTTTCAGGATCGTGCTGGTGGAGCGGGCGACGCGGGAGTGGAGGATGTCGCCGATGATGAGGACTTTCTTACCAGTGGGATCTGGGAATTTCTCCTTGATGGTGAAGGCGTCGAGCAGGGCTTGGGTGGGGTGGGCATGGGCACCGTCGCCGGCATTGATGACGGAGGCTTTGGTCTGGCGGGCGATCATGCCGGGTAGGCCAGAGCGACCGTGGCGGACGATGATGTAGTCGGTGCGCATAGCTTGGAGCGTCTCGACGGTCTCGCGGATGGACTCGCCCTTGGTGATGGAGGAGTGGGCGACGTCGAAGTTCGTGACATCCGCCGAGAGGCGCTTGGCGGCGACCTCGAAAGAGGAATGGGTGCGGGTGCTTGGCTCGTAGAAAAGCATGAGCACGGACTTGCCTTTGAGGGCGGGGACTTTTTTCACCGAGCGGGTGAAGAGTTCTTTGAACGGGGCAGATTGATCGAGCAGGAGTTCGATTTCGTCACGAGTGAGGGATGCGATGTCGAGCAGGTCTTTACGTGCCATACCGGAGTTGGGGAATGAAATAGAGTGCCGAGAAGATGCCGACAAACAGGACCATGACGGCGATGAATGCCGCATGGTGGCGGAAGAGAGGTTTTTTGAGAAGGAGGAGGACGGCACAGGCAAGGCTGATGCCGAGGCAAGGGCAGAGAAAGTAGGCAGAAAGCTCATAGCAGTAGGTGAGAAGGGCGCCGAGGACGACGACGACGTAGCCGGGCAGGATCCATGCAAGGTAACCGAAGCGGGTCGGTGGCGGGCCGAGTATCGCTTGCTGTGAGAGCGCCTCATTCCGCCGGAGCCGGGCGATTTCTTGGTCGCTATGGCGCTGACTGGGAAGCGCGGAATCCGAGTGGATCTGTGGGGTGAGAGTCAGCGGGATCTGCTCGGACTTGCGGAGTGACTTGACGATCTTACTGGCCAACTCGTGGGCGGCGGCTGGCCCCAGCGAGTGGGTGGGATTCACAAGTGGGGTGAGTTGGGGAAGGCGCTCTGAGCGTTTTAACGAGCGGACTTGCTTGGCAGGCGGCGGCATGGATGGCAGCAGCATGGTGGGCTCTGGCGCAGGCGAAATTGGCAGGGAGGGCTCAAGATCCGCGACGACGGGCAAGGGCGGCGTGAGCGCGATGGCGGCGTTGGTGGGAAACGGTGCTAACGGCTCCGGCGGCGGGAGCGGCGGCTCGGGAGGTGGCGCTCCTTGGATGCCGAGTGTTTCCCGAAGCTTCGCGATCTCATCGGCTGATTTCTTTTGCTTCGGGAGTCCGCTCATGGGTTTGGTTTTTCAATGACTAGGATCTGATCCTTTCCATCCGTGCCTTCCAAGGAGACCCATACATGGTCGAGGCGGCGGGTGTCGAGGGTGATGCCAACGAAATCGGGCTGGATCGGCATTTCCCGGTGACCACGGTCGATGAGAACGGCAAGCTCGACCTTGGCGGGGCGGCCGTAGTCGGAGAGAGCGTCGAGCGCGGCGCGGATGGTGCGCCCGGTGAAAAGCACGTCGTCCACTAGGATGATGTGTGCACCATCGACCGCGAAGCCGATGTCGCTTTCTTGGAGCAAGGGATTTTCCCGAAGATGCTCAAAGTCGTCCCGGTAGAGGGAAATGTCGAGCACGCCGAAGGAAAGTTCCCAATCGTCTTCCGCCGAAAGGAGAGTGAGCACACGCTCGGCGACTTCATCTCCCCGGCTACGGATGCCCACAAGGGCGATCGGGTGGCCGCGGTGCTTGGCGAGGATGGCTTGGGCCAAGCGCTCGACTCCGGCGGCGATGTCTTCTGCGGTGAGGGTGATTTCCATGAAATGGGGGGCTAGAAATTGAGGATGCCGATATCACGGCGGCGTTGCAAGCCAGCGAATGTCACAAGATCGGCAGCAGCATGCGCCTGCGTGACGGCATCCGCCCGGGTGTCTGCCCCGGCGACGACGGCAAGGACGCGACCACCGTAGGTTTCCCATTTCCCGGCCTCGTTCAGATGCGTGCCCGAGTGATAGACGCGGGCCTGGGTGACGGCGGGGAGGCCGGAGATTTCATCCCCATTTCGCGAGGAATCGGGGTAGCCGGCGGAGGCGAGTATGACGCAGACGCTCCAGCTCTCGCTAAAAGTGAGGAGGTCTGCGCGGAGGCGGCCTTGTGCTCCGGCGAGGCAGAACGCCGCCAAATCTCCCTCAACCAAGGGCATGACCGCTTGGCATTCTGGATCTCCGAAACGGCAGTTATACTCGATCACTTGCGGCCCGGTGGGGGTGAGCATGAGCCCGAAGTAAAGGAATCCACGGTAGGGGAGCCCTTCGCGGCGGAGGCCTTGCACGGTCGGCTTGACGATTTCTTGCTCGATCTGGGCGAGCAACTCGGCGGAAATGAGCTGGCGGCTGGCAACGGCTCCCATGCCGCCGGTGTTCGGGCCGAGGTCTCCATCGTGGGCGCGCTTGTAGTCGCGAGCGGGGACAAAAATGAGGTATTCGTCGTCAATGATGGCGGCAAAAATGGAAACTTCCGGGCCAGTGAGGCATTGCTCAACGAGCACACGCCCGGGTCCGAAGCGACGCTGGATGAAGACTTCATCCAAGAAACTCAGCGCGGCGGCGGCATCCGGACAAACAGCGACACCCTTTCCGGCAGCGAGACCATCAAATTTCAGAACTGTCGGATACTCCCCAGCAATCGCGGCTAAGGCCTCTTCCAAGGTGTCTGTGGCGGCGGCGCGGGCAGTGGGGATTTGATTCCGAAGGAGGAAATTTTTTGCAAACTCTTTACTAGCTTCGAGCTGTGCCGACTCTTTTGGCGGCCCCCAACAAGGGATGCCGTGGCGTTCGCAGAGATTGGCGAGACCTTCTCCTTTCACCAGGTAGCTTTCCTCGCCGGCGACGCAGAGGTCGATGGAATTTAAGGTCATCCACGCGACGAGAGACTCCAGCCCATCTGCCGCGACTGGCTTCGCGATCTCGAAAATCGCATCGCTGCCAGGGTAACAAAACAACTCCGGCGAGCTGGGTGATTCCGCCAATGCTCTGACCAATGCGTGCTCACGCCCACCTTTTCCAACAACCAAAATTCTCATCCGCAGGGGTTCTCTCGAAATCCGGCAGCAGACTCAACCCTGAATCTCATCCGACCCTGAAATCTTGAAAAAGAAGGACTTGAGACGCGCGCGGCGCTCAAGCCCTCGACTGTTGAGAGAGAAAAATCCCGATTTCTACTGCTCAGGAGACTTTTCTTGGCGTCGCTGTGCTTCCTGCTGTTGGCGCTGCTGAGCCTGCTCTTGCTGTTGTTGCCGGGCTTCGGCTTGGCGCTGTTGCATTTCCTCCTGTTGCCGTTGTCTGGCCTCTTCTTGTTGTTGCTGTCTTGCCTCGGCTTGGCGTTGTTGCATTTCCTCTTGCTGGCGCTGTCTGGCCTCCTCTTGCTGTTGCTGTCTCGCCTCGGCTTGGCGTTGTTGCATTTCCTCCTGCTGGCGCTGTTTGGCTTCTTCTTGTTGTTGCTGCCTCGCTTCTTCTTGGCGTTGTTGGGCTTCTTGCTGCTTCAGCTGCTGCATTTCCTCCTGTTTGCGTTGCTGAGCTTCGGCTTGCTGTTGCTGCCTCGCTTCCTCTTGGCGCTGCTGGGCTTCTTGCTGCTTCTGCTGTTGCATTTCCTCCTGCTTGCGTTGCTGAGCTTCGGCTTGAGCTTTTTCGGCTTCCTGTTCTTGAGCCTCGCGCTGTTTCATTTCCTGGCGTTTTGCGTCGGCTTGCTCCTGCTGCATCGCACGGGCTTCTTCAGCAGCTTGGCGTTGTAGTTGCTCTTTCTCGCGCAGCTGGGCCTGTTCTTTTTGCTGCTCCATCGCGGCTGCTTGTGCAGCACGGGATTCTTCAGCGGCGCTTTGCTGCTCTTTTTTCTGCATTTCTTGAGCTTGCTTGCGTTGTTGCTCTTCTTGCTGCGCTTTCAGCTGTTCTTTCTGTTCCTCACTCGCCTGTGTAGCCTCACGTTGCTTTTCTGCCATTTCACGCATCCGTTCTTTGGCTGCTTCTTTTTCTGAGACAGCTTCGCCGGGTTTTTCCTCAGCTTGAGTCACAGGCGGCTTCTCCGTGGCTGGCCTTTCATGAGGCTTCACGTCATTTGGCTGCGCTTGAGGTTTGCCTACTCCTTTCTGCGCTTGATCGGGCTCTTCGGCGGGTGGTCTGGATCCTGCATCTCGGGGCATTTCAGGGCGCGATGATCCTTCTGGAAGTTGTGTTTCCTGAGTTGCTGGGATGTCGCGCACAGCGGGTGGGGTAGAGTCGCTTGACTTGGGTCGCTCCGGGCGAGACGTGGGTGAGGCGTTGTCTTCTTTAGGCCTTGGACGATCGTTCGGTGTCCGATTTCCTAACGTTTCATCCACAGATGGTTCCTTCCCGTGGGGCCTTTCTGAGTCGTCCGACAGAAACGGCTTAGGCTTTACCAGTTCTGTGCCTTGCGACGAATTGCCTGCTGCGTTTTCCTTTTCTGAGCGTTCTTTTTCAACTAGGAGTTCGCGCTCGGCTAAAGCTCTATTTTCCTGCAGAACCTCGAGTCTGCGACGATCGAATTCTTGACGTCCACCGAGTTCCTTAACGGTCTCGTCTGCCCTCTGACGGCTTTCCTCGCGACTTTGGCGGTATAAATTCGTGACTTCGGCAGTCAATGGTCCATCGCGCTCGATGGCACCGGATTCCACCTGACCCTTCACTTGCTTCGGCTTAAGTCCAGCATTCCAGCCATTATCGATATTCGGCGCAGCGACCATCAATTTATCCCCCATGATTCTGGCCCTCATCCCTTCAGAATTACGGGTTTGGCGAGCCGATTGATTCACCTCAAGTCGGTAAAATGGCAGCGGTTTGCCGATTCGGTCACTTAGATCCCGGTAGCGCGGCCCACCGCAGATGACTTGCTGATTCTGAATATGGATGTAGGTGATATTCGTCGTTTGCTGAATGATGGTGGTATTTCCCCTCACTGGCAGACAGTGAGCGTACACGGGCCCGCCAAAGTTGCGGATCTCCACGAAATTAAAGCTAAGCGCACCGATTCGAAATTGCACGTCCACGTTTGTGCCCCACGAGTGCCCTCGGTAGGCCAGCGTCTCCGGTGGCAGTGGCGCCCAGCCGATGTGCCGGTCATTTTGCCGCCAAGAGACCCAACTTGGCGCCCATTCCGTCCCAGGAACCCAAACCCACCCCCGACCACGAAGCAGCGCCCAACGACCGTAATGGTAGGTCGCCCAGCCGAACGGCTCTTCTGAGACCCAAGTCCAGCCACGGTCACTGCACGCCCAGCGTCCCCGTGAATATGGCCTCCAGCCTGAATCCCGGACTACCACCGGCTGCCAGACATACCCGTAATCCGGCGATTCAAACCACGAGCCATAGGAGGACAAAGAATCATAAAACATCCCGTAGTCTCCAACCGGGCGGCGTTGCTGGATTTGCTGAAATGGAAGCGCCTCACGCCCTGCTAAATCACGGTCGCGATCGCTAAAATTTTGCGTTTTTCTGACCAATTCATCCTGCTTGTTTTGCAATTCAGCCCGCTTCTGTCCCAGCTTCTCCTCGCGTTCTGCCAAACCCTCTTCACGCCGGCGAATTGCATCATTTTGTTCCGCCGCAGCCTGTCCCTGCTGACGAGCCATCGCCGCTCGTTCCTCCTCGATTTTCACCCTCTCGCGCTCAATGGCATCGCGCTCAGCGGCGATTTTCTGATCTTCGATCTGCTGCTCAAGCGCTCGTTGCCGATCTTCCGCAGATTGATTTTTTCGCTCCAGCTCTGCGATTTTTTTTTCAATCTCAGATGGCTGCTTATCGCAGGATGTCGCGGCAAATAGAAAATAGGCGGCGAGCGGTAGAACGATTCGGTGTCTCATGGATTTAAAAAGTTAGTTCTGCGACGTGCATAAGGTCACAAGCATTCAGAAAATGTTCATCCTGAAGCCATAGCGCCGTAAATCTCGAAAACGACCCGTGGCTGCGCGCTTCGCCCGCTCGATACTTCTCGACGAGTCACCCGCGCACCCAAGAGCTGTTCGATCATCCGTAACTCCATCGCCGCCGCTCTTGGGTAACGCGCGAAAATCCGCTGCAAGGGATTGTGAAATTCCTCCAAACACAATTCCCCCTCGCCCCCCACACTCAGAGACACCGTGCCACCGAACTGCTCGCGCAGACTCACCAACTTCTCCGCCCTCTCATGGATCGTTCCCGCTTTAGCAAGTCCAGCCTGCCACTTCCGCTCCAACTTCTGGAAATACTGAAACAGCAACTTATCTGGCGTACTCTCTCCGAAAATCCCCTTCAGCTCCGCCAACAACTCCAAGGTGAAATCCACCCCCACCTCTGGGAAAAGCGCAGCCGCTTTTTCACTCAAGCTGTAAAAAATCTCCGGCCTCCCCACTTCCGTCCGCGGCACCCGCGTGCGGTCCAAATAACCCAGCTTGTGCAGCTCCTCGCAATGCTGCTTCACGCTCATGTAGCTCGCCCCCACTCCTGCCGCGATCTCTGTCACAGCCATCCCCCCACCCAACTTCAGCTGCTCAAGCACGGCCCGCCACTGAGGCTTGATCAATTCTGTAAATTCGTTGAATCGCATATCCTAGCTCACCACCCTTGCCGAAGCGCCCGGCAGCAGCAAACCACATTTTCGAAAAATCCTGCATAAACTTCTCGATTCTGCACCATCCCATGTCTCTACATGCTCACCCCATGGCAGCACGCACCGGCATCCTCCTTGTCGTCTCAGGTCCCTCCGGATCCGGAAAAACCACGCTCTGCCGTAAACTCGCAGACTCTGGAGAAGCCCATTACTCCATTTCCTGCACCACCCGCGCCCCACGAATTGGCGAGATAAATGGCCAAGATTACCACTTTCTCACCGTCGCAGACTTCCAAGCCCGCCTTGCCGCCGGACTCTTTCTCGAGCATGCCACCGTTCACGGAAATCTCTACGGCTCCCTGAAATCCGAGGTCATCACCTACCTCCAAGCTGGCACCGACGTCGTCATGGACATCGACGTCCAAGGCGCAGCCCAAGTTCGCTCCTGTCCAGATCCAGACATCCGCCGCGCCTTCACCGACCTTTTTGTGATGCCGCCCAGCGAGCTAGAACTCCACACCCGCCTCTCCGGCCGTGGCACCGATAGCCCAGAAATCATCGCCCTTCGCATGTCCAACGCCCTCGAGGAAATGCAGCACTGGAGCCACTACACCTACCGCCTGCTCTCCTCCTCCCGCGAGCACGACTACTCCAGCTTTCTCGCACTCGTCACTGCCGAGCGCCTGCGTATTTCGAGAATTTCCCGATCCTAATCTTGGCGCTTGCCGTCATACATTCGGCTGACATAGTCCCCCCGCTAGCCGGGCCTGTAGCTCAGCGGTTAGAGCAGGGGACTCATAATCCCTTGGTCCAGGGTTCAAATCCCTGCGGGCCCACCCCACCATCCAAACCCATTCCCGAGTATTCCCCAGCACCCACTGTGGTCGGAATCCCGCTTGCTCCAGCACTCACTTTTGCCTAGATTCTACGACTCGCATGGCTCACCCGACTGCTAACCCATTTCTCAAGCTCCTCTCGGGCCTCGCCTTTGGCAGCCTACTGGTGCTAACCTTGCCCGCACTCGGCCAAGCTCCGCCCCCCATTTCACCGGCGCAATTCGACCCTTCAGACGTTTACTTCCAAGGCTACCTTGCCACCCGTGCCTCAGAAGAACTCGTTGAAAAAGGCGACTACCTCGGAGCCATCGCCAAGCTGAAGACGGCCCAGACCTTCTTCGACAACGTCGCCCGCTTCTACCCAGACTGGAAGCCAGACATGGTGAAAAACCGAGTGCTCAAAACCGCCAGTAACATCACCCTCCTTGGCCCCAGAGGCCTCGAACAACTCAAAAAAAACCAAAATGCCGTCGCCGAGCTCGAAGGTGGCATGAAAGCCCGCGGCACCCTCAGCGACAACCCCAGCCCGGAGATCCCCTCTCCTCCCAACGTCCTTGAGATCGATCCCATCACCGCCCGTCGCCTCGCCGAGGCCGAGGCCGAAGTGAAACGCCTCCGCAATCTCAACAACAACGACGCCAGCCTCGCCCAGGCCCAAGCCCAGCTCCGAGCCGCCGAAGCCAACGCCCAAGCACTCCGCGCTCGCCTCGCCTCCAGCCCTGTCGAAGGCGAACTCAAGAAACTCACCCAGCGCATCACCGCCGTCGAACAAGAGCGCGACGCGATGAACATGGCCCTCAACCAAAGCCGTAGCTCCCACACCGAGGCCCTCGCCCGCATCGCCATCCTCCAAGCCGATCTCAACGCCGTTCAACAAAAACGCGCTGACCTCGACCGCGACCTCAAACTCCAGAGTGAAAGCTCCGCCCAAGTCGTCTCCGGCCAACGTGCCCAACTCCAAGCCCTCGAAAAAGAACTCGCCCAGAAAAACACCGAGCTCGGTGCCGCCAACAAACGCATCTCCGGCCTCATCAACGAGCTGCAAGAAAGCCGCGATGCCTTCTCCCAGCTCCGCACCGAACGCGACTCCCTACTTCAGGAACGCGATCAAATGAGCGCCCTCCTCAAGCTCAACGAAGACGGCCGCATCCAAGACCTCGTCCAGCAAAACATGGGCCTCGCCAAAAATCTCCGCGAAGCCAACGAAAAAGTCGAACGCCTCAACCTCGATAGCAACAGCGCCAAAGACGACACCCTCGCCGCCCTCCAAGACCTCGTCATCGCCAAGACCAAAATCAACCGCCTGATTCACGAAAAACGCGAGCAAGACACCCGCCTCGCCGATCTAGAAAAGCGCCTCAAGTCCGAAGACAGCGCCCTCGCCCGCGGCCAAGCCACCGCCGACCCTTCCGAAGTCGCCACCCTCCGCGACATCATCCAGCACCAACTCCGCGTCCAAGAACGCCGCCGCCAAGCCCGCGACCTCCTCGTCGAGTCCGTCAAGGACATGGGCAACTCAGACCCCCGCATCGCCCAAGCCGTGAAGCTCTTCGACGAGCAAGAGATCCAGCTCTCACCCGCCGAGCAGCGCGTACTGGCGGACCAAAACGTGGACGGTGAGTTCGTCTCTCCCTTCGCCCAAGACCGCGCCACCGTCGCCAGAAACACCGCCGACCTCACCCGCAACATCGCCGTCTTCGAGCGCACCGCCGAGAAATCCTTCGCCGCCAAGCGCTACCTTCCCACTCGCGAGCTCTACCAAATGATCGTCGAGCAGCACCCCGGCCACATCCCCTCGCTTTGCAAGCTCGGCGTCGTCAACCTCACCCTCCAAGACCCCGCCGCCGCCGCCGATAACTTCCGCCGCGCCGTCGAACTTGACCCCACTGAACCCGTCGCCCACCGCATGCTCGGCTACTCGCTCATGTCTCTCGGCGACTTCCCGAGTGCCGTCTTGGAAGTCAAACAAGCCGTCGAACTCGCCCCGGACGACGCGAAGAGCCAGCTCCTGCTCGCCACCCTCTCCCACCGCCTCGGCCGCCTTAGCGAGGCAGAAACCCAGTATAAAGCCGCCATTTCCGCAGACCCAATTCCCAGCGACCCCTACTACAACCTCGCCCTTCTCTGCGCCTCCAACAAACGCCTCGAAAAAGCCCGAGACTACTACAACCTCGCCCTAGAGCGCGGTGCCGCCCCAGATCCCGCCCTCGAACAACGCCTCGCCTTACCGTGAAATCCCCATTTTCGCCCCTGCGTCACTCAGTCCTAATCCTGTTTCTAGGACTCACCGCTTGCGCCCCCGACGCCAAGCCCAGCGCCTCCACCACCACCCGCCAGACCCTCTCCGAGCGCCTAGACGCCACCAAGCCCGAGCCCAGCTCCTACAAACAGGACAGCGAAGGAAAATGGATAGCACAAACCGGGAAACGTAGCCCCTTCGAAGGCAAGACCGACCCCAACTTCGCCAACAAAAACTTCACCAAACAGCCCTACAAAACCCCCAACTACGCCAAAAAATCCTGGTGGGGTTCCAAGGACTACAGCGCCAATAAATCCTACACGGGTAATACCGACGCCAGCCGCTTCCAGAAATCCGCCGCCCAACAAGGCAAAAACGCCCGCGAAAGTGGCACCGAAAACGCCTTCTCCGACAAGCCTTACTCCACCGGCGACTACGCCACCAGCAGCGCCCGCGAGTCCACCACCACCGCCATCCAAAAAGGCAGTAACGATTCAATCGAAAACCGCCGTAAATCCTTCGCCCAGCCAGAAGTCACCGATTGGCAACAACGCCGTGACCTCAGCGTGGAACAGACCAAAGGCATCCTCGGCCAATAGAGCGCTCAGGCCAGCGTCTCGACCAGCACCTTCTTCAGCTCCGCCCAGCGCCACGGCTGCCCCTCTAGGAAAAAGCTCTGCGACACCCCCAAGCGGACCTGCGCATACCGCTCCACCGGGAAATCCCCCGCCAAATCCCGCGCGAGCGCAGACAGCTCCACCTCCGCCACCTGCCTCACGTCCAGCCCCGCCGCCACCAAGCGCGCCCGCCACCCCCGCGCTAACTTTTCCGCCACCGCCGCTCCCGGTGGCGTTTCCAGTGTCACCCCCCCCGTCCGCTCCGCATCCGTGTGGACCAACACATGCAGCAGCACCTCATGCCGCCGCAAGTCCTCCGCGATCCGTTTTTTCAACTCCGCCCGATAGGGCAGTGCTAACCGATCCGCCAACCTCCCGCGCGTCACCTCCGGTAACGGCCCCGTAAACCGACTCCACCGCGCCTCCCCATCTTGCTCCAGATCGATCAACAAGCGCGTCACCTCCCCATGCACCAGCGGCGTGCGGAATTTCATCGCAAAGCCCTGCGCTAAATTCAGCGCCCCCGGCTCCCAGCCCTCTCCCGAACTCACCACCTCCTCCGCCCCACGGAACAAGTCCCGCTGCGCCTCCGGCACCGTGCACACTGCATGTTCACAACTGAATAAATACGCTCTCATTATCGCGCCACGACTATGCACGGCCCGTGCCCGTTTTCCACCAATCCGGAGTCGCCCATTGATGAAATTTACGCTTGGGCGCGCTTCACCCTGCAATTCCAAGGCTGGTCCGCCCGTCCGAATTTTTCGACATCCGCGAGCGCATCCTTGAGAACAAAAGCACTGTTGGAAGACAAATCATCGACGTGGATGGCTACACCTTCCGAGTCTTTGTCACCAATCGCCAAAGCGACGGAGCATCAGCGGCAAAAACATGCGCCGCGTAGCCGACAATGATCCGACTTCGGATTTCAGATTAAATCCCCGCCAGCACTTCACTGAATACGGTCAGCGTATCGTCCAAATCCGCTTCTGTGTGCGCCAATGAAATGAACCCCGTTTCATACGGCGAGGGCGCCAAGTAGATCCCCTTGTCCAAGCAGCCCCAGAAGAATTTTTTGAAAAACGCCAAGTCCTGCTTCATCACGTCGTCCACATTGATGATTTCTCGCTCGGTGAAAAACAGGCAGAACATCGACCCCACCCGGTTGATCCGGTGCGGCACTCCTTTTTCCAGCATCAGTTGGCGCAGACCATTTTCAAAATGGGCACCGAGTTGCTCCAGCCTGGCGAAGCCGGACCGGGCCGTCAGTTCCCGCAGTTGCGCCAAGCCTGCCGCCATCGCCAAGGGGTTCCCACTCAAGGTTCCCGCCTGATAAACTGGACCCACGGGTGCCAACAAATCCATCACCTCCGCCCGCCCGCCGAAGGCTCCCACTGGCAGCCCCCCGCCGATGACTTTTCCAAAACAACTCAAGTCCGGCGTCAGATTTTCCAAGCCCTGCACCCCCGCCCGCCCGAGGCGAAATCCGGTCATCACCTCATCAAAAATCAACAAGGCTCCATGTTTTTTCGTGATCGTCGTCAACAAATCCAAATACCCCGGCTGCGGGAAAACGAGGCCAGCGTTCGCCGGGTATGACTCGACGATGATCGCCGCGATTTCCTCCCCACGCTCGGCAAATAGAGCCTCCAGCGCGGCCGGATCATTGTAAGAAAGCACAATCGTCTTCTCCGCAAATGCCTTGGGCACACCCGCCGAGTCTGGCTCGCCATGCGTCAAGGCACCCGAGCCAGCTGCCACCAGCAGGGAGTCGCTGTGGCCGTGATAGCAGCCGTTAAATTTTACGATGTAGTCCCGCTTAGTGAAACCACGCGCCAGCCGGATCGCCGACATCGTGGCCTCTGTGCCCGACGAGGTCATCCGGACTTTTTCCACTGACGGCACCCACTCGCAGATGGTCTTCGCCATTTCCACCTCGAACAAATTCGGAATGCCGAAGGAAATCCCATCCTTCGCCACCTCGTGGATCGTGTTGGTGATGGCGATCGGCGCATGGCCCAAAATATTCGGCCCCCAAGAGCCGATGTAGTCGATGTAGTGCTTCCCGTCGATGTCCTCAATCCGGCTCCCCTTCGCCCGGCGGACGAAAAACGGCTCCCCGCCCACATTCCGGAAGGCCCGCACCGGCGAGTTCACCCCACCCGGGATCAGTTCTTTAGCGACAGCGAAAATTTTCTGCGACAGCGGCCCTTGCGAATTCATGCCCGCACCATGAAGGAGGAAATCCAAACGTCCAATCCCGAAGCGCTAAGAATTTCGCTTTAGAATCAAACAGAATTTTGAGCCGCCAAGCTGCCAAGAGCACCAAGATTTACCCGGTTAATTGAGACAGAAGCGAACAACCGATGCACGCGGATGAACACGGATCAGGATGTGAAAATGTCCCTCCTTGGGCGCTTCGTGCCTGCCTGATGTCAATCCGTGAGCTGCGACCCCATCACTCACAGAGCCACACCCAGCCCCAATCAAAAATCTTGCAATTCAAGCATCGTGATGCTATTTTTACAAGGTGATTGAGCGCAAGGCTTTAGATGAAATCAAGAGATTGCTGGTGAATTTCCCGGCTGTGGTTCTGCTTGGGCCACGCCAAGTCGGCAAAACCACTTTAGCCAAATCCTGTGCATCTGAAGTGTCGGGTATCTACCTTGATTTGGAGAGCCGACGCGACCAACTCCGCTTGTCTGATCCCGAGGATTACCTGTCCCGCCGCGAGGACAAACTCATCATCTTGGATGAAATCCAGATCCTCCCAGAGCTTTTTTCTTCGCTGCGCGGCCTAATTGATGAAGGCAAGAGCAGAGGATTCCTGGCTGGGCGATTTCTTCTACTTGGCTCTGCCTCGCTTGAGTTAATCCAGCATAGCAGCGAGACACTGGCTGGGCGCATCGCCTACGTCGAGCTGAGTCCTGTCACCTTTCAGGAAATTCCTCCGAACGACTTGGATCGGCTTTGGCTTCGCGGTGGCTTCCCTCAGAGCTTTTTGGCTGAAAATGATGCCGCCAGCTCCGAGTTCCGAGACTTCCTCATCCGCTCCTATCTGGAGCGCGATGTCCCTCTCCATGGCAGCAGACTTTCCGCCAGCAAGCTGCGCAACCTGTGGACTATGCTCGCGCATTCTCATGGTGGACTCGCCAATATCGCGACCCTTTCTCGCAGTCTCGAAATCGATAGTCGGACGCTAAACGCGCATCTTGATTTGCTCGAAAATATGTTTCTCCTGCGGAAACTACGTCCATGGCACACCAATACCGGCAAGCGGATCGTCAAATCACCTAAGCTTTACATCCGAGACTCCGGCTTGGTTCATGAGCTGCTCGGCATCAGCGAAATCGAACGATTGCTAGGACATCCCATCGCGGGAAATAGCTGGGAAGGATTTGTCATCGAAAATTTGCTCGCCTGTGCCCCACCGAGAACCGAAGCCTATTTCTACCGGACCAGTGCCGGCGCAGAGATCGATTTGATTCTTAAATTCCGCAACGGCGAGAGCTGGTGCATCGAAATCAAACGCGGCCTATCACCCGTCCTCAGTGCAGGTTTTTACACCGCCGTGGCAGACATAAAACCTACTAAAACCTTCATCGTCTATGGCGGTGATGATCGTTTTTTGCTCAAACCCAGCATAGAAGTCATCAGCATTTCACATCTGCAAAATGAACTCTCGAGTTTAGCATAATTTCTCTCGCGAAGGATAAGTGATCGCACCACTATCACCGTGCACTCTTCCCCATAAAATCGAGATTCCGTTTTCACAAATCCGCGCTACCCTGCTCGATATGAGTCTGAAAACCCTCGCCCTCATTTCCTTCTGTCTCTGCCTCCATGCCCACGGCGAGCCGAAATCTCGTAGCAGCAAGTCCCTACTCGATTCTGACCCGGACGTTATTTATCTCGACCAGACGCTCAAAAAACCCATCCAGCTCACCGTCATCAAAGAGGCTCCCGTCTTCTCTGACAAAAATGGCAGCACCCGGCTCGGCACCCTCAAAGCCGGCCAAGTTGTCCCGCTAGAGGCGATGACGGAAAAAATCTACCGCGTCCGTGGCCGAGGAACCCGCGATGGGATCTCCGGCTGGGTCGCGCCTTGGGCCTTTTCCTCAACCGACCCCGAATTCGTCGCCAACCTAAAAAAACTCTACGAGCGCCAAACTCTCGTCCAGAAACTCATCGCCGCCAAGCAACTCGCCATCGGCATGACGCTGGACGAAGTCACTCTTTCAAGAGGTAAGCCCACCAAAACCGCCAACCGCAAAACTGCTGAAGGCCAGTCCGGGCGCTGGGAATTCATCGAATACGAAGACGTGAAAAACTACGTCACCGAAATTGATCGCAGCACCGGCATCGCCTATCGCCGCCTCGTGAGTGTCACTCGCACGGAGAAGAGCAAGACCGCCGTCGAGTTTGAAAACGACCGCGTCACCGCCCTCGAGGAAAGCGAAGATCACCAGGGAAACAACACCCGACTCATCGTCCCGCCGCTGGTATTCACTTGGTGAGTGGCAGGAGTCCGTGCTCTTGGGCGAACAATGCGGCAGCGGCGGCGTCCTTTTTTGGCCAATTTCGTAGAATCGCCTGCAGGGTCGCTTGTCGCTCGGCACCCTCTGGCAGGGTGAGCCCCCACTGCACCGCCGTCTGCGGCTCATATTCGGCGACGGTGATGGCGTAGGTTCCGATAGCGGCATTCTTCGCCGGACCCGCCGCTGCGGCGGTGAGCCATTTCCCGGCAGCGAGGTAATCTTGCTGGGTCCATTGGCCGATGAGATTACCGACATTTTCTCGAAGCTGATCGCTTGGGAGATTTTGCGCCATCCAGTCGATCCAGTGCCCGGTGTCTTGCTGGGTCGTCGCGTAGGTGAGGCCTGCGGCAAAATGGGCTTTTTCGGTTGAGTTGAGGGCTGAGTGGTTCAACCAGGCTTGCACGGTCTCGAAGGATTCCCCCTTGAGGCTCCGGGCCATGGTTTCGAGCGACTCGTTGAGCGACTTCACGCTCTTTTGCTCGCGCAGGGCAGCGAGGATGGCGCTGCGTTGTTCGAGCGAATCCGCCTCTTCGACAATGGTTCGCAGGGCGGCTGATGAGTCTTGAAAGCCCATTTCACGGAGCAGCGCGATGGCGAGCGCGGGGGATTTTTTCACCGTTCCAGCGAGAATCAGACGCTGGGCGTCATGCTCGGAAATGCCGGGGTACCCATCCGGATGGGTGCGCATCCATCCCTGTGCAGCGAGTGGGTCCTGCTCCGCCCAGCGACTTAATGCCTTGGAAATCACATGCCTGCCAAGCGGTAACCTACCGAGAAGCCCGCCGGACTCTGCATACAGCGCCACCGCCTCAGCTGGGCGGGAGTCGCTCAAGATCAGAATCGAGGAACCGATGAAATTCACCCGAGTCTCCGTCGTGAGGCCATTTTCACCGAGTAGCGCCGCGATGACTTTCTGCAATTCAGGCGGACTCAGAGCGACCAAGCGCTGATTCATTTCCATCACGCGCTTTTGGAATTTCAGGTCTGAGAGGCTGCCCTGGAGGCGGCGACTGTCCATTTCCTTGGCGAAAACGAGCATTTGAGTGACCATCGAGCGCGTCTTTAAGTCCGCCGAATCACGGGAGCGCTTCGAGAGGGGAAGGCTGCGAGCGGAGTCGAGTTGCACGCCGAGCTGATCGGCTTGCAGGAGCAAGTCATGCTGCTCTGTGCGGAGTTTTACCAGCTCTTGCTGGCGGACTAGCCCGAGCAGGCTCCCCACGAGCAGGACCCCGGCGGTCGCGGCGAGTGAGTATTTCGTGGCGGTCGTCATGCCACTAGCGGGTGTAGGTGGCACGGACTTGTGGATCCTTGATTTTCAAAACTAGGGCTTGGACCGCTTGGAGATTCGAGCGTGCGGCGTATCCTTGGATGAAGGCGACGAGTAGGTCATCGTTTCCTGAGCGTTGTTGATACTGAATTACGAGGTTTGCGGCGTCATCGGCGCTTAGTTTTCCGCCGTTCTGTGATGCTTCCGCGAGGGATTTCCCGGTGATGAGATCTGCCTGACCCGGCGCTTGCTGCGCGACCCAGTCACGCAGCGAGTCCACTGACTCCTTGGTGACGGTCCCCGCCCGACTTAGCGCATCCATCTGAGATTCAGCCCCCTGTTTGGCCGCAGCGTAGCGCTCAGTCGGCGTAGCTTGCACGGAATCGAGAAATTCCGCGACTTGAGGAAAGGCATTTCCTTCCACCATTTTTCCACCCATGTCGGCAAAGGAGCCTGGCTGCTCAGCGGCAGGCACCCATTTTCTCACCAGCTCCGCATAGGCTTTCTGCTCCTCTGAGCTGAGGTCAGCGAAGGGGATTTGTTGTAAAATTTCCCGGCGCTGATCTTCTGGCAGACTCTCCAAGCGCCGCCCCGCCGCAACAGAATCCGAGCCGACGAGCACCTCCACCAGAGCGGCTTCGAACTGCGTCCTTATTTCACTGCGTCCATCAAGCGATTTGCTTTCGAGATTCCCGCTGGCGAGTTGCTGGTCGAGCCAGGCTGTGGCACCGGCCAGGTCTGACTTCGCCCAATCTCTCATGGCATCTGCCAGCTGTAGGCCGATTTCGCTCGGCGCTCCTTGGATTTTCCCAGCGTAGCGTCTCAAGGCAGCTGCCGGATCCAGCGACACCAACTGCGCGAGGATCATTTTCTCCAACTCCAACCGTGCCTCTGGAGAAAGGTTCAGTCCTGCTAAAGCATCCAACGCCGCTAGAAGTTCCGAGCGCGACATCCGCGACAAGCGCTGCTCGAAACGCATCAATTCTTCCATCTCAGACAACCCTCCAGTCTTCTGCAGCTTGGACAAGCTCTCCGCCACCTGTCCTAAATCCAGATCCCCAATCGCACGTTCGACCGATGGTTTCCCTACGCTTCGATCCGTTGGCTGGGTGCCCCAATCGGAAATCCCCGCCCTTATGGCAGCGGAGCTCGTCTGCAAGGCATGCGCCTCACGCCGATCCATCACCATCCACCCCCCCATCGCCAAAATGGCAGTCAATGGCAGTAATAGTTGGAGCGTTTTCAATGAGAGATAAGTCGCTGCATGAGTCCCCACCTGTCAAGACCGAGCTAGCCAACCGCGCGAGGAAACCTAAGCTTCCATTGGCACCCGCGCTCTGCCATGGATCTGCGGCGTGAGTCCGTTTTTCAAAGCCTCCCTCTTGCTCTCCCTGAGCGCCCTCATCACTTCTTGCGGGCCGCTCTCCGACATCAGCTCTTCTTCCAGCGGCCACGACGCCCTTGGCCACCGCCCCGGGCCACGCGGATTTCGCACGGTCATCATCGATGCGGGCCACGGCGGAAAAGACAGCGGTGCCGTCAGTCCACACACCCGGCAGAAGGAAAAAGACCTCGCGCTCGATACCGCCAAACGCATCGCTGACGCCCTTCGCAGTGACTTCAACGTGATCCTCATGCGCTCAGATGACACCTTCATCGACCTCGACGACCGCGTCGCCCGTGCCAATCGCAACGGCAGCGCCATCCTCATCAGTATGCACTACAACAGCGGCCCCTCCTTCATCCGTGGTCCAGAAACCTACTACTGGCGAGTCGATAGCCACGGCCTCGCAACCCGCCTCCAGCAAGCAATGGCCCAAACCAGCCCCATGGAAATCGGCAACCGTGGCCTCGTCCGCCGCCGCATCCGCCTCACCCGGAACCCAGAAATCCCCTGCGTCCTCCTCGAAGGCGGCTACCTCAGCAACGCAACCGAGAGCCGCCAAATCAGTGATGCCAACTACCGCCAAAAGCTCGCGAATGCCATCGCATCCGCCATTCGCACTCAGGCCGCCCTCGGCGACAGCGGCACAGGCCCACTCCCCCGCCCGCTCAATTCGCCGCTTAGCCGACCGAGCGATGCTAGGGAATAAAATCTGCGAATTACGACTCCGCTATCGCTTGGCTCGGATCCCACACCAAACTGAGTTTGCGACGATGCTCAGCACAATCTCGTAGGTAGAGGTTAATCAAGTTCTGATAAGGAATGCCAGTTTCGGAGGACATCGCTTTGAAATAATCCACCACCTCACTTTCGAGCCGAATCGTAACCGCTTTTTTTTCCTTCTTCAGGTAGGGATTCCTTATGGCTTTTGTGAAATCGTATTCTGTTTTCATCGTTTTTTCTCCCAGTAGGGTCGCTGTTCTTTCGTTCCTGCTCTTCTCGCGGATATAATCCGAATGACCGTATTTTCTCTGCGGAAACAATGGACTACCACCAAAGCCCGATTTTCTGAACCCAATCCTAAAATGATAAACCTGTCTTCGATGGTGGAGTGTTCTGGATCGGGAATGACAAGGGCATCTGGATCATAAAAAACCGTTTGAGCTTCCACAAATGTGATTTGATGCTTATCGACGTTCATAATCGCCTTTGCCTCATCCCACTCAAATTCGAGCTCAGACATGTTGTTGAAAGCCATATGCTGTATTGCTATCAAATTCAAGTTTTTTCATACCAGCTAGGCAAGCTCCACCCCATCTTCGCATTTTATCCCGAATCCCGCCTTGCCATCGCCGCCAAAACCGTGCATAGCCCGCCCCCCTTCTCACGGAGGCCGCCATTTATCCAATCGTTCCCATGTCCTTGAAAATTCGAAATCTCGCCATTATTGCCCACGTTGACCATGGGAAAACCACCCTCGTTGACCAACTCCTGCAAGCCGGCGGCACCTACCGTGAGAACCAAGCTACCACCGAGCGCGCCATGGACTCCATGGACCTTGAGCGGGAAAAAGGCATCACCATTAAGGCCAAAAACACCGCCATTCTCTGGGAAGGCTACACCATCAACATCGTCGACACCCCAGGTCACGCCGACTTCGGTGCCGAAGTGGAACGTGTGATGAAAATGGTCGATGGCGTCCTCCTCGTCGTCGATGCCTCCGGTGGCCCACAAGCCCAAACCCGCTTCGTGCTCCGCAAGGCGATGCAGGAAGGCCTCAAGCCCATCGTCGTCATCAACAAGATCGACCGCCCTCTCGCCACACCAGAAAAAGTCCGCGACCAAGTGCTCGAACTCTTCCTCGACCTCGATGCCGACGAAGACCAGTTCAACGCTCCCTTCTGCTACGGCTCCGCTCGCGACGGCTACTTCATGGACGAGCCCGGCGACGAGCGCATCGACTGCATTCCTCTCCTCAAGAAAATCGTCGAGCACATCCCTGCTCCCAAGGCCGATCCTGAAGCTCCTTTCCTCATGCTCGTTTCCAACATCGAGTGGGATGAATATGTGGGCCGCGTCGCCGTCGGTAAAGTCCTCGGTGGCAGCGTTAAAAAGGGCGACACCGTTTTCCTTCTTCGCCAGGACGGCACCAAGGTGCAGTCGAAAGTCCTCAAGACCTTCACCTACTCCGGACTCGCCACCGCTGACTCAGACGGTTGCGGCGCAGGCGGCATCGTCGGAATCGCCGCTGGTATCGAGAACATCGACATCGGCGAAACCATCGCCGGCACTGCTGACCAAGAGCCACTTCCTTTCGTCGCCATCGACCCACCGACCGTTTCGATGCAGTTTTCCATCAACGACGGCCCACTCGCCGGAAAAGAAGGCAAGCACGTCACCTCCCGCGCCATCCGTGAGCGCCTGATGCGTGAGTTGAAAACCAACATCTCCATCACCGTCGAAGACACCGACACCTCCGGCGTCTTCAATGTTTCCGCTCGCGGAGCCATGCAGATCGCCGTGCTCGTCGAGCAAATGCGCCGCGAAGGATTCGAAGTGCTCGTCTCCCGCCCAGTCGTGATTTTCCGTCGCGATGACAACGGTAAACTCCTCGAACCTTACGAAACCCTCTACGTCGAGGCTCCAGGCGACTACACCCAAGGCATCCTGAAAATCCTCATGAACCGCAAGGGCCTCATGGAGCACATGGACACCGAGGCTTCCGGCCGCGTCTTCATCCAAGCCACCATCCCCACCCGTGGATTGATCGGCTTCGAGACCGAGCTGGTCAACCTGACCTCCGGTCACGGCATCATGTCCCACTTGTTCAAGGAATACGCCCTCCACGCTGGCGACATCCAGAACCGCACCACCGGCACGCTCGTTTCCATGGACTCCGGCACCGCCACCCCGTTCTCCCTGCAAACGCTCGAAGATCGTGGCGTGCTCTTCGTCGCCCCTGGCGATGCGGTTTACGGCGGCATGTTGGTCGGTGAAAACCCCCGCGTCGGCGACCTTCCGGTCAACCCCGTGAAGGAAAAGCACCTCGACAACATGCGCTCCTCCGGCAAGGACAAGACCTCCAAGCTCACCCCAGCGCTGCGCTTCTCACTGGAACGCGCCATCGAATACATCGATGCCGACGAACTCGTCGAAGCCACCCCGCTCAACATCCGTCTCCGCAAGCGCATCCTCGACGCCAACGTCCGCAAGCGTTCGCAGAAGACCGCCTCCGGTGCCGAAGACCGCGGAAATCGCTAATCGAGTTTAAGAATATCCCAAAAAAAGCCTCTCGTGGAAACGAGGGGCTTTTTGGTGGATTCATGATTTTTGAAAACACACATCTCGGAGGGCAGGATTCAAACCTGAAGCGTTTTGCAATCCCCCAACGCACTGTCAATCCTCTCGCTACCCAGCGAAGCAATCATAGCCAAATTGCTGCAATACCCCCGCAGCTCTTTTTGCTACCCCCAGTTTTCCAGCATCAGCCCCCCAATCCGGGCGAACTCGCGAGTATTTCCGGTCACCAGCGTGAGTTCATGTTCCAGAGCATGCCCGGCAATGAGCGTGTCGAGCGGACCTATCGTTTGCCCGGCAGCAGCCAGAGATTGACGGACTTGGGAAGAATACCCGGCTGAAACCAAAGTGAACGGCAGCACTTGAATGGGCGCGATGAATGCGGCCACCACCTCCAAATGCTTCTGAACCGCCCCCGAGTGCAGCGCTCCGTAGAGCAGTTCGTGATAACTGATCGAGGACAGAAATACAGTTCCAGGACGGTATCGGGAGAAGTTCTCAAGGACTCCGGGTCTGCCTTTCATGAAATGAATGCAGGTGTCTGTATCAAGCAGGACCATCAGAAATTCACCTCCCGCGGCTCACCTTGGGGTTGACGTTGGAAGCTTTCATCCAGTTTCCCGGCGGCGAATGACTCGAGCCAACCATCCGGCCAAGTAGTTTCATCTGGAAGCGGACGGAGCACCAAAGTCCCGCCTTTCCGTTCAATTTCCACCCTTTTCGCGTCGATTCGGAATTCTTTCGGGATACGCACGGCCTGTGATCCGCCTGATGTGAATACAGTCGTTTTCATTGATGGATATACATATATCCACAGCGAAGGAATCGCAAGCTCGGAATCGGATCAAGACCCACCCGATCGTTGTCACTTTGCGTCCGGCGAAGCCTAAAGACACAAAAAAAAGCGCAGGCATGACGCCTGCGCTTTTTGAGACACTAGTTATCGAGCTTATTTAACAGCCGCAAGGATCTGCTCAGTGAGCATTTGTACGAGTTTTTCCGCTTCTGGGTCGAGCTTGGCGCTACCAGTCGGGGCGGCCTTGTCGGGGATTTGGCAGACGGTGCCGGGGCTGAACTCGGCGTTGTCGCAGAGCTGGCATTCTTGCCAATTCGCACGCTTGTCTTCCATGCCGAGCACCTTGCGGAGGGCGATGAGTTCCTTGGCTTGGCCACCGGTGATGGTAAGGAGCTTGCCGCCGTTGAGCTGAGACGCGACCCAGATGGTTTTGCAGTAGGACTCGACGTTTTCCATTTTCCAGTAGGAATCTTCGATGTCCTTGCCCCAAGTGATGACACCGTGGTTGACCATGAGCACGGCCATGTGGTCGACCGCTGCGTCACCGACGGCGACGGCATTGGCAGGGGTGCCGGGGGTTTGATATTGGGAAAGACCGATCTGACCGAGGAACACTTCCGCCTCGGGGATCATGCAAGTTGGTGGCTGGACACCTGCGACGGCGAATGCGGTGCCGTGTGGTGGGTGAGCGTGGCAGCAGGCTTTGGCCTTTGGCTGGCGCTTCATAATGGCAAGGTGAGTCATGCACTCGGAGGTGCGCTTGTATTTACCGGCAAGCTGCACGCCTTCCATGTCCACGAGGCACATTTGCTCGACAGTCATGAAGCCTTTGGAAACGAGAGTCGGGGTGCAAAGCACCAAGTTGTCACCGACGCGGATGGTGAGGTTGCCGCCGTTGCCGTCGGTGTATTCACGGGCCCACATGCGCTGGCCGATTTCCACCATGCGCTCCTTGAGGGCGACGATGGGAGCGGAGTGGAAAAACGCGTGGATTTCCGCAGGAGTTTTTGGGTCTTTTCCGGGAGTCCAGTGGTATTCGTAGTCAGGAAGGATGGGCTCCGCATAAACAGCGGGTGCGGCGGATTGGGCGGATGGGCTGCTCATAGAATTTCCACCAGCACGCACCGGGCCGATTCCATCGCGGAGCACGTCCTTGGCGGATGGAGTCAGAACCGCGCCTTTTGGCAGATCTGCGGCAGTTTTCCCAGATTTCAAGTGGGCTTCGATATCAGCGGCAGTGAAGACTTTGTTGCTCATGTAGTTCAGCGGTTAGTGGGCTCGGAAACAGGTGGTTCGTAATAAAGTGAATCAAAAATCGCGACGGTGATCGCGTCGATGGGGATCGGAAAATCAAAGGGTGCCGTGGCTTCTGCGCCTTCGACAATGCCGACAATGTCGCCGTCACTGGCACCCATGTTGTCGTAGGTGACGAGGGATGACTGGGCGGAAAGGGCGGGAGCCTTGCGGCAGGCGTCGTTGAATTGCCCGGCATCGAGGGGACTGACCATGAGCCAACGCCCGCCTTTGAAAGCAGGATCTTGAATACTCAGGGTCACTCGACCGATGACTTGGGCTACGCGCATGGTTAGAGAGATTCAAGACGACAAGACGCAAGACACAAGACAAGAGGGGCTTGCTGCGTTGGTGTGAATGGTGATTGGGAAAGTGGATTCTTCATCTTGAGTCGTGGGTCTTGGAGCGAAGCGTTCTTGTGTCTTATCAATCAACGATTCCTTGGATGAAATTGCGGATGGGTGATGAGTCGTCGTGGACGATGTGACGGGCACCGAGGCCGTCGGTGGAGACTAGCACTTTCGAATGCAGGCCTGCGCCGAAAAGGTCGATGGCGATCATGGGAGCTCCGGTGAGTCCATGTTCAGGGTCGAGGGCTTGGCAGAGCATCATCTTGTGTCCTTTGAGTGAAGGGTGGGAATAACTACTGACTGCGTGGCCGACGACTTGAGCGAGGAACATGGTTTGGAGAGTTAGAGGTTATGAGTTATGGGTTATTGGTTGTTTAGAAGAGGAAGACACGGGCCTAATAACTTTTAACAAATAACTTCTAACGTCATTAAATGATCCGGAGATTTTCGACGAGGACGCAGCGGCGCACGCGGGTGAAGGTTTTGGGAGTGGTGATGCCCTCACCGGTGGTGGTGGCGATGGAGTAGGAAAGATAGCCTTCGCCACCGAGACCGAGGCCGGCGACGGAAGCACCGTTTTTCACGAAGATCGTGGTGTCCATTTCCTTGGCCATGTAGGTCATGTGATCAACGTCCTTGGTGTGGATGATGGCGGAGTGGCGGTAGTTGTGCTCGGCGCGTTTGGCTTCGCGGACGGCGGTCTCGAAGTCTGGGCAAGAGACGATGGGCATCATCGGCATCATTTGCTCTTCTTGGACGAAGAGGTGGTCAGCATCGGTTTCTGCGAAGAGCAACTGAGTGCCAGCAGGGATGGTGGCACCGGCGTGTTGGGCGAGGACGCTTGGGTCGGCACCGACGAGGGCGCGGTTGACGGAAGCGTGGGAGCAGCCACCGCCTTCGCCGGGTTTCACGGTGAAGGCTGCTGCGGTTAGGCGCTCAAGTTCCTGGGCATTCAGGCGGGCGGCACCGGCCTTGGTGAGTTCTTCACAGAAGCGGTTGAAGACGGAGCCGACCACGAAGACGACTTTTTCACCGATGCAGAGCAGGTTGTTGTCGAACGCACCGCCTTCAACGATGGCACGGGCGGCTTTTGCGAGGTCGGCTGAGGAATCGACGACGACGACTGGATTTCCTGGGCCAGCGCAGATGGCGCGTTTGCCGGATTTCATGGCGGCGTTCACCACGGCAGGGCCACCGGTGATGGCGAGCAGGTTGACGAGTGGGTTTTTGCAGAGCAGGTCGAAGGATTCGAGGCTCGGCGTTTCAATCGTCGTGATGATGTTATCGATGCCGATTTCGCGGAAAATGGCTTCGTTGTAAGCGCGGACTGCCATGGCGGCACTGCGTGCACCGCCGGGATGGGGATTGAAGACAATGGAGTTTCCAGCGGCCACCATGTTGATGACGTTTCCAGTGAGGGTTGGGACCGAGTGGGTGACGGGAAGGATGGCACCGATCACGCCGAAGGGCGCGTATTCTTCGAGAGTGATGCCGCCGTCGCCGCTCATGGCGAAGGGCTGGAGCCACTCGGTGCCGGGGACGTTTTTGGTGATGAGCAGTTTGCCGATCTTGTGGTCGAGGCGGCCGATTTTGGTCTCTTCCATTTCGAAGCGGCCCCATGGCTCGGCATTTGCGACGGCGAGGCCTTTGACGATTTCGATGACCTTGGCGCGGCCAGCGACTCCGAGTTTTTTCAACTGGAGGTGAGCGTCGGTCGCCGCGTTTGCGGCTTTATCGACACAGGTGAAAACTCCGCGTTGGCCGGACTCGCCGCTGCAGCCGCAGCCGCAGGAAGAGGATTTCGCGGCAGCAGGAACTGCGGCGGGTGCTGGGGTCGTGGTGGCACCGGCAGTCGCAAGGCGCGAAATGACGGATTCGACGACGGAGCGTAGGGTATCTGGATCGAGAGTTTTCATGCGGAATGGAAAGGGAAGGAAAGTGGGCGGCAGTCAGTGGGTCTTAACCACCTTTATAGAGAGTTTTACCGTGGACTTCCACGCGGTCGATGATGGCGACGATGGCGGCATCGACAGGGATCAATTTGAGGCCTTGCGCGGCGCGGGCCGAGCTGCCTTGGCAGAAGAGCACGAGTTCACCTTCCCCGGCACCGACGGTATCGATGGCGACGATGGTGTTAGCCCCATCCTTGAATTTGGAAGGGTCTTTGTCATCGATGAGTTTGGGACGAAGCAGGAGAAGTTTCCTTCCGACCATGAGTTCGTCTTTTTTCGTCGAGACAACTTGTCCAATGACTTCTGCGAGAAACATTAGGAATATGAGGAATGACCGCGCCGGACCGATTGCTCAGTCCGGCGCGGTAAATCGTGAGTTACTTACGTGGAGCGCGAGCGGCAGCACCGGCAGGATCCTTCGGCAGGACACCGTCGATGGCATCGTCCGGACGGGCGATGACGTGAGCGCTGACGACTTCACCTGATTCCGCAGCGGCTGCGGCACCGGCATCGAGCGCGGCTTTGACGGCGGCGACGTCACCGGTGACGACGGCATTGCAAAGTGCGCTGCCGACTTGTTTCATCGGTCCGACGAGTTCGACGTTTGCGGATTTGAGCATCGCGTCAACGCCGACGACGAGACAGGCGAGGCCACGGGTTTCGAGGAGTCCAACTGCTTGTTTGGCCATGGTAGTATTAGTTTAGTGTGAGTTTGTGAGAAGTGAGATGAGAGAGAATTAAGACAGCTTGCGGTAGACTTCGCGGGCTAACACGAGTTCTTCGTTGGCTGGGATGACGATGATTTTCACAGGAGAATCATCGGTGCTGATGACCGCCTCCGTGGCGCGACAGGCCGCGTTTTTTTCGGGATCCAAAAAGATTCCAAAGGCTTCGAGGTCCTTGCAAACGGCAGCGCGGGTGTCGCGGCCATTTTCGCCGATGCCAGCGGTGAAGACGAGGGCGTCGAGGCCGCCGAGATCAAGGAGGAAGGCACCGATCCAGTGACGGATCGAGTGGATGTTAGCTTCGAGAGCGAGAACGGCGGCGGGGTTTCCTTCGGCAGCGGCTTTTTCGATGTCGCGGGCGTCATTGGAGACACCGGAAAGTCCGAGCAGGCCGGATTCTTTGGCCAATTGACGCTCGGCCTCATCGAGTGAGAGTCCGAGAGTGCGCATCGCATAGGGGATTGCACCGGAATCAAGGTCGCCGACACGATTGTTTTGCGGGAGTCCGCTTTGGGGCGAGAAGCCCATGCTGGAACCGATAGCGACACCGTTGCGGATGCCGGTCACCGAACTTGAACCACCGAGGTGACAAGAAACGACGCGGAATGGCTTGGCGGAAACTTCCTGAGGCCCGTCCAAGTAAAGGCGGCGGGCAATTTCCGCGATGTCCTCGCGGTCGCAGAGTTCTGCGGAACGCTCAGCGATGAATTTATGGCTGGCACCATGGAAGCCGTAGCGACGAATGCCAATGTCACGCCAGCTTTGTGGGATAGCGTAGTTGTAATACGCTGGGGAGGTCCACTGGTAGAAAGCGGTTTCAAAAAGCGCGACGAGACGTGCCTTTGGCAGCGCCTTTTCAAACTGACGAATGCCGGCGGCGTAAGGAGGATTGTGCGCGGGAGCGACAGCGGTGAAGCCATCGAGCGCGTCGATCACCGTCTGATCGGCGATGACGCAGCCACTCACATCTTTTCCTAAAACCGTCTTGAAACCCACAGCTTCAATCTCGTCAGCGCTCGCGATGATGCCGTCTTTCTGGAGGGTCGCAAGTGCGTCCTCGATGACAACGGCATGATCCGTGACGCGCTCGTAGCCTCCCTTGGCAATGACATCTCCACCGTTCTCATTCATGCGGAAGAGACGGTATTTAAATGAAGTGGAGCCAAGGTTGGCGACGAGAACGAGCATGGGTATTAAATGAGGTTATTGGTTATTTGTTAAAAGTTAGAAGGAATATCCCTTTAACTTTTAATATCTAACGTTTAACGAAATCAGGCGATCCAAGTGCCGAGCTTCGACAGGTCGTCGTGTGGACGTGGGATGATTTGCACGGAAGTCACCGTGCCGATGCGGGAGCCGGCTGATGCGGCGGCGTCGAGGCCGGCTTTGACAGCTGCGACGTCTCCCGTGAAGAAACCGGTGACGAGGCCGGAGCCGATTTTATCCCAGCCGGTCATTTTGATGTCCGCTGCCTTGAGAGCTGCGTCCGAGGCTTCGATGAGGGCGACGAAACCTTTGGTTTCGATGATGCCGATTGCTTGCTTGGCCATGGTATTGGTAAGTTTAGAGGGTTAAAAAATGAAGGTTCAAGCGATGCCGAATTGGCTAAGGAGCTCGATGTGCGGACGAGCGATGACGTGGGAAGAAACCAGCTCGCCTACGCGGCCTGCTGCTTCTGCACCGGCATCAACGGCTGCTTTCACGCTGCCGACGTCGCCTTTGACGAGGACGGTGAGGAAGCCACCGCCAGTTTGGATTTGTTTGACGAGTTCAACGTTGGCGGCCTTAGCCATGGCGTCGGTGGCTTCGACGCTGCCGACGTAGCCTTTAGTTTCGATCATGCCGAGTGCAGTGCTCATAATGTTAGTTGGTGATATGGGATTGGATTGAGATTACTTGGTGAGTTCGCAGAAAGTGTCAGGCTTGAGGCCACAGGCGTTGCCTTCGTCGGTGTCGATGTGGACTTCGAGTTTGAAGGATGGATCGACGCGGACGATCAAGTTGTCGAAAGTCATGGCGAGTGGGCCGTGGACTTTCAGCTTCATGGTGTCGAGGTGCTTGACACCGTAATAAGCCGCATCATCGGGATGCATGTGGGCATGGGGTTGAGCGCGAATGACGCCTTCGTCCATTTGGAAATAACCGTGGGGGCCCATCAACATGCAACCCGGAGTGCCCTTGATGGCACCGGACATGGCGACAGGAATGTCGAAACCGAGTGAAATCGCATCGGTATAAGCGAGCTCAACCTGATTTAAGTCACGACAAGGACCAAGGATGCGGAGGTTGGAAATGATCCGGCTGCGTGGGCCGATCAGTGTGATGGACTCCTTCGCGGCGAATTGGCCATTTTGATAAAGCCCCTTCATCGGCGTGAGCTGATGCCCGGGTCCGAAGAGGGCTTCGACCGCTGCTTGCGTAAGGTGGCAGTGGCGAGCGGAGATGTTGACAAGCAAAGCATTAGGAGCCTTGGAAGCCGCTGGCAAGGATAAGCCCATGCTGGCATAGACTTGCTCGCGAACCATGTGTTCGACGACGGCTCGTGGAGTAGATTGGGTGATCGGTGCGGCCATGTGGGAGTCACGGTTTCGTCGGATTTGATTGACAAGTCAACCGAATTTCCAAAAATTTCCAACAAAACACAGAAAAAAACCAATTGTGCTAGCCATTGACCGACAACGCCGAATTTTAGAACTCCTGCACGGCGCGGGATCTTTGAGAACTATCGAGACGGCTGCTGAGCTGGCCGTGACGGACGAAACGATTCGCAAAGACTTTGAAATCCTGGAGCGGCGGGGCGAACTCATTCGCACTCACGGCGGAGCCAGCCGACCAGAGAGAACGGGTGAGGAACTCCCCTTCACCGAGCGCCAGGCCGTCCGTCGCGAGGAAAAGCAGGCCATCGCCCGCTTGGCCGCCAATCGGATTCAAGCAAACGAGACGATTTTTCTCGATGCGAGTTCTACCGTGCTGACGCTCGCCGAGTTTTTACCCGACTTACCGCTGACCGTTTTAACGAATGCGCTGAACGTTTTCAACGTGCTCTCGGACCGCCCCAATCTGGACCTTATTTGCACTGGCGGCCTGTTCGATTCCCGCTCGCGCTCATTCATCGGGCTGACTGCGGAAAAATCCCTGAAACGCTACAACATTCATCGGATGTTTTTCTCAGGAAATGGCCTTCACTTAGAGCGGGGCGTAAGCGAACGCAACGCACGGCAAGCGGCATTCAAAGAACGGGTGATCGCAAGTGCCGAGGACGTTGTCTTCTTGGGGGACCACTCGAAGCTGGGCCAAAAGGCTTCCTTTTTCTTCGGTGAAATCGCGGATTTAAGCTGCCTCATTACAGACCGCGCAGGTGACCCAGCCTTCATCGAACAACTCGAAGGCCGTGGGATCGAAGTGTTAAAAGGCGAGTAGTTGGGCAACCTCGCTGTCACAAGGGAGCCACGGCTGAAGCCGCCTTTGGTTTAAGCAGGCGAAAAAGCACGTAGCTCACCATGAAAGTCGCCAACGCGATCAATGGGGCGACACCCGCATCCGGCTTGGTGCTTGTGAAGGCGGATTGCACACGCACCGCAACCAGAACACTGCAAACCACCGCGCCCAGAATCGGCACGAGCCGTGGCACGTCGAAGCCATCTACCGGCTCGTTTTCCCGATGCTTCAGCACGAGCAATGACACGTTCACCAAGGTGAAAACGACGAGTAGCAAAAGGACCGTCGCCTCCGCCAGAGGCTTCACACCGCCACTCAAAATCAGCAGCGCGACGATGCAAAAAAGCACCATGATAGCCATCTGTGGCGTCCTGCGCTTCGTGTGCAGCCGCCCAAGAAATGACGGCATAAGCCCTTGATGACTCATGCCATAGAGCAAGCGTGACCCCATCAAGTAGTTGAGCAACGCAGTATTCCCGATTGCGAAAATCGTCACTCCTAGGTAAATTCGGTCAATCCCGCCAAACCACGGAGCCGCCCGCTTTGCCACCTCCATGAGTGGCGTTTTACTCGCTGCCAGCTCCCGCCATGGCAGCACGGACACCGCTGTGATGGCCACTGCCATGTAGATCAGCGTCGCCACAATCATCGCGCCGATCAGGCCAAACGGGATGTCCCTTTTAGGATTTTTCACCTCCTCACTGACATTCAAAATATCCTCGAAGCCGATAAACGAAAAAAACATCAAAACCGCGCCTTGCAGCACGAGCGCAAGCGTGATTCCCGAGCCGACCCCGCTGACATCCGTCGGGGTTTCCAAATAATTCACCGCCCCCCAGAACTTCATCCCGACCACGATGATGAAAAGTAAACCCGAGGCCTCGACCACCGTGCAGAGGATATTCAGCCACATGCTTTCCTTCATGCCACGTGCGATCACGCAGCCGACGAGAAATACGATCAAGATGGCCACCGCCTTGATCGGAAGAGCCATTCCCAGCGCTTTCTCTAAATTTTCCGCAATCGCCTGACATCCCGTCGCCATACTCGTCAAGCCACTCATCATCACCGCGATACCGACCATGTAACTCAGCGCTGGACGGCCAAGTGCACGCTGCGTGACGTAAGCTGCGCCTCCGGCCTTGGCGTAGCGCCCACCGACACAGGCGTAGGACAAGCCAGTCAGCAGCGCCGCCACCATTGCCGCGAGAAATGCCAGCCAGATCGCATTTCCCAGTGACTCAGCAGCCCGGCCGACGAGTGCATAGATCCCCGCGCCTAGCATCGAGCCGAGACCGTAAAAAAGAACCTGCCAAGGCCCTAGGGAAGGTTGCAGGCCAGAGTGGATCGGCGGAGTTTCAGGCATCGGTGGGTTCGCTAGCAGATCATGGGCCGAGCGAGCCGTTTCACCCCTTCCGCTTCGGCAAGGACGCCACGACGAGCTGGTAGGAGTGGTCGATGAGTTCACGGACGAGCGGACTCGGCACCGAGCCGTCGAGCATGACGGTGTTCCAATGGCGCTTGTTCATGTGGTAGCCTGGGACGATGCTTGGGTGCTCGTCGCGCAAGGCGAGGGAGCGCTCGGGATCGCATTTTAAGTTAATCCGCGCTGGGAAATCATCCGGCTGGGTGGCGGCAAACATTTTCCCGCCAATTTTATAAACCAGCACCTCTGGGCCAAATGGAGTGGTCTCTTCCGCTTCCGGCAGGGCTAAGCAATGGGCGATGGCCGCAGGAAGATCCATGAGACAGGATTCATCGCGAAAAAATGCGCGAAGATCAATTTCCAAAAATTTTGCGGTTTGCAAGTTCTGCTTCCCGGCTTTCAATCGGCCATCATTCCATGAGTCATTCTACTTACCGCATCGCCATCGGAGCCGACCACGGCGCCTTTGATCTTAAAAACACCGTCGTAGCCCACTTAAAGGCGCAGGGCCATGAGGTTCTCGACTTCGGCACACACAGCCATGAATCCGTGGATTACTCGGATTATGCCAACTCTGTCGCCCGCACAGTGGCGGATGGGACGTATGATTTCGGCATTCTTGCCTGCACATCAGGCGTGGGCATGTGCATCGCGGCGAATCGTCACCGCCATGTGCGAGCTGCCAATGTGCGCTCGGTGGAAGAAACCGTCACGACCCGCCAACATAACGACTCCAACGTGCTCTGCCTCAGCGGGAAATTCACCGATGCGCCGACTGCTTGCGCCATGGCAGATGCTTTTCTGGCCACTGGCTTTGAAGGCGGGCGTCATGAAGCACGAGTTTGCAAATCTTCCGGTAGCCGGATTTCCGAGACCGACCCCGCGATTTACGCGGCCATGGTCGCGGAAGAGCGCCGCCAACGGAACAACATCGAGCTGATCGCGTCCGAGAATTTCGCATCGCCCGCTGTGATGGAAGCCCAAGGCTCACTATTGACGAATAAATACGCCGAGGGCTACCCCGGCCGCCGGTGGTATGGAGGTTGTGAAAATGTGGACGTCATCGAGCAACTTGCGATCGACCGCGCGAAGCAGCTTTTCGGCGCAGAGCATGCAAACGTGCAGCCACACTCGGGCAGCCAAGCCAATACAGCCGTCTATTTCGCCGTGCTGAACCCTGGCGACAAGATCTTCACCATGGACTTGGCCCACGGCGGTCACCTGACGCACGGCCATAAGGCAAATTTCTCCGGCCGCTTCTACGCGGTGACTCACTACGGAGTGAGCCCCGAAGACGAGCAGATCGACTATGCCGAGTTGGAAAAAACCGCTCGTGAACTGAAGCCAAAACTCATCACCGTGGGGGCTTCTGCCTACTCGCGGGTCATCGATTTCGACCGCATGGGCAAGCTTGCAAGGGAAGTCGGTGCCTATTTGTTTGTCGATATGGCACACATCGCGGGCCTAGTCGCAGCGGGCGTGCATCCTAGCCCATTTCCTCATGCGGATTTCGTCACGTCCACGACGCATAAGTCCCTGCGCGGTCCGCGCGGCGGGATTATTTTATGCAAAGAGGAGTTCGCGAAAAAAATCGACTCGCAAGTCTTCCCCGGCATCCAAGGCGGCCCACTGATGCACGTCATCGCGGCGAAAGCGATCTGCTTCGGGGAGGCTTTGAAGCCTGAGTTCAAGGAATACTCGGCACAGGTGGTGAAAAACGCCCAAGCCATCGCCGCCCGGCTCACGCATCATGGATTCCGGATCTGCTCTGGCGGCACCGACAACCACGTCATGCTGGTGGACCTCCGCGACAAGGGACTGAACGGCACCGACGCCTCACATGCACTCGATGAAGCGGGCATCACCGTGAACAAAAATGGCATCCCCTTCGACACCGGAAGCCCGATGAAACCCAGCGGCATCCGCATCGGCACACCCGCCATCACCACTCGTGGAATGAAGGAAGCTCATGTCGAGCAAGTCGCGGATTTCATCAGTGAAGCCTTGTCCGATCACACAAATCTCGCCAAGCTCCACGCCATCCGCGAGCGGGTCTTCGCCTTTAACCGCGATTTCCCACTGCCGTGGTGATGGAAGAAGATCGGGGATTGGAGATCGGGAATCAGCGATAAAGATCCAGCGGTCCGACATCTGCTTCTGCATCTTCCATCCCCTATTCACCATCCCCTATCTCTTATCCCTCTCATGAATCCCTTCCGCGAAGACCTCGTTTCCCGCTCGCGTCCTGAGCCATGCAGCATCGTGATCTTCGGTGCGACGGGTGATTTGACCCACCGCAAGCTGATCCCTGCCCTCTACAATCTTGCAGTGGATGGTGAGCTGCCGACGGGGGTGAAAATTATCGGCTTTGCGCGACGGGAAAAGTCAGACGCGGAATTCCGTGCTGGGCTGGATGAGTTGAACCGCAAAGTTTCCCGCTCTGGGCATGATGATGAAATCTGGGATAGCTTCATCCAGACCGTCTCCTACCACACTTCTGAATTCACCGATCCAGATGGCTACCGCCGTCTTGCGGAAAAGTTAGATGCCATCGACGCAGAGCGTGGCGGCAAGGGCAACCGACTCTTTTACATCGCCTCGGCACCTGAGTTTTTCGATGAAATCCTCATCGCTCTGAAGAATGCCGGCCTTAACGAAGCGAAGCCTGGCTGCTGGGCCCGCGTGATCGTCGAGAAGCCCTTCGGCACCGACTTGGCCACCGCCAAGCACCTGAACCAAGTGGTGAATGACACCTTCCACGAGAGCGATACCTACCGGATCGATCACTACCTAGGGAAAGAAACCGCGCAAAACCTCATGGTGCTGCGCTTCGCCAACTCCATTTTCGAGCCACTATGGAATAGCAAATACATCAGCCACATCCAAATCACCTGCGCCGAAAACCTCGGCATGGAAGGTGGCCGCGGCGGGTATTATGAAAAGTCCGGTGCCCTTCGCGACATGGTGCAGAACCACCTCCTCCAGCTCCTGAGCCTCGTGGCCATGGAGCCACCGACCGACCTCTCTGCTGATGGCGTGCGCGACGAAAAGGTTAAAGTCATCCGCTCCCTACGCCAGTGGGACACCCGAGAGAAAGTTGCAAAAAACGTCGTCCGTGCGCAATACACCGCCGGCCACATCGATGGCACCGCCGTCCCAGGCTACCGGCAAGAAGACCGGGTCAGCCCGACATCCGAGACAGAAGCCTACGTCGCGGTGCGCCTACTCATCGACACTTGGCGCTGGAGCGGAGTTCCATTTTACATCCGCATGGGCAAGCGCTTGCCGAAAAAGTCCACCGAGATTTCCGTGCATTTCAAGGATGCCCCCTGCGTGCTTTTTAACGCCCTCTCCGGTGGAGTTCCCGGGGGAAATGTCCTCGTCATCCGCATCCAGCCTGACGAAGGGATTTCCCTGCGGATGGTGTCCAAAATACCCGGCACCAGTCTCCGTCTTGAGCCGGTGAAAATGGATTTCCACTACTCCACCAGCTTCGGCAAGGGCAGCCCAGAAGCCTACGAGCGCCTGCTTCTAGACGCCATCGCCGGTGATGCCACCCTCTTCGCCCGCCGCGACGAAGTGGAAGAAGCCTGGAAATTCATCGATCACATCGAGCGCGCATGGCATGAGTCCGACAGCCCACCCGTGATGGCGGAATTCGTTGCTGGTTCCTGGGGCCCAAAAGAAGCGGACGAACTGTTGCAGCAGGATGGGAACGCATGGCGCAGGCTTTGAAATGGGGGAATCAACTCCGTATTTTTTACCCAAGCTCTCCCACATGACTGCTCCCCTCGACTCCATTCCCGCAATTTGCCCTGAACTCGGCATCGAAGTGCCCGTCGCCATCATCGAACGCGAGCTTCACAAGCTCTGGGAGCAGGATGATGCCACGACGAATGCCTCGCTGATGAATCTAGTCGTTTACTCGGAGAAAGCCGGAGCACTGATTGAGAACTCCGCCATCATCCGCGAACTCACTCGCGAGCACGCCTGCCGGGCGATCTTGGTGGGCATCGACCGTCACGAACCGGAGCCGACACTACGGGCATGGATCACCGCGCATTGCCATTTGGCGGACGGCCGGAAATCCGTGTGCTGTGAGCAAATCGCTTTCCATCTCACGGGCCGGGTGACGGGACGCTTTCGGAATACGGTCTTCGCTCACCTCAACTCAGATCTTCCCCTCATTTTCTGGTGGCAGGGTGAGTTATCGGAAATTTTGACCGAGCGTCTCGTCAGCGTCATCGACCGACTCGTCATCGACAGCTCATCATGGGCAGATCCCGCAGCATCCTTCACCATGATCGAAGAGGCTTCGCAGGCGAATCCCGATCTTATCATCCAGGACCACGCTTGGACACGCTCGTGGCAATTCCGCATCGGAATCGCGAGTCTGTTTGATGACCCGATCGCGCAGGAAGCGCTTCCTGAAATCCACGCCGTCGAAATTACTTACCACCCAGCGCACCGGAATACCGCGTTGCAAGTGTTGGCATGGTTGGCCGTGCAGGCGGGCTGGAAAGACGCTGTGACCGACGCCGGATGGGCTTTTGAATCGAGCCACGGCAAGGCGATTTCACTGAAGCTCAGCGAAGATGCGAGCGGACCTCCCTTGTCGTCGCTCGTCATTCGCGAGAATCGTACCTCGGTCCAAGTCACCCAAAAAGCAGGCTCGTCACACGTCGAGCGGCAAGTGGAAACCGCAGGATATAAGGCCAGCTCGCTGTCTCCGATCGACCCGACCAGCCCTGCAGATCTCGTCGCCATCCAGCTTTCACGTGGCGGGAAAAACTCGCTCTACCAGAAAATGCTCCCTCGTTTCCGGGGACTGTTGGTCAAATGATCAACCCACCACCGGCCGGACGGGCACACCGCGCTCGGCGAAGTGGCGCTTAGCCTCGCCGACGGTGTGTTTTCCAAAATGGAAAATACTTGCCGCCAGCACCGCATCCGCTTTGCCGCGGTCTAGCACATCCACCATGTGGTCGAGATTTCCCGCACCGCCGCTGGCGATGACCGGAATGCCAATCGCAGCAGATACAGCCGCGGTTAGCTCGATGTCATAGCCCGCTTGGGTGCCATCCGCATCCATGCTGGTGAGTAGAATCTCCCCTGCCCCACGCCGCCAGACTTCCATGGCCCATTCCACGACATCCCGCCCGACAGGCGTCCGGCCGCCGTGAGTGTAAACTCCCCATTTACCCGGACCTTCCTTTTTTGCATCGATCGCCACGACGATGCATTGGCTGCCGAACGCTTTGGCTCCAGCGTCCACCAGGCTGGGATTGGTCACCGCAGACGTGTTCACCCCGACCTTATCGGCACCGGCGAGAAGCATTTCCCGCATATTGTCCACCGTCCGGATCCCACCACCCACGGTGAGCGGAATGAAGCACTTTTCAGCGGTCCGCCGGACGACATCCACCATCGTATTGCGGTTGTCCGAGGACGCCGTGATGTCGAGAAAGACGAGCTCGTCCGCTTGTTGTAAATTATAGGCGATGGCGCACTCGACCGGATCGCCGGCATCGATGAGATCGACAAAGTTAACGCCTTTCACGACGCGGCCATCGGTCACGTCTAGGCAAGGAATGATTCGTTTAGCGAGCACGGGCGGAGGTTTGGAGAGGAACGTCTAAGAATCAAAACAAAACGCCTGACGGCAGTGAAGCAGTCAGGCGTTTTGGTGAAATTTGGGAAATGGACTGGATCAGTCGAGTTTCGGCTTCCCAACGCGGCGAACGGCACCGAAGCGTTTTTGGAATTTGTCGATGCGTCCTTCGGTATCCACAAACTGGGCGAGGCCCGTGAAGAATGGATGGGAATCTGAAGTGATACCGATCGAGATGATGCTATGTTCCACCCCGTCGATGACTTCTTTTTTCTCAGAAGTTTTAGTCGAGCGAGTGATGAAACGCTTACCGGTGGTCATGTCAACGAAGACGACCGGATTGTATTTCGGATGAAGGTCCTTTTTCATGGGAGTAGAGTTCCAGTCACGTTACCGACGCGACGGGAGGGGGAGGTTGGTTGAAAAAATGAGGCTGTCAAGACGGCATCAACCGCAATTTCAACAATTGGATCAAATTTAAAAATAAACGCTTGCAAAATAAATCATGTCATCTGGGATAATCTTCCGGATTTTTGAGTCGCTTTTGTCACAAAGACCTGTATGGTGGCGTCGTTATGGCAATCACCACGAAACGTACCCGATTCTCACGTCGCCTCCCTGACCACGTCACAGACGAACTTTGCAACGTCCTTGCCGAAAAGAAAATTTTCGGTTTCAACGATCTTTTCGAGCGCGTTTTCGCCAATCTCAAAGTTCGTAACGCCGTCAGCGGTGGCGAGGAGATGCTTCGCCTCCGGGCTTACGAGAAACTTCAGAACTTGGTGACCCGCGGCCTCGTTGAGAAAATCGGCAAGGAATACAAAGGAACTGCCCGTGTTCACGAAGCATCTAGCGCCTACGCAGCCGCACAAGAAGCCGCTGCACAGGAAGAAGCGTAATTCTTAATTTTACCAAAACCCGCGTCCAACTCTGGGCGCGGGTTTTTTTTCTACCCATTTCTCTCTCCCGCGACTACATCCAGTCCAGCCGCCCTTTGACCTATGCCACAAGACTACCTTCCCGTTCTGTTTCAGATCCTGATCGCCCTCGGATTTGCCGTGAGCACTCTCTCGCTGAGTATTGTGTTCGGCCGCTCCGCGAAGCGGAATGCGATGAAAGACAGTGCTTACGAGTGCGGGATGCTTCCAATTGGCGATGGCGCTCCGAGGTTTTCCGTTAAATTCTACCTTGTGGCGATGCTCTTTGTGATTTTCGACATTGAAGTGGTCTTCATGTATCCATGGGCTGTTCAGTTTCGGGATTTAGCGGCGCAAGGACCTAGTGCCTTGGTCAGCATGGCTGGTTTCGCTGGGATCTTGGTGTTCGCCTACGTTTATGCCCTGAAGAAGGGTGCCTTAAATTGGAAAGCTTAAGGTCACCTCATGATCTACCATGTGGTTTACTTCCAACTCAAGCCAGAGGCAAAGAAGAATACCATCGAAGAGCTCGTGCGGACGAGTCGCAGCCTTTTACTGAAAATCCCGGAAGTCTTGAGTGTGAAGTCGGGTAGGAACCTAGACCCGAATTCTCAATGGCAGTTCTTTTTCTCCATCGAGGTAGGGTCGCTCGATAAACTAAAAACCACGGTCGATGATCCGTATTACATCAAGTTGGTCGAAAAATATCTCAAACCTAGCACAAGTAATTACTTCGCGATGGATTATGAATTAGATCCATCCAAGGACTTAAAATATTCATAAGGGATCTGTGCACCTTGGCACGAATCAGGCTTGAATTCTTTTCCTGCCGACACAGTTTCTCCCGCCCGAGTCAGGGTTTTTCTTCCCCAGAGCTATGGTTTTTCCGATTCAAATCCCAGACGACGCACCATTCAACGCAGAACAGCGGGCATGGCTAAATGATTTCCTGACCAAAGCCCTTTCTGGTGCTAAGCCGGACAACATCGCAGCAGCACCGGCCGTGCCCGTAACCGTTCTCTACGGCTCACAAACAGGCACCGCCGAGGGACTGGCCAAAAAACTGACAAAAACCTTAAAAAAAGGAAACTTCATTCCAGAACTGCGGGACATGGCGAGCTATGACCGAGCCGCACTCGCCGACGAAAAAAATCTCCTCATCATCACCTCCACCTATGGCGACGGAGAGCCGCCCGACAGCGCGATGGAGCTTCATGCATGGCTCATGAGTGATGCCGCGCCGCGCTTGGAACAACTTTCCTACTCGGTGCTCGCACTGGGCGACACGAGCTACCCAGATTTCTGTAAATGCGGCATCGAATTTGATACCCGCCTAGCAGAACTCGGCGCCACCAAGCTCTACCAACGTGTGGATGTCGATGTGGACCCAGACGCACCCTACGCCGAGTGGAGTTCCGCCGTGATCGCGCTACTCGCTCCACCCGCAGACAGCGCAAGCCACGAATCAGCAACCGTGGCGGAGGACGCTGAAGAAGCCGGCTTCTCAAAAAGTAATCCCTTCCCAGCGCCAGTCCTTGAAAACCGGAACCTAAATGGCCCAGGCGCGAAAGAGACTCATCAAATCGCCCTGTCACTCGTCGGTTCAGATTTAGCTTACGAGGTGGGTGATGCGCTTGGAGTTTACCCGCTCAACCCAGCAGATGTGGTGGATGAAATCATTGCGAATCTGCCCTTCAAGCCAAGCGCGGTGATGCTAGGCTCGGGTGAAGAAGTTTCACTGCGTCAGGCCCTGATCCAGCACTACGACATCGGCTCGCTGAACAAGTCGATCCTCCAAAAATGGCAGGCCAAAAGCGGCTCGCCATTTCTCCGCTCACTGGTGCTCGCCGATGATAAAAAAGCCTATGACGACTTCTGCTGGGGGCGCGACCTCATCGACCTCGTTATCGATCACCCGGCCGATTTCACAGATGCCGAAGAGTTTGTCTCGATTCTGAAAAAACTCCAACCGCGTCTCTACTCCATCGCATCCAGCCCACTCGCCCATCCTGGTGAGGTGCATCTTTGTGTAGGAATCGTCCGCTACACCACATTTGGACGTGACCGTGGCGGCATTTGCTCGACCTTTTTGGCAGATCGAGTCGGCCCCGAAATTCAGCCCCGGGTATTCGTCCATCAGAACAACGCTTTCCGCCTACCTGCTGAGAAAAAAACGGATGTCATCATGGTCGGACCAGGCACGGGAATCGCCCCCTTTCGCGCCTTTTTGGAAGAACGAAAAGCCACGGCAGCAGCCGGCCGAAACTGGCTTTTCTTTGGAAATCCCCACAGCGCAACCGACTTTCTCTATCAAGATGAGCTCTCGGGCTACTTCTCTGAAGGAGTGCTGACCAAGCTGGACCTCGCATGGTCACGCGACCAGAAAGAGAAGATCTACGTGCAAAACCTCATGCTTCACCGAGGTGCTGAACTCTGGGACTGGTTGCAAAACGGAGCCGCCTTCTATGTCTGCGGCGACGCTTCACGCATGGCTAAAGACGTGGATCAAGCGCTGCTCTCGATCGCAGAAACTCATGGCAAGCTCAGCGCTGAACAAGCGGCTGCCTACATCGCTCAGCTGAAGAAAGAGAAGCGTTACTTACGGGATGTTTACTAAGCGGCAAGAACTCGCTGCTCTTTTTTAGCGGCGGCGGGACTGCTCCTCGATGAAGATTTCTGCCAGCCTAAAGCATCGGCGGGATAGGTCTTTAGCATCACTGTCTCCGATGAGCGCAACGCCTTCTTCACTGACTTCAGCGAGGAAGATTTTCCACGCCTTTTTCGTCAAAAGGGCAGGGTCAACTTTAGGACGGGGCGGTATCTGTGACTGTGGCGCTGGAGCAGGCGGGCGGATGCGCTGGTCTGGTGCTGCCTCAGTCGGAGTCGGCGAAGGCGCATCGTCTTGAACAGAGTCCATTGGGTTCTGGGGTGGCGCGTTCGACGCACCTTTGCCTTTACGCCGACGTCGCTTGCGCTTGACGGAATCGGTCTGCGACTGATTCCCACCAGATGAGGCATCCTCAGGCTCAGGCCATTCTGTTTTCGGCTCGGTAAAGGTTTCTTGAGGTGCTGGGACGGGAAGCGCCGCCTCCACCAAATCTTTGACCTTTGCCACCTTCTTTGGCCGTGGACTTGAAACTTTTTTCGCGGAGGTCATCGGTTTCTCCGATTTGGGCTTAGAGTCTCCGGGAATAGGGGCAGATGATTCGGTCATGTGGTTAAAAAATGGAGCCACATCCATGATGTGACTCCTTGAAAGTTAGTTCGCAAGAGCAGGCTAAGATTCTAGGCTCTGTTGAAGAGTTGGCACTTAAAAGTTCCGAACGTCATCTAGCGCTTTTGGATCTTTAAGATCCGCCGCTGTGTTGCCCGTGCTCGTCTCTCCATCCTTGCCGGCAGACCAGAGATCGAAGTCTGGATTGATTGCATTATTGCCTTTACGATAGAGGTATTCGTTGCCCCAAGGATCGTTAATTTTTGATACTGCAGGAACTAACGCACCCGGACCCGCTACTTTTTGGACCCACTTTTGGTTCGTCGTGGTGGGATCTAGGTCCGCTAGATAAACTTTTTTCGCTCCAATAGGATTGGACGAACCGGTATTTTCCGTTGCCAAATAGCCTTCATAGAACAGGGCTTGGTAGAGTTGTTCCGTCATCCCCTGACCCGTCGCGGGTGTGTCATCCGTCAGCCCTGGGTATTTCCCCATGTCCAACTTGTACTCTTCGATCGATTTGCTCAGCAGGGCGATTTGAATCTTCGCCTGCTCGCGTTTTTGTTTCTCTTTAACGAAACTAAGCGCACCGATGACCATACTGGCCAGTATGGCAATGATCGCCATGACGACCAAGATTTCGATCAAGGTGAAGCCAGCCTTCTGGCGGAGTGATGAGTTTTTCATGTCCCGGAGATTTTGAACGGATGTCGGATGGTAGCCAGCAGGATTACTGGTTGCCCATGGTCGAGATCATCTTAATCAGAGGCAGGAACAAGGCGAAGACCACGGCACCCACGATGAGGGCGAGGATCACGATCATGATCGGCTCAAGGATGGAGGTGAGTGCAGTCACGGCATTATCGACTTCGTCGTCATAGACGTCTGCCACTTTCAAGAGCATTTCGGGGAGCTGACCGGTTTCTTCACCCACATCGACCATGGAGATAACCATGTTCGGGAAAACTCCAGAAGCTTGGAGTGGGATGACGATGGTTTCCCCTTCCTTGACCGCTTCGTGGACTTTCTCGATGGCTTGAGAGATGATGACATTTCCAGCGGTGTCGCGAGTGATGTTGAGTGCTTGGAGAATCGGCACACCTGAAGTGACCAAAGTTCCAAGGGTGCGGGAGAAGCGAGAAACGGCACTTTTCCGTTGGATGTCACCGAGCACGGGCATTTTCAGCTTCATGGTGTCGATGATTTTACGGCCACCGACCGTCGCGCCCCAGAGATTGAAGAGGAAGACACCGACGCCGAAAGCGATGAAGAAGAAGACGACGTTGGGCACGTAGAGCGGATTGGCGAGGAAGAATTCAGACATGCCGAAGACGATCTTCGAGATGAGTGGGAGCTCGGAATCCGTGTTAGTGAACATTTCCTTGAACTTCGGCACGATGAAGATCATCAGGAAAACTAAGATGGCCACGGCGATGAACATGACGATCACCGGGTAAACCATGGCAGAAACGATCTTGTTCTTCAGCTTTTGAGCTTTTTCTTGGTATTCAGCGAGACGATTGAGAACGATTTCAAGAACACCACCCAGTTCGCCAGCCTTAACCATGTTGACGTAGAGCTTGTTGAAAATTTTCGGGTGCTGGGCGAGCGACTCGGAGAAGGTCGAGCCGCCTTGCACGTTCTCGGCAAGTGCGCTGACGGTGGCACGGAGCACGGGATTCGGCTCTTGTTTTTCGAGCACGGTGAGGCTGCGAAGAAGCGGCAGACCGGAGTCAATGAGGGTTGCGAGTTGGCGCGTGAAAATCATCAAGCTCTTCGGCTTAATCCGGCCACCCGTCTGACCTTTTCCGGCGGATTTACCCTTGGTTTTCCCCTTCGCTTTCGCAGGAGCACTCTTTGCCTTGCCCTTACCTTTTCCTTCTTCCGTGATCTGGGTGGGGTAGAGGCCTTTGGCGCGGAGCTGTTGTACGGCTTCGGCTTCATTCGCCGCGGAGACGGCACCTGTGGTTTGCTCACCTTTTGCATCGAGCGCGGAATATTGAAAGTTAGCCATACGAGTTGGGATTTTTTTTAGAGTTTTAGGAGCTTCTGTAAAGAAAGGAAGTGAATGCGGAGGAAAAACGAGTGAGTGAACTGAGGAACTTAGGTGTATTTGAGAACTTCTTCGATCGTCGTGGCTCCCATGTAGATATTGCGCAGACCGTCTTCGCGGAGGGTGTTCATCCCCAGTTCGACCGCTTTTTGTTTCAGCACTACCGAAGGAGCACGCGAGGTGATCAGTTCGCGGATTGGGTCCGTGACATTGAGCAACTCGTAGAGTCCGCGACGACCACGGTAACCGGATTGTCCGCAAGAGGTGCAGCCACCACCGGTGAAGAATTGCTTGTCGCCCAATTCATGAGCGGAGATCCCGAGCTGATTGAGGATGGATTCGTTGGGCTCGTATGGCATTTTGCAGTCTTTGCAAATTGTCCTGACCAGACGCTGGGCGAGGATACCTTCGAGTGAGGCAGAAACAAGGAATGGCTCGCAACCCATGTCAACAAGACGGGTCACGGCACCAGGGGCATCGTTCGTATGGAGAGTGGAGAGAACCAAGTGACCGGTGAGAGCAGCCTGAATGCCGATCGTGGCGGTTTCTTTATCCCGCATTTCCCCGATCATGATCCGGTCTGGATCTTGGCGGAGGAACGCGCGGAGAACTCGTGGGAAATCGAGACCGATGGCGTCGTTGATGGGGATCTGGATGATGCCGTCGATGTCATACTCGACAGGATCTTCTGCGGTGAGGAGCTTGGCGTCGATGGTATTGATCCGGCGCAGCGCGGCGTAGAGTGTGGTCGTTTTCCCGGCACCGGTAGGTCCGGTGACGATGAAGATGCCGTTTGGCTTCTCGATCGTGTCGGTGATGTAGTTGTAAATGTGGTCGGTGAGACCGAGATTTTCAAGCGATAGGTTGACGGATGAGCGGTCAAGCACCCGCAGCACGATTGACTCGCCGTGGTGAGTGGGGAGCGAGGAAACACGCATGTCCACCTGCTTGTCACCGACTTGTTTGACGATTCGACCGTCCTGTGGGATTCGCCGCTCAGCGATGTTCATGTTCGACATGACCTTGACCCGGGAAAGGATCGGGAGAGCCAAATGAGGCGGCGGCGGTGCCATTTCATAGAGCGCACCGTCCACCCGATAGCGGATTTTAAAGTCCTTTTCGAAGGGCTCGAAATGAATATCGGAGGCCTTTTCCTTAATCGCCTGATAGAGCACGAGGTCCACGTAGCGGATAATCGGCGCAGAATTGGCTTCTGCTTCGAGGTCTGCTGCATTGAGACTGTCGCCACTCAGTTCCAGCTGACTGAGAATGTCTTCCATGGCCTTGCCTTCACCGCCGTAGCACTCGTTGATCTTGGATTCGACAAGGTAGTCAGGGGCCACCACGATGTGGATTTCACGACCGAGGGCGAAGCGTAAGTCTTCGGGAGTCTGTGGGTTAAGGGGGTCGACGAGGGCGACATAGAGGCCGGTTTCGTCGAAATTAACAGGTAAGGCTCCGTGTAGACGAGCAGTGCCAGCGGGCACGAGCGCGAGTAGGGCTTCTGGCGGGGTCCAATTTTTCAGGTCCACCATGCTTGCACCGAGTTCTGAGGCCACGACGGGCCAAATGTCGTCGCGGTGTTGAATGACTTGGTAGTCGGCGAGGATCTCAGCGATTTCTTTACCGCTGTGCCCTACCTCCGCAAGGATGTCTTGAGAGAGAGCTGGGTCAATGAGACCCCGCGAAAGGAATAAGTCGATGATCTGTTGATTGTCCATGGGACGGAGAGGCGAAAGCTTTTTGGAAAGGAGGGTTTAGTGACAATTAGTCGAGGTCAGACATGGTGGCGTGGACGACTTCACCACCGGAAGTGAGGCCGGAAAGCACCTTGCGGATGCCGTCTTCTCGGAGGGTCCGCATGCCGAGCTCGCGGGCACGGCGGCGAAGCTGAGTAGTAGTCAGACCATTGTTGATCATCGAGCGGACTTCGTCATCGATGACGAAGATTTCGAAAATACCCATCCGGCCCTTGAAACCATTGCCACGGCATTTTTCGCAACCGACAGGTCCGAAAATCGTGGCCTCTGTCATCCGCGAGGAGTCGAGGGAGAGTGCACGCATTTCCTTTTCCGTGAGGATGGCCGGAGCTTTACAAATCGGGCAGAGTTTCCGCACAAGGCGCTGGGCGAGCACGGCACGGACGGCAGAGGCGATGAGGAAGGGCTTCACCCCGATGTCTGCGAGACGAGCGACTGCGGAAGGTGCGTCATTCGTGTGCAGGGTGGAAAAGACCAAGTGACCGGTGAGTGAGGCGTTGATGGCGATGTTTGCCGTCTCCGCATCCCGAATTTCTCCGATCATGATGATGTTCGGCGCTTGGCGGAGCATGGCTCGCAGGGCAGCGGCGAAGGTCATGCCGATGTCGGTTTTCACCATGACTTGGTTGATTCCGGGAAGCTCATACTCGACCGGGTCTTCCACGGTGATGATCTTTTTGTCCGGCCTGTTGATGACGTTGAGACAGGCGTAGAGAGTGGTGGTTTTTCCCGAACCTGTGGGGCCTGTGACGAGGAGAATTCCGTCTGGCAGTCCCAGCATCTGCTCAAACAACTGTTGGTCGTCTGAGAAGAAGCCAAGTTCTGGAAGACCCAGCATCAGGGCGGTCTTGTCCAAGATCCGCATGACGATGGACTCGCCATGGTTTGAAGGCACGGAAGAGACACGGAGATCGACTTCTTTGTCGCCCATCTTGAGCTGAATCCGACCGTCTTGAGGGAGGCGCTTTTCTGCGATCGACATCGATCCACTCATCACTTTCAGCCGGGCGATGATCGCAGGCAGAAGTTTTTTGGGATGGGTATCCACGTGGACGAGCTTACCATCCAAGCGATAGCGGACCCGCACGGAAGTTTCAAGAGGCTCGATGTGAATGTCAGATGCGCGTAGGCGAAATGCTTCGGTGAGCAGCTGCATGACCAGCTTGATGATCGGCGCATCACTCGCGGAGGGGCCGGCTTCGTCATCGCCACCTGTGACCGAGTAGCCGTCACTTCCCGCAGCGGCTTCAGTAGAGTGGTAAAACTGGCGAAGATGGTCGTGAATGTCCTTTTGTGTGACACAGACCAGATTCAATTGGCGACCCAGGACGTGTGGCAAGCTGTCCAACGCTTCGAAATCGAGAGGATCGGCGAGTGCGATGGTGAGTGACAAGCCATCATCTTCCACAGGGATGATGCGGTATCGCTTCGCGATGTCGTCCGTGATTGACTCCATCACCCCTGCCTCGAAAGTCACATCCGCAAGGCGGATGAAGGGAATCCCAGCGTTAACTGCGAGGGTTTTAGCGACGCTTTCCTGAGTGAGAGCGGTGTGGGCTAGGAGATACTCGACGATCGTTTCGTCACCCGAGAGGGCACTACGCGACTGGGCGAGTTCATCGGCGCTCACCATTCCGGCTTCGGCGAGCAGTTCTGCAAGGTAATCTTCGTTGGAAAACACTGGGCTATGAGTCCTATTAGGTGGATTTTCTGATTGGCAATTCCAGCCACGGGCTGAATTGAATCTGTTCCAAGGTGGTCAACCCCACTCACCTTTGTCAACAAACCACATGGTCAGTTGGGGGAAATTCTTCCAATTCGCGGCTTAAAACCCTTGTTATTCAGGGGATGTAATGACTATGCGAATGCATTGCGAGAGTTGCGCCGTAACGAACCGTCGCCCGGCCTACAATTTTACCGCAAGGCGGGTAGTCCGGCTGAGTGGATACTCTTGGACAACTTGCTGACTCGAGCGGCGGTGAATGCCCACAAGTATGCCTACGGCGACTAGGCTAAACACCATACTAGTGCCGCCAAAGCTCACGAAGGGCAGCGGCAGGCCGTCATTCGGCAAACTGGCGGTGGTGACGGCGATGTTTTGCATGGCGGGGACGACGAGCATGCAGGTCAGGCCAAGCGCGAGACAGCGGTTGAAAACGGTTTGCGCTTGAAGAGCGATTCCACAGCCGGCGAGGGCGATGATTACATAGCAACCGACCACGCCTAAGGTGGCACGCAAGCCCCATTCTTCTCCGATGACCGGGAAAATGAAATCCGTGTAAGCAAACGTGAGCGAGCCCAGCTTTTCCAAGCCATTTCCGAGACCGACACCCCATGGCCCGCCATTGCCAAGCGCGAGTAGTGAATGCCACTGCTGTGCGCCGACACCGCGCTGATGGATGGGATTCTCAAGATCCAGCCAAGCTTCGATCCGCCCCCAGCGGACTGGATCATGCATGATAAAGTAGCTCGCGCCCGAAATGACGGTAACCGCTGTCGGGATGATGAACCACAGCCGAGTTCCGACACAAAACATCACCGCGCCGACGGCTACCGCGATGGAAAGCGCCGTGCCGACATCCGTTTCTACCGCGATGAGCAGCATCGGGACCCCAGCGATGCAGCCTGGAATGATAAATCCGCGCCAGAAGGTCTGAATCTCCGTCTGCCAACGTGCGAACCAAGAAGCGAGGCAAAACATGATCACAATCTTCGCCGCTTCCGAGGGCTGAAACTGGCGGATCAAAGGAACCTTGATCCAACGGTTAGAGCCCCACTGTGGGTCGGCGATGCCCGGCACGAAACAGAGCACTAACAACACACACATGCCCGCTAACATCCACAGGGAATAGGCCCGTAATTTCTCGATGGGAAATCGTGAGGCGATGAACGCAAAGACCAACCCCGTCGCAGCCATGTAGGCTTGGCGCTCGACGAAGTGATAAGGCTCGATCTTTTTCACCCATGCGCCCGTGCTTGTGAGCATGATCAGTCCGAGCGCGACAAGAAGTGCGACGGCTGTGCAGAGAATGATGGAGCAATGGCGGGTCATGAATTTAGTGGGGAATCACGAGGGTCATTCCCGCTTTGATTTTACCATCTTTACCGAGGGAATTTGCCTTCAGGAGTGCTTCCTGTTTCACTTTAAACTTATTCGCGATGCGCCAGATGCTGTCGCCCGCTTGCACAGTGTAGGATTTCCCGGTAGCCGAAGTGGTCGATGCTGATGGTGCGCTTTTGGGGCGGACTAAGATGGCGCGTGGCGGTGCAGCTACGGCAGCTCCCGTAGGAACCACGTCCACCAGACCGTCAGCTTCATCGACAAGGGTCGGCAGGAGGCTGGATGGAGCGGCGACGACGGGCCGTTTGGCGGGGATTTTTAAAAGCATCCCAGTCTTGAGGTCGGCTTGCTCGTTGATGGCTTTTAGATCCCCTTCATCCACGCCTTCACGGGCGGCGATGCGCGCGTAGTTGTCACCCATGGTGACGACGACCGATTTCTCGCCCGGCTCGATGCGGGGTAGATCGGTCTGGGGTGCTGGGGGTGGCGTGAAGTTCGCAGCGTCCGCCAAGACGACTTTTGCCACTTTTTTCGGCTCAACCGGCTTACGACTGTCGAGGAAATTGTGGTGAATGAAAACGAGCCCAATCGCGACGATGTGGAAAAGAAATACGATGACGAGGGCACGGGAAATCTTCGAGCCACCATCGTCCATTTCCATGTCTGCGGCAGCGGCAGCGTGTTGCTTGCGCTTACTGGTGACGGCGCGGAGGCGTTTGAAAATGCCATTTTTGGCAGGAGTGCGTTTGACAGGGAGAGTATGAGGTTTCATGCAGATTAGCGAAGCTGGTGGACGAGGTCGCGGAAGGTGTTTCCACGTTGCTCGTAGCCGGTGAATTGGTCGAAAGAAGAGGTGCCAGGAGAAAGAAGAACGGTAGCTCCGCGCGGAGCGAGGCTGCGTGCCACAGCGACCGCATCCGCAAGTGTGGCGACGGCTTCACTGTTGACGGCCGCCGAGAAGAGCACGGAGAGTGGCCGGGCGATTTGACCGAATGTGACGACGGCGAGGGCCTTTGCGCCTAACAAGGGGAGCAGCGATGAATAGTCCAAGCCTTTCTCCTTACCTCCAGCGATGAGCACAACGGGACGAGTTTGCGAGCGTAAGGCGCTTTCCAAGGCGTGGAGATTCGTCGCTTTGGAATCGTTCAGGTATTCAACGCCATCAAGCGTGCGGATCAACTCGCAGCGGTGTGCGGGCGGCGCATAGCCTTGGAGAGCATCCCGGATGGTATGGGCACTGAGTCCAAGGGTCTCGCAAACCGCCATGGCGGCCATCGTATTTTCCGCATTGTGGAGACCGCGCAGGCTGGTTTCTTGTTCTAAATCCAGCCACGGCACGGAGCCTTGAAGGATCTGTTTCTCATTGTAGAACCAGTCTGCGGTAGGATCTTCGCTGGAAAAGGTGATCAGCCGTGCCGCTGTCTTTGGCAGATTCTCTCCAGCGCGGATGACGGCGATGTCTGCTGCCGTTTGATTCATGAAAATCCGCAATTTCGCGGCGCGATAGGCCTCCACCGTCGGGTAGCGGTCCATGTGGTCGGGCGCGAAATTTAACCAGATCGCGGCTACGGGGTGGAGTTGACGAATCGTTTCTAGCTGAAATGAACTGAGCTCTAACGAGACATAGGCCGGCGGATTCGCGAGCAGCACGACTTCGGCAAACGGGGTGCCATAGTTGCCGCAAGGATTGCCGCCGAGGCCGGCGTGGGCGAGGATCCGCGCGACCAGCTCGGTGGTAGTGGTTTTCCCGTTGGTGCCGGTGATGCCGATGATGCGGCCCTGATAGAATCGGGCCGCCAGCTCCACCTCGCCGATGACTTCTCCAGCGTGCGTTGAAAATGCTGCGACATAGGAACCGAAGGTATCGATCCCCGGGCTGACCACTAGCACATCACAGCGCAACTCGCCTCCTTGTGCTTCCGTAGCGAAGGGGTGAATTTCAACACTCGGTGGTAGGCCCACAAAAGCCTCTGGCCCCGCGCTATCCCAGGCAGAAACCGTGGCGCCTTCTCGCAAGGCTAGCGCGGCCGCAGCGCGACCGCTGCGTCCTACGCCGAGGATGGCGATGTGTTGACCGGTGAGATTCATAAAACGTTAGGCAATTTTCAGCAATGCGAGCCCGAACAGTGCGAGCATGATCGAGATGATCCAGAAGCGGATGATGACTTGGTTTTCTTTCCACCCGAGCAGCTCGAAGTGGTGGTGAATGGGAGCCATTTTAAAGATTCGCTTTTTCCGTAATTTATAGCTTCCCACTTGCAGAATCACCGAGACAGCCTCCATCACGAAAACGCCGCCGATGATGACTAACAACAGCTCCTGCTTGGTGCAGAGGGCTGCTGTGCCGAGAGCGCCACCGATGGCGAGTGATCCGGTATCCCCCATGAACACCTTCGCCGGGTGACAATTGAACCAAAGAAATCCGAAGCCCGCTCCGACCAGCGCCATGAGGAACACAGCAAGCTCTCCGATGTAACGATTGTGCGGAATGACGAGATACTCTGTGGCCATGAAAAAATGGCCAGCCAAGTAAGCGAGTAAGGCGTAGGAAAGCGCCACGGTGATCGTCGTGCCGGTGGCCAATCCGTCTAGACCGTCGGTGAGATTCACCGCATTTGAGCAGCCGATGATGACGAGTGCGAAAAATGGGATAATGCCCCAGTGGAGATCGATGATCGGAATCTTTAGGAGTGGAAAACAAATCGCGCCGATGCCGATGGGGTTCGCCCCAAGACGATAGCCGGCAAGACCTTCTGAAATCTGCTCAGGACTCGCGCCGAACCCGGAAATTTCCGTTTTAAAGTAAAGAAAACAAGCAGCCACTAGAGATATGCCTAACTGCCAAGCTAATTTCTTCCGACTGCTGATGCCGTCGGACTTCTTCTCCTTCACTTTTTTATAATCATCGCAAAAGCCTAGCAATCCACAAGCGGTCATGGTGCAAGCACAGAGGGCGATGAATGGGTTAAGCGGCCGAGCGAAGATGAGGGTGGAGACGAGCACTGAGCCGATGATAAGCGCGCCCCCCATGGTAGGAGTGCCGACTTTACCGCCGTGTAGTTCAGCGAGTTTATGCACTTCTTCGGCGGTGCGGAGCGGCTGGCCGACTTTCAGCGAGATCAAACGCCGAATCACCCTCGGGCCGCAGATGACGGAGAGGATGAAGGCTAACAAACCAGCAGATGCCGCACGGAAAGTGATGTATTGAAAGAGATTCAGGAACGAGCACATGTAGGCCCAGCCGTGTTGGCCAGAGGCGAGCTCGGCTTCGAAGGCTTGGCGCCAGAAATCGTAGATTGCAGGGAGCATTAGTTAGAGGGAAAGGCGGCGTGCATGACGCGTTCAACAGTGGCGGAGCGGCTGCCCTTGAACAGCACGACCTCACCAGGCTTCACCTCGCGCTTCAGCCATGAGGCGGCCTCAGCGAGGTCCGGAAAATAGAGTGAACTCTTCGCACCTTCTGCGATCGCCTCTGCCCCATCACCCACGGCGAGAACCGTGAGCGCCCGCTCTGCGGCGAGTGCGCCCGTGCGCAGGTGGGCTTCTTTGGCGAAGGGGCCGAGCTCGCCCATGCGGCCTAGAACGATGATGCGACGGGCGCCCTCTGCCAAGGGCATCACGGCCAAGGTCTCGATGGCTGCGGCCATGGATTCTGGGTTTGCGTTGTAGGTGTCGTCGATGATGCTCACGCCGCCGGATTCGTAGCGCCCCAGACGCCCGCCCGTGAGGCTGGCTGAAGATAGGCCGGTCGCGATTTCCTGAACAGTCAGGCCGAGTTTCCAGCCGACGCCTGCTGCGAGTAGCGCATTCTGCACCATGTGACGCCCCGGCACCTGTAGTATGACTTCGGCTGGCTCAGCGCCGTCGATGACGAGGGTGAAGTGGGTCGTATCCGCCGCGAACTGTAGGTTCTCAGCGCGCACGGCACCGCGGCCATTTCCCACGGAAATCGAGTGGGCGCGAGTGCGCTTCCGCAGGTAATCATGGAAATCACAGGCGACTGGTAGGAACAGTACTCCATCGGCAGGGAGCGCACGGGCCAGCATGCCCTTTTCATCGGCGATTGCCTCGCGACTGCCGAGAAACTCGATGTGCGCGGTGCCGATGTTGGTGATGATGCCATAGCGCGGACGGCCGATTTCACAGAGTGGTGCGATTTCCCCAGCATGGTTCATCCCCATTTCCCAGACGGCAGCGGTATGCTTGAGGGTGGTGGCCAGCACGGTGAGTGGCAGACCGATGTGGTTGTTTAAATTCCCGCGTGTCGCAGAAACCTTGTAGCGCTGGCGGAGCACGGCGGCGGTGAAATCTTTGGTGCTCGTTTTCCCGTTTGAGCCGGTGATGGCCACCACAGGGAGATCCAACTGCTGACGCCACCAGCACGCGAGCCGCTGCAAGGCGCGGAGCGTATCTGCCACCACGATGACGGCAGCGTCTGGCGGGCAGACGCCTTGCCAATCTTGGACCACGACGACGCAGGCTCCCGAGGTGAGAGCTTGCTGGGCAAAGAGATCACCATTGAACGTTTCTCCCCGTAAGGCGAAGAAAGCACATCCGACCGGTAGTGCACGAGTATCGGTGGAGACGCCACCGGAAATCATCACACCACCCGACCCTGCGGCGAGCGGGACGCCGAGGATGTCTGCAAGTTGCTGGGCGGAAATGGGCTTCATCGCTGGTCGGCTATCGTTTGGGCACGATCTCGCAGGCCTTTGCTGGCGTGCTTGCGGTCGTCGAAGTCGATGCTGTGATCGGCAAATTGCTGAGTGGCTTCATGACCTTTTCCAGCAATGAGAATGATATCACCAGAAAGGGCGTTTTGGATGGCGAAATCGATGGCTTCTGCCCGATCCGAGATACTGCGGTAAGCCTTGCCGACTAGGCCACTCTCGATCTGGCGGATGATTTCTAGCGGGTCTTCCGAGCGCGGATTATCGGAAGTGACGACGCAGGCGTCGCTGTGGCGAGCAGCCGCCGCCGCCATGAGTGGGCGCTTGCCGATGTCGCGCGCACCACCACAACCGAAGACGGTGATGAGGCGGCGGGGATCCAGCTCCTTGAGCGTACGGCAGGCATTTTCCAAGGCATCTGGGGTGTGTGCGTAGTCCACGAAGACGGTCGCACCACCGGCGTTTCCGACATTTTCCATACGTCCGGGGACTTGCGGAGCGTCGAGAAGTGAGGCGATGGCGTCCCGCGGACGGATACCGCACACGCTGGCGGCGGCGATGGCGGCGAGGAGATTATACGCGTTAAAGCGCCCGATCAATGGAGCGCGAACGAGGTAGCTTTTCCCCTTGGCGGTGAGCTCGAATTCCATGCCACGCGCGCTTTGCCGGAGGTTGTTCGCGCGGAACTCATTGTGCACTCCGAAACCGAAACGAAGGACCGGCATCTTCCCCTCTAACATGGCGGCCAGCTCAGCGCCATAGGCATCGTCCGTATTGATGATAGCGACGGGTTTTTTCCCAAGGGGATCGGCAGCGAGATCGAGAAACCACTGCGCCTTCGCCTTGAAATAGGCCTCCATGGTGCCGTGGTAATCGAGGTGATCTTGGGTGAGATTGGTGAAAACACAGGCGTCGAAACCGATGCTGGAGCAGCGGCGTTGATCGATCCCGTGGGACGAGACTTCCATGGCCACGCCCCGACAGCTGTGGTCTCTCATCCGGGTGAGGATGCTTTCCAGCTCGATGGAGCCGGGCGTGGTGTGCTTGGCATTTTCCACGGTCTCGCCGTCGTCAACGAGGATGGTCCCGAGCAGACCGACGCGGTGCCATGCCGTTTTCATGATGTGATGCATCAGGAAGGCGGTGGTGGTTTTCCCATTCGTGCCGGTGACGCCGGCAATGGTTAGATCTTTCCAAGGGTGCCCTGCTAGAACAGACGCGAGAATGGCGACAGCGACACGGGTGTCTGGCACATGTAGCCACGTTGCGGAGGCCGTGTAGTCGCTCGGAGGCGCGGTTTCCGCAAGGATCGCGGTCGCTCCGGCCGCAAGCGCGGTATTGATGAAGTGGTGACCATCTGCCGCTGTGCCGCGGATGGCGGCGAACAACAGTCCCGGCGCGACCTCATTCGAGGAAGTGGTCATGGCGTGGACATTTGCGTCCAGCGATCCTGCGACCGTGACTCGTGTAAGGCTTGAAATTAACTCGCGAAGGATCATCGGGCAGCGGTGGAAATTTTAGGGGAAATCGGCTCGGTGGGTTGTAAATTCATATGCGTGGCGACGCGGGTGGCGATCTTGCTGAAAATCGGACCTGCGATGAGTCCGCCATAGATATGCATTCCAGTGATTCTTGGATCATCCACTACTACGATGCAGACGAAGGCGGGATCTTGCGCAGGCATCATGCCAGCGAAGGAGACGATGTAGTGCCCAGCCATGTAGCCGCCCTTTGGGTTGTGTTTTTGCACGGTTCCTGTTTTCCCAGCGACGCGAAATCCTTCGACAACGGCGAGCTTGGCGGTGCCGCCTTCTTGGGTGACTTTTTCTAGAGCGGCTCGCATTTGCGTGGCGGCTTTTGGAGTTAAGACCTTGTTGACGATTTCTGGTGCATAATCTTCCACGACGGTGCCGTCATTTGCGATGAGCGCTTTGACGATGTGTGGTTTACGGAGATTTCCATCTCCCGCGATGACGGAGTAGGCACAGGCTAGCTGGAGTGGTGTCACGCTGGTGTTATACCCATAACAGGCGCGTGAAAAATCGACTTCGTTTCCAGAATTCCGAGCGATGCCACTGCTTTCACCACTGAGAAGAATCCCGGACTTACGGCCGAAACCGTAGCGTTGGAGGTAATCGTAAAAGCGCTTGGCTCCGAGCTGCCGAGCGATGCTGTAGGTGCCGATGTTGTTGGATTTCTGGAGCACCCCTTCGAAGGATAGGCTGCCGGCGGCGTGCTCGTCTGTCACGACGACTTTACCTGATTGATAATGCCCATTGTGGCAGAAAATCGAGCTCTGCGGAGAGACGAGACCCTCATTTAGCGCGCCGGATGTGGCTACGATTTTAATGGTGGAGCCGGGTTCGTAAATCGCTTGGATGGCGTAGTTGTAGCCATTGGCGACGATGTCTTTCCGTTCGTTCAAATTGAAATGAGGACGACTGGCCAAGGCGAGGACTTCGCCCGTTTTCGGATCCATCAAGACGACTGCGCCGCGGTCTGACTTGAACTGGGCAAGACCGGCGTCGAGCTCTTCTTCGACGATTGCTTGGATGCCCATGTCGATGGTAAGGCGCACGTTTAAGCCGGCGCGTGGAGGGCTGAGGCTAGCGGCATTTCCGGGAATCACGAGGCCACTGGCGTCGCGGTAGTGCTCGCGCATGCCGTCGCGTCCGGTGAGGAAGCTGTCCATGGCGGATTCCACCCCGAAGCGACCCACCATCTGTGGGTGTGATTTCCCGGCCTCGTCCTTTTTTTCAATCTCACCGATGAAGCCGGTGAGATGGGTGGCAAGGTCCGGCGCGGCATACCAACGCTTACTGGAGTTTTCAAATTCGAAGCCTTGGAGCCAATGGGATTCGACGGTTTCGCGCAATTGGTCGGCGACGTCGGCTGGTAGATTTTTTACAATCGGGAACCAGGAGCCTTTGGTATTGCTGATTTTTTCCCGAAGCTCATTGCGCTCCATCTCCAGCGGCTGGGCAAGGATGCTGATGGCGTAGGCGAGGTATTTCTGCTTGATGATTTCCGGATCTTCTTTGCGGAGTATATCAGCGCGAGTTTTCCGGATGAGCTGCTTCTTTTTCTCGTCGTTGAGCCCTGCCCATTTCTCGTCCTCACAGGCTTGCTGGAAGGCCAGTCCGAGTGCTGCGAGTTCAGGATTATTTAAAAAGGATTTATCCACATACAAGCTGGCGACTGGGATGCTCTTGGCCAGCGGCTCATCCCGGCGATCGACGATCATGCCACGAGTGGCGGGGAGTTTCTCGATGGAGTGGTAGGCGTTTCGCGAACTTGCCGCGTAGTGCTGACGGTCCACGAGTTGGATTTGCACCAATCTGGCCGAAAGCGCACTGAGCCCGGCCACTAGGACCGAGCACAGGAGGATGCAGCGAGTTTGGAAGGCGGCTTTCAATGGCTAAGGAGAGGCAGAGGCTACGCTGTGGTCGGTGGAAAGAGTGGAGTCAACTTCTTCGACGACGCCTGAAGGAATCGGCCGCAGCAGCGATTGATTTTCTTTCATTTTCCGAGCGATCACGAAGTAACTCACGAGTTCATCCATCCGCATTTGGGTGGTCCGAATGTCGAGCCTGCACTTTTCCGTACGGCGGTCTGCGGCATCGATCTCGCGATTGACGATGATTTGGCGATTTTTAAAATACACGTAGCGTGCGCCAAACCAGGCACTGATCCCGGAGCACAGGATGACTGCGACGAAGATCAAGATGGGAGTGCGGGCTTGATTGCGGCGGCGGTTCATAAGGTGGGTGCTAAAAGCTGTGCAACTCGTAGTTTTGCGCTACGAGCACGCGGGTTGCGGGTGATTTCTGCGGCAGTCGGTGCGATGGATTTCCGGGCGAGTAGCTTGAATTGATATTCAGGATTTGGCCGGGGTTCGGGCCAGCCTGGTTCATCCAAAAAGGCAGTGGAGCGATGTTTCAAGAATCGTTTCACCATGCGATCTTCTAGGCTGTGGAAGGTGATAATGAGCAGGAGTCCGCCGGGTTTCAAAACACTTGGAGCCGCCGCGAGCGCGGTGGCTAAGGATTCCAATTCTTCGTTGACCGCCATGCGAATGGCTTGAAATGTCTTAGTTGCGGGGTGGGTTCGACCATGACGGCCAATGGCACGCTCGATACAATTTGCAAGGTCGAGAGTGGTTTCGAACGGCTTCGTTGCACGCTGATTCAAAATCGCCCCGGCAATGCGCCGAGCCCGAGACTCCTCACCGAATTCGAACAAGATCCGGACGATTTCAGCTTCTGGCCACCGATTCACGATGTCGGCGGCCGTCGTCACGCACGATGGCCCCATGCGCATGTCAAGCGGCCCCTCGCGCATGAATGAGAACCCGCGCACTGCCGAATCCAGCTGCCGTGACGAAACCCCCAGATCAAGCAAAAGGCCATCTGCACGCATGCCTTGTTTGATTTCAGGCACTTCCACGATTCTTGAGAAATTCCCCTCCCACGTTGTGAAGCGGTGACCATACTCTGCCAGCCGCGCACGCGCATGAGCCAGCGCCTCAGGGTCACGATCCACCCCGAGCACGCGGGCACCCGCTTTGAGAAAAATTTCACTATGTCCACCTCCGCCTAGGGTGCCGTCGATGATGAAGCTCTCAGGTTTAGCAGCCATCCATTCGCCAACTTCGGCAGGAAAAACGGGCAGGTGGTAGTCACCCGCCGCAACGGGTGTCGAAAAATCCGCGCGGAATGAGTCAGAAAGAGTCGATGGCCGCGCTGACAACCAGCCAGGAGCAGCGCGGACCATCGTCATAAAAAGCGTAAAAATCTCTGTCCCGAGAGATTTTCCACGCCCAGCCAGGAGAAAATTCGAGGGACGCACCGACAACCAGCCAGGCGCAGTGCGGTCCCTCGTCATAAAAAGCGCGTGAAGCTCTGTCCCGAGAGACTTCGTGCGCCCAGCCATGAAAATCAGCGTCTGCCGCACCGAGAACTCCCTTGAAGCGGTGCAGACAGTCGATTGGAAAGCGAGACGTCGCAACGCCTCGATCGTTTCTAAAATCGGGTAAAAAACCGACTCGGGCACTTGGGCGTGAGCGACCGAAGCCGCTGAATAGCGGTGCGCGTCAAGTGCCAGAGTTGGTGGGGTGGACAACATTGCAGTTGTTATGTGTGGTGGGTGAGAATTTTAGAGAACTCCGAGGTGGGCGAATTCCTTGCTATCGGACTCGATGGCGACGGCTTCCGCGTAATTGTCCTTATTCCAGACTTCGAAATGCAGGCCCCGCCCGACGAGAGAGATTTCGGTTTCTGCGAGGATGCCGATTTCGTCGCTCAGCTCCTTGGGGATCAGCAGTTTACCCTGATCATTCAGAGTCGCGGGACGGCTATTCGCCGACAGTCTGCCAATCAGGTCGTATTTCTGCGCAGCATTGAGATCGCTGTTTTCGATCGTATCCATTCGGTGCTGAAAGGCCTCCAACGAGAGGACTTTAATCATCGGCATGCCGTGTGTTTTGGATTTAAGCAGGTGCAAAACTTCCCCTCCCGCAGGGCGCCATTGTGGCGGAATGGACACCCGGAACTTGGGGTCCATTTTGTAGGTATAAGTACCTTTGTTACATTGGGCGGCAGTGCTCACGAGAAAATCCGACAGCGTGTCAGTGGTTGATTGATACACTTTAGTTCACCAAGCCAACAAGAAAAAATTCCGATCTGTTAAATTCATCGCTAAACACTTATTAATAAACGACTTACAACAAATTTTTGTTGCTTCTGAGATGTCAAATCGGGCAAATCCGAAGAAAAACTGTCGAATAATCCAGAAGAAAACCACAGAATTATCCGAAAAATTGAGTCCAGTGTACTTCGATTCCCAATTTTGGGTGAAAATTTGCCGATGGCGGCAGAGGCGTATGCTTCGCCAAAAATCACTCCTGTGAATCACACTTGTTTTCCCCTCGTAAATAGTGAAGAGAATGCCTCATGAACGGGCTGAAACGGGGATTACTGATGGGATGCTGCTGGCTTGGATGGCTTTCCCTGAGTCATGCTCAACTCATCAAAGAGCCGATCGCCCCGCCTCCTCCCAGTGGGGTCTTGGATGAAGGTGGTTTTTTCCGACAACAGCCCACCGTCCTCGCACGGATCGTCGAGCAGATTGCGGAGCTAAAGCGGAAACATGCCTTTAAAGTCTATCTGGTGATCGAGCCCCTCCTCATCGGAGTGACGGTGCCCGAGCGGGCTCACGAACTCAGGAAACGATGGGCACCAGCGGGGGATGGCGTCGTCGTCGTTTACGAGTCAAGTAGCAGCCAACTCGCCATTGGCTTTGACATCCTCAACATCCACAAGCTCGACCAGGAATCAGAGAGCGGGATTCCGTCCTACAAAACGTCCGCCATTCTGAACCGCGCCCTCGCCAGCCCGGACCCCAAAAGCTCTCCGGACGTTTATTTGGCGAAACTCATGGAAAACTTAACCGCAGGCTTCGACGACTATTTCTCCAACCTTACCATCAAGACTCCCCCAGAAAGAACGCTAAAAATCACGCTCGTCATCGTCGGCACACTCGCTCTGCTAGGGCTAGCAACCCTCGTCGCAGGCAGCATAGTTCGGTTCTCCAGTATTTCAGCGGCGCAAAAATTTCGTTTCCCCAGCGTCGAATCTCATGAACGCCTAGCCGCTCCCTGTGGTGCCAGCGTGACGACACATCGCTTTGGGGACTCTACCCAGCGGGTCTGAGCATCCTTATTTCATCATCGGTGCAGCTCGGAGCTTTCGCGCGCGGACTGGCAAATGCCTCGGTAAAATCGCGGAAAACAAATGCACCAGCGGATAGGCCGCGAGAGCGAGGAGGACTCCCAACGCTATAAATCCGACGATGAAATCGCTCATTAAAATGGCCCCCACTCCTGGGAGCGTGATTTGCACCTTGGCGAAAAATGACGGAATCGGAAGGTGAAAAAACTTAATGACCCAGTGCCCCAGCCAAATTTGAGCCACCCAAAATGGCACATTGGTGAACGGATTACTCAGAAAGCACGCCGCCATCGCGAAAGGAACATTTGCCTTCACTCTCATCGCAAGGATCGCCGCGACGATCGACTGTGGGATCAACGGTACCATGGAAAAGAACAGCCCGATGGCCAGGCCCGACGCCACCGTGTCCCGGCACGGCACCCACAAGCTGCGGTGGAATAAAGGCTTGGAAAGCCGCTGCCACCAAGGCCGATGCCGGAGCTTGGGGTGCCGCAATGCACGAAATGCCCGCCGCACGATTCTTAGGTAACGGACTTTCATAATTTCTTGGGCAACACTGCGAGTAGCCTCCCTCACCCCGTGCGACGAATCAACTGTAAATGCCTTGCTCCTCACAGCGGAGTTCCCCACGTTTCTGGAAATTCACCATGCATCCTTGGCAAGCATTCATTCTAGGCGTGATCGAAGGGATCACCGAGTATCTCCCCGTTAGTTCGACTGGCCACTTGATTGTCGCACAGCGGCTCATGGGCATCGGCGGCGGTGGAGCCGAGACAAAAGCTGCCGCAGATGCCTTCGCCGTCTGCATTCAGGGCGGGGCCATCCTAGCGGTCCTTGGACTCTATTCCAAGCGCGTCCTTCAGATGATCCGCGGAGTCATCGGCCAAGATCCAGAGGGCTTGAAGCTCGCCATCGCCACCATCGCCGGATTTTTACCCGCCGCCTTCTTCGGCTTGATCCTGAGCCATTGGATCAAGGCCACCCTCTTCGGCATTTGGCCCGTCATCGCCGCATGGGTCATCGGCGGCGGCGGGATTCTAGCCGTCTCTTGGTGGCGCAAAAGTCACCCACCCCGGGATGGTGGCAGCGAGCTTTTTGAACTCACTTGGCAAATGGCTCTCATTATCGGCCTCCTCCAGTGCGTCGCCATGTGCCCGGGCGTCAGCCGCAGCCTCATGACCATTTGTGGTGGCTTACTCGTCGGCCTCACGGTGAAAGCTGCCGTCGAGTATTCATTTCTTCTCGGTGTGCTCACCCTCACCGCCGCCACTGCCAAGGAAGCTGTGGAAAAAGTCAAAGACCTCGATCCCGCCTACGACACCCTCTTCGGCGGCACGAAATTAATGCTCCATGTGTATGGCAGCACTCCCCTCATCATCGGCGTGCTTGCCGCCGCCATTTCTGCGGCCCTCGCGGTGAAATGGCTGGTTAGCTACCTTCAAAGTCACGGCCTCGCTGTGTTCGGTTGGTATCGCATCGCGCTTGGCCTCATCATTGGCTCACTCGTCTATGCCGGCACGCTGAGTGTCTAGCAGAGGCGGATCATATCCTTGATGAACTGCCCCCAGAGGAAAAAAAGCCCTCGCACCGAGTAGCGGAAATGCCCGTCGCCCGTCAGCTTGACGAACCCGACTGCTAAATTGTGCTCCACCTGCGCTTTCATCTCATTTTCGATCTGGTCTTCAAGCACCTCAGGATCTGGCATCCTCAGGTGATCCGGCTCGATTTTCATCTGCCGCAAATACGCCCGGTGATCTTCTAAGATCAGGTGAAAACAACTCCGCTCGCACGGCACATGGTTCCAGCGCACTGTTGACTGGCACTGCAGCGTGGGAGAAAACGGAAAATTGGTCGTCCGCCACGTCCTGCCATTTTCGTCGTACGACGTGACCGTGATGAACGCAAACGCCACCTCGCGCTGCTCGCACAAGCACACCGCCGCCACCGCGCGCTCCTCAGGGTGCCAGAAAATCCTGAAAAATTGGTGCATCCCTGCCCAATCCCACCCGCAGTCCGACACATGCTCGAATCCCGCCTCCTCCATCGCCACCGAGGCTTCCGCCGCATTTGGGAAAAATGAGGGATTCGGCAAGCTCCGGTGTCGCAGCCGATTATTCAGCGGCAAGCGCATCTCACGCACACGCGTCAGCAGCTCGACCCATGGCAGCAAAAACCACACCGACACCCCCACCAAGCCCAGTGACAGACACCCCGTCAGGAAATACACCATCAAGTAAGTGGCCACCAACATCGTCACCGCGCCCAATTTCCGCAGAAGATTGACTCGTGCCGTGCGCAGCGCCACTGCCAACATGACTAGACCGATTACCGTTAAAGCCTCACGCATCTGGGTACTGAAAAATTGAAAAATCCATGGTTACTCTCTCTCACAATGACTCCCACCTCTAGCCTATCCACGCAAGCGCTCGTTTCAGCAGGGAGAAATCGACTTAGCCCCACGCCTGCACCAGCAGCTCACGAAGCCTCTCCCGCTCCGTGGCCGAGGTTTTCGCCACAAATCCCCGAGCATGCGCAAAATGCACATCTTCGCAGGAATCGATCCGGGTGAAATCCAGCCCCGGGTGATCGTTATGCCGCGAAAGGCCGAAGCCCCTCCCCCGTCGGTCTGGATACACCAAGCCGACCACTTCCTTGCCGTCTTCGCGCGAGGAGATGAATCTGGCCAATCCCGCCGACGGTTCATCCGCCATCGGCTCAGTCCGTGGCATAAATAGCACCCGGAAGCCCCCTCGCGGACTCTCGATTTCCCAAAGCTCCGCCACCTGCTCGATCTCATTCAAGCGCTCCCTCAGCGTCCTCAAATACGTCAGTAAGTCCTCACCAATCCAGCACATCACCTCCCACAATGGCTCGCCAGGGCTTAATTCCGAGCACCCCGCAAACCGTCTCAACAAGGTCGTATCGATCGGCGAATTCAGCTTAAACAAAGTCTCCCGCGGCAGCCCCAGCCATCGTGCCGTCTCGATCGGCCCGCGTGTGTCAAACCACTCCGCTGGCTCCAACCAATCGCAAAACTCCCGTGCATCCTCATAAAGCCCCAGATGCTGCAGCACCAAGCTCAGCGCGCACAAGGGCGGGTGATCCTTCGGAAATTGATGGTGATCGAAGTTTCCCCGCTCCGGCGCATGCTCATGGCCCACATCCACCACTGCCATCGTCACATCCGCCAAGTCCTCCGCCGTCGGCTCCCGCCGGACCACTGGCACGCGATTCCCCGCCATGAGAAGACAGCAGGCCAAAAACTCATCCTTATGTGAGCCGCCGGGGTGAGTGAGAATTTTCGTAAATTGCATATACCGTTGAGAGAACGTGCGCACCCTAAGCGCTCAGTTCCGCATGGGAAGCCTTTTGCCCCAACCATTTCATCCGTCGAATTTCCACTTGTCATAACGATATTACTCGTTACGATAAATCCCGTGACGAATTCCATCATCACTTTCTCCCGCGCCCTCGCCGATCCCACCCGCTGGCGCATCATTCGCCTCGTGCTCGACGACGCCCTCTGCGTTTGCGAACTCGCAGCGATTCTCGAAATGCCGCAATCCTCGGTATCCAGCCACGTCCAAGTCATCCGCAGGGCCGGCCTCCTTGAGAGCGAAAAATGTGAAAAATGGACCTACTTCCGCATCAACCCTCACCACCAACCACTCATTCGCACTCTCGAATCCTTCTTCGCTGCTTCAGACAACTCACTCCACCACCAAGACACCATTCGCGCCAGCCAGCGTCTCGCCCAGCGCGCGGAAAGCTGCTGCCCCGGCCCCAAATCCCTCCTATCATGACACTCCACGACCTCACCACGCTTCTCAGCGACCACGCCCACCTCGCCTTCCGCCTCCGCCTGCCCGGCGGTGCCGCCATCCCCCAATCTTTCCACATCACCGAAGTCGGCCACCTCCACAAAACCTTCCTCGACTGCGGCGGCACCCTCCGGGAATCCCACACCTGCCAACTCCAAGTCTGGGTCGGCGAGGACTACCAGCACCGCATCGAAACCGGGAAAATGGCCTCCATCCTCGCCAAGGCCAGATCCATCCTCCCTGATTCCTCCGTCCCCGTGGAAATCGAATACGAAGACCAAGTCATCTCCCAATACACCCTCGCCAGCCACGAGATCCTCCCCGACTCCGTGCTCCTCGTCCTCGCCCACAAGCACACCGAGTGCCTCGCCCCCGAACTCTGCGGCCTCCCCGCCTTCAACCGCCTCCCCGCCATCGGCGCAAAACCCGCCCCCTGCTGCGGCCCTGCAGGTTGCTGATCATTTCAAATCCCCTATCACCGATGAAACCACCTGCCATCCTCATCCTCTGCACCGGAAATAGCTGCCGCTCCCACCTCGCCGAGGGTATCCTCCGTGCCGCGCTCAACGAGCATTTCCGCGTCGCCAGCGCCGGCTCCAATCCCTCCGGCTACGTCCACCCACTCTCCGTCAAGGTCATGGCGGAAATCGGCATCGATATCAGCCATCACCACTCCAAGCACATGAATGACTTCCTCAGCGACGAGGTCTCCACCGTCATCACCGTCTGTGGCAATGCCGACCAAGCCTGCCCGCTGTTTCCCGGCCAGATGAATCGTTACCACTGGGGCTTTGACGATCCCGCCCACGCCACCGGCACCGAAGAAGAGCAACTCCAAGTCTTCCGCCGCGTGCGCGACGAAATCGCCAAAGTCTTCCGCGCCTACGCCGCCGGCCTGCTCGAAAAATAGCGGAACCGATGATTCTTGGACTGCGGCAGCCTGCTGCCCGCTTTGACGCCGCAGAGAGTATTCAAGCCCATCACAACGCGGAGATTTGACCTTTTAAAGATTTCCTCTAGCATCGTGCCATGGACGATCTTTCTCATCAGCTTCAAGGAATCCAATACCCGCTCGATCTCTCTTTCAAGCTCTTCGCTCTCGCCACTCAAGCCACTGTCACGGATTCTAGCGGACGCACCGTTCTCTACACCAAGCAGAAGCTTTTCAAGTTCCGCGAGCATGTGGAAATCTGGACTGACAAATCGCAAGGCACCCGCCTCGCACACATCAAGGCAAACCAACTCATCGACTGGTCTGCGCGCTACTTCTCCACGGACGCACAAGGCGGTGAAATCGGTAGCGTCGGCCGCCGGGGCTGGCGCTCCATTTGGAAAGCCCACTACGAGACTTTCAACCCTGGCGACAGCTCCCCAGACTTTTCGATCCAAGAGGAAAATCCTTGGGTCAAAGTCGCTGACTCGATCCTCAGCGACATCCCCATCATCGGCATGGCCAGTGGCTACTTTTTCCAACCCAGCTACCTCGCCACCCGCACTCACGGCCAGCCCGTCATGCGGCTGACCAAGCAGCCAGCCTTTTGGGAAGGCCGCTTCAAAATCGAGAAAATGGGTGAACTAAACCCGCGGGAGGAACTGAATTTACTACTCTCTTATCTGATGCTCGTCATTCTCGAGCGCCAGCGAGGCTGAGCCCCCGAGGAACAGCTCCACTCCCAGACGGTTCTGGAACGTGACAGAGTTGTCACATAATTAGATTTAGGAAGCGGCCGCGTGTCGCCAAAGTAGGTTTTTCACATAGTTCCTAACACCTATGAGATCCTTAGTGGCAGTTCCTTACATCCGTGAATGCGACCTCAGAGTCCTATTCATGTGGCGTAATCGTCACGCCCAGATCTTTGACCATCACTCGTTGAATGCACTTGATGCGCAGCGCCTAGGGCAACCTCGGCACATGAAAACTAACTGCATTAAAACGAACCTATGAAATCCACCTTTAAAAACGCACTCCTCGCTTGCACGGGAGTTGCACTCTTCGCCTCGCCAGCCAAGGCAGCGATCTCACTCGAAGCAGGCAGTCTTGCCATTGCTTTCTACCAAACTAACGCCGCTGGCACTGTGAACGGTTCGAACACTTTCGTGTTCGACCTGGGCCAATCCAGCCTGTTCCGTGAAAATACCCTAACGGGCGGCGTCTCGGTTTCGACTGTCAACGGCAGCCTCGCCAGTGACAACATCGGCGCACAGTTAGTCAATGCCTTCGGCGTGAACTGGGCCAACGACACCACCAACCCAGTTCGCTGGATGGTTGTAGGCCTCGTCGGATCAGCCGACTCAACGACTAACGGCGACCCAGCGCGGACGACCTATCTCTCACGCTCACGGTCTAGCCTCGCAGATGGCGCAACCGGTCCTGGCACCACGATTGCTGCCATCAGCTCTGGAAACCGCGGCACTCTGAGCACTCAAATCGGATCCTTTTTCACTGGCACCAATAACGCCACCCAAACCACCGGCGTAAATACCGACGGTGTGCAAGTTGCGACCAATCAAGTGAATTCCATCGAAGATTTCATGCCCCCAACCACAACCGGCCTCTATTTCGGCCAAGGCATTGACATTCGTCAAACCTTCGGTGCTGGCCTCATCACCGACAGCAGCAATGCAGAAGGCGCTCTCGACATCTATCGTGTTCTCCACAGCGCCACGGGTGCTGATCCCACCGCTGGCTTAAGCAGTGGTAACGCAACCGTCGGCGCTGGCCAATTCATTGGCACGCTCACCATCGACGGGACTGGTAAACTCGCCATCGGCGCGGTGCCAGAACCTTCGAGCGCTCTGCTCTTGGGTGTGCTCGGCACACTTGGACTCGTTCGTCGCAAGCGTTCCGCTTGATCCGCTCTCACTCCACAAAACGTCATAAAATCCAACTAACTCATCTCATCATGAAACTTAAAACATCATTACTCGCACTCGCCGCCACTGGCGCCTTCGTTGGCACCAGCTACTCGCAAACCGTCATCGACATCACCGGGTCCACCGCAGGTCGTTCGGCCGTCCACTCACAGATTCTCGCTCTCCTCTCCGGTGAGACACTTGCATGGAACGGTGGATCGAATGCCGCAGGTGCAACCCGCGTGATCTACAAAGGTACATACCTTGGCAATCCTGTCATCGTCCGCACCTTCTGGTCCGGTTCCGCTGCTGGCGTCCGTGACATCTCAAACGCTCCTCAGCTTGCAGCATCCTATTTCGACAAGACCACGGACACGAGCGCTGGCACCACCGCCGCCGGTGTGAACATTACTTCACCGACACTTGCTGCTGCTTCTGCTGAAACGGTTTCGGAAATCGGATTCTCCGACGTGTTCCAATCCTCAACCGCATTTACCACGAATAGCCTCGTGCAAGAGGATGCTGTCGGTGTGATCCCATTCAAGTTCTTCAAGAACGAAGGCGCATCCGCTGGACTCACCAATATGACACCGGGTGCCTTTCGTTTCCTCTATGGTTCTCTCGGTGAGGCTCCTCTTTCCTTGTTCACCGGAAATGCAGCTAACACTTCCCTCGTTTTTGCAACTGGCCGTGACGAATTCTCCGGAACTCGCATCACCACTGCTGCCGAAACAGGAGCAGGCGTGTTCGCAGCACTTAACCAATACACAGGCACGGTCACGGGCAATGTCGCAACACTTACCTACGTCGCAAACGGCGGATTTAGCAGCGGCAGCGGTGTTTCCACTCTCTTGGGTGGCACCTATGCAGGCGGTGACATCGTCGGCTATCTCGGAGCATCCGATTGGGCCACCGCCGTCACCAACGGTGCGGTCGAAATGTCCTTCAATGGCGTGACACTCGGCAGCAACAGCGACTTGATCCGTAACGGCGCTTACACCTTCTGGGGCTATCTTCACCAGTCCAGCATGACCCTCACGGGTGACACCGCGACATTCTATGATGACCTCAAGACCAACCTCCTTGCCGCTCCCGGCACTGGCTTGATCCTGCTCAGCACCATGAATGTCGAGCGTGCCGCTGACGGCTCACCGATTTCCCCGCTGTAATCGGCTTTGATTCGAATCTATCGCTCTGATAATTGATCAGTTCGATCTCTCACCAACCGACGCGGGTTCTATCCCCGCGTCGGTTTTTCAATGTATCTCAAATCCTCATCGTCTCCCCATGCACCAGCGATTCAGAAATCCATTCGTTAACGTTGTGCTTCTCCTCCTTTGCACCCTAGCCGTGGCTCTGACCTATAAGATGCGGCCCGCCACCCAAGCTGTGGAAGCCTCGATCCAACCCGCTGCAAAGCATCATTCTCAGAAGCGTTCCACCCGGCCAGAGTCGCCTAACGCGAGCACCACAGGCACGGCTGAAACCACCGCCCCACCAGTCACCGCCACCGCTCAATCTTCACCCACCCGCACGCGTCCGTTCCCGTCGACACAGACATCTGGCACTGCGGCGTCACTCAGCGATCATCAAAACTCAGATCATCCGGTTCAAAACCTTTTAGCGCGTGGAGCCGATGCCACCGCGCGAACTGAAACCAACGCAGCTGAGGTTTTAGAAACCCGCTCTAAAGAGTCATACGGTCACACGCCCGCCCCAGTATCACTCGCCGGTCAAGAATCACAGCCGCCTCCTATAGCGCTCGTCGAAGAAGCCAAACTGCCCATTGCACTCGCACTTCCAGAAAGCACAGTAACGCAACTCAGTCCTCAGGAGCAATCAGCGATCCATCAAGTCCAGCAACGCTTCACTCAAGATATTTCCGCCAGCCCCTCACAAAACCCAGAAACCCCTGAGTATTTCTCGTATTGGAAAAGTGCTCAATTCCGCCAAGACGAGCAACTTCGGCTAACTTTAGGCTGGGACCGTTTCAATCGCCTATCCGCCATCGCGGCTCAAAAGAGGGCATCCACCACCCCCTAACCTGTCTGTGACAGTTCCGTCACTTCACATCCTTTGACGGGTCGTGAGATCATAGCCATCGCTTTGGAACATTTTTGAAAGCAGTCCTACGGCTTCAACTTTCCAATTTATGAAACCATTCCTCAAATCCTCATTTTTCGCCCTCGCGGGAGCCTTCGTAACCGCCATGCCAGCCATGGCAAACATCTCGCTCGGACCTGGCAGCCTCACCGTTGTCTTTTACCAAACCAATGCAGCAGGCACCGTCGTAGAACCAAACACCTTCGTCTTTGACCTTGGTCAATCGAGTCTCTTCCGTGAAAACACCAGCACTGGAGTTTCCGTTTCCTCGATCAATACCAGCCTTGTCAGCAGTAACATCGGCCCTCAACTGGTCGATGCGTTCGGCGAAAACTGGGCAAACGACACCTTAAATCCAGTCCGCTGGATGGTGGTGGGTGTCGTGGGTTCCGGCGACCCGACTACCGATGGTGATCCTCCTCGGACGATCTATTTCTCGCGCTCGCGGTCGAGTCTCGCTGATACCGCTACCGGTCCAAGCACCACAATTGCGTCAATCACCTCTGGAAATCGCGGCACGTTGAGCACGCAGATCGGATCCTTTTTCACAGGTACCAATGGCGCAACGCAGATCACCGGAGCAAATACTGACGGTGTGCAAATCGCGACCACGGCGATTAACTCCATCGAAGATTTTATGCCACCCTTGACCACGGGTCTTTATTTTGGACAAGGCATCGATCCCCGCCAAATCTTGGGCGACGGACGGATCACTAGCAGCTCGTCTGCGGAAGGAGCGCTTGATGTTTATCGCGTCCTCCACAACGCCACTGGCGCAGACCTGACAGCAGGAGCTTCCACCGGAAATGCAGTGGTTGGAACGGGCCAGTTCATCGGCACCCTGACCATTGATGCAGCTGGAAATCTCAAAATTGTCGCCGTGCCTTCAGCGGCACCGAGTGGTGACACGGATAATGACGGCATGACCGACACTTGGGAGACCACCTACTTCGGAAATCTGGCACAAACGGCCACGGGCGACTTCGATGCGGACGGGACGGAAAACTTGACTGAATTCCGCCTTGGCTTGATTCCAAATTCGGGCAGCTCACGCTTCGCGGTTACACGCAGTGCGGCAGGTGCGCTCAGTTGGCCAAGTGTGACAGGAGTGAGCTTCCAAGTGCTGCGTAGCACAACTCTGGGTGTCGGAAGCTGGACAGCGATTACCACCGTTCCAGGAACAGCAGGAACTGCCACCTACACCGATCCATCTCCACCATCCGGCTCAGCCTTCTACCGGATCGCGCTTCAGCCCTGAATTGAGGTTCGCTTCTCAGACTTGTAAATTGACAAAACCGGAGTCCTTGAGGGCTCCGGTTTTTTTGTCCCGAGCGGGAAACCGCGAGTGGACGTGCATCTAGTGATTCGCGTTTACTAGGTTTATGGTTGTCTCGGCTTACCTTGGACTGCGTGCAGCCCAAGAATCACCGATGCCCAAAACAGGTTTCCCCCGTCAACTCACGCTTCGCCTGCACGTAGTCCGCCTGCCGGATGTGCTGCGCTTCTCTGCCTGCCAAGGACGCGAGTTCGGTGGTGCGCGAGAGTATCATTTCATGCGTAGGGCGGAGCTGAGTTGGATTCATCGCCGGGCGATCGGTGACGGGAGTGAGGGGAATCATAGGATCGGTGTTTGAGCGTTTGAGGTTGTATCTTGATCTAAATCGTCGCGGGGCAGTTCCTTCGCGAATCGCCCGTCATTCAGCGTTTCGGTTGGCTGGGTGGAAGCGGGTCTCCGCCATGCTTCGATGGATGGGTTGCTCACCGAGTCGTAATTGTTCCACTCGTTGACCGTCGAGTTTAAGGAATTCTTCATGTTGAGATAACGGTTTGGCTCGGCGCGGTCAGCAGAAACACACCACACCCTCGAACTTCATGATTCAGTGAGCTATGGGGTGATCTCCCTATTATGGAGAACAGCTCCCAATTGAAATGAAAGCTGCTCTGCGGGTGATTTCCCGGATATTTCAATTCACGAAGGATTCACCCATGGTGACTTGCATGGATCTCGCCCATGGACGTGCTGGAGATGTCTTCAGCCCCGGCCTCATGAAGTACCTTCTTGGCTCGACTGACTTCGTCTCCATTTTCCGCGTGGACGGAGATCAGGATATTCCCCTCGCTGATTCGGTTTTCATAACGTTTTGCTTCGATTTCAGGAATACCTAGACCGATCAAGCCCCCGGCAATCCCACCCACCGTGGCACCAGCGGCGGCACCACTGAGAGCTGCCAGAAGTGGCCCGGCCGCGATCAGTGGCCCAACGCCAGGGATCGCCAAAGCGCCAATACCAACAAGTAGGCCGAGGGCACCGCCGATCGCGCCGCCCGTTGCTACACCCGTGACCGCGCCTTCTGGTGCCTTAGAATGGTTTTCATGGGAAAATTGATGCGAGCTCGCTTGGTCCGGAAAGAGCGCAGAGATATCGTTTGTAGAAAATCCCGCAGTTTCAAGATAATCGACGATGCGACTGGCTTGGCTTTCTGAAGTGGCGATGGCGTAGACTGATTTGTGTTTCATAAATGGATTAGTTAATGGTTTGTATATTTCGTAAAGGTTACTTGGTCTTGACGGAAATCTCGTCTGTAAGCTGATTCGCACTGACATGGTTTTTGGCAATATTGAGGATCACTAGGTGCTCAGAGTGATTTTCTACCACCCCTCTTAGGAATACGTGTTCATCCTTGGTGATGATCTTGATGTTCTTGGCGTCGAACGAGAGTTCTGTAGCAATGATCGACGAGCGAATGTCTTTGGTAATCTTTATGTCCTTCTCACTATTACCCTGTGAAGTAGGTGATATGGCGTTCTGCTTCAGTGTCGCGTCATTCTGAGCAGAATTGTCTGGATCCGTGGTGTCATCATGAATGAAATTTCGGTAGGAACGCATTGCCTCAAGCATGGCAGTATCACTAAAATCAGGCCAAGTCGTTGTTTTAAATTGCGGGGCTTTAACGAGTTGCTCTTTGGTTAGCTTGGTCTTGAATGCCTTCGCATCCACGTCGAAGCGGAGTGCCGACACCGGAACGGCGCTCAGGGTATCCGCGATTCCGAGAAAGCCACCCGAGGAAATAACGACCGCTTGGACGACTCCTGACTTCATGTCCAGCAAGAGGTCTTGAACGACCCCGATGGTTTCATCACCGGAATTTTTCACAGCTTGGCCGATAACTTGAGAAGATCGCCACGCGTGGGCATTGCTAATTTTGTGCGGAGTTGAGGATAGCGTCGTGGCAAGCTCGGCGCTTTCCGCATAAGCGCCGATCAGCGTCAGGAGCGGGACAAGCGATATTAGAACGTTTCTTGGTAGGTATTTCATGATGGCAATTGTAATAGATGGATCGTTAATATAAATGTAGGTTAGCGACGGTCTCTTGCACACTCACGACCGGACAGGTAGCCAAGTAGTGCACCCAAGCCCATCGCAATTCCTATGGCTTGATACGGATTCTGGTGAATCACCAGATCACAAGCGCGGGTTTGGGAAGCGGCTTGCGCTCGGATCCGGCTCGATAATGATACGCCGCTGTTCAGCAACGTTAAGAGGCGATCTCTGGCGTCTTTAACGTGGTCGCCCGCGACATCAGCAGTCGCCTCGATGAGGGCGCGTGCGTGCTCTGCGAGCTGGCTTAGATCATTGTCAATTTTTTGGGTAGGAGTGCTCATGTCAATTTGATGGTCGTATTGGTTATCGCCTAGCTAGCCATTCGATCGGCACTAGATGTATAGGTTCACGCATGGCGTCGTTGGTCTCAATGGGGTGTAAGCCTACTTCATGATTGATGGCGGGAGCGTGCTTATAGGTAGGGTATCACCCTATATAAGTGACAGATCGATTTTGAATAACTCAGATCCGTGAAACCAAACCCCCTCGAAATGACAGCATCGCCGGCGTCTCACGAAGAAGCGGCAATCGAGCGTAAAGCCTACCTCATTGGTGGCGGCATTGGCTCTTTGGCAGCTGCTGCGTTCCTCATCCGAGATGGCAAGTTCGCTGGAACAAACATTGTTGTTTTTGAAGGTTCGTCTGCCCTAGGAGGTAGTCTAGACGGCGCAGGTAATCCCGAATCAGGCTACTCCTTACGTGGTGGGAGAATGTTAACCACGGCAAATTACGAATGCATGTGGGCTCTCTTTAAAACGATCCCCTCCCTCTACAACGCAGGCAAGTCAGTTTTCGACGAGACGATGGAGTTTAACGAGACTTACCCCTCACACTCCATGGCTCGTTTAATCGACGAACAGCGCGCTGCTGTCCGTGTAACATCCATGGGATTCACCATGCAGGACCGGATGGAGCTTCTAAAACTCAGCATGACGGATGAGGTGAAGCTTACCGATAGCCGGATTACCGACTGGCTCTCCCCCGGATTTTTTCAAACGCCATTCTGGCACATGTGGTCCACGACGTTTGCATTCCAGGCCTGGCACAGTGCCATTGAATTCAATAGATACCTACATCGATTCATGATGGAATTTTCCCGCATCGAAACATTGGCTGGCGTGAAGCGAACCATCTTTAATCAATACGACTCTTTAGTACTACCCTTAGAAACTTGGTTAAAAAAACAAGGTGTTCACTTTCTTACAGATTGCGAGGTTACCGAAATCGATCAAACCCCTTCGAACGAAATCTTTCGGGTCACCGCCATACACACCAAGCACCAGCATGAAAGCGGGCTTACGACCGTGAACACAAATGACCTAGTCTTCATGCAAAATGGATCCATGACCGACGCATCCAGTTTGGGTTCAATGAATGAGGCCCCCAAAAAGCTCACCAAAGAAGACAGTGGAGGCTGGCAGTTATGGGAGATCTTAGCAGCAAGTCGCCCGGACTTCGGCAAGCCTGAAGCATTCAACAATTGCATCGCACAATCTTCATGGGAGTCATTCACGGTCACTTTAAAGAACCATGAATTTTTTGACCTGATGACATCCTTCACAGGTAATGAGCCTGGAACAGGTGGACTGGTCACTTTCAAAGACTCGAACTGGATGATGTCAATCGTCCTCGCGCATCAACCACATTTCCCAAATCAACCCGACTCGGTCCAAGTCTTCTGGGGCTACTCGCTATTTCCAGATCGCGTGGGAAACTTCGTTCCTAAATCCATGGATGAATGCAACGGAGAAGAGATCCTGCGAGAACTTAACGGGCACCTTCGGATAGACCCAGAAATCATGGGATCCGCCATCTGCCTGCCCTGCATCATGCCATACATCACCAGCATGTTCATGCCGCGTTTGCCCGGTGATCGCCCACTTCCTGTCCCGCCGAATACCGAGAATTTTGCCTTTATCAGCCAATACGTAGAAATTCCTGAAGATGTCGTTTTCACGGTCGAATACTCAGTAAGAGTTGCCCAAATGGCGGTTTACCAACTCCTTGGCATCAAATTGAAAATTCCTCCTGTGACTCCACACGACAAATCGCTGTCAACCCAACTCGAGGCTCTAATCAAAACCTTCAAATAACCTCTTCTATCGACTCAACTACTCTCCCAAAAATAGCACCATGAAAAATAGCACAAACACACTGGCCGATGTCCCTACGACTTATAAAACAAAAAACGACCTGCCATTCAATGAGCGTAATGAAATCAATACTCTTATGAACTTACGGCTTTCTTCCGCCATCGACTTACAACTTCAGATGAAACAAGCGCACTGGAATGTGAAGGGCCCAAACTTCATCGGCCTGCACGAGCTTTTTGACAAAATTGATGAAGCCGTAGAAGGATATGTTGACATGATTGCAGAGCGGATCGTGCAACTAGGTGGTATCGCTGAAGGCACCATTCGCGTGGCGGCTAAACGTTCACGACTCAGCGAATACCCACTCACCATTTCAGAAGGAATGGCCCATGTCGACGCCGTAGCCACAGCTCTCGCGACCTTCGGTGAAGAAGCTCGCTCGACCATCGGTGAAGCCGAGGAATTGAATGACGCAGACACGGCGGATCTTTTCACCGAAGTCTCGCGGGGAGTCGATAAGTGGCTTTGGTTTGTTGAAGCTCATTCACAGGCTAAAGCATAATGGCTTACAACTCCCACACTTCATGAAATCTTTCCCCATCGTCGTAACTCACACCCTCTGCACTGAGGGCGTATCCACTTATCCCAAAGAAACTGTCGGCGTGACTCGTGGAATGGTCCGCCAGCGCGCCGTCGAATTGGCAGTCGTCGAAGGACGTAAGCCACATGAAACGTGCAAATTAGATTGGGAAAACGCAAAGCGGGAATTGATCGGGTAGTACATACCTAAATGAGAAAATCCGACTCCTCAACATCGAGGAGTCGGATTATGAGGGAAGCAAAGACCCATCAATGGTGACTGGTATGCACGACGTGATCCACGCTCGTTTGCCCAATGTCCGCCGTAGTAAGGCTGACATGAATCTTTGATTCGTCATAGCTAATGCTATTGACCGAAGCTGTAGGGATAAGGACTTCTTTACCGGAATACCAGTGCCCAGCCTCGACCACTAGTTCCTTAATCGTCCATGTGTTGTCATCTACCGTGAAATCGGTGACCCGACCAATGCTGCCATCGCTGGCTTCGATTTCGTAACCCACGATATCGAGAGTGCTGCGCAAGTGGATGTCTTCACGCATGTGTTTTTCAGCGTCCACTTCAGGATCATACGCAGGCGATGAGTAGGTCATTGGATAACCTCCGAGACCTAGGATTCCATCACCGCTCCAGTAGTATGGCCACCCGTAATAAGTGTAGTATTCTGTCTCAAACTGACGCGACACGGGTCTATGTCGTTCAATTGGAGGGCTGTCCTCAATTTGTAGGCGGGTTAAATTGACGATGACGACGTCATCCTCAAGATCAAGTCGCTCAATGCTGTAAGGAGAAATCAAGACTTGCCGTTCATCAAGCCACGTCCCGGTTTCTGCGACCAAGTATCGAATTTTCCACGATTGGTCATCGAAGTAGAAATCTTCAATGGTTCCGATGTCTCCATCAGAGGCATTGATTTTTTTACCGTAGAGTTCATTAATTTTTTTAGACATACGCTGATTCTTTTAGTTTTTGGATTGCGGTTGTTTTTGATGCGTCCAATTAGACCCATTCAAACATCTTAGCTTATCTCGTAATTGATGACTCTCTATGAGGTGTAACCCTACTCTCGGGTCTTTCGCTACGGTGTCCCTTGGTCACGTGACGGATACCGCTGTCCGCCACGCTCGATGATTATCGACGCAACTACACCTAGATTAGTTCCGGTTGCGATTATGGTCGCGGTTGTAACTTTGGCTGCCCGATCGATACGGGTTACTATCGGACCTTTGTGGTGTTCGATTATCCCGGTGCTCGTGGCGGCCTCCGTAATAGTAATTACCATTATAATAATACCGACTGCTGTAAGGCCTTCCTTGATAAATGTAATTACCATTCTGGTAGTTTCCGCCGTAGTAATACCGGCTTTTATAATAATAGGCATCTCCTACATAGTTCGTTGGTAGGGTCTCATAAGTCCCAAAAGTCAGGGATGATGTGAGAGGGGCAATAGACCCACCGGGGTAGTCAGACACAACGCAGGAGGTCAGAGATGCACCCACGAGGGAGATCATAACTAGCGAATTGATGAATTTCATGGTCGTTTTTTGTTATTTCTTTTTTTGTTTGAGCTTAGTTGCCTTTGACCGTCATTTCGTTCACCACCTTCTGAACGCCAATGGTTTTTGAGGCGAGTCGGGTGATCTGCTTTTTATCTTGAGCGCTTCTCGCGACGCCGGTGATTGTGACCACCCCGTCTCTCGTCTCAATTTTTGTCGTGATGGTGCTCGTCGATAAATGGGCGAGCTGGGAAGCCTTCACCAAGGTCGTGATGGATGCGTCGTCGATTTTTTCGCTTAGAGTCCGGTGAGGGGGATTTGGGGCTGCCGGGAGTGTCATTTCATTTTTCACCGATACCACGCCTTCTACATCCCTCGCATATTCCGCAGCGAGACTCCTTTCCTCCGCGTCTGTTGCCTCACCACGGAGGGTAATCGTGCCGTTTTCAGCAGATACTTTGGTGGTCATCGCGTTGACATCGGTATGGAATAAAAGGGCTGTCTCCACTTTCAATCGTAACCAGCGGTCTGCGCTATCGACGGGGGTTTCTTCTTTGAGTGTCAGTTGATTATCTACGCTTTTTACGCCTGGTAATGCTTTGACTGAATCAGCAGCTAATGATTTATGGAACTGCTGTTTGACAGTGCCGGTTAGTGTCACGGAGCCACTTTCAGATTTAACGATGATGGCATCATTATTTAGATAGGTCTTATACACGTAAGACTGGGTAGCTGCCATCTCGATGCGGTCGTCCGTTTCGGAGGCCCGCGTCATCAGGGTTGGCAGGAAGAGCGCTGCGGTGGCTAGGAATATGGCGGATGTTTGGATGTGGTCTATTTTCATGTTGATGGTTTCTTGGGTCAGGATGAGTTCTCCATCCACTACGAGCTTATGTCTCACCATGACTTCATACTATGGGGTGTTACCTTAGCGCCCTCATCTATCTGAGACTCATCGACGATATCGATCCGACGTGGGGACGATCGGCGTGGGCTTCAACCGCTGCTTGGCCGAGCAAATCGGTGCGCTCCATCCCGTTCTCAAGCGCCATCGATGGCAAGCGGCTGAGCGGCAGCTACGATATCGATACCGAAGCCAGCCACGTCCTGAGCGCTTGGGCAGCGAAAAGCGGACTCAGTCTTGCTTAGGATTATGTTGTGGTTAAAAGCAACGAAATCACCGCCATTCCCTGCCTCATCGAGGTGCATGCCCTTTCCGGCCAGATCATCACCCCTCGATGCCATGATCCAGAAGAAAGCAGAATACATCGTGTCCTCAAAGACAACCAAGGGAACCTTAACAAGGAAGCACAGGATCAATTCCACTTCGCCATTCGTAATCTCGATCTCGCGCACAGCGAGGGCTGGAGTTACAAAAAGAGGATCGATAAATCCAACGGCCGCACCGTCACGCGAAGCGTCACGGTCAACCACCCCATCAACTGGATGGACACCGAGATCCGAGGAAAATGGGGCGATCTCCTCAGCCTGATTCACGTCGAAACCCAACCCACCCAATTCGACAGCGATGAAATCCGCCGTAAAGCCCGCTACAACATCAGCACCCTCAACAAACCGACCTCCGCGTTCCAGAGCCAAGTTCGTCAGCATTGGGGTATCGAGAACAGCTGCCACTGGGTTCTGGAAACCGCATTCCGCGAAGACCACAACAAAAACTTCATCGGCCATGCGTCCAAAAACCTCGGAGCCTTGCGCCGGATCGTCCTCAATCTCCTCAAAATCGGCCTAACCGATACCCGCACAATCTCCCGAAGAAACGCCGCCGCGCCATGCTCAACCTGAGCTACCGCGATTCTTTGCTCTCCCAAGCTTGATCGCCGTAAAAACGTCGCCGGGATTTAATCATTGCCATGGCTGAGAATCCTGCTAAGTCCTCGCGTAGCATCTTATGAAGCCTTTACCCCTCATGGCCACTTACCTAGTTTTAGGGATCGTGGCACCTCTTTCAGCCCAGAGCTTCGCGCCTCTGAAAGAGAACATTGGAGGGACTGGCCTTACGGGGATTGAACAGCTTGAAACCCCAGAAGTCATTAAGGCTCAAGGCCAGCCTGCCAAGGAATCGGCTCAGTATTCGATGCTAGATGTCGATTCCATGGGCCATCGCTTCACTCGCACGACGGGGGTGGACCGCGTTGTCGATTTCTCCGTGCTGAACAAGCGCTCACCTTTCCGTAGCATTGCCATGGGTAAATCGTTAAAGCCAAACACGATCCCAGTGGACGCGATCCAACAAGATCTGGCCGTCATTTCTGCGACTTACCGCGAAGCTGGTAAACCCGATGCCGACTGCCGCAGCGTCTCTCTTTCCGTCGAACAAAAAATCAAACTCGACCCGTCCAGTACCCTGCAAATCGTCGAAGTCGAACTACAAACCAATGCCGGCTGCGCCTGTGAGATTGTAAAATCTGCCATTAAAGCCAGCGATGCGGACGTAGATCTGGTGGTGGCCATCGTGGAAACATCCATCACAGCCGCTCCTGAAACTATGAACCTCGCCTCGCAGTGCGCCATCGCCGCGATGCCCGAAGCCCTTGCCGGTGTCCAAGCGCTTCTAGCGAAGTATGATCCGAATGCGGGTGCGACTGGCAACAGTTCGAAAAGCTCAAAGAGCTCGAAAGATTCAAAATCGATCATCCCAGACTCAGTCGCTTCCATGCCAAGTCCACTCGACTTTCCAGGTGGCAAAGGTGGTGGACCACCACCTCCAGGACCGGGGCCCATGCCAGCTCCCCCCCTTCCGCCTCCGATCATCACCCCGCCGGTCACCGATCCAGGCCCATAACGGAGCTCCTCGAAGCCTCTCAGATCCTTTTAAAAAAGGCAGCTCAGCAATCCTGAGCCGCCTTTTCAGCTACAGGCAAACCCGCCGAAATAGCACATCCAGCGGTAGCTGCATGCCGATGTAAAAGTCTCCGAACTCTCCGTAGCGTGCCGTGACTTCATCGAAGCGCATTTCATAGACGATGGATTTGATATCGATCGTATCCTTCGCGAGCAAAGTGACGCCCCATTCATGCTCATCCAGCCCCGTCGAGCCCGTGATTAGCTGGAGAATCCTTCCCGCATAAGTTCGGCCCACCTTGGCGTGACCCGCCATCAATTTACGGCGAGCCTCATAATCAAGCGCGTACCAGTTATCCCCACCATTGCGGCGCTTCGACATCGGGTAGAAACAAATGACCGGCCAATCTGGCAGCACAGGGTAGAGCCGATGCTTCAGGTAGTGAGCCATCCGCTCGTCGAACTCCTTGAGACTCGCTTCAAATTCGACGGAGCCTTCCATGAGTCCTTTTTCGCCGACTAAAGTCTCGGCTGAGTATTGCTCCCGGGTGCTGGTGTATTCGGAACTTTCTGTTTGTGACAGGTAGGAATACGCAGGACTGAGAATTTCAGGCCCAAGTGAGAGGCTCAACTGCTTCTCATAGAGATTCGCCACCTGCAAGTCCGGCGTGAGCAGCATGAACCCCAAATCCGCCTTGGGCGTAGCAATCGAGAAAATGAGCAAGTGGGTGTCTGGCGTGGCGCGGATTTCCTGAACTAACTCGGTGAGATGAGTCTTGGCCTGGCGCTTTTCATCGTCGCTATAAAGAGCCCACTGCGCGTGGTCCACGTGATAGAAAAGATGCATAACGTGCCAACCTTCACGGGGCACTAGTGGAGTAACTTCTGAGGGTTGCATGAGAGAATTAGCGTCGAGTGGTGGAGACATCGAGGCGGAGCAGCTTCTTGAAAACTGAGGCCTCTGAATTCTCGGACGGTGCCTCATAGATGTCGACCGTCCAAGGTTTAGTTTGCCCAGTGCGATAGGCCGCATGCATCCCGATGTCGTCAAAGCCAACGGTGGCCGCGACATGGATTTTCTGGGCGGCTTCGACGCGTCGCGTCACCACGTCGCCAATGACAGCTCCGTCCCCGTCCCGGAAAAAGACCCGCAGCGCACCTGGGCCGCCACTGAGGGTGACTTCCACCACGGGAATGAGTTGGGTTCCACGACGGAACGTATCTTTGCTGGGGCCGTCGGTGATGGGGGCGCGCCAAAAGCTATCAACATCCGTAATTGAAAGGTAACTGCCCTTGATCGGTAAATCATTGAGGCCCGCACCCGCAGCTGAGCCATGCAAGCGATTGACTGAGAAAGCATAGATCAGTGTCCCAGATATCAGCAACAAAGCTGCCAAGGTGGCCATGCCGATCCGCTCCAGTTTTGATAATTTTAGAAAAAATCTGGATGGCCCAGGCGCTGGCGAAACCGCAGTCTTCGAGGCTGCAGGAGGCAGTTCTTCTGGGGCTGTTGGTTCTCCATCCACTGCCTTTGACTCTGGCTCGGCGCCTGGTGGCGAATCCTTGGCGCTAATGTGAGGCAGCACAGGTGGAACTTCGGCAACGATTTTCCCGGTCGTGATCCGCGTGACCGGCGCGGCGTCCGGCTCATCCCATTGCTCGAGATCGTCAAAATCACTGGGTGGCTTGGATTTGAGGGGACTTAAGCCTTGAAGGATCGGTTTAATTGGCTTCACCGCCGCATTAAACTTCACGTTTCGCCCCTCATCTTCATCGCGAACAGGCGGTAAATCCTGATCCAAGTCAGAATGCGCCGCTTGCGTGTCGTTTGGGTTGGGAGATGAACTATCCGCGGGCTTCCGGCGCTTACTTTTTAAGCCACGCGGGGGTGTGGGGTCCATTGCTGCTGATGTATCAGCCACCGAGTCAAGCTCATCAAACAACCATAAGTCCTTCTCTGTTTGATCCTTAGACAAACTCCCCAAATTCGGGCGATGCCGACGCGGCATAGAAGTTCCTTCTGGGGGTGGCGTGGGCGAAGAACTCATAACGATAGGAGGAACCTGTAATTGTGCAGCGGCGTCTTGGCCAGCGCGAAAGCCGATTTTCCATTTTTGAAAAATCAGATTGCAACAAGCCCGCCGTAAAGGCATCCAAAGGCCGTTAATCCTTTAAATTTCATGGCTGATCGCGAAGACAAGAATGTGGAAAATGTGCCTGGTAAGTTCTACGTGGACAGCCAGTGCATCGACTGTGACCTCTGCCGTGAGACGGCACCGAACAATTTCACCCGTGCGGAGGATGAAGGGTATTCCTTTGTTTTCAAGCAGCCCACCACGGATGAGGAGCTTGCCCAGTCGCGCGAAGCGATGGAAGGCTGCCCAGTTGAAGCCATCGGTGAGGACGGCGGCGAGTAAAGACTCCCGCGATGAAAAAGCCCTCACATTCTAGTAGAATCCGCGAGGAAATCCTACGTGAATGGCGAGGCAGTGAAGAGCCGAGTGACCTAAACGCCGGCATTTTTCGGGCGCAGCAATTCGTAGCGGCGATTCTCAAAAGCGCAGGCATGGAGGACGGCCTGAACGAGGACGAGGTCCGTGCGACATGGAAAGAACTCGCCGGCGACTTCATCGCCCGCCACACCGAGCCGCTCTCGGTCAAAGGTGGCCACTTGATTCTGCGGGTCACCCAGCCAGCACTGCGCTTTCAATTGGAGCAAATGAAGCCGATGCTGCTCTCAAGAATCCGCGCCCAGCTCGGGGCCGGACGTATTAAAACGATCAAATTTTCACTCGGCTAAAACGGCCTCATTCTTTTTTCCACGATGTTTCACAATCTCATTTTTGACTGGTCAGGCACACTCGTGGACGACCTTGGACCTGTCATCGAGGCGACCAACGTCGTTTTAAGTAACTACCAAATCCCAGAACTGGACCGCGAAGGATTCCGCCGCGCCTTCCGCTTGCCCTACAGTGAGTTCTACGCAGAAATTTTACCGCACGTCCCCCTTGTGGAACTGGAAAGCCATTTTCGCCCGGCCTTTGACGCGGCGCTGACTCCGGTCACGGTGCTACCCCACGCCCGTGAAAAACTCGAATGGTGCCGCGCACTCGGCTTGCGGATTTTTGTGCTCACCTCCATGGATACCATCGCATTCGAGCGGCAGATGGATGATTTCGGATTCCGTGATTTCTTCGAGGCGACCTATTCAGGCGTGATCGACAAACGGGATCTCATCCATCAAATCCTCGCCACCCACGGCCTTCGCCCGGAAGAAACGGCCTTCGTCGGCGACATGACCCATGACGTGGAGACGGCACGTCACGGCGGGATCTCATCCATCGCCGTGCTCACCGGCTACAACCACGCAGAGCTTCTGGCCACGGTGCGCCCAGACATCACGGTGCCGGATCTAGGTGTGCTTCGCAGCCTCTTCGACCGCCGCCGCACCGTGACGCGCCCTATCGCCACGGTGGCGGCCCTGCTCCAGGATGATTCGGGAAATTTACTGATGGTTCGCACGCGCAAATGGGGAAATCGCTGGGGCATCCCCGGCGGGAAAATCGAACGGGGCGAATCTTCTCTAGCAGCTCTGCAGCGTGAAATCATGGAGGAAACGGGCTTGGAAATCACCGATGTCGAGTTCGTGCTCACCCAAGACTCCATCGACTCGCCCGAGTTTATCCGTCCTGAGCATTTCATCCTTCTCAACTACATCGCCCGCGCCAAGGGAACCGCCGTCGTGCTGAACAATGAGGCCGAAGCCTTCCAATGGCTGCCCTACGCCGCCGCGCTGGAGCTGGACCTCAACGAACCAACCCGCTTTCTACTCACCGAGGCCCACCTCCGAGGACTCATTTCTCATGCACCCGCCTGATACGATTGAAATCCGCCGCCTCCGCGTCAGCACCCACATCGGCGTGCCTGACGAGGAACGCGCAGAGCCACAAACGCTCTGGGTGACGCTCCGGATCACGCCGTCGCAAGGGTTCGACGGCTTGGCGGACGAGATTTCCCGCACGATCAATTACTACGCCGTGAGTTTAGAAATCGAAGCCCTGGCCGCAGCCCGCCCGCGGTGCTTGATCGAGACACTCGCCGTGGAAATTGCCGATCACTTACTGACCCATCACGCCGTGGCGCAGGTCGCCGTCAGCATTGAAAAACACATTCTGCCCAACACGGAGTGCGTGGCGGTGCATCTCGAGCGGCGCCGTTAGCGGGAATACGTCGTGCCAAGGACTTCGAGGATTTTACGGCGGAGTTCGTCGCCATCGAAGGGGCCGTTATGCCGCCAAAGGATGCTGCCATCTTGAGCGACCAGAACGGAATGCGGCATGCCCCCTGGCCACTCAGGATCGAGGGCTTTCATCAGTTCATTCACATCCGCGCCGGAGTAAATGAAGCTGTTGCTCTTGCGCCCCTGCTTGGCGAGTGACGCAGCGGCCTGGCCGACAGGCGCGGCACCTTGTTTTTCGAGGTAAGCTTTAACCTTGGCGCTGTCTTTCGGATCATCCGTGCTGAGGGTGATGAGCTCGAAGTTCCGCATCCCAAATTTGCGTGCGATGCTGACTAGGTCGGGAAATTCCTTCACACAAGGCCCGCAGCTGGTGGCCCAGACGTTGAATAAACGGAGGTTCGGTGATCCATTCTTGCGCAGCGCGGCCACGGCGGCGGCATCGATCAGCTCGACTTCCACCGGAGTGGCGTCGATTTTGGCTTTTTTCTCGGCGACTTCTGTTTTTTTCTCCAGCCATTTCGTCGAGCAGCCGTGCGGCTTGGTTACGGGCGTCGCGACGGCTTGACCGGCGAGTAGCGCCTCCACGGCATTTCGCGCATCTGGCGATTTCACCGATGCCGGATCGAGGAACCGTGAGTCGTCGAATTGCCCCTTGTAGCGCAGTTTCCGCTCGGCATCGAAAATGAAGACATGCGGGGTGGCGAGGCAACCATAAGCCTTGGCGGTGACTTGTGTTTTCCCATCGTCCAAGTAGGGGAAATTGAATTTCTGCTCGGCGGCGTATTTCACCATGTCCTCGAAGGAGTCGCCGTATGCTGAATAGCCGAGTTCGTCAGCGCGCAGACCTTCGGGGCTGTTTGGATTGATGGCGACGACGCTGAGGCCCTTCCCCTTCATGTCCGCGACGAGCTGCTTGAGCCGCGGCTCTGAGGCGTGGGAGTCCGGGCAATGATTGGAAATAAAAGCAATCATCAGCAGCTTGGCATCCTTGTAATCTGCGAGCTGGTGCGTCTTGCCGTCGATGCCTGGCAGGGAGAAATCTGGCGCAGCATCGCCGATATTCAGTTCTTTCATCCCATCAGGGAAGCCAGGTTGAGCGTGAGCCGAGCTGCCAAAAAGGCTGAACGCAGCAAGCGAGAGCATCGAGTTGAGGATTTTTTTCATGGTTCGAAGTGAAGCATACTTTAAGAATGTCGCATTCATTTCATGTCTTCTTCCATTAGACGGCTGACTTATGAAAAACTCCGCCCTAAAAGAGCCGTATCGACTGCTATGAAATTTTTCTCTCCAATCTTTTACATCACCCTTTTCATCCCAATCGGCGCACTAGCCGCCCCTACCCGCCTAGTGGACGAGGCACCCGTGACCATCACCCAACTCCCCGACGGCACGCAGCTCGTGGACTTCGGCAAGGTCGCTTTCGGCAATCTCCGCCTCACGCCTGCAGCCGGTGCAGCGGGCGAGATCACCCTCCATCTCGGCGAGGCCATGGCCAAAAACCGCGTGGATCGCAAACCACCCGGCTCCGTGCGCTACTCCACGGTTAAAATCACCCTGAATGGCAGCACTCCACTCATCGCCGCGCCCACTGCGGATTCCCGCAACACCAAACAACCCGCCGCCGTCCTTACCCCCGCTGACTGGGGTGTCATCGCCCCCTTTCGCTGGGTAGAAATCGAAGGCTGGAAAGGCAAACTACGCCCCGAACAAATTACCCGGCGCTCGGCATTTCTCACCGCGTGGGACGACAAAGCCGCTTCCTTCACCTGCTCAGACCCACTCCTCAACCAGATTTGGGATCTCTGCAAATACTCCATCAAAGCCACCACTTTCGCGGGTGTTTACGTCGACGGTGACCGCGAGCGCATCCCCTACGAGGCCGATGCTTACCTCAATCAAATCAGCCACTACGCCTCGGACTCAGACATCCAGATCGCGCGCGACACCTTCGACCACCTCATGAAAAGCCCCACTTGGCCGACCGAGTGGGCCTCGCACCTGATTTTCATGGCCCATGCGGATTTTATGCACACCGGGGATAAAGTCTGGCTCTCCTCCCGTTACGAATCCCTCAAATCCAAGCTCCTCCTCACCCGCACTCGCCCAGACGGACTCGTTCTCAGCAACGCCAAACAAGTCAAACGCGACGACATCGTCGATTGGCCGCAAGCCGAGCGCGACGGCTACGTTTTCACCCCTATTAATACGGTGGTGAACGCCTTCCACCTTCGCACCCTCCACCTCATGACGGAAATGGCCAAGGCCCTCGGCAATGAACCAGACGCCACCCGCTACGCCACCCTTGAAGAACAAGCTTTCTCCTCATTCCAGAAAATCCTCTTCAACCCTACCACCAAAACCTACCGCGACGGCGAAGGCACCGACCACAGCTCACAACACGCCAATCTATTTCCCCTCGCCTTCCAACTTGTCCCAGAAGAACACCGCCCCGCCGTCACCGCCTTCGTGCTCAAACGGAAAATGGCCTGCTCCGTTTACGCTGCCCAGTATCTTCTCGAAGGGCTGTTCATGAACGACGCCAGCACCGAAGCCATCTCCCTCATCACCGCCGCGAACGACCGCAGTTGGAAACACATGGTTGAAAGCGGCACCACCATTACTTGGGAAGCCTGGGACCAGAAATACAAGTCCAACCAAGACTGGAATCATGCTTGGGGAGCGGCACCTGCGAACCTACTACCGCGTTTCCTCATCGGTGCCGCGCCGCTCAGCCCCGGCTGGAATCGCGCTCTCATCCGCCCACATCCAGGAGCCCTGAAATCCGCCGAAGGAAAAATCCCCACCCCACGCGGCCCCATTCAGATTCTTTGGAAAAACGACAGCACCTTTAAAATTTCCGTCAAGCTCCCACCCGGCATCAGCGCCAAGCTAGAGCTCCCCGCCACCCCGGCCTCCAAGGGCGTCACGCTCGACGGTAAATCCACACCTGCCACCCGCAGTGGCAGCCGCTGGCTCGTCACCCAAGAAGTCACCGGCAGCGCAACTCTCGAAGTCAAATAAACCTCTATGAAAATCAAAACCCTCATCCTCACCGGCCTCGCTGCCCTTACCAGCCACGCCGCAGAACCCGTTCCCGCAGATGTCGCCGCCGCCCTCAAGCGCTCCGCCGACTGGCACCTCGCCAAGCCCAGCGGCATCCCCACGCGGAACTGGGTCATCGCCCCGCTTTACGATGGACTCCTCCGCACCGCCATCACCACCGGTGACCCGAAATACCTCGCCGCCACCCTGCGCTTTGGCACCCAGTCCGGCTGGCTGCCTGCCGATCGCGTCTACCACGCAGACGACCATGCCGTCGGCCACGCTTGGCTCGACATTTACCTCATGGACCCGTCCAAGAAAGAACGCCTCAGCCCCATGGCCGAGCGACTTTCCTACATCATCGCCCATCCTTGCACCGAAGCAGTCGCCCACGGCACCAAGCCGAAAACACCCGGCGTCACCATTAGCGACCGCTGGAGCTGGTGCGACGCCCTCTACATGGCACCACCCACCCTCGCCCGCCTCTTCACCGCCACCGGCGACCCGAAATACCTCACCTTCATCGACCAAGAATTCCGCTACACCTACGACCACCTCTACGATCCCACCGAGCATCTCTTCTTCCGCGATGCCACCTTCATCGACAAGAAGACCCCCGCTGGCAAAAAGACCTTCTGGAGCCGGGGAAATGGCTGGGTTTACGGCGGCCTAGCTCTCATGCTTGAGCACCTACCCAAGAACCACCCCACCCGGCCCTTTTACGAAAAAATCTTCGTCGAAATGACCGGTGCTATCCTCGCCGCCCAGCAGCCCGATGGCCTCTGGCGCCCAAGCCTGCTCGATCCCGAGCAAATCCCCCTCGGCGAGACCAGCGGCAGTGGCTTCTTCACCTTCGGCCTCGCCTGGGGCATCAACCACGGCCTACTCGACCGCGCCACCTACTGGCCCCGCGTCATACGCGCTTGGGACGGCCTACTCACCCGCGTCAAGCCTGACGGCTACGTTGGCTACGTCCAGAACATCGGCTCCGCACCCGCACCGCTTGGCCCGGATTCCTTCCAAGACTACGGCACCGGAGCCTTCCTGCTCGCCGGTAGCGAGATCCTCCGCACCCTTCATGCCGAGTCCAAGACCACTCCCAGCGCCCTCCTCGCCGCGGCGAATGACCTCCTCAAATCCGAGTCCAAGACACCCCGCGCTTACGCCCGCCTTGTCCCTGAGCGCATGGACGACCTCGCTTGGGAAAATGATAAAGTCGCCTTCCGCATCTACGGCCCCGCCCTGCGCTCCGGCCCCGAAGACAGCGGCATCGACGCTTGGTGCAAGAAAGTCCCCTACCCCATCCTCGACAAATGGTATGACCAAGACCGTCTCGCCAAGCTGAGTTATCACAAAGACCACGGCGAAGGGTTCGACGGCTATCACGTCGGCGACACCCGCGGCTGCGGCGGCCTCGGCCTCTGGATCGATGGCAAACTCGTCACCGCAGACACCTACCAATCCGCCGACATCATTTGGACTGCACCAGACGTCGCCGAGTTCCGCGCCCTTTACCTCTATCCTATTAAAATCGACGGGAAACCGGTTTACGAGCACCGCACTACCCGCCTGCGCCTTGGTGAGCGACTTTCGGACATCACCTGCATCTTCTCTCACCGGCCCACCGAGCCCGACAACGGCCCTAAGCCAATGGAGAATTTCCCCTACGACATCGCCGTCGGCCTCAACACCCAGAACAAAGGTGCCAAAATCACCCTCGCCCCAGAAAAAGGTTACCTCGCCGTTTATGAACCCCTCGAAGGCAAAAACCTCGGCACTGGCGTTGTCATCGACCCCAGCAAGATACTCCGCGTCGGCCAGCTTCCCGCCACCGACAAGGGCGGGAAAAACGAACAAGTCCTCCTCTTCACCCGGCCTGATGCCTCGGGCAAAGTCAGCTATCGCTCAGGATTCGCCTACGCCGCCGACGGGGAAATCACCACCGCCGAACAATGGACCGCCTTTCTCGAATCCCAATTCACCCGCTAATTTCTCATGAAAAAACTCCGCCACCTTCTCAGCCTCTGCAGCCTGGCTTCCCTTACCCTTCACGCCGCTGAAGTTGCCCCAGCCGTCACCCGTCTCCCACTCTGGCCAGAAAACTCCATCCCAGCGGGAAAAGAAACCGAAGGCGACCCCGCCATCCCCACCGTGGACGTGCATCTACCCGCCCCGGGCACCGCAAACGGCACTGCCGTCGTCGTCCTACCCGGCGGCGGTTACGGCGGTGTTTCCATGGACTTTGAAGGGGTAAATGCCTCCAAACTTCTCACCGATCACGGCATAACCGCTTTCGTCATCCGCTACCGGCACGCGCCGAGGTTTCAATTCCCTATCCCCTTAGAAGATGCTCATCGCGCCGTGCGCTGGGTGCGCTCCCACGCCGAAGAATACAAGCTCAAGCCCGACCACATCGGCATCATGGGCTTCTCCGCCGGTGGCCACCTCGCCTCCATGGTCATCACTCGCATCGACACCGGCAAACCCGATGCCAGCGCGCCCATGGATCAAATATCCGCCCGCCCGGACTTTGCCGTCCTCATTTACCCCGTCATCACCTTTGTCGATGAAGCCTTCGTCCACAAAGGCTCACGCAGCAACCTCACCGGCACTCGCCAAGAACTTTGGCAAGAACTCTCCACCGATCTGCACGTCACCGCAAACACCCCACCCACCTTCCTCATCCACGGCGGCACCGACAAGGGCGTGCCCCCGGAAAATTCCATCCACTTCGCCGAAGCCTGCCGCAAGGCCAAGGTCAGCGTGGAACTCCACGTCCTTTCGCAGGGCGACCACGGCTTTCGCGACGACGCCATCCGCAATGAAGCATTCGGTAACCTCACCCGCTGGCTCACCAGAAATCAGTGGATTCCACAGCCCGGTTCCTGATAACGTCCAGCTATGGCTGAGATGACCCGCCTCCAGCTCGACCTAGGATCACTGACAATCGGTGCAGGAATCTCGCGGTAGAAATACTCGTCGAGCCGAGTAGCGGGGAGGCTGTTCACGGTGACGGTGGCGCTGAGGCTGGCTTTTCCTAAAACATCAAACGCGCGCGAGATGGTCTTACAGCTGTATTGTTATTAAAAGAAATCATTCTCTTCTAGAATTAGAACAGTGTAGTAGTCGCTATCTATATATTTACTAATAATTGAAAATTTTTCATCATTAAAAACCCAAACGCTTTTTTCGGAGTAAAATCCTAATTCGTTGAAATTCTCAGGTATTACAAGCGATTTCTCACTAATTCCTGATCTGATTCCAAAATTTATTGGTTTAGATAATTTTTGACTAACTATGTTATTTCTGCAATCGGATAATATAATATGATAAGAATCGGCTATAATCTTTGATTTCTTTTTTTTCAGAAAATAGTCGAAAACACCAAGTTCTGAAATACCTTCATCCATATCGTAGCTGATTGGTATTGGCAATAATTTTGAAACTGGAAAATACATAGTTTTCCCATTCAGACATTTTCTGAATTGAAAATCATCGGATATCCTGTCTCGGAGAAGACTATGAACAATTATCCCTAGTTTATTGAAAATCAATAGTGGGGAATTAAAGGAATTATATGAAAATAAATATTCTCCATTTTTAATCGAAAGCTTCCCCTCATTTAAATCAGCATGAGCTGCAGAAATGCAATTTCCCGAAAGCGGGAAATATGAATTTGGAACTACTATGTTTATCATTATTTTAATTATTAATTTTCACATAATTATCTACCCACAATGCTACTGCGGATTCAGGCATTCCACTATTAATAGTAATAAGCTCGATCAGCTCTAGCTTTGCAGAAAATTCTTCACTGAAGTCGCTAGCACCTCGGACATCTACGGCCAAATTTGAAATTTTTGACATGTCATTTGCATCTACTTCATTGAGAGAAGCGGCAACATACAACATTCCAATAATTACTGATGCCGATTGCTTTTTACTAATCCCGTCTTTTAGCAAGGCTTTCCATTGACCGCCCTTTTTGTAAGAAACGTTAGCTTGGTAACCGACAGACCCAAGTTCATATTTTGAAAACATGGATTCTTTCTGTTTTTTTACCATCTCCAATGTAATGGAGCCGGGACCATTATCATTCTCTGTAACCCAGGCTTTCCACTCTCTCGTCCATCCCAAACGATGATCAACATGAGAGTGATCCTTCCAGATCATAATCCATCCATTTTCAGGAGAATTTATTTTCAGATCTAAACAGTGTTTTTTGATAAAATTTTCCGTGAAAACACTTTGAGAGTATATGTGGTGCCAACTGTCTGTATTAGGATCAATTAAACCAAGATAATCCCAATGATTCACCCCATCGTTCTTCAAAAACCCATACAGGTTCACCCCACCACGCTCTTCAATTGGATCCCTCGATATCCAGCGCCCATCCACCACCCGGTAATATCTTAACCCATAATCCACCAGTCCCGTTTCATCATCAAAGTATTTACTGGAAAACCGGAACGGATTCAATTTCGCATAAAACCCGCTTTCGCGGAGAGGCTCGCCGAAGGGACCGTATTCGTAACTGGCGGAGGACTGGCCAGTATTGGTGTTCACGAGCAGGCTGACATTTCCATTCAAATCACTGGCGTAAGCGTGGGTGCTGTTGTCGGGATTGCTTGTGGTAAAAAGTAGCCCGCCTACGCCCCCTGCTCCACCTAGTGAGCCGCTTAAGTCGCTACCCCAGACGTAGCTTTGCAGGATTTCACCCGCGCTGTTGGTCTCCGCTTGCACGTTCCAGCCGCCGAGTTCGTGGAGGAACTTGATTTCGGTGTGCAGTTGCCAGCCACCTC
>JAIXQH010000019.1 GCA_027484055.1 Verrucomicrobiaceae bacterium | reverse complement strand
CACCCTCAGCTCTCAGCCGCTAGGCGTCCTCTTGGAATTCCAAATCACCGCCGTCAACGCCGCCGGAGAATCCGTCCCCAGCGCCATCAGCCGCATCACCCTGAGCTAGAGCAGGTTTTCCCCCCCGTGGCGGCGCTTTCCAAGCGCACAGCCTCCCCATTTGCTTGGGCATGGCAGTTGGAAACCTCCGCCACGGTGACCCCCTCAGGCCGGGCCGGTGGAACTGGGATCGCCCTCCATTCGCAGCCCGGACGACTGCGCTAAAAAAGGAAAAGTCAGCCCCCAAAGCATCCTCCTGGCCAATTTTTGTTCAATTCCGCCCAAAGATTCCTTCCGCCTGGCCTCCCCGCTCCTTGATATCCGCTAGAGCATGTCAGCCTCCGGCCCGCAAGTGGGATCGGCCTGATATACGGACGTGCCCCTCAGTAAATCCTTGTCAAATCAACGAATCCCACCATTCTCCACACCGTAAGCCCGTGCTGGATATCACGTCCCGAGAGGCTACGAATAGTACTGTTCTGCAAAAAAACTATGCTGACTACTCTAATACGGCTTATGGGAGCTTGGCTTGCCGTCTACGGCCTCCTTTTCGGCTCTCATTTCCTGTATATGCTGAAGCATGAAGCATCGGGTATGCATATTTTCCTAGCATTCCTTCCCTCACTGGTTTCGTTGGCTATCGGGGCTGCATACATCATCTGGGCACCGAAGATAGCGGGCGAAAGGGAAGGCGATTTGAAGGGGGTGCCAGACATACTTCCAGCCGGTTTCATGCTGCTAGGTGTATATTGGTTAGGCAGTGGGTTCTTTCAGGGAGTGGGGAACATGAATTTTTACAGACAGATTTTTGATTCCAGCCGGTATGATCTATTCTCGGACTCAGCCTTCTGGATTGCCCTCGGGAATTTTGCTCAAGCTTTTGGGGGGCTCGTCCTCATCATTATTGGCAATCGGATGCGATCAAACATCCAAGCAGAACAAGACGCATCATCCAACCACTAGAAGCCGCCCTGTTTCCATGATTTTCCGTAACTACAACTCAAACCCCGTGATCCACGTCCGCCCCCGCTTCTAGTGGTGGATTTGCTCATCGTTAGCCACGTAAGTTCTGCTCCATTATCCATCTTCATCATGCCTAGAAATCAATCACTACTCTGCTGTCTCTCAATTTGTGTCCTTGCTTGCTCCTGCACGGCCCCATCCAGTTCACAAGGGCGAAGCTCCGCCGCAGGTGACTTCAAGATTTACAGTCCCGAAGGTGGCGGAAGACAAGAGCAAGGAAAGACTACGCTTGGGCGACTCGTGCTTCTCAATGTCCAATCTGAATATGAAGGAGAGGTCACACCTAAACAACTTGCCAGCCTCACAAAAGACGTCCAATCAAAGATTTCCAAGTCCATTTCGAATTCACGTCCGTCAGTAATGGACATTAATGTTCGAATTTACCCGAATAAGAATCCAACTTTCAATATTGGGACATCTGGCAAGATTGATAAGTCTGAGATTCAAAGGCTTCATGCGGTTTTGATGCAGTCTTACAATCTCAGAACGAAGAGTCGTGTGCTCGGGTTCGAGTTTAAAGTCATTAATAAGAATGGCTAACAAGACGCGTATGGCAACCACCACTAGCCCCTCTGTTTTCCATGTTTTCCGGTAACTACAACCTCAACCCCGCATTCAGCGTCGCCCCCCGCTAGTGGTGGTGCCATCGCTCTGCGTTCTCCAAGAAATGAATGTGACCCCAAGAGCATTTCGCCTCGCTGTTTATCCAGCGCTAATTTTATCATTGGCGGGCCTTGCTCTGGTCTGCTTGCCCATTATCGGAACGCAGAATACCGTCAAGTCAGCGATCTCTTGGCTCCCACAGATTGCTGCAGGTTATGCGGCGATGATACTGATCATCGAAGTCGTTGGTATCCGCGTGCGAAGTCAGCTCACACGATTTGGTGCCGGTGCATTATTCGCCTTTTGTTTGTTTATCGCTGGAGTGCTCGGCGGCTCGACTACTTCCATGGTCGTCTATCAGGACTATGACCCGAGTTCCTATATTGTGAAGCCACTGTTCTGGATGGGTATTTATGGATTCATTCCAGCGATGATCATCGGATTGATTGGGGCTCTAATCCTTCGCGCGACATCAAAAAAGACAGGAGAACAAGCCGCATCATCCAACCACTAGAAGCCGACCTGTTTCCATGACTTTCCGTAACTCCAACCCTAACCCCGCGATCCACCTCCGCCCCCGCTTCTAGTGGTGGATGTGCTCATCGTTCGCCCCAATTCAACCGCATGATGACTATCGAGTGGAAGCCGGATTGCCCAGCGGAGCAGCTTGTGAGCCTCGACCATTTATTGGTTCGCATTGCCGAGATTGAAGCCGCGGCCACCGAGGATGCTGCGATGGGCTTGATCCTTCACCATCACAGCGGTGCCGAGGTCGTTGCTTATGTTGCTACGCATCACTGGTGGTTTATGTGGACACCGGACGACTATCCGGAGAAGGCCTTGGGGAGTTTCCACTCCACCGCATCCCTCATACATTGCGTAGAGAGCGGACAGCTTATGCCGGAGAGCCTGATTGATTGCTACTTGTTTGGACATCATGGCGAGCTTGACTTGCGCGATGCCGTTGACTCGCATTCCGCCAGAGTGGCGATTTCGCAGTTTTATTCATCACCCGAGCGACCCAATATATTGACATGGATTCCAGACTGATAATGACAGATGACCAAACCAAGGCGAACAAGGCACGGCTGGGCAACCCCAACCAGCCCGCTGTTTCGTCGGAAGTTTCCCGTAGCTTCAACCTCAACTCCCGTCTCGACGCTCGCCCCCGCTTGTAGGGTTGCCAGCGCTTGAACGTTCGCCAGAAATAAAGAAGACCAATGATTATCGCCATCCTCATTGCTCCAATCGCAGCCACACTGCTTTGGCTACTGTGCATAAGGCCTTACGCACTGCGCAATGGACAGGGATACACTCCGGGCGGTAACGTAGGTGTGACTTTTTGGGTCGACTGGCAGCAAGCACAAGAAATCGCGAAAGCGAAAGGCGACAAGGGAATGATCCTGATTTGTCGCATTGTTTTTTGGTGGCATGTCGTGTTCATTGCGGTTTTTGCCTACAGCATATTCAAATCCAACCCGAACAACTAACAAGAAGGCGAACAAGACGTGCATGGCAACACCCACTAGCCCCTCTGTTTTCGATGTTTCCACCTGATTTCAACCCTAACCCCGCGTTCAACGTTGGCTCCCGCTAGTGGGTGCGCCATCACTTTGACGTTGGGTAAGAAACAAAGATGAAACTCGGGCACACAAGTTGGACACGCACATCTCCGACTTATCCGGATCATTCGGAGTTTATGGAAATACTCCCAGATGTTGGCAGAATCATTTGTTCTACAGTAATTTGCTTTGATACGATTAAGAATTGGCCCATGGCGATGGCCTACCTTGAATGTGGACCCGGACATATCAAGACCCAGCTGAAACCTGGAGACGATTGGGTAGACCACAAATACAGATTTGAGGATGACGTGATGATCTGGAACCATGCAGGTGGCGCGGACTGGCCATGGATTTCAATTCCCTGTGATGAACTCCCATCGTGGTTTGCCGAACTGAAGCGAAAGGCACTTATTCGTATGGATGAGCGGGAACAGCTTGCGGCCCTCAAAAGAGATACCCAACAAGACGCTCCATCCAACGGCGGGTAACGCTTCAGTTTGAATTCGGGCTTTCCTCCCCGCCGAGGATGAGCTAGACGTTAGCCATAATATGAAGAGACTACTCGCATTGCTGTTTGGGCTTTTGCCTAGCGCCACACAAGCCGAAGATCCCAAGCTTGGTTCCGACGCTGACCCGATTCGTCAGATGCTATTTGCCAGTCAGTCGATGAAGGATTTGCTCGCGAATGTGAAGTTGGACGGCACGCCTGGCCCATTTCAGAGCATCGCTAATGCCTCCAAACTCCTTGAGCAAGACAAGAAGCGTGAGGCCGTCGCAACCCTTCGCGGAATTCTTAACGACAAGGATATCGAGACTAGGACGCAGCTTTGGACTTGGTCATGCCTGCGCGAACTTGGAGAGAAGCCAGACGAGAGGGCGGGTGGTGAGGTCCTCGGTGTAGTGATCGAGGTCCCATCAGGTGGAAGCTACGATACCTTGGCCGGTTATATCGATGGCACTGCGCGTTACCTGAATTACTCAGGAGCAGCCATTTTCTGGGACCAGAAGGACGCTAAGATCAAAGCCTTGTGTCAGGCTTTCGTAGATTCCAGTGTTCTGGCGAGTGCCAAGGCCAAGCCCCGGAAGAGTCTCTCACTTCCCAAGCGTGGTTCCCAAGTGACTCTGTTGACTCGATCCGGTATTTACGCAATCCCCAATCCCCCTGAATCAGTCGAGGCATCTGGCGCGGCTTTGATGATCGAACTCATGAAGCGATCAGAGAAAAAATAAAGGCTAACAAGCCGCGTCATGCAACCACTACCAGCCGCCCAGTTTCGATGATTTTCCGTAATTACAACACTATCCCCGTGATCGACGTGCGCCGCCGCTGGTAGTGGTGCATGCGCTCATCGTTCGCCAAGAATGGAAAAATCTCAAAACCGCATACGAATCTGGCTTGTTGCTCTTGCCGCGACAGTGCTAGTTCCGCTTGTTGCCGGAACTCTTGGATGTGCGAACCGGGTTGGAGACCTATCGACCGATAACATTAGTTGGATTCTTATTTGCAGTTCGATCCCCATGATGTTCTTCGCGGTCATTAACCTCGTTGTAGTTTCGCTTGCTGTATATTGGCGACGGACGGAGATGCAGATCTTTGGAGTATTGTTTCTTACCAGCATACCATCATTCGTGTTCAGTTTCAAATTCGTCGATTCGGCATCCGGAATCTGAAGAAACGAAGAAGGCGAACAAGACGTGCATGGCAACACCCACTAGCTCCTCTATGATCGATGCCCACACCTGATTTCAACCTCAACCCCGCGATCAACGTTGGCCCCCACTAGTGGGTGCGCCATCACTTTGACGTTCTCCAGAAAAATGGCCCGCTTCATCCGATTCATTGTGCGCTCGGATCATCCAAGCAGAACCAGATGCACCGGCGTAGTTGCGAGCCTGAGGATTCTTGGCGAGGAAGGTCGTTTGCCCGACTACCACCGAGAATACTCAAAGCATATATTTGAGCTGCTCAATGAAGGGCTCCCGTGCCCACCATTTATAAAAAGTAAGTTTCATGCCGAATGTGTTTCGTGGTTCAAGGATACGCCTGCTGCGCAGAAGTGGATTTCGTGCTTCCGCGATATCGTAGCGATACTGGAAGACTCTGACGTTGATGTCGGGATGTTGACCACGGATCGACCTGGGAGGATCGTCTACGAAGATGAGTTTCAGGTGGTGGCCAGATCCGCAAAATATTAGGAGAACAAGGCGGCTCATCCAACGGCGGGCAACGTCCTTCTTTGAATTCGGGCTTCCCTCTCCGCCGTGGATGGCCTATTCGTTCGTCTCAGAAATGCCCCATGAATCGTCGTGCCGTCCTCATTGTGTCTCTTCTTCTTGCGGCAGGCGTTACGCTTCTTCTTATTCTTCGCGGTGGTCCCGCACCACGAATTGCATGGGAGCATCTGCTGCCGGAGAGGGAATACGTCCATTGTCTCGCCATCCGTGAAGACGGCAAGCGCCCAATCTTGGTAGCTGGTATTCAGCAGAACAATTACGGGAGTCGCGACTTCGACAGTTGCCTCGTTTGCTACGATCTCGAAACCGGAGATGAGCTTTGGAGACGCCACGAATCGGAGGCAGGGAAACTCCGAGGTGGGAAGCGCCCTACCTCGATCGAATTTGATCCCTCCGGGAACCTGATCGTAGGATGGGACTACATTGGGGCCAAAGAGGATGAATTCTATTCCGTAATTGATTTGGGTACGGGTAAGCTTGGTTCTGCCTCTGTGGCATCGGCTTCGGTGACGGAGATGGAATCGCGTTCTAGAGCGACCTCTCTTGTTTTTGTTGCGGCTGACGGCAGCGAGGTCACTTGGAGCCGACATGTATACGAGCATACGGAGACGAATTGGTTCAAGTGGCGTAAGGAAGATGGGATTTGGATGCCCGAATCTCATTCGGAGAGACGCGAAAGGGTTCAGGTGACGCGAACCCCTCGCCACAAGTCTGGTTCCGCGGAGCAATTTTTTGTAGGTGCCGAGCAGGAACGAGTTCTGTTATTGCTTTACAGAGACGGCGCACTAACCCCTTCTGCGGCGCTCTTGGTCGATATGAGCGAAGAGGCCAAGTCTCGGAGTTGGAGAGTTGTCAGCTTAGAGGACGATCACAAGCTTGGGCGCACGTTAGCTCAAGGAGTTGGAATATCCCACAATTATAGTGGCCCCGTGCGAATCTCCAAGGCTGGGTCAGTCATTGTTGGCGGGAACTTGCTGCAAGACCAAAGCCCTCAGAAGATCACCGTTTGGAAACAACCATGAAAAACCGAAAAAGACGAACAAGTCAGTGGTGGCAACGGCGGACAACGCCGCTAGTTCGCTTCGCTCTAGACGCCTGAACCCCGCCGTGCCACACTTCAAACGTTCGCCACAAAATGAAGAAGCTCCTCAGTAAGCGAAATGTATTGGCCGCCTGTGGAGTCCTTGTGATTCTTCTCGGCGCGTCTTACATGAACGCGAGGCACGTCGCGAACGATCTCGT